>NZ_FOWG01000003.1:0-777135 GCF_900115375.1 Variovorax sp. PDC80 | reverse complement strand
CCCGAGAGCGTGAGGCCGATCCACACGCCGCTGCCCAGGATCAGGAACAGCGAGAGGATCAGCAAGCCGGCGATGGCGATGTCACTCATGGCGCAGCGCCTCCGTGCCCGCCACCTTGGCCGGGCGGCCGCGCCACTCGATCACGAACTCGTCGATCGCGGCGATCGCGAAGACGATGACGCCGAGCGCCATCGACAGCTGCGGAATCCACAGCGGGGTGGCGTCGTTGCTCGTGGAGATGTCGTGGTAGTCGAACGACTGCCAGGCCAGGCGCACGCTGTACCAGGCGAACAGCAGCGCCAGCAGCGCCGCCGCGCCCATGGCCCAGCGTTCGAGCCAGCGCTGCGCGGCGGGCGGCAGGTTCTGCAGCACCAGCGTCACGCGGATGTGCTCGGCGCGCTTGAGCGTATGGGCCAGCGCGAGGAAGCCCGCGCCGGCCATCAGGTAGCCGGCGTAGGCGTCGATGCCGGGGATGTTGAAGTGGAGCTGGCGGCCGATGATGGACAGGAGCACCGCCACCAGCAGGCCCACCATGAAAAGCGCCGCCAGGGCGGCGGCGCTCATGTAGAGAAAGTCGAGCGTCTTGCGCATCGGGTGCCGTCAGGAGGTCCGCTCACATCTTCTTGTAGGCCTCGACCACGGCCTGTCCCTCGGCGCCGGCCTTCTCGGTCCATTCCTTGATCATGGTGTCGCCGACCTTCTTCATGTCGGACTTGAGCTGGGCCGAGGGTACGTGCACCGTCATGCCGTTCTTCTTGAGCAGGTCGAGGTACTCGAGGTTCTTCTTCTTCGACAGGTCCCAGCCGCGCTTCTCGGCATCGGCCGCGGCCTTGAGCACGGCGTCCTGCGTGGGCTTGTCGAGCGCGTCGAAGGCCTTCTTGTTCATCAGCACCGCGTTCTTCGGCAGCCAGGCCTGGGTGTCGTAGAAGTTCTTGATGTACTCGTAGGTCTTGGTGTCGTAGCCGGTCGAGCCCGAAGACATGTACGACTCGATCACGCCGGTGGCCATGGCCTGCGAGAGTTCGGCCTGCTGCACGGTCACGGGCTGGGCGCCGACCAGTTCGCCGATGCGCGCGGTGGCGGGGCTGTAGGCGCGCCACTTCACGCCCTTGAGGTCGGCGGCCGAGGCGATCTCCTTCTTGACGAAGATGCCCTGCGGCGGCCAGGCCACCGTGTAGAGCAGCTGGATGCCCTGTTCGGCGAGCTTCTTCTCGAGCGCGGGCTTCTGCGCCTGGTAGAGCTTCCAGGCCGCGTCGTAGCTGTCGGCCAGGAAGGGGATGCCGTCGGCACCGAAGAGCTGCCACTCGTTCTGGTAGTTCACCAGCAGGATCTCGCCGAGCTGCGCCTGGCCGCCCTGTACCGCGCGCTTGATCTCGGGCGCCTTGAACAGCGAGGCGTTCGAATGCACCGTGATCTTGAGCTTGCCCGCGCTGCCCTTGTCCACGTCGCTCGCGAACTGCGTGATGTTCTCGGTGTGGAAGTTGCTGGCCGGATAGGCGGTGGGCAGGTCCCACTTGGTCTGGGCGAAGGCCGCGGCGCCGAGGGTGAGGCCCGCGAGGGCAATGCCGAACTTGTGATTCATGAGCGCTCCGGTACGTGTGAAAGTGAAAACGAAAGCGAGCATACGTGCAAATTCCGGGCCACTTGCTGAGGCATTTCCCTGTCATGGCGCGCGCGGGCGTCGCGTGCGCGGGGTGGCTTCGGGATGAAGAAAGCCGCCGCGCGGAAGCTCCGCGGGCGGCCCTGGCGAGGCCCGCCGCGCGGCCTCGCGAACCCGTCATGGACCTGCCGATGCGGGTCTCGATCGGCCTCGCTCCTTACGGCTTGGCCGCGCTCTTGGTCGCCTTGTCGCTCTTGGCGGCCACGGGCGCCTCGCCGCCCGCGTAGGCCTTGCCGTTGACCGTGAGGCCTTCGGCCGAGAGCTTGGCCGCGGCCTTCTCCTTCACGCCCTTCACGCGCTGCATGAGATCGGCCCAGTCCTTGAACTCGCCCTGCTTGCGCGCGTCGAGGATGCGCTTGGAGAGCGCGGGTCCCACGCCCTTCAAGCCGTCGAGATCGGCTTCGCTGCCCTTGTTGACATCGACCGCCGCGAACGATGCGACAGCGAACAGCATGGCGGCCGTGGCCACGATTTTCTTGAACATGTTTGAACTCCCTCGTTGATGCTTTTGATGCGCCGACAAGACGTCGGCTTCGGCTCAACGAGGGCTCGGAACAGGGCGTTGACGGCCGCGCGCCAGCGGCCACCATTGTTCAGCAAGGTGATCGAAGGTCTCGCCTCCGAGGCCGATCAGAGCTCTTCGACGCGGCGCGGCGGATAGCTGTCCCAGGCCTGGCAGCCGGGGCAGTGCCAGAAGTACTGGTGCGCCTCGAAGCCGCAGGCCGCGCAGCGGTAGCGCATCAGCGGCCGCGTGGCCTGGTCGAGCGCGCGCTGCACCTGCGGATGGAACTGCTCGTGCTCGAAGCGTTCGCCCGCGAGCCAGCGCGAGGCCGCGACCAGCGAGGGCTGGTGCGCGAGGTGCGCGATGTAGCCGTCGCGCGGCACGGGCGGTTCGCCCTCGGCCTCGGGCGTGGTGCCGGCGGGCGCGCCGCCGAGCGCGATCAGTGCTTCGAGCACGTCGATCGACGGCGATTCGGCATAGCGTCGTTGCAGCAGCGCGAGCGCCTCGGGTTCGCGGTGGGCGGCCACGGCGGCCTGCTGCAGCGCGGCGGCATACAGCGGCAGCGCGAGCGGCGCGGTGTCGCTCAGCGTCACCAGGGTGTCGAAGGCAGCGCCGGCTTCGCCGCTGCGCAGCTGCAGGGTCGCGGTGTCGATCGCCGGGCGCGGTGCCTGCGGTGCCTGGGCCACGGCCTGTTCGAGCAGGCGGCGCGCGGCCGCGAGGTCGCCCATGCCGACCTGTTCGGCGGCCTGCTCGCACAGGTGGTGCGCGCGGCGCGTGCCGTAGCTGGCCTGGTCGGACTCGTCGAGCTTGCGCGCCACGTCGGCGGCCTGGCTCCATTCGCGCGAGCGTTCGTAGATGGCCAGCAGCGCGAGCCGCGCCTCGTTCTCGTAGCGCGTGCCCTCGAGCTTCTGCAGCGCGGCTTCGGCGCGGTCGAGCAGGCCGGCGCGCAGGAAGTCCTGTGCCAGCGCATGCTGGGCACGCTCGCGGTCGCTGCGGCTCAGGTCGCCGCGGCCGAGCAGGTGCTCGTGTACGCGCACCGCGCGCTGGTATTCACCGCGGCGGCGGAACAGGTTGCCGAGCGCGAAGTGCAACTCCTGCGTGTCGGGGTCGTTCTGCACCGCCTCGATGAAGGCGTCGATGGCCTGGTCCTGCTGCTCGTTGAGCAGGAAGTTGAGGCCGCGGAAGTAGGCCTTGGGGGCCTGGCGGTTCTCGAGCTTGAGTTGGCGGATGTCGAAGCGGGAGGCCAGCCAGCCCAGGACGAAGGCGACGGGCAGGCTGATCAGCAACCAGCTGGGATCAAAGTCCATGTTGGCGTACGGCGGGAAGGTCGGTGGCGGCGATGGTCGGTGCCGGGGCTGCCGCCGGCGCGGCGGCCGGGGCGGAGGAGGCGGCGGCGCTGCCCGCGGTCGTGGCCGGCAGTTGCGCGGCGGCGCTGCGGTGCTTCCACCAGCCCGGCAGCATGCCGAGCGCGCCCACCACGAGGCCGCCCGCGAAGGCGGCCAGCACGACCAGCACCAGCGGCGCGCGCCAGTAGGTGCCGAAGAAGAAATAGACGGTCGCGTCGTGCTGGTTGTTCAGCGCGAAGGCGAAGAGCGTAAAAAAAATGGCTGCCTTGAGCAGCCACAGGAGGTATTTCATGCGCGGTCCCGTTGGCGGGACGATTCTACGTTTGCACCTGCGCCGGACGGTCCGCGCCGATGGAGGGGCCGTTGGCGGCTGGACTCAGGCCTTCGGCGTCGTCTTGATGCCGAGTTCGGCGCTGCGGGCGTCGACCGCCTCGCGCAAGGCCTTGCCGGGCTTGAAGTGCGGCACGCGCTTCTCGGGAATCTGCACGCTCTCGCCCGAGCGCGGGTTGCGGCCGATGCGCGGCGGACGCCGGTTGACCGAGAAGCTGCCGAAGCCGCGGATCTCGATCCGGTGCCCGCGCACCAGGGCATCGCTCATCGCGTCGAGGATGGTCTTGACGGCGTATTCGGCATCCCGGTGGGTGAGTTGCGCAAAGCGCGCTGCGAGTTCTTCGACGAGGTCAGAGCGGGTCATAGGTCAAAGCAAAAAGCAGGGGCGAAAAAAAAGACAGAGAGGCCACCAGGGCCTGCTCTGTCTTCGGGCGACGGCTTACTTGTTGTCGCTGTTGTCGAGCTTGGCGCGCAGCAGGGCGCCCAGGCTCGTCGTGCCCGCGTTTTCGCGTGCCGACTGCTGGCTCAGGTTGGCCATGGCGCCTTGCTCGTCGACCATGTCCTTCTGCTTGATCGACAGCTGGATGTTGCGGGTCTTGCGATCCACGTTCACGACGATGGCGGTGACTTCGTCGCCTTCCTTCAGCACGTTGCGGGCATCTTCGACGCGGTCGCGCGAGATTTCCGAAGCACGGAGGTAGCCGATGATGTCCTCACCCAGGTCGATTTCAGCGCCGCGGGCGTCGACCGTCTTGACCTTGCCGGTCACGATCTGGCCCTTGTCGTTGACCGTGGTGAAGGTGGTGAACGGGTCGCTGTCGAGCTGCTTGATGCCCAGCGAGATGCGCTCGCGGTCGACGTCGACGGCCAGCACGATCGCTTCGACTTCCTGGCCCTTCTTGTAGTTGCGAACGGCGGTTTCGCCGGCTTCGTTCCACGAGAGGTCCGAGAGGTGAACCAGGCCGTCGATGCCGGCAGCCAGACCCACGAACACGCCGAAGTCGGTGATCGACTTGATCGGGCCCTTGACGCGGTCGCCACGCTTCGTGTTCTGAGCGAACTCTTGCCACGGGTTGGCCTTGCACTGCTTCATGCCCAGGCTGATGCGGCGCTTGTCTTCGTCGATTTCCAGGACCATGACTTCGACTTCGTCGCCCAGCGAGACGATCTTGTTCGGAGCGATGTTCTTGTTGGTCCAGTCCATTTCGGAGACGTGCACCAGGCCTTCGATGCCGGGTTCGAGCTCGACGAACGCGCCGTAGTCGGCGATGTTCGTGACCTTGCCGAACAGGCGGGTCGATTGCGGGTAGCGGCGCGAAACGCCCATCCACGGGTCGTCACCCATTTGCTTGAGACCCAGCGAGACACGGTTCTTCTCGGTGTCGAACTTGAGGATCTTGGCGGTGATTTCCTGGCCGGCCTGAACGACTTCGCTCGGGTGGCGGACACGGCGCCATGCCATGTCGGTGATGTGCAGCAGGCCGTCGATGCCGCCGAGGTCCACGAACGCACCGTACTCGGTGATGTTCTTGACCACGCCGCGGACAACAGCGCCTTCCTTCAGGGTTTCCATCAGCTTGGCGCGTTCTTCGCCCATGCTGGCTTCGACCACGGCACGGCGCGACAGCACGACGTTGTTGCGCTTGCGGTCGAGCTTGATGACCTTGAATTCGAGGGTCTTGTTCTCGTACGGGGTCAGGTCCTTGATCGGACGCGTGTCGATCAGCGAACCCGGCAGGAACGCGCGGATGCCGTTGACGAGCACCGTGAGGCCGCCCTTGACCTTGCCGCTGGTGGTGCCGGTGACGAAGTCGCCCGATTCCAGCGCCTTCTCGAGGGCCAGCCACGAAGCGAGACGCTTGGCGGTGTCGCGCGAGAGGATGGTGTCGCCGTAGCCGTTTTCAACGCTGCCGATGGCAACGGAAACGAAATCGCCGGCCTGGACTTCGAGCTCGCCCTTGTCGTTCTTGAACTCTTCGATCGGCACATACGCTTCGGACTTCAGACCGGCGTTGACGACGACGTGGTTGTGTTCGACGCGCACGACTTCGGCCGTGATGACCTCGCCGGTGCGCATTTCGGAACGCTTCAGGGACTCTTCGAATAGGTCGGCAAAAGATTCAGACATTTATGGTTCCTTCCGTCAGGCAGGGTTGGCAGGCGCTCTAGCGACATTGCATGCGACTGCGCTGGATCTGGAGACGGCGGTTGGTTGTGGGCGGAAGCCCGGTTGGTTGAACAACCAGAAGGCCGGTGCGCTGTCGCGCGAAGGGAGCCTTCTGGAGCGGTAGGCGCCCCCCGGAACACCCGGTGGGCGCGAGCCTTTCAAGCGGACTCGAAAGGCTGCACTTGTCGCCACCAGTCCAACACCGTGTCGATAGATTGCTCGATCGAGAGCTGGGAGTTGTCGAGGTGGCGCGCGTCCTGCGCCGGCTTCAAAGGGGCGACGCTGCGGGACGAGTCCCGGGCGTCACGCGCCTCCAGATCGGAGCGAAGACTGTCGAGTGTAGTCGAAATACCCTTTGAAATCAACTGCTTATGGCGCCGCTCGGCGCGCTGGGCGGCGCTCGCGGTCAGGAACACCTTGAGCGCGGCGTCGGGGAAGATCACCGTGCCCATGTCGCGGCCGTCGGCCACCAGGCCCGGCAGCTGGCGGAAGCGCTGCTGCAGGCCCAGCAGCGCCTCGCGCACGGCCGGCAGCGTGGAGACGCGCGAGGCGTCCATGCCGGCGGCCTCGGAGCGGATCAGCTCGCTGACGTCCTCGCCGTCCAGCAGCACCTTGCCCTCGGTGAACTGCAGCGGCAGGGCGGTGGCCAGCGCGGCGATCTGCGCCTCGTGCGCGGCGTCGGCGCTCAGGCCGGCGCGGCGCATGGCCAGCCCGGTCACGCGGTAGAGCGAGCCCGAATCGAGGTAGTGGTAGCCCAGCAGGCGCGCGACTTCGGAGGCCAGCGTACCCTTGCCCGAGGCGGTCGGGCCGTCGATGCTGATCACCGGGATGTCGGCGGCCGTGGAGACTGAGAACAGGGTCTCGAAGTAGTCGGGGAAGGTCTTGGCGACGCAGTGCGGCTCGAGGATGCGCACCGGCACCCGTGCCGGGTTGAAGGCGGCGAGCGAGAAGCACATGGCGACCCGGTGGTCGTCGTAGGTGTGGATGCTCGCGGGCCGCCAGCCGGCCGGCGCCAGCGGATGCACGCGGATGAAGTCGGGCCCGGCCTCGACCGTGGCGCCGAGCTTGCGCAGCTCGTTGGCCATGGCGTCGATGCGGTCGGTTTCCTTGACGCGCCAGCTCGCGATGTTGCGCAGGGTGCTGGGGCCGTCGGCGTAGAGCGCCATCACGGCCAGCGTCATCGCCGCGTCGGGGATGTGGTTGGCGTCGAGGTCGATGGCCTTGAGCGGCCAGGCGCCGCGGCGCACCGCGAGCCAGTTCGGGCCGCTGTCGATCTCGGCGCCCATCTGGCGCGCGGCGTCGACGAAACGGATGTCGCCCTGGATCGAATCGGCGCCCACGCCCTCGATCCGGATGCCTTCGGGCCCGGAAGCGGCCGTTGCGATGGCGCCCAGCGCGATGAAATAGCTGGCGGACGAGGCGTCGGCCTCGACATGGATGTCGCCCGGCGAGCGGTAGCTGCTGCCGGCGGGGATCGTGAAGCGCTCCCAGCCGTCGCGCCGCACCGCGATGCCGAAGCGCGCCAGCAGGTTCAGCGTGATCTCGATGTAGGGCTTGGAGATCAGCTCGCCGACGACCTCGATCGTGATGTCGCTTGCCGCTGCGAGGGGTAACGCGAGCAGCAGGGCGGTCAGGAACTGGCTCGAGACGTCGCCGCGCACGCGGATCGGGGCGTCGAGCACCAGTTCGCCGTGCGGCACCGGGTGGATGCGCAGCGGCGGATAGCCGGGATTGCCGAGGTAGTCGATGCGGCAACCCAACTGGGTGAGGGCATCGACCAGGTCGCCGATCGGGCGTTCGTGCATGCGCGGCACGCCGCGCAGTTCGAATTCGCCGCCCAGCAGCGACAGCGCCGCGGTCAGCGGCCGCATCGCCGTGCCGGCATTGCCGAGGAACAGCGACAGCAGCTCGGTGTTGCCGATCGCCCGGCCGCCGATGCCGGTGATGCGCACCAGCGTGCCGGCGGGTTCGACGCCGCAGCCCAGCGCGCGCAGCGCATCGAGCATGACGCGGGTGTCGTCCGAGTCGAGCACGTCGTGCAGGGTGGTGGTGCCGCTCGCGAGCGCGGCCAGCAGCAGCACGCGGTTCGAGATGCTCTTGGAGCCGGGCAGCTGCACCGTGCCCGAGGCACCGGTGAGCGCGGGGAGATCGAGGAAGGCCGAGGCGTACATCTCAGGCGTCCTGCTGCGAATCGTGCGACGACGAGGCGCCGGGCTGCCAGGCGGCCCGCACGCGGCGGGCGCGCTCGATCGATTGCTCGAGAGCCTGCGATTCGCCCTCGGCCATGGCGTTCTCCATCTCGAGCAGCGCGGCGCGGAAGGCGCGCGACTGCGCCAGCACCTGCTCGCGGTTGGCCAGCAGCACGTCGCGCCACATCACGGGGTCGCTCGCGGCGATGCGCGAGAAGTCGCGAAAGCCCGGGCCGGCCAGGCTCAGGAAGCGCTCGCCCTGCGGCTGGCCGGCGAGACCGTTGACATAGGCGAAGGCCAGCAGGTGCGGCAGGTGGCTCACGGCGGCGAAGGTGCTGTCGTGCTCCTCATGGGTCATGGTGAGCACGTTGGCGCCGATGCCGCTCCAGACCTGCGAGGCGCGCTGCACGTTCGAGCGCAGCGTGGACTTGATCGGCGTGAGCACCACGTGGCGGCCGGTGAACAGCGAGGCCTCGGCATGTTCGATGCCCGAGACCTCCTTGCCCGCGATCGGGTGTGCCGGCACGAAGTTGCCGAGCTGGCCCTGCAGGCCGCGGCGCGCGGCCTCGATGACATCGCCCTTGGTGGAGCCGACGTCCATCACCAGCGCGTCGCTGCCGATGCCGTGGCGGATCGCCTTGAAGGTGGCTTCCGAGGCCGCCACCGGCACGGCCAGCAGCACGATGTCGGCGCCCGACACCGCCAGCAGCGCCGAGGGCGCGGCGACGTCGATCACGCCGAGCTGCCGGGCTCGTTCCGTGGTGGAGGGCGACTTGCTGTAGCCCACCACCCGTTTCACCAGCTTGGCGCGCTTCAGCGCCAGCGCGAAGGAGCCGCCTATCAGGCCGCAGCCGATCAATCCCAGTTGCTCGAACATGTGCTTGCTTGCGACGGACTCAGGCCTTGACGGGGTAGGCGCCGAGCACCTTGTAGAACGCGCAGAGACCGCGCAGTTCGGCCAGCGCCGCGGCCACGTTGGGCTGCGAGGGATGGCCGTCGAGGTCGATGTAGAAGTAGTACTCCCACTGCCCGGTGCGCGCGGGGCGCGACTCGAAGCGGGTCATCGACACGTTGTTGACCTTCAGCGGCACCAGCAGGTCGTGCACCGCGCCCGGCCGGTTGGGCACCGACACGATCAGGCTGGTGCAGTCGCGGCCCGAGGCGGGCGGCATCGCGAGCGTCTGCGGCAGGCAGATCACCGAGAAGCGGGTGCGGTTGTAGGAGTCGTCCTGGATCGCGTGGGCCACGATATGCAGCCCGAAGCGCGTGGCGGCACGTTCGCCGGCCAGCCCCGCGAACGCCGGGTTGGCGGCCGCGAGGCGCGCGCCCTCGGCATTGCTCGACACGGCGCGGCGCTCGGCATGCGGCAGGTGCTTGGTCAGCCAGCCCTGGCACTGGGCCAGCGCCTGCGGATGGGCCAGCACGGCCTCGATGCCCTCGAGCGAATTGCTGCTGCGCAGCAGGTGGTGGCGCACCAGCAGGCTGACTTCGCCGACCACGTGGGTGGGCGAGTGCAGGAACAGGTCGAGCGAGCGCGTGACCACGCCCTCGGTCGAGTTCTCGACGCCGACCACGCCGTACTGGGCGCTGCCGGCGGCGGTGGCGTGGAAGACCTCGTCGAAGCTGGCGCAGTAGATCAGGTCGGCGGCGCCGCCGAAGTACTCGATGGCCGCCTGCTCGCAGAAGGTGCCTTCGGGGCCGAGCACCGCCACGCGCTGCGGCGACTCGAGCGCCAGGCAGGCCGACATGATCTCGCGCCAGATGGCGGCCACGTGCAGGTCCTTGAGCGGACCGCCGTTGCCCTTCTGCATCTTGTCGATGACCTGGGCCACCCGGTCGGGGCGGAAGAAGGGCGTGCCTTCGCGCTTCTTCACTTCGCCGACCAGCTCCGCCACGTGGGCCCGCTCGTTGAGCAGGCGCAGCAGTTGCTGGTCGAGCGAATCGATCTGCACGCGCAGATCGGCGAGGCTTTCGGAATGGTCGGGGGAGGAGGGCTGGGTAGGAGCTGGGGCGGTCATCGGTGAGGTTCGCGCGCGTCTAGGCGTGCGACCGCTCGAATTCTCGCATGTAGCTCACCAGGGCCTGCACGCCTTCCAGGGGCATGGCGTTGTAGAGGCTGGCACGCATGCCGCCCACCGACTTGTGACCCTTGAGCTGCAGCAGCCCCGCCGCGCGGGCGCCCGACAGGAAGGCCTCGTTGCGGGCCTCGTCGCGCAGGAAGAACGGGATGTTCATGCGCGAGCGGCAGCCCGGGTCGATCTTGTTCAGGTAGAAGGACGACGCATCGATGAAGTCGTACAGCAGCTTCGCCTTGGCGATGTTGCGCTGCTCCATCGCGGCCACGCCGGTCGCCGTGCCCTCGGTCTGCTCGCGCAGCCACTGGAACGTGAGCCCCGCCATGTAGATGCCCCAGGTCGGCGGGGTGTTGTACATGGACTGGTTGTCGGCCACGGTCTTGTAGTTGAACGCGCTCGGGCAGATCTCGAGGGCATGGCCCAGCAGGTCCTCGCGCACGACGACGATCGTGAGCCCGGCCGGGCCGAGGTTCTTCTGCGCACCGCCGAAGGCCAGGCCGACGCGGCTCCAGTCGACGCCGCGCGAGGCGACGTGCGAGGAGAAGTCGATCACCAGCGGCGCCTTGCTGCCGAGGGCGGCGAGGTCGGGCAGCTCGTGGAACTCGATGCCGTTGATGGTCTCGTTGCTGCACAGGTGCACGTACGAGGCGTTGCCGGACAGCTGCCAGCTCGCGGGATCGGGCAGGCGCGTGTGCTGGTCGTCGGCGTTGCTCGCGGCCACGCGCGCGCTGCAGTAGCGCTGCGCTTCCTTGTGCGACTTGATGCTCCAGCTGCCGGTGATCACGAAGTCGACCGTGCCGCCACGCGACAGGTTCAGCGGCACGATCGCGTTCTCGCCGAGGCCGCCACCCTGCATGAACAGGATCCGGAAGTTGGCGGGCACCGCCAGCAGCGCGCGCAGGTCGGCTTCGGCCTGCGCGTAGATCTCGCCGAACTCCTTGCCGCGATGGCTCATCTCCATCACGCTCATGCCGCTGCCGTGCCAGTCGAGCATTTCGGCGGCGGCGCGTTGCAGCACCGCCTCGGGCATGGCGGCGGGGCCCGCGGAGAAGTTGTAGGGGCGCGGGCCGGCCGGCTTCTGCGGGGCGTTCACGTCACTTCTTGGCGGGAGCCTTGGCCGGTGCCTTGGCGGGCGCGGACGGCGCTTCGGTCGGGGCACCCAGCGCCTTGGCGACGTTGGTGTCGAGCGCCTGCATCTTCGGCTCGATGGAGCTGCGGGTTTCGGCCACCAGCTTTTCCGTCAGCGCGGTCTGCATCTTGGGGTTCAGGTCCTGGTACTTCTTGCTCAGCGGCGAGTTGATCCAGGCCAGCAGCTGCTTGAGTTCGTCTTCGGTGAAGGACTGCTCGAGCAGCGGGGTCAGCGTGGTCGGGGCCAGTTGCACGGCCTTGTCGCGCACGATCGGGTAAGCCTCGTCGTAGTACTTCTTGAGCTCGGCATCGGCGGCCTTGGCAGCGGCTTCGCGCTTGGCTTCGGGCACCTGGGTCTGCAGGTACTGCGAACCGGCCTGCGCGATCGGGGCGCTCGACTGCTCGACCAGGCCGCGGGCCAGGGCTTCGATGCCGGGGCGCTGCAGGTCGAGGAACTGCTTGATGAGCGTGGCCTTGTCCTGGGCCAGGGCGCCCATCGAACTGCCAGCCAGGGCGATGGTCAGGAGTGCGAGCTTGATTTGTTTTTTCACTGAGGATTCTCCGTTGAAGATGTGGAAGTGTCGTCTGCGCCGGGCTCGGGTTCGCCATTGGCATCGTTTTCGACGATACGTTGCAGCCCGCTGAGTTTGGCACCTTCGTCGAGCCCGATCAGCGTAACGCCTTGCGTCGCGCGACCCAGTTCACGAATCTCGGCGACTCGGGTGCGCACCAGCACGCCCTTGTCGGTGATGAGCATGATCTCATCGTCCGAATGCACGAGTGTGGCGGCAACGACCTTGCCGTTTCGCTCACTCTGTTGAATCGCGATCATGCCTTTGGTTCCACGGCCGTGGCGCGTGTATTCCGTAATGCTTGTTCGCTTTCCGTAACCATTTTCCGTGGCCGTGAGCACGCTCTGCTGCTCGTCCTCGGCCACCAGCATGGCGATCACGCCCTGGCCTTCCTCGAGCATCATGCCGCGCACGCCGCGCGCGTTGCGGCCCATCGGGCGCACGTCGTTCTCGTCGAAGCGCACCGCCTTGCCGCCGTCGCTGAACAGCATCACGTCGTGCTTGCCGTCGGTGAGGGCGGCGCCGATCAGGTAGTCGCCCGCATCGAGGTCGACTGCGATGATGCCGGCCTTGCGCGGGTTGTTGAACTCGTCGAGCGTGGTCTTCTTGACCGTGCCCATCGAGGTCGACATGAACACGTACTGGTCGGCCGGGAAGTTGCGCTTCTCGCCCGTGAGCGGCAGCGCGACGTTGATCTTCTCGCCCTCGGCCAGCGGGAACATGTTGACGATCGGGCGGCCGCGCGAGCCGCGCGAGCCCGCCGGCACTTCCCACACCTTGAGCCAGTAGAGCCGGCCGCGGTTCGAGAAGCACAGGATGTAGTCGTGCGTGTTGGCGATGAAGAGCTGGTCGATCCAGTCGTCTTCCTTGGTGGTGGTGGCCTGCTTGCCGCGGCCGCCGCGCTTCTGCGCCCGGTATTCGCCGAGCGGCTGGCTCTTGATGTAGCCGCTGTGCGAGAGCGTCACCACCATGTCGGTGGGGGTGATCAGGTCTTCGGTCGAGAGGTCGAAGGCGCTGTGCTCGACGAGGCTGCGGCGCGCGCCCACCTTCGACTGGCCGAACTCCTGCTTGAGGGCGCCGAGTTCGTCGCCGATGATGGTCGAGACGCGTTCGGGCTTGGCCAGGATGTCGAGCAGGTCGTCGATCTCGGCCATCACTTCCTTGTACTCGGCGACGATCTTGTCCTGCTCCAGGCCGGTCAGGCGCTGCAGGCGCATCTGCAGGATTTCCTGGGCCTGCGTTTCCGAGAGGCGGTAGAGGCCGTCGTTGCCCATGCCGAACTCGCGCTCGAGGCCTTCGGGACGGTAGTCGTCGGCGCTGATCACGCCGCCATCGGCGCGCGTGCGGGTGAGCATCTCGCGCACCAGCTTGCTGTCCCAGCTGCGCGCCATCAGCTCGGCCTTGGCGACCGGCGGGGTCGGGGCGTTGCGGATGATGGCGATGAAGTCGTCGATGTTCGCCAGCGCCACCGCCAGGCCTTCGAGCACGTGGCCGCGGTCGCGGGCCTTGCGCAGGTTGAAGACCGTGCGGCGCGTCACCACTTCGCGGCGGTGCTGCAGGAAGACCTCGATCAGGTCCTTGAGGTTGCACAGCTTCGGCTGGCCGTCGACCAGCGCCACCATGTTGATGCCGAAGGTGTCCTGCAGCTGGGTCTGCTTGTACAGGTTGTTGAGCACCACCTCGGGCACTTCGCCGCGCTTGAGCTCGATCACCAGGCGCATGCCCGACTTGTCGGACTCGTCCTGGATGTGGCTGATGCCCTCGATCTTCTTCTCGTGAACCAGCTCGGCCATGCGCTCCTGCAGCGTCTTCTTGTTGACCTGGTAGGGGAGCTCGTCGACGATGATCGCCTGGCGCTGGCCGCGGTCGATGTCCTCGAAGTGGCACTTGGCGCGCATCACGACCTTGCCGCGGCCGGTGCGGTAGCCGTCCTTCACGCCGTTGATGCCGTAGATGATGCCGGCCGTGGGGAAGTCGGGCGCCGGCACGATCTCCATCAGCTCGTCGATGCTGGCCTGCGGGTTGCGCAGCAGGTGCAGGCAGGCGTCCACCACTTCATTGAGGTTGTGCGGCGGAATATTGGTGGCCATGCCGACCGCAATACCGCCGGAGCCATTGACCAGCAAATTCGGCAGCCGGCTCGGCAGCACGGCCGGTTCCTTTTCGGAGCCGTCGTAATTGTCCTGGAAATCGATCGTTTCCTTGTCGATATCGGCCAGCATTTCATGCGCGATTTTGGCCAGCCGGATTTCCGTATACCGCATTGCGGCCGCGTTGTCGCCATCCACGGACCCGAAGTTGCCCTGGCCGTCGACCAGCATGTGCCGCATCGAGAAGTCCTGGGCCAGCCGCACGATGGTGTCGTAGACCGACTGGTCGCCGTGCGGGTGGTACTTGCCGATCACGTCGCCGACGATACGGGCCGACTTCTTGTACGGCCGGTTCCAGTCGTTGTTGAGCTCGTGCATCGCGTAGAGCACGCGGCGATGCACCGGCTTGAGGCCGTCCCTCGCGTCGGGAAGGGCGCGGCCCACGATCACGCTCATGGCGTAATCGAGATAACTGCGGCGCATTTCCTCTTCGAGACTGATGGGCAGGGTTTCTTTGGCGAAGGACGTCATTGAGCGAGAGGCTGGCGGCAGGAAGGCGAAATTTTACGCTGTGAGGGGTGTCGCACCGCCGCAACACAAGGGCTCTATTCCGCCTCCGTCCTACGCTTCGTGGCCGCCGTGCGGCCTGTTTGCCAAAGACCCTATGGCACAATCGCCTCAACGTTTTGGGTGGTGGTCACTTAAAGCGTCCTTGATTCGCAGCGCGGCTGCGGCTTTTTCCCCAAGAGGAGAACCATGAAGAAACTGAATAAAGTGGCGATGATGTTTGCAGTCGCTGCGCTCGCCACTGCCGCCGGCGCGCAGACCCGTGTCACCGCTGCGAATGGCGGTCCTACGATCGACAACTGGCAAAACGGCACCGGCGAACTGGTTTGGAAGAACGGCACGAACGAACTGTGCTGGCGCGATGCCAACTGGACGCCCGCCACGGCTGCTGCCGGTTGCGACGGCGCTCTGGTTCCCCCGGCTGCCGCCGTTCCCACGGCTCCTGGCGCGGTTCCCCCGCCCGTCGCTCCCGCTCAACCCCCGGCTGTTGCCGCTTCGAAGGTGACCTTCGCTGCTGACGCATTCTTCGACTTCGACAAGTCGGTGCTGAAGCCTGAAGGCCGCGCGAAGCTGACCGACCTGGTCGAGAAGATCCGTGGCGTGAACCTCGAAGTGATCATCGCCGTCGGCCACACCGACTCGATCGGTTCGGACGCCTACAACCAGCGTCTGTCGGTGCGTCGCGCCGAAGCCGTCAAGGCCTTCCTGGTCTCGAAGGGCATCGAACGCAACCGCGTCTACACCGAAGGCAAGGGCGAGAAGCAGCCTGTGGCTGACAACCGCACCAAGGAAGGCCGCGCCAAGAACCGTCGCGTGGAAATCGAAGTGGTCGGCACCCGCGCCAACTGATAGCTCGATTCCATCGACCCTAAAACCCCGCCTCGGCGGGGTTTTTTTATGCCTGAATCAATGCAGGCTGAAAGTTTTCAAAGAGGCCCATTCGTCATGGGCCGGTCATCGTCCGTTTCATAATCCGTCATATGACAGAAAACGTGAATGCCGATCCCGCCGAACTCGCCAAATTTTCGGAGCTGGCCCACAAGTGGTGGGATATGGAAGGCGAATTTCGCCCTTTGCACGAAATCAATCCTTTGCGCCTGGAATGGATTGAAGGTATTGCGCCGATTTCCCAACGGCGCGTCGTGGATATAGGCTGCGGCGGCGGAATTCTTTCGGATTCGATGGCCCGCAAGGGCGCGGACGTGCTCGGTGCCGACCTCGCGGGCAAGGCCCTGAAAGTGGCGCAACTGCACGCGCTCGAGGCCGGCACGCGCGGCGTGAAGTACCGCGAGGTCAGCGCCGAGGCGCTCGCCGCCGAGCAGCCCGGCAGCTTCGACGTCGTCACCTGCATGGAGATGCTCGAGCACGTGCCGGACCCGGCCTCGGTCATCCAGGCCTGCGCCACGCTGGTCAAGCCCGGCGGCTGGGTCTTCTTCTCGACGATCAACCGCAACCTCAAGTCCTTCATGCTCGCGATCGTCGGCGCCGAGTACGTGATGGGCATGCTGCCGCGCGGCACCCACGAGTACGCGAAGCTGATCCGGCCCAGCGAGCTGGCGGCCTACTGCCGTGCTGCCGGCCTCGACGTGCGGCACACGCGCGGCCTCGAGCACAACCCGATCACGCGGCGCTACTGGCTCAGTGCCGATACCAGCGTCAACTACATGTTCGCCACGCAGAAGCCGGCGGAGGCCCAGGCGTGAAGGGCGTGCCGACCCGCGCCGTGCTGTTCGACCTCGATGGCACGCTGATCGACAGCGCCCCCGACCTGGGCGCCGCGGCGGACCAGATGCGTACCACCCGGGGACTGGCCTCCTACCCGCTCGAGCGCTACCGCCCCATGGCCGGCGCGGGCGCGCGCGGCATGCTCGGCGTGGCCTTCGGCATCACGCCCGATGCGCCGGAGTTCGATGCGCTGCGCGAGGAGTTCTTCGTGACCTACGAGCGCTGCATGTTCAACACCCAGGCCTTCGATGGCGTCCCGCCGTTGATCGAGGCGCTGGTCGCGCGCGGGCTGCGCTGGGGCGTGGTCACGAACAAGTCGAAGCGCTTCACCGAGCCGCTCACGCAGGCGATGCCGCTGTTCGCGAGCGCGGGCGCGGTGGTGAGCGGCGACACCACGCCGCATGCCAAGCCGCATCCCGAGCCGCTGCACGAAGCAGCCCGGCGGCTGGGCATCCCCTCCGAGCATTGCATCTACGTCGGCGACGACGAGCGCGACATCATCGCGGGCCGCGCGGCGGGCATGCGGACCGTGGCCGCGGCCTACGGCTACATGGGCGCGCAGGCCGATGCGACCCGCTGGGAAGCCGATGCCTTGATAACTTCTCCGGGCGAGCTCTTGAAACTGCTGGATAGCGCCTAAAATACGCCCCCTTGGGGCTGCACTGGTTTCGACGCGGGTTCGGAGTCGCAGCGGGGCATGTCGAGCTGAATGCGCTCGTAAAACAGATTCAAACAAACTAACTGCAAACGACGAACGTTTCGCACTCGCTGCTTAATTGCCAGTGAGCCTTGCAACAGCAGGCCGATGGGCTGGGCAAGGGGGTTCTGAGCAATCAGTGCCTCCCGGCTGCAAGGATAATTACATCGGCTGGCTTCGATCCGGGTACCTTGGGTCGGGGCAAGAAAATAGGGTGCTGGCGTCCGGTGTAGCGTGCGACTGCGCGACTCCGGAAGCGAGACTTAAATCAGATCGCTAAACATGTAGAACTGCGCGATGAAGGCTTGCGGACGGGGGTTCAAATCCCCCCAGCTCCACCACATTGCCTGAGGCTGGCCCGGACCGATCCGGGCTTGGCGACCCGGGAGGCATTCCCGGGTCGGCCACGGCCAAAACCCACCCTCCATGGATCCGGCACGCGTTTCACCTGCGTGAAAGCGCGCGTTCGTGCGTCAGAAGAGCTAGAGGGGGAACGGCAAGGCCGCATGCCTGGCCTCGACGATGTCGAGCCCAGGTGGCCGTCGGCCAGGGGCGCTATCGCGCCAGTCGGTCGCTGTCGCTGCCCGGCTTGGGCATCGGGCCGTTCGGCCCGCGTTCGGCGCGGATGGCCGACATGACGGCAACCAGCATCGCCCCGACGGCGACACCGGCCAGGAAGACCGACAGAACGAAGGATGGATCGGAGAGCTGCATGGTGTCAGAACGCCGATTTGTACACCCAAAGACCGCACCGAGCGCCGCTGGCGCGGAAGGTCGCGGCATTGTCTTACATGCGGCTGTGCGGCGGAACGGAGGCCCTCCTGGACAACCCGACCCCGGCTCTTTTCGCTGTCACGCAGGGCTATATTCGGCGGGCGCTGGCGCGCTCCGATCGCGCGCGTTCTCTCCCTCGCATCTTCCTAAAAAAGGCTGCCCGTGTCCGATTCCCTGACTTCGGTTCTGACGAGCTACTACGACGCGGTGCCCTACGACTCGCACCCGTTCCCTCAGACGGCGGTGGAGCACCTGGAAGCCACGGCATTTCTCTTCGGCCTCGAAACCCCCCCGCCCGCCGGCGCGCGCGTGCTCGAACTGGGCTGCGCGGCGGGCAACAACATCATCCCCTTCGCCGAGCGCCACCCCGGCGCGCGCGCGCTCGGCCTCGACCTGTCGTCGGTGCAGATCGCGCAGGGCGTGAAGGCGATCGAGCGGCTGGGCCTGTCGAACGTCGAGGTGAAGGCCTTCAACATCGCCGAGGTCGACGCCTCGCTCGGCCAGTTCGACTACATCGTCTGCCACGGCGTCTACAGCTGGGTGCCCGGGCCGGTGCAGGACGCGATCCTGCGCGTGTGTTCCGAGAACCTCGCGCCGAACGGCGTGGCCTACGTGAGCTACAACGTCTACCCGGGCTGGAAGGCGCGCGAGATCGTGCGCGACGCGATGATCCTGCGCGGCGGCCCGCGCGACACGCCCGAGGAGAAGCTCTCCTATGCCCGCGGGATGATCGAGTTCCTCGCGCAGTCGGCGCGTCCCGACAGCGTGCTCAAGAAGACGCTCGACGAAACCGCGCCGATCGTGCGCGACGGCGCCACCTCGTACCTGCTGCACGAGTTCCTCGAGCCCTGCAACGCGCCTTGCTACTTCAAGGAGTTCGTCGCGCGCGCCGAGGGCCACGGCCTGGCCTACCTGGCCGAGGCCGAACCCTCGACGATGTTCGTGCAGAACTACGGCGCCCAGGTCCGCGATCCGCTGCTGCGCGAATGCGGCGGCAGCCAGGTGCTGATGGAGCAGTACCTCGACTTCCTGGTCAACCGCACCTTCCGCCAGACGCTGCTGGTGAAGCAGGAGCAGGCGCGCCACATCCGCTATCGGCTCGACGCCACGCGCATTCGCGGCCTGCTGTTCGCGGGCGTGTTCCATGGCGAGAACGGTGCGCCGTTCACACTCGACACGCGCGAGCAGAACTGCACCGCGATCCGCAACGTGACGGTCACCCTGCGCCAGCCGGTGCATAAGGCGGTGGCGCATGTGCTGGACAGCCACTATCCGCTGGCGCTGAGTGCCGACGCACTGATCGCCTGCGTGCTGCCGTTGCTCGGCCAGCCGCGCGAGGCGGTCGAGCCCGCGGTGATGGCGATGCTCGAGGAGATGCTGATCCTCGGCGCGCTGCGCATCCGCCGCACGCCGGTGCCCTCGGTCGCGCAGGTGCCCGCGCGGCCGCAGGCCGCGGCCTCGGTGCGCAACGCGCCGGGCCTGGCACCGGGCCAGGCACCGTCGGTCACGGTCTGCAACGGCTGGCACGAGACCGTGGCTCTGTCGCTGCTCGAGCGCGCGCTGCTGCCGCTGCTCGACGGCACCCGTTCGCACGAGGCGCTGGTCGAACACCTCGAGACCGAAGTGCGCGCCGACCGCCTGCGCTTCGTGCGCAACGACGAGCAGATGACCGATCCCGAGGCGCTGAGCGCCTTCGCCCGCGAACAGGTGGCGCTGGCGCTGCGCGACCTGCGGCGCAAGGCACTGCTCGCCGGCTGAACCCTCGCCAGACACACCCAAACTCCGCAACCAACGACATCTCAAGAGGAGACTTCCAGATGCATCGACTTCCATCGACCCCCCAACTGCGCGCGGCGATCGCCGCCGTGCTCGCGCTGGCCGCCGGCGCTTCGCAGGCCGCGTCGCAGGCGCCGGTCGCGGCCGAACACGGCATGGTGGTGAGCGCCCAGCACCTCGCGTCCAAGGTCGGCGTCGACGTGCTCCAGCGCGGCGGCAATGCCGTCGACGCGGCCGTGGCCGTGGGCTACGCGCTCGCGGTGGTCTATCCGGCCGCGGGCAACCTCGGCGGCGGTGGCTTCATGACGGTGCAACTGGCCGATGGCCGCAAGACCTTCCTCGACTTCCGCGAGAAGGCGCCGCTGGCCGCCACGGCCAACATGTACCTCGACAAGGACGGCAACGTCATCAAGGGCCTGAGCACCAACGGCCACCTGGCCGTGGGCGTGCCCGGCACGGTGTCGGGCATGGAGTACGCGCGCGAGAAGTACGGCACGAAGAAGCGCGCCGAGCTGATCGCGCCGTCGATCCAGCTCGCCGAGAAGGGCTTCGCGCTCGAGCAGGGCGACATCGACATGCTCTGGACCTCGACCGCCGACTTCCAGAAGGACCCGGTCTCCGGCGCGATCTTCCTGAACAAGGGCGAGCCGTTCCAGGTCGGCCAGAAGCTGGTGCAGAAGGACCTGGGCAAGACGCTGCGCGCGATCAGCCAGAACGGCACCGACGGCTTCTACAAGGGCTGGGTGGGCCAGGCCATCGTGGCTTCTAGCCAGGCCGGCAAGGGCATCATCACGCAGGCCGACCTCGACCAGTACAAGACGCGCGAACTCGCGCCGGTCGAGTGCGACTACCGCGGCTACCGCGTGGTGTCGGCACCGCCGCCGAGCTCGGGCGGGGTGATCATCTGCGAGATGCTCAACATCCTCGAGGGCTATCCGCTCAAGGACCTGGGCTTCCGTTCGGCGCAGTCGGTGCACTACCAGATCGAGGCCATGCGCCATGCCTACGTCGACCGCAACAGCTACCTGGGCGATCCCGACTTCGTGAAGAACCCGCTCGATCGCCTGCTCGACAAGGGCTATGCCGAGAAGATCCGCGCCGCCATCGACCCGAAGAAGGCCGGCGTCTCCAAGGACATCAAGCCCGGCGTCGCGCCGCACGAGGGCAGCAACACCACCCACTACTCGATCACCGACCAGTGGGGCAACGCGGTCTCGGTCACCTACACGCTCAACGACTGGTTCGGCGCCAAGGTCACGGCCGCCAAGACCGGCGTGCTGCTCAACAACGAGATGGACGACTTCACCTCGAAGGTCGGCGTGCCGAACATGTACGGCCTGGTGCAGGGCGAGGCCAATGCCATCGCCCCGGGCAAGCGCCCGCTGAGCTCGATGAGCCCGACCATCGTGTCCAAGGACGGCAAGCCGGTGTTCGTGGTCGGCACGCCGGGCGGCAGCCGCATCATCACGGCCGTGCTGCACACCATCCTCAACGTGGTCGACTACGGCATGAACGTGCAGGAAGCCGTCGATGCGCCGCGCTTCCACCAGCAATGGCTGCCCGACGTCACCAACGTCGAGACCTTCGCGCTGAGCCCCGACACCCGCAAGATCCTGACCGACATGGGCCACAACCTCGGCGTGCCGCAGCCGGCCAACCACCTGGCCGCGATCATCGTGGGCGCGCCCACCCTGGGCGGCAAGCCGGTGGGCAACAACCGCTTCTACGGCGCCAACGATCCGCGCCGCAACACCGGGCTGGCCGCGGGCTACTGACCCGCCGACAGGAAGGCGCCGGACCGGTCCGCGCCTTCTGAGACACTCCAGGGCGGCCGCATGCGAAGCGCGGCCGCCTTTTCTTTTCGCCATGCAACTGCAAGACATCCTCTATTCCCAGGGCTTCGGCACGCGGCGCGTGTGCGCCGGCCTGGTTCAACAGGGCCTCGTGACCATCGCCGGCGCGGTGGTCGACGATCCCGCCACCGATCTGGACGCGGAAGGCCTGCAGTTCACCGTGCAGGGCACCGCCTGGGCCTACCACGAGAAGGCCTACCTGATGCTGCACAAGCCGGCCGGCACCGAGTGCTCGCAGAAGCCCTCGACCTATCCGAGCATCTACACGCTGCTGCCGTCGCCGCTGCGGCTGCGGCCCAACAAGGGCGCGGTGCAGGGCGTGCAGGCCATCGGCCGGCTCGACCAGGACACCACCGGCCTGCTGCTCCTGACCGACGACGGCCAGTTCATCCACAAGATGGGCTCGCCCAAGCACCACGTGCCCAAGGTCTACGAAGTGACGGCCAAGCACCCGATCGACGACAAGCAGATCGCCCGCCTGCTGGCCGGCGTGGTGCTCGACGACGATCCGAAGCCGGTGCGCGCGGCCGCCTGCGAGTCCGACAGCCCGCTGCACCTGCGACTCACGCTGACCGAGGGCAAGTACCACCAGGTCAAGCGCATGCTGGCCGCGGTGGGCAACCGCGTCGAGGCGCTGCACCGCTCGCGCATCGGCACCGTGGCGCTGCCCGCGAACCTGGCGCCCGGCCAATGGCGCTGGCTGGCGGCCGACGAGGTCGCCGCCCTGCGCGCGCCTGCGAAATAACTGTCAACTGGCCGCCTTTTCGGCGGCTGGCGGTCAGCCAGCCGTCGGTTCGGATCGTTAACATTCGAAGCCCTTTTCCGGAACTTCCCTTGCGCTTTCTTTCCCGTTCGACCGGCCGCGCCGCGGCCCTGCTGTCCGCCTGCCTGTTCGGCGCGATCGCCTTCACGGCGCCGCTCGCCGCCAACGCGGCTCCCCCGGAACCCCCGCCGATCTTCGTGCTCAACTCGCTCGATGCCAGCGTCAGCGTGATCAACCCGGTCGACTGGACCGAGAAGCAGCGCATTCCGACTGGCAAGGAGCCGCACCACATCTACATGACGCCCGACGAGAAGTCGGTCATCGTGGCGAATTCGGCCGGCGATTCGCTGACCTTCGTGAACCCGCGCACGGCCGAGGTGCAGCGCGTGGTCTACGGGATCATCGACCCCTACCAGCTGCAGTTCTCGCGCGACATGAAGTGGTTCGTGACCGCGGCCAACCGGCTCAACCACGTCGACGTCTACCGCTGGGACGGCAAGGACCTGAAGCTGGCCAAGCGCATCGCCACCGGCAAGACGCCCAGCCACATCTGGATCGACAACACCAGCACCATCGCCTACGTGACGATGCAGGACAGCGACGAGATGATCGCCGTCGACCTGCCGACGCAGACCATCCGCTGGCGCGTGGCCACCGGCCCGATGCCGGCCGATATCTACGGCGTGCACAACGACAAGACGCTGCTCGTGGGCCTGACCGGCAGCGACGGCGTGCAGGTGTTCGACGTGGCGGGCGCGCAGCCGAAGCTGGTGGGTAAGATCCCGACCGGCAAGGGCGCCCACGCCTTCCGCTCGGCCGGCGACGGCAAGAGCGTGTTCGTGAGCAACCGGGTCGCCAATTCGATCAGCCGCATCGACCTCGCCACGCTCAAGGTCACCGACACCTACCCGGTGCCCGGCGGCCCCGACTGCATGGACGTGTCGGCCGACGGCAAGACTCTCTACGTCACCTCGCGCTGGGCCAAGAAGCTCAGCGTGGTCGACCTGGCCAGCGGCAAGGTGGTGCGGCAGGTGAATGTCGGCCGTTCGCCGCACGGCGTCTGGACGCTCGACCATGCGAAGCGCATCTAGCCCGCGCCGGCGTGCGGCCGCGGGGCTCGCCGCGCTGCTGGCCGTCGCGGTGGCGATTCCCGCCGGGGCCCAGAGTGCCGCGGCGAGCTGCGAGAAACCCGTCTACCTGACCTTCGACACCGGCCACATGGGCATCGCGCCGCTGGTGGCCGAGGTGCTCAAGCGCCAGCAGGTGCACGTCACCTTCTTTGCCGCCGCCGAGCGCACCCAGACCGAGGGCGACAGCCTCGACAACCACTGGGCCGCCTGGTGGAAGGCGAGGGCGGCCGAGGGCCACGAGTTCGGCTCCCACACCTACGACCACGTCTACTGGCGCGCCGACCTCAAGGGCGTGACGCCGAGCTTCCGCGTCAAGCCCTCGGCGGGCGCGCTGGCCGGGCGCGAGTTCACCTGGAGCGCGGCCGAGTACTGCGCCAACATCCGCAAGTCCTCCGAGCGGCTCGAGCTGATCACCGGCAAGAAACCGCTGCCGCTGTACCGCGCGCCCGGCGGCAAGACCTCGCCCAAGCTGCTGGCCGCCGCGCGCGACTGCGGCTATGCGCACGTGGGCTGGGCGCCCGCGGGCTTCCTCGGCGACGAGCTGCCGAGCGAGAAGTTCAGCAACGAGAAGCTGCTCACGCAGGCGCTCGACACCATCCGCCCCGGCGACATCCTGCTCGCGCACCTGGGGATCTGGTCGCGCAAGGATCCGTGGGCGCCGGCCAACCTCGAGCCGCTGATCGTCGGGCTCAAGGCCAAGGGCTTCTGCTTCCAGACGCTGCGCCAGCATCCCGACTACCGCGCCTGGATCGCATCGCACCCCTGAGGCGGCTTCCGTGATCGACTGGCTGACGGATCTCTTCTCCTCGCTGCAGGGCTGGTTCTTCGAAACCGTCGTGCAGCCCTTCGTCTATGCGATCGGCCTCGGCGGCTGGACCGAAGACGCCTTCGACGCCACCGGCTGGCTGCTGGTCGGCCTGATCCAGATCGTGGTGCTGGTCGCGCTGATCGGCCCGCTGCAACGCTGGCGCGCCGTGGAGCCGGTGACCGACCGGCGCGCGATCCGCATCGACGTGCTCTACACGCTGATCCACCGGCTGGGCCTGTTCCGGCTCGCGATGTTCTTCACGCTGCAGCCGGTGTTCGACGACCTCATGGGCAGCCTGCGCGCGGCCGGCTGGGGCACCTTGCACCTCGACGAACTCTGGCCCGGCGTGACCGACGTGCCGGTGATCGCGTTCGCGATCTACCTCGTGGTGCTCGACTTCGTCGGCTACTGGATCCACCGCGGCCAGCACCAGTTCAACTGGTGGTGGGGGCTGCATTCGCTGCACCACTCGCAGCGCCAGATGACCATGTGGAGCGACGACCGCAACCACCTGCTCGACGACATCCTGCACGACACCCTGATCGTGATCGTGGCGCAGCTGATCGGCGTGGCGCCCGGGCAGTTCATCGCCTTCGTCGCCTTCACCCAGCTCAGCGAGAGCCTGCAGCACGCCAACCTGCGCCTGAGCTTCGGCGCCCTCGGCGAGCGGCTGTGGATCAGCCCGCGCTTCCACCGGCTGCACCACAGCATCGGGCTGGGCCACGAGTCGAACGGCAAGAGCACGCTCGGCGGCCACAACTTCGGCGTGCTGCTGCCCTGGTGGGACATGATGTTCGGGACCGCCAACTTCGAGAACCGCTACGACCCGACCGGCGTGCGCGACCAGGTCGAGCCCGATGCCGCGGGCAAGGTGCGCGACTACGGCCAGGGTTTCTGGGCCCAGCAGTGGCTGGGGCTCAAGCGCATGGTCGGCCGCGGTTGAGCGCGGCGGCTTCTCTCCAGCTGCCTCACTTGCGCGCGGCGTGCGCGCGAACCGGCGAATCGCCCGGCCGCCGGCTCTGGCTTCACGGCCACGCGGGGCGCGCCGGGTTATCCTCCGGCCCGATGCGCCTGCTCCTCGACTCCTTCTGGCGCGCGGTGGCCTATTGCATGCTGCCGCGCGTGATCGTGCTGTCGTTGGTGCCGCTGGGCCTGATGGTGCTGCTGGCCGCCGTCTTCGGCTACTTCTACTGGGACGCCGCGGTCGCCTGGACGCGCGGCGCGCTCGAATCCTGGCCGCTGCTGGCCAGCTTCTGGGAATGGATCGGGCGGCTGTTCTCGGGCGACGTCACCTCGGTGCTGGCGCCGCTCGCCGTGGTGTTCGCGGCCACGCCGCTGATCGTGGTGCTGTCGCTCCTGATCGTGGCGGGCTTCATGGCGCCGGCGCTCACGCGGCTGGTGGCCGAGCGCCGCTTTCCCTCGCTCGAGCGCAAGAAGGGCGCCTCCTTCTTTGGCAGCGTGGCGCGTTCCATCGGCCTGACCGTGCTGGCGCTGCTCGCGCTGGTGGTGTCGATGCCGCTGTGGCTGATTCCCCCACTGGTGCTGATCCTGCCGCCGCTGATCTGGGGCTGGCTCACCTACCGCGTGATGAGCTTCGACGCGCTGGCCGAGCACGCCAGCGCCGAGGAGCGCGCCACCTTGCTGCGCGCGCACCGGCTGCCGCTGTTGTGCATCGGCGTGCTCTGCGGCTACCTGGGCGCGGCGCCGAGCATCGTCTGGGCCTCGGGCCTGCTGTTCGCCGCCGCCTTCTTCGTGCTGGTGCCGCTCGCGATCTGGATCTACACCCTGGTCTTCGCCTTCTCGGCCCTGTGGTTCGGTCACTACTGCCTCGATGCGCTGGCGCAGCTGCGCGGCCAGCGCGCGGCCGCCGCGGCGGCCGCCATCCCGGGCGACGCCGCCGCCATCGAGGCCGACCAGGCCATTCTCTCCCAATGGAAATCCCCATGACCCGTGAATTCGGCCTGATCGTCGTCGGCGACGAGATCCTTTCGGGCAAGCGCCTCGACAAGCACATGCCCAAGGTGATCGAGCTGCTCGCGGCGCGCGGCCTGCAACTGGGCTGGGCCGAATACGTGGGCGACGTGCCCGAGCGCATCACGGCCGCGCTGGCGCGCGCCTTCGCCTCGGGCGACGTCGTCTTCTCGACCGGCGGCATCGGCGCCACGCCCGACGACCACACCCGCCAGTGCGCCGCCAAGGCGCTGGGCGTGCCGCTGGCGCTGCATCCCGAGGCCGAGCTGCTGATCCGCGAGCGCATGCAGGACACGGCGCGCGAGCAGGGCGTGGCCTACGAGCCCGACCGGCCCGACAACATCCACCGGCTCAACATGGGCGTGTTTCCCGAGGGCGCCCGGATCATCGCCAACCCCTACAACAAGATCCCGGGCTTCAGCGTGGGCGACGTCCATTTCGTGCCCGGTTTCCCGGTCATGGCCTGGCCGATGATCGAGTCGGTGCTCGACGCCCGTTATGCCGATCTTTTCGTCCGGACCCGGGTCCTGGAGAAGTCCGTGATCGTTTTCGGTGCCATGGAAGCCACCCTCACGCCCCTGATGCAGGCGATCGAGGAACGGCATGCGCGCATCAAGGTTTTCAGCCTGCCGAGCGTCGATCACCCCCAGTACGGCCGTCATATCGAGCTCGGCGTCAAGGGTGACCCGGAACTGCTCGACGCGGCCTACGGCCAGCTCATCGAAGGCCTGCACACTTTTAATGCGCAACTTGGCCCAGAATTGGTGCGTTGATTTTGATCGCACCAATTTGGTGAATTCGGCCGTGTTTCAGGCCGCCAAAGTGCGCGTCGCCGGCCGTTCATCGCAGGCGACAATGGCACAGAAACTGCATCCCGCATCCCTGTATTCCCAACCACCCATCCAACTCAGGAGAAATTGATGGCAAAGACCGTCGCCGACGTCATGAAGCTCGTGAAGGAAAACGAGGTCAAGTTCGTCGACTTCCGTTTCACCGACACCCGCGGTAAAGAACAACACGTGACCGTGCCCGTGTCGCACTTCGACGAAGACAAGTTCAGCTCGGGCCACGCGTTCGACGGCTCGTCCATCGCCGGCTGGAAGGGGATCGAGGCGTCGGACATGCAGCTGATGCCCGACCCGAACACCGCGAACATCGATCCCTTCTTTGAAGAGACCACGATGATCCTGACCTGCGACGTGATCGACCCGACCGACGGCAAGCCGTACGAGCGCGATCCCCGTTCGCTGGCCAAGCGCGCCGAAGCCTACATGAAGGCCTCGGGCCTGGGCGACACGGCCTACTTCGGTCCGGAACCCGAATTCTTCGTGTTCGACGGCGTGCGCTGGAAGAACGACATGTCGGGCTGCTTCGTGAAGATCGATTCCGAAGAAGCCTCGTGGAACACCGACAAGGAATACGAGCACGGCAACAGCGGCCACCGTCCCGCCGTCAAGGGCGGCTACTTCCCGGTTCCCCCGGTCGACAGCTTCCAGGACATGCGTTCGGAAATGTGCCTGGTGCTCGAATCGCTGGGCATCCCGGTCGAAGTGCATCACCATGAAGTGGCCAACGCCGGCCAGATGGAACTCGGCACCAAGTTCAGCACGCTGATCCAGCGCGCCGACTGGGTCCAGCTGCAGAAGTACGTGATTCACAACGTGGCCCACGCCTACGGCAAGACCGCCACCTTCATGCCCAAGCCCATCGTCGGCGACAACGGCTCGGGCATGCACGTGCACCAGTCGGTCTGGAAGGACGGCAAGAACCTGTTCGCCGGCGACGGCTATGCAGGCCTGTCGGACTTCGCGCTGCACTACATCGGCGGCATCATCAAGCACGCCCGTGCCCTGAACGCCATCACGAACCCCGGCACCAACAGCTACAAGCGCCTGGTCCCCGGCTTCGAAGCCCCGGTGAAGCTGGCCTACTCGGCCAAGAACCGCTCGGCCTCGATCCGCATCCCGTTCGTGGCGAACCCCAAGGGCCGCCGCGTCGAAGCGCGCTTCCCCGATCCGCTGATGAACCCGTACCTCGGTTTCGCAGCGCTGCTGATGGCCGGTCTCGACGGCGTGGAAAACAAGATCCACCCGGGCGAAGCCGCGAGCAAGGACCTCTACCATCTGCCGCCGGAAGAAGACGCGCTGATCCCGACCGTCTGCCACAGCCTCGACCAGGCCCTCGAGTACCTCGACAAGGACCGTGCCTTCCTGACCAAGGGCGGCGTGTTCACCGATGCGTACATCGATGCCTACATCGACCTGAAGATGCAGGAAGTCACGCGCTTCCGCATGGCCACGCACCCGGTCGAATTCGACATGTACTACTCGCTCTGATCGCGGTTTCCCGCTCGGAGTAACACGAAAGGACGGCCTCGGCCGTCCTTTTCATTGGGGCCGGAACATCCTGTCATCGGGGGCGTCGAATTGCATGAAAATGCGCCTTTTCGCGCTCTCCCGGGCCCTCGAGGCCCCCAAGATCCCATGAAGACTGCCGCACCACTTCTCCTCCTGGCCGCTTCCCTTTTCGCCCTGCCGGCGCTTGCCCAGGAGCGCGTCTGGCGTTGCGGGAACGAATACACCAACAACGCCACCGTCGCACAGCAGCGCGGCTGCAAGGTGATGGAGGGCGGCAACGTCACCGTCGTGCAGGGCGCCTCGCGCGCCGCGCTCGGCGGTGCCGCCGCTTCGACCTCCGCGGCCCGCTCGCCGGCCGGCAGCCCGCGCGTCGAGGGTTCCGACCAGCGCGCGCGCGACGGCGAGGCGCGCTCGGTGCTCGAGTCCGAGCTGCGCAAGGCCGAGTCCCGCCAGGCCGAGTTGCAGAAGGAATACAACAACGGCGAGCCCGAGAAGCAGGGCAGCGAAGGCCGCAACTACCAGAAGTACCTCGACCGCGTGGCCGAGATGAAGGCCGAGCTGGCCCGCAACGAAAGCGACATCGCCGGCATCCGCCGCGAGATCAGCCGCCTGCCGGCACCCAAGAACTAACCCGTTCCTGCATCGGCAGGACGAACACCACAGGATTTCCATGGCTTTCGGAAAGAAGGCGGCAAGCGCCAGTCCGCGCTTTCAGGCCTTCGACCTGCTGTCGACCCTGATCGCGGTCGTCAACAGCAAGGGCTCGGTGCTGTTCGCCAATGCCGGCCTCGAAGACGCGCTCGGCACCTCGCGCCGCACGCTCGAGGGCTCGCAGTTCGGCGCCTGCTTCCACGAACCCCAGGTGCTGCGCACCGCCATCGACGGCGCGAGCGCCAACGACTTCGCCACCCTGCGCTACGAGGCCTTCCTGCGCCGCGTCAACCACGAACTGATGCCGGTGCAGGTCACGCTGGCCAAGGGCGAGAAGGCCGGCGAACTGATCGTCGAGATGCTGCCGCTCGAGCACCAGGTGCGGCAGGACCGCGAGGAGCGGCTGCTCGACCAGGCGCAGGCCAACAAGGAACTGATCCGCAACCTCGCGCACGAGATCAAGAACCCGCTCGGCGGCATCCGCGGCGCCGCGCAGCTGCTGCAGATGGAGGTCGAGTCGCGCGACCTCATCGAATACACCCAGGTCATCATCCACGAGGCCGACCGGCTGCAGACGCTGGTCGACCGCCTGCTGGCGCCGCACCGCCGGCCGCACGTGGTGGGCGACGTCAACATCCACGAGGTCTGCGAGCGCGTGCGCTCGGTGATCCTCGCGGAGTTCCCGCGCGACCTGCACATCGAGCGCGACTTCGACGTCTCGATCCCCGAGTTCCGTGGCGACCGCGAGCAACTGATCCAGGCCACGCTCAACATCGTCCACAACGCCGCGCAGGCCCTGGCCGAGCGCCGCGCGGCCGGCGATGCGTGCATCACTTTCAAGACCCGGGTCGCGCGCCAGGTGATCTTCAACAAGCAGTGGTATCGATTGGCACTGGAATTGCATGTCATCGACAATGGACCGGGCGTGCCGGACGCGATCAAGGACCGAATCTTCTATCCGCTGGTGTCGGGTAGAGAGGGTGGTACAGGGCTGGGTTTGACGCTCGCACAGACTTTTGTGCAACAGCATCACGGCGTGATCGAGTGCGACAGTGTCCCGGGCCGAACCGATTTCAAGATATTGATTCCGCTGCCCTAGCAGCCACCGGCAACAAGGAGATGCATGAAGCCGATCTGGATAGTTGATGACGACCAATCGATCCGCTTCGTGCTGGAGAAGGCCTTGCTGCGGGAGGACCTTCCGACCCGCAGTTTCACCAACACGCGCGAAGTGCTGGCGGCTCTCGAACAGGCCGCCGAGGACGAGCAGCAGGGCCCGCAGGTCCTGGTGAGCGACATCCGCATGCCCGGCGGTTCCGGGCTCGAGCTGCTCGACAAGATCAAGGCCAAGCATCCGGGCCTGCCGGTCATCATCATGACGGCCTTCTCCGACCTCGACAGCGCCGTCTCGGCGTTCCAGGGCGGCGCCTTCGAATACCTGCCCAAGCCCTTCGACCTGCCGCGCGCGGTCGAGCTGATCCGCCGCGCCGTCGACGAGAGCCAGCGCGAGGAAGTGGCCGAGGAGCGCATGGTCGCCGCGCCCGAGATGCTCGGCCAGGCGCCCGCGATGCAGGACGTGTTCCGCGCCATCGGCCGGCTCTCGCAAAGCAACGTCACGGTGCTGATCACGGGCGAATCGGGCTCGGGCAAGGAGCTCGTGGCCCGCGCGCTGCACAAGCACTCGCCGCGCGCCAACGGCCCCTTCGTCGCCATCAACACCGCCGCCATCCCCAAGGACCTGCTCGAGAGCGAACTCTTCGGCCACGAGCGCGGTGCCTTCACGGGTGCGCAGACCATGCGGCGCGGCCGCTTCGAGCAGGCCGAGGGCGGCACGCTGTTCCTCGACGAAATCGGCGACATGCCCTTCGACCTGCAGACGCGCCTCTTGCGCGTGCTCAGCGACGGCCACTTCTACCGCGTGGGCGGCCACAACTCGGTCAAGGCCAACGTGCGCGTCATCGCGGCCACCCACCAGGACCTCGAGCAGCGCGTGAAGCTCGGCGGCTTCCGCGAAGACCTGTTCCACCGCCTCAACGTCATCCGCCTGCGGCTGCCCGCGCTGCGCGAACGCGGCGAGGACGTGCCCGCGCTCACGCGCCACTTCCTGCAGCAGAGCGCGCGGCAGCTCGGCGTCGAGCCCAAGCGCATCTCCGATGCGGCGCTGGCCAAGCTCGCGGGCTTCAACTTCCCCGGCAACGTCCGCCAGCTCGAGAACATCTGCCACTGGCTGACCGTGATGGCGCCGGCGCAACTGATCGAGGCCAAGGACCTGCCGCCCGAGGTGCTGGCATCGGGTGCCGCGCCGCTGCTGGCGCCCGACAGCCACGCGGGCGAGCCCGTGGCGTATGCGACGGCTGCCGTGCCCGTGACGCCGCATGCGTCCACGCCTTTCGCAGGCGCGGTGGCCGACAGTGCCGTGCTGGCGCCTGCCGCTGCGGCGCCGGCTCCTGCGGAGGCTTCCGGCAATTGGGAAAGCGGTCTCGAGGCCGAAGCCCAGGCGCTGCTCGCGGCCGGGCGCACCGACGTGTGGGACGTGCTGTCGCGCCGCTTCGAATCGCGCCTGATCCTCACGGCGCTGTCGAGCACGCGCGGCCGCCGCATCGAGGCCGCGCAGAAGCTCGGCATCGGTCGCAACACCATCACGCGCAAGATCCAGGAACTCGGCATCGAGTGATGCCCGGCGAGCCCGCGGCCTCGGCGCCGCGCGGCTCGTCTTCTCGCCGGAGACTCAGCGGCTGCGTTGTCCCTGCGTCAGCGAATCGAGCTGGAACTTCCCGCTCTTGTCCCAGAGCCAGGTGTCGATGTAGGTGTGGCCGCCGAGCTTGCCTGGGTTGGGCAGCGGCGAGGCCGCCTTGATCAGCTCCTCGATCATCGGCGGCACCTCGGGCGCATGGCTCGGTATGCGGCTGAAGGTCACGCCCGTGACCTTGCCGTTCGCGTCGATGTCCGTCTCGACCACCACCACCGCGTAGACCAGCGGCGGGATCTTGCCCTTGTAGATGCGCTGCGCGTACTTCGTGTAGATGTGGCGCGCGCCGATCTTGCGGTAGGCCCGCACCACGGGCGTCTGCGTCGTGATGAGGCGCACCGTGGGCACGTCGGACTTCGCGGGCGGGCCGTCGTCGGGCGCGGTGGCGGTGGCGGTGGTGCCGGGGCTCGCGGGACTCTCGCCGCCGCTCGCGGGCTTCTTGTCGAACACGCCGCAGGCCGCGAGCGACAGTGCCAGCGCGGCCGTGGCCACGGCCTTGGCGATCGCCGCGGCGCGGCGCTTTCCGGCCTCAGCCACCGAGGTCCACGTCGAGCACCACCGGCGCATGGTCGCTGGGCTTTTCCCATTTGCGCGGCACGCGGTCGATCACGCAGCCCTTGACCTGCGGCTTGAGCGCGTCGCTCACCAGCACGTGGTCGATGCGCAGCCCGCGGTTCTTCTGGTAGCCGAGCATGCGGTAGTCCCACCACGAGTAGCTCTTCTCGGGCTGCTCGAACATCCGGAAGCTGTCGGTCAGGCCCAGGCCGAGCAACTGCTTGAAGTGGTCGCGCTCCTCGGTCGTGTGGTGGATGGTTTCCTTCAGGCCCACCGGGTCGAAGCTGTCGCGGTCCTCGGGCGTGATGTTGAAGTCGCCCAGCAGCACCAGGTTCGGATTCGCGGCGAGTTCGGCACGCAGCCACTCGCGCAGCGCGTCCAGCCATTTCATCTTGTAGGCGAACTTGTCGGAGCCCGGCGCCTGGCCGTTCACGAAGTAGCCGTTGACCACGCGCACCGGCCCGCGCGGCGTGTCGATGGTGGCGGCGATCACGCGCGACTGGTCGTCGGTGAAGCCGCCGATGTTCTTCACCACGTCGCGCACCGGCGCGAGGCTCAGGATCGCGACCCCGTTGTAGGTCTTCTGGCCGAACACCGCCGCGTCATAGCCGGCCGACTTGAGGATCTCGAGCGGGAACTTGTCGTCGCTCATCTTGAGTTCCTGCAGGCACAGCACGTCGACCGGGTTGGCGATCAGCCAGTCGAGCACGTGCTGCAGGCGGGCGGTGAGGGAGTTGACGTTCCAGGTGGCGATCTTCATGGGGGGCGGCGAATTCTGTGGGTCCGGCAGCTTAGCAAACGGCTCGCGGAGGTTGGCGCGAACTTGTTACCAGGCCCGGCCAGCGAATTCCCTTTTAGATCTTGGGTTTACTAAACAGAACCGGAAACGCGCGGATGTATTGCCGAGAACTGCGTTTCGGGGGAAGAGGAGCGCCGGGCCCGCCGCGTGTGCGGCGGGCCCGAGCGATTGGAGTGCAATCCAGTGCCCTTCGGAACACGGTTCGTTTCATGAATCTGATTCGAACGGGTAGAAAAAATGGTTGCAATCGTCAGTGGCAATAGCCTGGGCCTGAGTTTGACGTCGCTGGGGGTTCTGGGGCCGCGGGGCGGGCTGGGGGTGGCGGGGCAGGGTCGCAACGGTGAGCAGGCGTATGTGAACATCGCCAACGGCAACCTGGTGCTGCAGGACCTGGAAGACAAGCTGGTGGGGCGGGGCGCGGACATCGGTGTGGTTCGCACGTACAACAGCCAGGGTTTGCTGAACGACGACAACGCAGACAACTGGGTGGTGGGCGCCTTCGGCCAGAAGGTGGTGCTCACGGGCACGGTGGCCACCGCGGGCAGCACGCTGGTGCGCACCGATCGGGATGGCGCGAGCGCGACCTATACCTGGAACGCGGCCAAGAGCCTGTACATCAGCACGGCCGGCGCGGGCGCCTTCGACACCATTGCCTACGACGCGGGGGCGGCACGCTACGTGTGGACCGACGGCGCCACCGGGCTGGTGGAGCGCTACGAGAGCACCGGAGCGGGCCGGCTGATGTCGGTGGCCGATCCGGCGGGCAACACCGTCGCCTACACGTACAACGCCGGGGCCAACGGCCTGCTGCAGAGCATGGTGGACGCCAACGGCGAGACCACGTACTTCGACTACACCGGCACCAACCTCACGCAGATCCGCACGGTGGCCACCGGCGGGGCGACCACCACGCGGGTGCGCTATGCCTACGACAGCGCCAACCGCCTGTCCACGGTCACCGTCGACCTCAGCCCCGAGGACAACGCCGTGGCCGACGGCAAGACCTACGTCACCACCTACGGCTACGACGGCACGAGCAACCGCATCGCCTCGGTCACGCAAAGCGACGGCACCAGCCTGGCCTTCACCTACGTGTTGGTGGGCACGGACTACCGGGTGGCCACGGTCAAGGACGGCCTGGGCCAGAGCACGAGCTACGCCTACGACAGCGCCAACCGCACCACCACCGTCACCGACGCGATGGGGCTGGTGAGCGTCTACGTGTACGACGCGGCCGGCCAGCTCACCCAGATCAAGGCGCCGGCCGTGAACGGCGTCCAGCAGATCACCACCTTCACCTACGACGCCAACGGCCACGTGACCAGGGTCACCGACCCCAAGCTCCTGTCGGTGGACATGGCCTACGACGCCAACGGCAACCAGCGGCTGCAGCGGGACGCCGCGGGCAACACCATCACGCGCACCTTCGACGCGCGCAACCGGCTGCTCAGCGAGAGCGTGTACCTCGTGCCCGACCCGGACGCCGCCGATGCGGGCGTCGCGCCCTCGCAGCCGCTGACCACGCGCTATATCTACGCCGAAGGCGCCAACGCCGCCAAGGACCTGCTGCGCTTCGTGCTCAGCCCCGAGGGGCGCGTCACCGAGTACCGCTACGACAGCTACGGCCAGCGCACCAGTGCCCTGACGTACGCCGCGGCCCGGTACACCGCCACGAGCCTCGCCGAGGCCGACCTGGCCACCTGGGTCGGTACCCCCCAGAATTACACCCAGGCCAGCCGCACCGACACCGTGTACGACGCGCGCGGCCAGGTGCAGAAGGTCACCGTCTTCAGCCGCGTGGACGCCGCCGGCAACGGCGTGGCCGATGCCAGCCAGTCGATCACCCAGTACGTGTACGACCGCGCCGGGCTGCTGCTGAGCACCGTCAGCGCCACTGCCGGCACCACCACCTACACCTACGACGGCAAGGGCCGGGTGCTGTCCACGCAGAACGCGCTCAACCAGAGCAGCCTCACGCGCTACGACGACGCCAACAACAAGACCATCGTCACCCTGGCCAACGGCCTGATCACCACCAGCGCCTACGACAAGAACGGGCGCCTGGTGAGCATCACCCAGGGCACCGCGCAGGTGACCAACCTCGGCACCACCAGCTACGCCTACGACAAGAACGGGCGCCTGTACCAGCAGACCGACCCCACCAACGTGCGCAGCGCGCGGCTGTACGACGAGGTCGGGCGCCTGGTGGGCGAGATCGACAGCCTGCGGCGGCTGACCGAGTACGTCTACGACAAGAACGACCAGCTCACGCAGAAGATCGTCTATGCGACGTCGGTCAACGCCACCACCCTGGCGGCGTACTTCGCCGACCCGAACGCCGCGCCCGTCAACCGCCTGGCCGCGCTGCGCCCGGTCGCGAGCACGGCCGACCAGGACAGCTGGCGCATCTACGACAACGCCGGGCGCCTGGTGCGCACCGTCGACGGCGCAGGCGCCGTGGTCGACATGCGCTACGACGGCGCCTCGCGCCTGGTGGCCACCACCGCCTACGCCAACCCGCTGACCCCCGCCGTGCTGGGCAACCTCTCGGGCACGCCCACGCTGGGCGACACCAACCCGACGGCCAACCCCACGGGCGATCGCGTCAGCCGCCGCCTCTACGACAACGATGGCCTGCTCGTGGGCACGCTGGACGCCGAGGGCTACCTCACCGAGTCGCGCTACGACGCCCAGGGCCGCCTGATCACCCAGGTGAGCTACGCCGCACAGATCACCGACGCCACCCTGCGCGCCTCGGGCACCCTCGCGCAGCTGGTCACCAACGCCGGCAGCTCCGCGCCGCTGCAGGCGCAGAACCAGACCTCGCGCTGGCTGTACGACGCGCAGAACCGCGTCATCGCCCAGATCGATGCCGAGGGCTACCTCAGCGAGAACGTGTACGACGCCAACGGCAACGTCACCAGCGCCAAGCGCTACAACACGGCGCTGAGCGCCGCCACCCTGGGGGCCATCACCACCGCCACCACGTTGGCGAGCCTGCGCGAGGCTGCGGGCACCGACGCGGGCGACCGCACCACCACCGCCGTCTACGACAAGCTCAACCGCGTCACCCAGCGCACCAACTTCGAGGGCAGCATCACCCAGTACGTGTACGACACGGTGGGCAACCTCGTGAGCACCACCACCGCGGCGGGCAGCACCGACGCGCGGGTGGCCAATGCGCGCTACGACGCCCAGGGGCGCCTGGTGGGCGAGCTCACGGGCGTGGGCAGCGCCTTGCTCGTGGCCGGCCAGACCCAGGCCCAGATCGACACCGTGTGGGCCCAGAACGGCCTCACCCATGCCTACGACAGTGCCGGGCGGCGCATCAGCACCACCGACGGCAACGGCAACAAGACCCTGTTCTTCTACGACACCAACGGCCAGCTCAGCCACAGCGTCAACGCGCTGGGCGAGGTCACCGAGCGGCAGTACAACCTCTTCGGACAGCTGGAGGCCACGCTGCAGATCGGCACGCGCCTGACCAGCGCAGCCCTCACGGCGCTCGGCGGCGGCGGCCTGCTCACGACGGCCAACACCACCGCCTTCAACGCCCTGAAGAATACCGCGCTGGACAGCAAGCAGAGCTTCACCTACACCGTGCGCGGGCAGGTGAGCACGGCCAAGGATGCGCTGGGCAACACCACCACGTCGAGCTACAACGCCTTCGGCGAGCGCACCGGCGTGACCCAGGACCTGGGTGGAGGCGCCCAGCGCGTGCAGAGCATGAGCGTGGACCGCCGCGGTCTCGTGACCGGCACCGTGACGGACGCCTCGGGCATCAACGTCATCACCAGCGCCGTGTACGACGCCTTCGCCCGCCTGGTGCGCAGCAGCGACGACAACGGCAACGTCCATCAGCAAAGCTACGACCGCCTCGGGCGCACGGTCTCCACCACCGATGCGCTCAACAAGGTGCGCACCACCACCTACGACGCCTTCGACCGCGTGCTCACGCAGGTCGACGCGCTCGGGCGTACCACCAGCTACACCTACGACAACGCGCTGCGCACCGTCATCGTCAAGACGCCCGAGAACGTCACCGTCAAGACCACCTACACGCGGCAAGGCCAGAAGCTCAGCGTGCTGGATGGCAACAACGTCACCACCACCTACGCCTACGACAAGAACGGCAACCTGCTGAGCACCACCTCGGGCGGCAGCGTCGCGAGCAGCACCTACGACCGCACCAACCGGCTCATCCAGACCAAGGACGCCAACGGCAACCTGGTCGACCTGACGTACGACGCGGCCAACCGGGTGCTCACCCGCACCGTGGACAAGACCGGCCTGAACCTGGTCACCACCTACGCCTACGACGCCAAGGGCCTGCAGTTCAACGTCACCGACCCCAACGGCACGCTCACGAAGATCGTGTACGACCTCGAGGGCCAGGTGACGCGCAAGGAGGTCGACCCCACGGGGCTGAACCTGGTCACCCAGTACAGCTACGACGCCGAGGGCCGCGTGCTCACGACGATCGACCCCACGGGCACGACCACGCAGTACGTGTACGACAAGCTGGGGCGGCGCGTCCAGGAGCGCATCGACCCCGCGGGGCTGAACCTCACGCGCAGCTATACCTACGACAAGGGCGGCAACGTCACGAGCGCCACCGACGCGAACAACCAGGTCACGCGCTACGTCTACGACTCGGAAGACCGGCTGGTCTTCACGCTGGACCCGGCCGCGGGGCTGCAGCGCATCGCCTACGACGCCGAAGGGCGTGTGGTGCTCACCGTGCGCTATGCCACGCCGATCGTTCTGACGGGCCTGCCGGCCATGCCGGCGGCGCTGACCTTCGATCAGCTGAACCCCAAGGTGCCGGTGGCCAGCGCGGGCGACAGCACCGAGCACCGGGTGCTGGACCAGGACGGGCGGCTCGTGGCCACGGTCAACGGGCTGGGCGAGGTGGTCAAGTACGCCTACGACGGCAACGGCAATGTGATCGATCGCATCGCCTACGCCAACCCGATCGCGCTGGGCAGCTGGGTCGTGGGCACGGTGCCCACGCCCACGGCCACGACCAATCCGGCGCGCGACATGCGCCTGCGCACGGTCTACGACGCACTGAACCGGGCCACCTTCACCATCGACGGGGTGGGGGCGGTCAAGCGCAATGTCTATGACGCCAACGGCAATGTGGTGGAGCGCATCGCCTATGCGGTGACCGTACCGCCCGCGACCGAGGCCACCACCGCGGCGCTGACGGCGGCGGTGACGCCGCTGGCCAATGCCGGGCGCGATGCGCGCGAGGTGATGGTCTACGACCGCGCCAACCGGCTGATCGCGAGCACCGATGGCGTGGGCACGGTCACGCAGCGCCTGTACGACAAGAACGGCAACGTCACCAACATCGGCTACACGCCCTCGGGGGCGAACCTGCTCACGCAGAGCGAGTTCGCCAATGGCTTGAGTGACCTGCAGGTGCGCGCTGGCCCCGTCACGGCGACGACGATGACGGGGTATGCGGGCGCGCTCAAGGTCGATGCGTCGACCACGGCCGCCTCCACCGCCTACAAGCAGCTGGTGACGACGCCGGGCACGAACTACACCTTCTCGGTGATCGTGCAGATGGACGACGGCCAGCCGCCGGCCTTCGGCAGCGCGACCTTCAAGGACGCGACCAACTCCTTCGTGCTGGTGATGTACAACGCCGCGCGCAACACGCAGCAGTACACCGTGCAGGACCTCGGCGGCGGTCGCTACCGGGTGTCGTTCGCGGCGGTGGCCACGGGCACCTACACGGGCTTCGGCATCGTCAAGTACATCGAGAACGATGCGCGCGGCTTCAAGGTCACGGGCTACCAGCTCGAGCAGGCGAGCGCCGCGGGCGCCTATGTGCGCACGGGCGCGACCACGGTGGCCGCCGGGGCGGCGACCTCCACCACGCGCTACGCCTACGATGCGGCCGGGCGGCTGGTCTATACGGTCGGGGCGCAGGGGCAGGTGGAGAAGAACAGCTATGACGCCGCGGGGCGCGTGACGCTGGTCACGCGTTATGCGAAGGCGCTCAACCCCGTGGGGTTGGGGGCCAGTCCGACGGTCGCGCAGATCGATGCGCTGGTGCAGGCCAATACCAACCTCTTTACGCAGAGTGAGTTCGCCAATGGGTTGACCGATGCGCCAGGCAGGGTTGGCGTGGTCTCGGTGGCATCGATGACGGGCCTGGCAGGTGCATTGCGCATCGCGCCTGATCCGAACGGTCCTTACTCCCTTGCCTACAAGACGTTCGCGGCCACGCCTGGGACGACTTACACCCTGTCGGTGATTGTGGAGATGGAGGACGGCCTGCCGCCGTCCTTCGGAAGTCCGACGGTCAATACGGCCGAGAACTCACTCGCGATCGTGATGTTCGGCGGCGGCATCGCTACGAACAAGTATGTGGTGCAGGACCTCGGAAATGGGCGCTACCGCATCTCGGCCACGGCCATCGCGCCCGCGGTGCTCGGATTGAACTTCGGGGTCGTCAAGTACACGGCCAACGATGCGCGTCCATTCCGCGTCTCCGGCTACCAGCTCGTGCAGGCCGCCACCGCCGGCACCTACGTCCCCACCACCACGGCCTCCACCGCGGCCAAGGACCAGCAGCAGCACAGCGTCTACGACAAGGCCGGGCGCCTGGTCGCCACCGTCAATGCCACCACCGACGCGCTGGGCAGCGTCGTCAAGTACACGCGCGATGCCAACGGCAACGTCATCGAGCAGCGCGCCTTCTACAACGCCGTGAGCATGGCGAGTTGGGTGCCCGGCACCGTGCCCGCGCCCACGGTCTCCGATGCGCTCGACCAGCGCACCCGCAGCTTCTACGACGCCGCCGGGCGCGTGGCCCTGAGCGTCGACGCGCTGGGCAACGTCCAGCGCAACGAGTACGACGCCCTTGGACGCCTGACGCGCGTCACGCGCTATCCCAAGCCCGTGCCCGCGGCCACCACCAACACTTACCAGGCGTTGCTGGATGCCGCCGCCGCCCTGGTGACCACGGCCCTGCCCGCGCAGGTCGCGGTCTTCGTCTACGACGCCGCCGGGCGCAAGGTCAGCCAGACCTCGGCCTCCGGGCGGCCCGAGGCGGCCACCACGGTCTATGTCTACGACGGCCTGGGCCTGCTGATCAAGACCGTGGAGGCGCGTGGTGTCGAACTCTCGCAGTCCGACACCACCTGGGCACTGGTGCAGCGCCAGCAGCTGGGCATCGTCAATGCCGCCGGTGGTGGTCTGTTGCAGGCCAACCTGACGCAGGCCCAGCGCGACAGCCTCGCGGCGCGCTACACCACCACCAACGCCTACGATGCGGCCGGGCGCAAGATCAGCGTGACCGACCCGCTGGGCGGGGTGACCGAGTCGAGCTACGACGCCAACGGCAACGTGGTGAAGATCACCGATCCGCTGAAGAACTCGGCCTTCTACTACTTCGATGCGGCCGGGCGCGTGAAGCTCAGCGTGGACCCCGAGGGCTACGCCACCGCCACCACCTACGACACGCTGGGCAAGACCCTGAGCGTGAAGCGCTTCTACAACAAGGTCACTGGCACCTACAGCGTGACCCAGGCGCCGGCGCTGCCCACCACGCATGCGAGCGACGCGCTCACGCAGTTCGGCTACGACGCGTCGGGGCGGTTGCTGCGCACCACCGACGCGGAGGGCAAGTTCGAGAGCTATACCTACAACGCGCTGGGCCAGCGCGAGACGCTGACCAACAAGCGCGGCGGGGTGACCATCTACGTCTACGACCGGCTCGGGCGGGTGGTGAGCGAGACGCTGCCGATCACGAGCAAGAACGCGAGCGGCCAGCTCATTGCGGTGGTCAACCTGACCACCTACGACGCCTTCGGCAACAAGCTCACGACCACCGAGGCGGCGGGGCTGCCCGAGCAGCGGCTGACGACCTACACCTACGACGGGCTGAACCGGCAGTTGACGGTGCGCCTGGCGTCGGTGAGTGTCTATACCGCTGCCGGTGGCTGGACCACGGCAGCGCCCACGCGTACGAACACCTATGACGCGAGCGGCAACCTGATCGTCGCGGTAGATGCCAATGGGGGGCGCACGCGCAGCTGGTTCGACTCCAATGGGCGCAAGGTGGCGGAAGTCAGTGCCACCGGAACGCTGAGCCAGTGGACCTATGACGCGGCCGGCAATGTGCTGTCGCTGAGCGTCTACGGCAACCCGGTCGCGCTGCCCGCGGGCGATGCGCTGCCCGTGCCGGTGGATGCGAACAACCTGCGCAAGACCACCTACAAAGTCGATGCCAACAATCGCGTGGTCGCCACGACGGTGGCCAACCTGTACTTCGGCTCGCGCAGCGACACGACCGGTCAGTACGAGATTGGTTACGGCGACATGGTGCAAGAGACCGGCTACGACGCCAACGGTCAGGTGGTGCGCCAGAAGAACGGCGCCGGGGCGCTGGTCTACACCTGGTACGACAAACTCGGCCAGAAGGTGCTGGAGGTCGATCCGCTGGGCTATGCCGTGCGTTGGGAGCGAGACACCAACGGCGCGGTTTCCCGCGAGACGCGTTATGCCAAGCCGATGTCGTCGAACGACCTGGCGCTGCTCAGCGAGAGCAACCTGATGACCGCGGTGCTGGCCAAGATCCCGGAGCAGAGCTCCTCGGCCAACCGCGTGACCGAGTACACCTACGATCGCAACGGCCGCATGCTCAGCGAGTCGCGCCTGGCCGTGTTCTACGGCAGCGTCAACGCCAGCACCGGCGCGCTGAGCGAAACCACCGCCGCATCGACCAAGCGCTATGGCTACGACGCGATGGGTAACCAGAACTCGGTGATCGACGCACTGAACCAGCGCACCGACCTCGTCTATGACGTGCTGGGTCGCCTGCTCACGCAGCAGAAACCCACGGCAGCGAACGAAGTCGGCACGCAGGTGCGCGAAACCACCGACTACGAATACGACGGCCTCAACAACGTGCGCCGCGAAATTCGCCGCGGCACCAACAATGCCTCGGAAGCAGACGACCAGATCGTGAGCTATGGCTACGACGCCACGGGCGTGCGTACCTCGATGATCACGGCCAAGAACGAGACCTTCACCTACGGGCGCGATGCCAACGGCAACATGACTGCGCAGATGGTCGACCGTGTGGATGCCGACGGTGCGGTCTCCAAGGAGATCGTGAGCATTGCATACGACGCGGCCAACCGCGAGACCACGCGCTTCACCGGCACGCGCAACGCCGCCAATGCGCCGGTCTACGACGTCGCGAAGACGGTGACGACCGCCTACAACACCTACGGCCAGATTGCGAGCAAGAAGACCGGCAGCGGCAACAACGCCGGTGCAGCGCAGGAGTACTACGACTACGACGGCGCCGGCCGCCTGTGGCGTTCCAACTCGCAGGATGGCATCAGCAAGGCATGGTTCTACGACCTCGCGGGCAATGCCACGCTGCTGATGCAGTCGCAGACCGTGGACCTGCGCACGCTCACCATGAGCGCGCTGGTCGGGCGCACCGACATCCTGCAGACCATCACGATCTACGACAAGCGCAACCAGGCCCTCAGCGTCATCCAGCCCAAGGTCACGGCCTCCAGGCCCAACCTCGTGCTGCTGGCGACGCCGCTGAGTGTGGACTCGGGGCAGTTCGGGGGATTGAATCTCGCGATCGGGTCTTCGCAGGGAACCACTGGAACGCCGGTGATCACCGGGGCGCTCCATGGAAGCAATGTCACCGCGGTGCAACTGCCCGGTTTCCCCATGGGTTATTTACCAGGGGTCTTGTCATTCGGAAGCGACGAGTTCTCGAATGCCTTCGAGGCGCTGTACGGACAGATTTCCACCTGGAAGATCGTTCTTCAGCCCTTCGGAGGCCAGCCCACCGACATCTATGCACAAGGCGGAGGGCCGTGGCCGAAGGCCATCCTCACAGGGGCGGCCGATGGCTACTCGACTGGCGCCATGATCTACGCCATTACCGCGAGCGGGGAGCACATCCAAGCCGCAGCCGCCACGATGGCGCAGGTGGTGAACGGCATCGTGGTGTCTCCAACCGGCAACTTCCTGCGTCTGACGCAAGGCGGTATTTCCGAAGAGGAGATGTCGATCACGCTTTACGACCGTCCCCTGGGATCGAACGGTCCGTTTGGCACATCCCTGCCAGTGTTCAAGGCTGGCAAGTGGGGCGAGAGCCTGAACGATGTCGGCGTCAATGGGTGGTATACGACCCGACTCGAGAACCTCAATGGTGCAGCGACGGAGTTGCTGTTCGTCGTGACTCGGAAAAGCGATGGCGCGGTTGTGCGCCGAGATTCGATCCAGGTCTGGCCGCCGACCGGTGTGTCGGGTTCGGTCGCGCCCGAGAAGCCGATCTTCACGCACGACGGCATCGTGCATTTCTCTGGAATGCAGACCTCGGGCAGCCTGCGGCCGGCCTCGATCCGGGTCAGCCAGCGCTCGTGGTGGGAGCCGAACAGCAATTTCACTTCCGTCTCCGTTGGCAAGCTGAGCGAGGGTCTCTTCGACATGAATCTCGGTTGGGGCACTAAGGACCTCTATATCGAGATGCTGGACAAAGATGGGATCGTCATCGACCGCGTGCGCGGCAAGATCGATCCCGGCACCTCGCTCTACGAACTCCAGTTCGTGCGTGAACTGCCCTCGACCATCAACTTCCAGGGCATCCCCACCAACGCCACTTCGCTGACGATCGAGTACACGCCGCAGGGCCCGGGCAAGCCGGCCGGCTCGGTCACGCTCACGCGCGCCCCGGGTGCCACCACTTTCGAATGGGACACGCGCGGCGCGGGCCTGATCCCCGACTTCCGCAATCTCTACAGCTATGCGATCAAGTTCGTGGCCAAGGACGCCGACGGCTTCGAGGTGATCAAGGCCACCGGCAACATCACCGTGGGCGCCATGTCGCAAGGCACCAGCGCAACGCTCTCCGGCAGCAGCAAGCCGCAGGTGCTGACCTTCGACCCGGGCGTTGCGAGCGCACAGACCTTGAAACTGCGCTATCGCGAAAAGGGCGCCGGCGCTCAGGCAAACTTCTCGGAGGTCGTCGCAACGCGCACGGCCAGCGGCGTCTTCAAGTGGGATGCCACCGCCGCCGGCCTCAAGCAGGACAAGGAATACGAATACCTCTACGACATCTACAACGCCGCCGGCGCCATCATCGGCAGCGGCGAGGGTTACTTCCGGCCCGACAACAGCACGGGCAACGACGCGGCCAACATCCGCCTGCAATGGATCATCCCCAACCTGCCGGGCGGCCCCACCGTGCCGGGCCAGTCCTCGCAGATCAACAGCAGCTGGCAGGTCCAGCGCAGCCAGAGCTACGACGCCTTCGGCCAGATCACCAAGGAGACCGATGGCAACGGCAATGCCACCACGCTGAGCTACAACGCGCTGGGCCAGCTGGTCGACAAGATCGGACCGGCCACCAGCATCACGCAGGCCAATGGCCAGGCAGTGACGGTCACGCCGACCGAGCACTACAGCTACAACCTCAATGGCCAGCTGGTCGGCAAGCGCGATGCCAATGGCAACCAGAGCACCCTGGTGCTCGATGCCGCGGGGCGTGCCACCGCGGAGTGGCATCCGGGCGTCGCAGCTGGCAGCTCCGTCGCTGTACGCAAGGCCTATGACGTGTTCGGCAACCTGCGCACCGTCACCGACGAGATCGGACGCATCACCAACAACAGCTACGACGCCAACAACCGTCTCGTGCGTATCGATCGTCCCGTCAACTCGGACGGCAGCCGTTCCTTCGACACCTATGAGTACGATGCACTCGGCCAGCGCATCGCGCACGCCAATGCGCTGGGCTTCCGTGAGCGCACCTACTACGACAGCCAGGGCCGGGTCACGCGCTACGTTTCCGCGGAAGGGCGCGCCACCAGCTATGCCTATACCTACGACAACACGATCGGCTCCATTGGCGGCGTGAAGACCGGCGGCTGGGTCTACACCACCACCGATGCCAACGGCCGCGTTCAGACGCTCAAGAACGACGTGTTCGGCCGCACGATGTGGAAGCAGGACCTGGGCGGTCACCAGTTCACCTACGGCTACAACTGGTCGGGCCTGATCGCCAGCCAGACCGGCACCTCGGGCCAGAACATCACCTACGCCTATTACGCCAACGGCTACCTGCGCCAGGTGATCGATGCGGGCACCTCGACCGAAAGCTACTTCGAGTACGACAACAACGGCAATCGCACGTTCGAGGGCTACAAGTCCGCGACCAACGCCACCGCGATGGTTTTCCAGCAGTCCAACGTTACTTACGACGAGTTCAACCGCGTCAAGAGAATCGTCGACGACCGCTACGTCATCGAGTACGAGTACGACGCGAACGGCAACCGCCGGCGCGTGAAGAGCCAGTACAAGAACGCCGTCACCGGCGGCGGCGAGACGCAGGACTACTGGTACACCTACGACAACATGAACCGCTTCACGGTGACCATGGGCCAGCTGGTCAACGGGCAGATCGTGCGCGGTTCGTCGGGCGACGGCGTGACCATCGAGTACGACAACGCCGGCCAGCGCAAGGCCGCGACCTATGCGAACGACGGCCACCGCGAGGACTACGACTACAACGGTGCCGGCAACCTGACCACGATGAAGATCAACGGCGTGCTGCGCAGCCGTCGCACCAATGACCTCGCGGGCCGGGTCACGCTGTACGAGGAACTCGCGCAGAACCAGACAGCGACCCTGAGCCAGACCCGGTACTGGGACAAGGACAACCTGCTGACCTTCGACGTGGACAGCGTGACCACCTCGAGCACGCAGTACCTGCGCATGGCCGATGGCACGCTCGAGTTCACGAAGTCGGACAACTACGATTTCAAGGGTGGCACGGTCAGCAAGAGCAACACCGGCTACACCTACGAATGGTGGGATTCGGCCAAGCAGAAGGAGATCCTGGTGGCGGCGGGCAGCACGGGCGTGCCGGTGGGCACGCTGTGGATGCCCGGGTACTCGGTATTCGTGTACGACGTGAATGGCCATGTGAAGGCCGCCAGCGATCCGAACGGCGGGCGCACCTTCACCTACTGGACCAATGCCGAAGGCCAGGTGCTGCAGCGCGACGAGTACATGAGCGGGGCCTACATGCCGTTGGGGCTGCCGAACAAGAACCGCTCCCATCGCTACTTCTATTTCGATGGCAAGCGCGTGGGCAACGTCGGCAACGACGGCACCGAGCGCGAGGACTATGCGCAGCAACTCGCGCGCGAGCCCAATGCGTCCGGCCCCGACAGCAAGTACAAGAAGTTCACGCCCACGAACTCGGCGGACTTCGACGAGAACTACCAGCCGATCAACTCGTACTACCCGAGCGCCACGCCGGGCAACTACACGGTGCGGGCGGGCGACACGCTCGAGAGCATCGCGCGCGCGGTGTGGGGCGATGCGTCACTGTGGTACATGCTGGCCGACGCCAACGGCCTCGACGGGCAGCCTTCGGCGCCGCTGGTGGCGAATACCGTGCTGGTGGTGCCCAACCGGGTCACAAACGTCCACAACACGAGCGAGACCTTCAGGCCCTATGACCCGGGCAAGGCGATGGGGGATACGAGTCCGACGCTGCCGGAGCCGTTCTTCCCGCCTAGCAAGGACAAGGAGAAATGCGGGGGGTTTGGGCAGATCATCCAGGTCGTGGTGACGGCTGTGGTGGCGTACTTCACGGGCTATTACCTTGGATGGGGTGTTGCCGGTGGGGCGGCGGCTGGCGCGGCAGGCTCCATCGCGGGACAGACCGCAGGCATTGCGATGGGTGTTCAGGACAGCTTTAGTTGGAAGGCTGTGGGGCTGGCGGCTATCGGAGGCGCGGTAGGGGGTGTATTGAATGTGGAGGGATTGCTGCCGAAGGTGGATAACTTGTTTGTCGATGGAGCCATTCGTGGCGCGGTCGGCAGCGTAGCCACGCAGGGGCTCGCTGTTGTCACGGGGCTGCAGCAGAAATTCGACTGGCGGGGTGTGGCCGCCGCCGCCGCAGGCGGTGCCGTGTCCGCATGGGTGGGGCAGCAGGTGTTGCCGAAGTCTCTCGATGCGTTCAGTCGTACTCTGGCCTCGCAGATGGCCGGCGGGGTCGTGAATGCGGCGGTTCGTGGGGGGAGTGTGAGCAGGGCACTACCCGGAATCATGGCGGATGTGGTCGGGTCAACGATTGGCAATGCGTTGGGCGACAGCATTGCGGCAGCCAACACGAACGGAAGCGTCCCTGGGCCGGTGAGCGCCGATGAGAGGTCGCGCATCCTGGGGTACTTCGTAGATGGACCGGGGGATGGCATTCCGCGAGTCAATGGGTTGGATTTTTCGCAGGATGCGGCCATGCGGAAAATGGCCCTCGACCCTTACAACCTGTCTGACTTCCGTGGTGTTGCGCCGACCTCGCCGGGCAGTACGACGCTCGACATCGAAAAGGCTCAGCAGCGTGTCTACGTGACCGGCCGGAAGCCGGTCTACGACTTCGGTGATCCGTTGGAAGGCGGGGATGTGGGTGACCAGTTCGCCGCAGGCTCCGTCCGGGTGATGCGTGGCAACGCTGTCGGTCGTGGCGGCGTCGAAGTGTTAGACCCAGTACCCTCCACCGTTAACGGTGTCAGCGTGAACCAGCGCACCGATGCGCTGTTCCAGCTCGGAGCCACCTTGTCAGGTGCTGGAGACCTTTACCGGGATATCAAACTCCTTGGTCCGCTCATGAGCGACATGGAGCAGCAGAACACGATTGATCGGCTCAAGGGTACCCTGCAAGACAAGTTGGGGATGATGCGGGTGCTGCCGTCAGAGGCCGATCTGGGTGCGGTTCGAAGCTTGGGTTCGGACGGTGTGCCGCGCTATGACAAGCAGGATTTGATCGACCGCTACAGCGATGCCAATCGCAAGGTGGAATTGATGAAGGCCGGCGTGATCGAGCTTGACCTCCGCAGCATGCTCATCACATCCATTGGCACCGCCAAGCTTACGCCCGACCAGTGGGTGGCGGAGAACACGCGGCGGTATCAGAGCGCTTTGGCTGCGGGCCTGGAAGAAGGTCAGCGCTTATATGACACGGGCAATTTGCGCCGCTACCCCTTGGATATGCCCGGGCAATTGCAGGTTGGCCTATACGGGGATGGTCAAGCAAGAGACACTGTGATTGCCTATAACCGTAACATTGGCGTTCCTGAGGGCGCTGGCCAGTTGTTGAGTATGAATCGCTGGAGTTATGACCCGAGCGGTAGCGGGCTGTACAACCGAATCGACTTGTTGATGGACTTGGGGCCGAACCGCAGCAACGGTTTGATTCTGCGCACGGCCATTGAAGGCAAGAGTTCGATGGAGGCGGTGCAGGCCTCTGGCGCACAAATCCAGCGTGTACAAAACTGGGTCACGCCGCGTGTTTACATGGCTACCCCGCAAGGGGTGTTCCCCATGCCGCCAGCGCCCAAACGTTTGAAGTGAGTGAAGTCATGAAACCCAAGATCTCTTTGCGCCAGTTCGAAAACAGCTTTATGGGCATGTCAGGCGTCACGTTGTATCGCCGGGGGATCAATGAGTTTTACCTGTCTCAAGGCTACCCCCGCATCTACGAGGAACTCGAAGCCGTGCGTCCCAAACTCGAAGCCATCGGCATGTATGAGCGCTGCCGTGATGCGCTCAAGCAGGCCGAGGCATGGGTACGTCAAGGCCCGGAACACGATGAAGAGGCGATATTGCTATTGCTCAATGTCGGCGGTGAGCTGGCCCGCGCGTCAGGCAGCCACGAGGCCATGCGCAAGAAGCTCAAAGACAACCCGAACGCCACCATCGAAGACTTCAAGGCCGACCCGGATGGTTGGCTGTTGCAAGAGCAACAAGAAAAGAAATGATGGCCCTCGTGCACGCGCCTGTCTCAATCCTTAGCTGCTAAAAGAAAAAAGCCCTTACCACCCCAGCCGCTGCCGGCTGAGGTTCGTGAGGGCTTCTTCGTTGGCGCGTTCGTCGTTGGTGGTCAGCGCCCCTGCTGGGCCAGCATGGCCTCGATCACATTCATCACCGTGCGCTGCTGCGTCTTGGGCAGTGCGCTGATGCGCTCCACATGCTGCATCAGCTTGGGCGCAGGCCCGCGCTTGCGCGCCGCCGTCTGCGGCTCGCCGATCAACTCTTCCACACTCGCCCCCAGCGTGCGCGCCAACAGCGGCAGCGCCGACACCGGCACGCGCCGCTGCCCCAGCTCGTAGGCGTTCACGGTGGGCTGAGAAACGCCCAGCGTCTGCGCCAGCTGTACCTGGGTGATCTGGCTGCCCTTGCGCAGCTGGGCGATGCGAGCGCCCAGCACCACGAAGAACTCGCGCTCGTCCTGACTGATGGCCACGGTGGGGAGACTTAAAGCAATAATGGAGCGCATATCTTAATCCTCGAAACTGGAAATGCGATTGGCGTTATCACATTACGTGATAATGTGGCGGTCGAGAATTTATTTCTTGACCTGTTCACCGTCAATGCCCCCGCGCCGGGGTCGGGAAAAGGCGTCCCCGCCCATGCCCCGCATCCCCGATACCGACCTGCAGCGGCTGAAGGAAGAGATCTCGGTGCAGCGTCTGGTGGAGGCCTCGGGGGTGGCGCTCAGGAAGGGCGGCAAAGACTTCACGGGCAAGTGTCCGTTCCATGCCGACGACACCGCGAGCCTGGTCATCACCCCGCACAAGAACCTGTGGCACTGCTTCGGCTGCCAGATCGGCGGTGGTCCGATCGACTGGGTGATCAAGGCCCGTGGCGTGAGCTTCCGGCACGCGGTGGAACTGCTCAAGGAAGAGCTGGCGGGCTCTGCATCCGTTCCTTCCTTAGCCGCTGATGCGGTGCCCGTGAAGCGCAGTACGGTGCGCGCGCTGCCGGCGCCGGTGGCGCTCGATGCTGATGACCATGCGTTGCTCGCGCAGACCCTGGACTACTACCACCAGCGTCTGAAGGAAAGCCCGGAGGCGCTGGCGTATCTCAAAACCCGAGGCCTGGACCCCGCGCTGCACCCCACGCTCATCGACACCTTCCGCCTGGGCGTGGCCGACCGCACGCCGGGCCTGCGCCTGCCCGAGAAGAACAGGAAAGACGGCGCCGCCATCCGCGAGCGTCTCCAGAAAATCGGTCTGATCCGCGAGAGCGGCCACGAGCACTTCAATGGTTCGTTGGTGGTTCCGGTGTTCGACGCGGCCGGCAACATTGCCGAGGCCTATGGTCGCAAGCTTCGCGACGACCTGCGCCCAGGCACGCCGAAGCACCTGTATCTGCCCGGCCCGCATGCGGGCGTCTTCAACCTGGTTGGCGTGGTGGCCGCTGGCCAGTGTCTCGAGGGCGAGCGCGACGTGATCCTGTGCGAGGCTCTGATCGACGCGCTCACCTTCTGGTGCGCCGGCTTCCAGAACGTTACCAGCAGCTACGGCATCGAGGGCTTCACCGCCGAAATCCTGGCGGCCTTCAAGGCGCACGGCATCGAACGCGTGCTCATTGCCTACGACCGCGACGAGGCTGGCGAGCGCGCGGCCGAGAAGCTTGCTGCGCAGCTGATCGGCGAAGGCCTGGAGGTGCTGCGGGTGGTGTTCCCCAAGGGGATGGATGCCAACGAATACGCCAGGAAGATGAGCCCTGCGGCGCAGGCCTTGGCTCTGGTGCTGCGTCAGGCCCGATGGATGGGCAGCGGCCGCCCGGCGCCGGTGGAGTCGATACAGGCCGAGCCCGTCGATGCCACCCGGCCCGAGGCCCGTCCTTCCTTAGCCGCTCGAACCGGTGCGCCTGGCGCAGCGCCGGCGCCCACGGCCAGGCTGGCCGACGACAACCCTGGCGATCTGCCTGGGGAGCTGCCCGACGAGCTGCGCATGCCCACGGGCGCGTGCGAGTGGCGCATCCGTGCCTGGAAAAAAATCCCTCGCCTGAGGCCATGCGCGTGAACCTGCAGGTGCGCCGTGTGCCTGCTGGTGAGCCGGATGCCGAGCCGATTGCGGGCTACCACATGGACACGCTGGACCTGTACGCGGCACGGGCACGCGCGGTCTTCGTGCGCCAGGCCGCCATCGAGCTGGGCCTGGGCGAAGACGGCGTGAAGCGCGAACTCGGCGCCGTGCTGCTCAGACTCGAAGCCTTGCAGGACGAGCTGCTCACGCAGGCGCGCGGCGAGCGCCATGCATCGGATGTGCGCGTGCTCTCGGCCGACGACGAAGCGCAGGCGCTGGCCTTGCTGCGCGCGCCGGACCTGCCGGCGCGCATCGTCGCCGACCTGCAGAGCCTGGGCGTGGTCGGCGAAGACACCAACCTGCTGGCCGCGTACCTGGCCGCGCTCAGCCGCAAACAGCAGTGCCAGCAGCGTGCGGCCATTGGCGAAACTGACACAAAGGCCTTGGGTCGTGTGCTTCGTTCCTCGCAAGCGACACTGGCTGCCGTGGAAAAGTCTACGTAATGCCTTGCGCACAAAAAATTCGGATAGCCTCTATCGGTGGAGTGCTTCGGTAGATGTCAGGCATGGTTTCTGCGCGAGAAGTACATGGGCATGTGGTGTCTCGTTGGTAACATCCCGCCGTAGGCACAATCACAATTTCGATCTCAAAGAGAACTTCTCCGATGAAAGATAAAAGGCCAGTTACGCCGTCAGTTATGACAACAGCACAAGGCCAAGGCGAGAAATTCGGATCTTTCCAATAGAGGGACTTTTAATGCAACTCGATGAGCTTCTTTCTGCGGGTATTGCCGCGAGTCGTGCGAACGACGGCGAGCGTGCGATCGACTACTTCCAAAGAGCCCAGGCCTTCAATCCCAACTCGGGACTGCCGCAATTCCTATTGGGTTCTGAATACGCCGCCCTGGGCGACATGATCCAAGCCGAAGCCGCCTTCGCCAACGCAGCCCGACTGGCACCGGATTTCCCGCTGGCGCGTTACCAGCTAGGCCTGCTGCAATTCAGCTCGGGCCGCGCCGCGCTGGGCCTGCTGACCTGGCAGCCTCTGCTCGAACTGCCTGACACCGACCCACTGCCTCACTTCGTCAACGGCTTCGCAGCCCTGGCCCAGGACCAGTTCGATGAAGCATTGGCCTATTACGAGCAAGGCCTCCAGCGCAACACCGAGAACCCCGCCTTGTCGGGTGATATCGAGAAGGTGATCGCCGGCATCCGCTCGCTGCAGGCCTCCCAGCGCGACGATGCGCCCGCCGATCCTTCCGCGGACGAGGCCTCCGCCTCGCACGTGCTCCTGGCCAACTATCGGCAAAGCGGCCCCGGTCACTGAGGCAGGAGGGGACGATGGATAGACTCGGCATCCGTCCCCACGCCCCGAACTCGCCCCGCCCATGATCGATCCCTCCACCCAACTGGCCGCGATGATCCGCGCCCAGTTCGCGGCGCAGTTCCGCGCGCAGTCGCAGCAGCAGTCGGCGGGGCGTGGCGGCATTGCGGGGCAGGGCGCCCAGCGCAAGCCCGCCGACGCGTCGGAGAAGGCGCGCCGCGATCCCGCTGGCGACAGTGCGGATGGTGTCGACGGCTTCGGCGCGCCGGCCGATGCGGCTCAGTTGCAGCAGTTGGTGGCATTGCGCGTGCGCGCGCTGTCCCCGAACGATCCCCAGCGCGAGCGCAAGGCCTTCCGGCTCTTCCTCGAATCGGTGTTGGTCCAGGCCTTCGGTCGCGACCGGCTCGACGACAAGGGCTTCGACCAGATGGTCGATGCGGTGCTGCAGCGCATGGAAGGCGATGCCGAGCTGCACGCGGCCTTGCGCGAGGCCGGTGCGCTGCTGTTGTCGGAGTCCCAGCCGGCCGGCAAGTAACTGCCAGCGGAACTCGAAACTGCGGCTCAGTGCCCGTCGTTCGGGGCCGCCGACGAGGGCGTGCCATCCGACCCTGCCTCCGGCTCCGGAAACATCTCCCCCATGTCCCCGCCCAGCGGCGAGCTCCGCCCGCCCAGCAGCCGGCGCGCGAGCCGCTGCAGGTCTTTCGCATCCTTGACCTCGCCCGAGAGCAAAGCCTGCGCATAGCGACCCGAGACGTTCGCACGGTCCAGCCGCAGGGCCAGCTCGGCGTGTTCCTGTGCCTTCTCGCGCTCCGATTGCATGGCGAGCACGACGGCCAGGCCGCCGTGGCTTTCGGCGAAGTTGCGGTCGAGGTTGAGTGCGGTCTCGAAGGTGGCACGGGCCTCGGGCAGCTTGCCTTGAAGGATCTGGGCCCAGCCCAGGCCATGCCAGGTGCCGATGTGCTGGCCCATGACGGCCAGGGCGCGATGGAAGGCGTCGGTGGCGGCGTTGAGGTCGCCGCCCAGCAGGGCCGCGAAGCCCCAGGTGGACCAGGCACGGCCGTCGCCGGGATTGCGCTGCAACGCCACTTCGGCGAGCTGGCGCGCGCGCTCGGCATTGCGCGCGGCGAGCGCGAGCGAGGCCTGCGTGACGAAGGTCTCGACGGGTTGGTCGCTGGCGTCGCCATTTGAGAGGCTCAGGCCGGACCAGCGCTGCGCGGCGGCGAAATCGGCGGCATCGATCGCGATGAGCCCGGCCACGCCGGCGGCCTGCGGGTCGAGTCGTCCCTGCCGCTCGTTCTCGAGGGTCCAGCCGATGGCGCGGTCGAACTGGCCATCGTGATGCAGCGCGCGCAGCCACACCTGCTGCAGCGCGCGTTCGGCGATGGGCGTCGGTTGCGCGGCATCGGTCGCGACGTGGGCCGATCCTTCGAGCCGCGGCGCGAGGCGGTCGACGCAGACGCTGGGCTGGCCGCGGCGCATGTCGATGAAAGCCAGGTTGTGCAGCACGACATCGGCAAAGCCCGGCGGCGGATTCGGCGTGCCGGCCAGGCTTTCGAGCACGGACTGCGCATCGTCGTAGCGCTGCTGGGCCAGCCAGAAATCGCCTTCGCGCAGCCGCCATGCGAGGCCGTCGGTCTGCAGCGACTGGGCATGCCGCAGGTGGAATTCCGCGCGCTCCCATTCGCCGCAGGCAAGCGCGGTTTCGAAGGCATCGATCAGCATGGCGTTGTTGCGCGGGTCGTTGCGCAGGTAGCCGTCGAGCCGGTCGAGCCGCTGGCGCGCCGCCACCGTGCGCGGGTCGTCATGCGGCGATGCATCGGAGGTCGAGGTGGAGGTCGTATCGGTCATGCGGTGTCGGATGGAATGGAAACGGGGGACAAGCGAAAGGGGCGGCACGGGATCACAACGAGACATCGAGGCGGGCGTCGGCACTCAGCAGTTCCCGCAATCGCAACAGCGCCTGCCGGTGCAACTGCGAGACGCGGCCGCGGGTCACGCCCATCATCGCCGCAATGTCGTCGAAGGGCACTTCCTGCAGGTAGTGATGGCGGATGACGGTTCTCTGCTGTTCGCCGAGCCGGTCGACCAGGCTGCGGACGACGCTGCGCAGGCGATCGATCTCCGACTTCCGGAAGTAGCTGACCTCGGGCGAGGGCGCATGGGCTTCGCCGTCGAAGGCCTGGGCGTCGACCATCCCCGTGTCTTCGAGCATCACGCCGAGCGCGAGGCCGATGCCGACTTCGGCGAGATAGCGGAACAGCGCATCGGCGCTGCGAGACGGGGAGGAAGAGGCCGTGGCCGGCGCGTCGTCGGGCGCGGCCTCGGCCGCGGCCTGCTTCACCGCCTCGAGGCGCTCCTGGCGCAGCCGCATGCGTACGCTGATCTGCTGGTTCTTCTCGGTGAAGCTCGCGAGGCCGTTGAGCATGGCACCCTGCACGCGCCGCGCCGCGAAGGTCTTGAACTGCGCGCCCTGGGTGGGGTCGTAGCGGTCGATGGCTTCGAGCAGGCCCACGCGCGCGTACTGCAGGTAGTCGGCGAACTCGACCTCGTCGTGGGTGCGGCGGCCATAGAGCGTGGCGGCCATCATGCGGGCGTAGGGCAGGTAGTGGCCGATCAGCAGCTCGCGCGCCTCGGGATCGGCCCGGTCGCGCCAGCGCTGCCACAGAGGGAGCGTGTCGTCGTTCGCGCCCATGCCGCCGCCGGGCGCGTGCTCGCCCGCCTCGCCGGTTGCGGGCAGGGCAACCAGCGAGGGGGTGAGCGCGGAACCGAAGCGGGGCATGGGCGTCCGGTTGCCTTCAGGTCAGTGAAAGCTCCCGACCAGCGACTTGAGCACCAGGCTCCAGCCGTCCACCAGGATGAACATCAGCACCTTGAGCGGCAGCGCGATGGTGGTGGGCGGCATCATCATCATGCCGAGCGCCATCAGCACGCTCGAGACGATCAGGTCGATCAGCAGGAAGGGCAGGAAGATCACGAAGCCGATCTGGAAGGCCGAGCGCAGCTCGGACAGCATGAAGGCCGGAATGAGCTGCACGTTGCCGATGTCGTCCATGGAGCGCGGCATCGGCGCCTTCGACAGCTCGACCATCAGCGCGAGGTCGGCCTCGCGCGTCTGCCGCACCATGAACTCGCGCAGCGGCGCCACGCCCTTCTTGTAGCCGTCCTCCATCGAGAGCTTGCCGGCCATGAAGGGCTCGAAGGCATCCTGGTTCACCTTCTGCAGCACCGGCGACATGGTGAACAGCGTGAGGAACAGCGCAAGGCCGATCAGCACGGTGTTGGGTGGTGTCTCGTTCATGCCGATGGCATGCCGCAGCATCGACAGCACGACGATGATGCGCAGGAAGCTGGTCAGGCACACGAGCATGGCAGGCAGCACCGCGAGCACGGTGAGGCCCAGCACGACGCGCAGCGCCTGCGAGGTTTCGGTGGCCGGCGTGCTGAGCGGTGCGTTCGCGGCCTGGGGCGAGGGTGTGGAGGCGTTGTTGGCGGCGGCCGGCGTCTTGGCGCGAGGCGCGGGTGGTGTCGCGGCGGGTGGCGGTGCCGTGGGTGCGGTGGTGACCGGTGCCGTCGGCGTGGCGCTGGATGGCGAAGGCGGACTGGCGCTCGATGCGGGCTCGGGCGCATTCGGTGTGCCGACGACGGCGGGCGCGACGGGCGCCTGGACTGCGGGCGGTTCCATCGGCGTTTCAGTCGACGTCGGGGTGGTGGCCGGCGCCCCTTCGGACAACGCTGGCACTTCCGTCGATGGCGACTGGGCGAAGCCCGCCGAACCGAAGAGCGCAGCAGCGGCGAGCGTGCCTGCGGCGAGCAGCACCCGCGGCCAGGTCCAGCAGACACCGCGGTCCTTGGCGAGCATGCGCAGCATCACGAGTGAACCTCGCTCGGCGGCGCGGCGGGCGCTTCGGACAGCAGTTGCACCGATTGATCGGTGCAGCCCAGCAGCAGCTGGCGGCCATTCCACTCGACCACGTGCAGGCTGTGGCGCGGCGTCAGCCGGGTGCTCGCGATGCGGCGGATCTCGCGTTGCGCCGCGGTGTCGGGCAGGCCGGTCCAGCGCGTCAGCCAGGCCGGTGCGGCCGCCTGGCCCGCTGACTTGCGGCGCACGGCGACGATGCCCCAGCCCGCCAAGCCGGCAATGAAGACGGCCGCGATCCACCAGCGTCCATCGGCATCGTCCGAGCCGCCGGCGACGTTGTCGCGCTTCACAGGGATGCTGGGCGGCAGGCTGCCGACGCTGCCCGAGCCGCTCGCGGTGCCGGAGGCCGCGCTCGGTGATTCCTGCGCGCGAACGCCCGGTGCGCCGATCAGCAGGGCGGCGACCAGACCGAGCCCGATCCATCCGCCACGCCGGGCCTTCGCCCCCGCCTGCCACCATTCCCTCATGCTTCAGCTTCCCGACCCGAGGCCCAGTGCGACCGGCAGTTCGGTGATGCGCACGGCGAAGTGGCCGTCGACTGCCACCAACTGACCGCGCGCCACGACCTTGCCTTCGATGGTGAGGTCCACCGGCTGGTCGATGCCGCGGTCGAGCCGCAGCACCTGATGCTCCTTGGCACCGAGCAGCTCGCCGACCGTCAGCGTCGCTTCGCCGACGCAGACCTGCAGCCGGGCCTTGATCTGGTGCAGCGGGTTCCAGTCCTTGAGCACGGCGGCGCCGCCGGCCGATGCGCCGCCGTCGCCTTCCGCGCCTGCATGCAGGTCGGGCAACGAGATGATCTGGGCGGTCGGTACGCGACTTTCCGCGCGTTGTTCATTGGCGCTCGGCGATGCGCCGACGCGGTGGGTGGCGGCAATGCCTTCCATGGTTTGGGTCATGACTTTTCTTCCTTCGATGGCAATGGGCGCGGCGATGCGCCGGCGGGAGATACGGTGACGGTGGGTGAGGTGGCGAGACGCGTGAGCTCGATCGCGATGCGGCCTTCGCTCTGTCCGAGCCAGCCGTCGCAGACCTGCTGGCCGTCGGTGCCGACGACGATGGCCGGCGTGTCGAGGCGATGCGCGAGCGGCACGACGTCGTCGAGCCGCAGGCCCTGCAACTGGCCGAGGTTGAGTTCGGCGCCTTCGAGCAACACGCGCAAGGTCACGGGCTGATCGGACAGGGCGCGGTCGAGGCGTTCCTTCGGCGACGAGGCCGGCCTGTCCGCCGGCTCGGGGGGAATCGTTTGCGCGGACCCGAGCAACGCGGCCACGGCCTCGTGCGGCAGGTCCAGCGTCCAGAGGCCGCCACACCAGGGCCAGCGCAGTTGCAGCGCGCCCGACCAGGCATGCGACGGCGTTTCGGCGGAGGCACCGGCCGCGGCGCTTCGTGGTGCGAGCGCGAAGCCGTTGAGCGCGGTGTCGATGCGGTGCAGCCAGTCGTTCCAGGCCGCGAGCGCGATGCGGTCGGCGATGCGGCCCGGATGGGCGCCGCCCGCGACAGCTGGCGCGGCTTCGGTGCCGAACATCGCCGCGCCGATCGCGAGCAGCGCGGCGTCGTGCGGCGCGCCGGAACCCGACGCGCGGCGCGATGCGGACGCGAACGCCCATGAAGCGGCGGCGTCGGATTCGCCGGCTGCTTCGATGACCTGCACCTCCGGTTCGCGCGCGCCGGCATCGCGCAGCGGCAGCCACTCGGCAACCCAGTCCTGGTGCAGCGCGACCATGCGCCAGCGCACGTGCTCCTTCTGCGACGCCGGCCAACTGCGCAGCGGCCGCGCCTGGAGCGCGGACGCCGCCGGATCGAGCAAGGCCGAGGCGGTGGGATCGACAGCAAGGGTCGCGTTCATTTGCTCTTCATCGAGAACAGTTGCTGCAGCATCTCGTTGGCGGTCGATACCACCTGCGAACTGGCCTGGTAGCCGCGCTGCATGATCACGAGGTCGCTGAATTCCTGCGACAGGTCGACATTCGAGATCTCGACCCGGCCCGAGACGACCTTGCCAAACGCGCCTTCGCTTGCGCTGCCGAAGTGCCAGGCCGCCTTGTCCGCGATGTCGAACTGGTTGCCACCCAGGCTCACGACCGCATCGGGCGAGTCGAAGCGCGCCAGCGCCAGGCGGGCGCCCTTCACGGTCTGCCCGTTGGTGTAGCTGATACGAAGCGTGCCGGTGTCGTCGAAGGCCGCGCCGCTCAGGGTGCCGGGAGGAATGCCGTCCTGGTTGTTGAGCTTCAGCGTGGTGGCGCCGTCGAGCAGCGAGACGCCGGTGCCGAAATCCAGCGTCAATGCCTGCGGCGGCAGCCCGGTGGGCTTGTACTGCAGGGCCAACTGCGCGGTTTGCGCCGTCGGCTTGCCGTTCGCGAACACGAGCTTGCCCGTCGCGAGCACCGTCGACGCGTCCATCAGCTCGACCTTCACCGACATGTTCGCGCCTTCCGGCGTGATCGAGGAGAAGCGCAGGATCAGCGCGTGCCGCGTGCCGGCACTGTCGATGACCGTGATGCCCTCGATCGACTGGGAGGCGTTGTCGACCGGCTTGGCATTGAGCGTGCCCTCGAACTTGAGCTTGGTGGTCGGCTGGCCGTTGTGCGAGCCCTGTCCGGCGATGCTGATCGGCACGAACTTGCCGTTCTCGCCCGATGCCATGACCTTCTCGCCGCCGATGCGGTTGACCAGCGTGCCATCGGGATCGAACTTGAACTGGCCCGCGCGCGTGTAGCGTGTCTGCCCATCCTCGTTCTCCAGCACGAACAAGCCCTGGCCGTCGACCGAGAGGTCGAGCTCGTTGCCGGTCTGGCGCAGTTCGCCCTGCTTGAACGAGAGGCTGGTGCCGGCGGTGTTGAGGCCGAAGCCGAGCTGGCTCGGTCCCTGCTGGGTGCCGCCGCCACTGAGGTTGGCTCCTGTGTAGAACAGGTCGGTGAACTGCAGGCTCGAACTCTTGAAGCCCGGCGTGTTGAGGTTGGCCGTGTTGTTGGCGATCACGCGCAGCCCGCGCGAGTAGCCCAGGAGGCCGGTCATTCCGACATAGATGGATTCGAGCATGGAAATCTCCCTGTGCTGTGGTCGTTGCGGTGGCCCGGGTTCGCGTGCCTAGCGAACCGAAATGATCTGGCTCAGCGAGATGTCGGTGAGCGTGGCGCCCGTGGAGGTGCGCACGGTGATCATCGGCGCCTCGCCCGAGAGCGACAACGCGCTCACGGTGCCGCTGGCGGTGCCCGACTGGGTGTTGATGTCGACCGTCTTCCCGATCAGGCCCACCGACTGCAGCGCGGCCTGGTTGGTGATCAGCGTCTTGATGCTGTCGTTGAGCTGCTGCGTCTGCTGCAGGTTGGTGAACTGCGCCATCTGCGCCATGAACTGCTGGTTGTCCATGGGCTTCAGCGGATCCTGGTAGGTCAGCTGGGTCAGCAGGATCTTGAGGAAGTCCTCCATGCCGAGGCTGGAGGACTGCAGGTTGGTGGCGGCGGAGGCGCCCACTGAATCGATGGCCATCAGATCTCCTTGGAGCCGGTTGAATCGAACATGTCGTGCGTAGGGCTCTCGCCCTGGATGAATTCGCCGTCGCGCCAGACCAGGCGGCCGTTGCAGACGACCTGGTGCAGGTGGCGTCCCTGCTGCTTCTGGGCGCGTTGAAGATCGAGCACCAGCTGCGGCAGCAGGGCCGCCAGCGGTCGGTCGTTGGCGCGCATGGCGATCCACAGCGCCTGGCCGGAAGGCGTCGACTCCTCGTGCAGCCGGATCGGTGCCTGCGGGTCCTGGGGCGTGGCGTTGGCGGGATCGGTGTCGCCGGCTTGGGGTGGGTCTTCCGAGACGGCGGACGCACCCTGCGCGGGCGAAGCGTTCCACAGAGGCGAGCGCGCTCCGACTTGGGCGCTGTGGCGCTCTTCGATCGGGGGGGCCGGGTCTGTAGCGAAGGCCTTGGCGTTGACGCTTGAAGCGGTGGGTGTGCCGGGCAGGTGCGGTGAAAGCGTTCCCTGAAACCCGGATGGCGGCGCCGGCGAAGTCACTGGCGACCAGGGCGCCATGCGGATCGACGGCGCGGGCATGCCAGGTGTCGCGGGGCCAGTGCCGCTCGCTTGCCGCGTGGCTTTCGCCGCGCGCGGGCCGGGCTGCGACGCTCCCTGCGAAGTGCCACGGCCTTCGTCCCGCGGCGTCGGCTTGAACCAGCCCGACAACTGCGCGCGCTCCATCTCGCGCTGCCATGCCAGTTGCTGCTGCGGATCGTCGCCAGAGTCTGCCGGCGTCGCTGGTTCGCGCGATGCGGGCCATGCGGCGGGCGGCAGTCCCGCGCCGATGTGCGGGTTCGTCATGGCTGCTGCTCCTTCACCGTAACCGGCGTGCCGCGCCGCGCGAGCCAGTCCCGGTCCTGCTCGTTGGCATTGCGCTGGCGGATCTCGTGCGCGTAGTCGGTCAAGGCGTCTTCCTTGTGGCGGTCCAGGCCGTCGAGGCGCAGCCGCCGCTCGGTGCATTCGCGGCGCAGTTCGTCGCGCGCCAGCCGCTGCGTGTCGCGCAGGGTCTCGACCTCCTTCGAGCGCTCGCGCAGGTGCGTGAGATAGCCGAGTGCGCGCCGATGGGCGCCGGGGTCGAGGCGGCGCAGCGTCGCTTCGCTCAGCGCGCGGGCCTGGGCATCGTGGGTTTCGCGCAGTTGCTTCAATTGCGCCTCGGTCTGGTCGAGCAGCGTCTGCGCGCGGCCCAGCGCGGCCAGGCAGCGGTCGAGCTGCCACTGCTGCCGCTGCCGCACCGGTTCGAGCGGGTAGGAGAAGCCGCGGATGTCGACATCGCGCGCCGCGGTCGAGGGCGTCGATGCGGTGGCGTTCATGGCTTGGCTCCGCCGCGGGTGGGCATCTGCATCTGCATGGGCGCGGGCATCGCCAGGGACGTTGGCGCTGGTGCGGCCGCCGGGCCGAACAGTTCCTGCAGGCCGCGGATGGATTCCGCATGCGGCACGCCGCCCGTGCTCTGCCGCAACCAGGCCAGCAGCCGGGGCTCGAGCGCGATGGCGCGATCCAGCTCGGCATTGGCGCCTTGTTCGTAGGCGCCGATGTCGATCATCTGGCGATTGCGTTCCAGCACCGCGAGGTACTGCACCGCCGTTGCCGCCAGCGCGCGCTGGCGTTCGTCGGCCAGGTCGGGCATGAGGCGGCTCACGCTCTTGAGCACGTCGATGGCGGGATAGTGGCCGCGGTGCGCGAGCTGGCGCGACAGCACGATGTGGCCGTCGAGGATGGCGCGCAGGGCATCGGACACCGGCTCGTTGAAATCGTCGCCCTCCACCAGCACGGTGAGCAGCGCGGTGATCGAGCCGCCGCCGGGGGCCGTGCCGCAGCGCTCGCAGAGTTCGGGCAGCTCGGCGAACACCGAGGGCGTGTAGCCGCGCGCGGTCGGTGGCTCGCCGGCCGACAGGCCGACCTCGCGCCGCGCCATCGCGAAGCGCGTGATCGAGTCCATGGTGAGCAGCACGTTGCGGCCGTCCTCACGGAAGTACTCGGCGATCGCGAGCGCGGCATAGGCCGCGCGCAGCCGCGCCAGCGCGGGCTGGTCGGAGGTCGCGACCACCACCACCGAGCGCGCGAGGCCCTCGGGGCCCAACTGGTTCTCGATGAATTCGCGCACCTCGCGGCCGCGCTCGCCGATCAGCGCGATCACGTTGACGCCGCCACGCGGATCGTTGCCGCCCTGCGCTTTCACATGGCGCGCCAGCAGTCCCAGCAGCGTGCTCTTGCCGACGCCGCTGCCCGCGAAGATGCCCACACGCTGGCCCTGGCCCAGCGTGAGCAGGCCGTCGATGCTGCGGATGCCGGTTTCCATCACGCGCCGGATCGGCGGGCGCTGCATCGGATTGATCGGCGACGCCTTGAGCGGCCGCCGCGCGACCACGGTGGGCGCGGGCTGGCCGTCGAGCGGGTTGCCGAAGCCGTCGATCACGCGCCCGAGCAGGGCCGGGCCGACGCCGAGCTGCGACTCCACGCCGAGCGCGCGAACCTCGCAGCCGGCCGCGATGCCGTCGAGCGCGCCATAGGGCATCAAGGTGACGCGGCCCGGCTTGAGGCCGACCACCTCGGCCAGCACGCCGGCCGCTTCGTTGGCCGGGTCCGCCGATTCGCCACCGCGAACCATGATGCGGCAGAGCTCGCCCACGGCCGCGTCGGGGCCCGTGGCATCGATCGCCAGTCCCTGCATCTCGCGCACCCAGCCGATGCGCCGACGCAGGTCGGTGGCGCGCAGGGTCTGGCGGGCGGTGGCGAGCGCGTTCATCGGTGTCAGCGTCCGGTCGTCGAGGGGGGGACGGCCGCGCGGGCCGCGGTGCGCGATTGCGCGAGCAACCGGGCCAGCGCGCGCAACTGGGTCTCGAGTCGCGCGTCGATCCCGCCCTGTGGCGATTGCAGGATGCAGCCGCCGAGCGCGAGCGCGGGATCGGCGACCCATTGCACCTCGCCGTCCTCGGCGGGCAGCGGGCCGCCGGCCGCGGCGGTGGCATCGCGCAGCACGGCCAGGTCGTCGGGATGCAGGTGCACGGCCACCAGCGGTTTGCCGCGCAGGCCGGTCCTGACATGCGCCAGTTGCGCGCGGATGCCTTCGGGCGTGACCGCGTGGGCCCCGAGGATCTTGCAGACCGACTCGAAGCACAGCGCCAGCATGTCGTCCTCGGCATCGGCCAGCCGCGCCTCGATCTGCGCGGGCACGGCGGCGAGCAGCGTGTCGAGCTTCTGCAGCCGCGCCTTCAGCGTGGCCTGTTCCTGTTCGCCGCGTTCGCGCGCGGCCTGTGCCTGTTTCTCGAAGCGTGCCTCGAGCTCGCGCGTGGCCTTCTGCAGCGCCTGGTCCGCACGCGCGGCGGCCTGGCGCGCCTCCTCGGCGGCCTGGGCGCGGCCTTGGGCCAGGCCTTCCTCGTAGCCGCGGCGCTCGGAAGCGCCGCCATCGTTGGCACTGGCGGGGCCGGTCGCCGCGGCTTGCGGCTGGGGTGCCGCGACATTCGGCTCGGTCCGTCGCGCCGGCTGCACGGGCACGACGTTCGGCGCATGCGCGCGCGTGGATCCCTCCGCCGGCCGGGCTTCGTGCGCGCGGGGACGCGCGAGCGAGACCTGGCCGCGCACCGCCACGTCGCGCAGCACGACCGAGTGCGCCGCTGCCTGCGCTGCGGCATCGGCCTCGCGAGGCGCGGGCGAGGGGACCAGCGGACGGTCGTTCATCGATGCGCTCCGCGTGCCGCGGCGCCGGGACGCAGCAGCCGGCTCAGCGATTGCTTCCAGCCCGCGACGCGCTCGCGCGCCGGCGTCGCGGCGGCAGGCTGCTGGCGCAGCCGCAGCGCCACGGCGTCGACCAGCGCGGCGCGCAGGGCCGGCGGCATGTCCGCGGCATTCGAGGCCTCGTCGATCGCGCTCTCGACCCGGCGCCGTTGCACCGGATCGAGCGCCTGCAGCAGGGCATGGCGCCAGGGCCAGTCGCTCAGGCGAAGGAACTGGGCGACCAGGCCCGCCGGTTCGCTGCGCAGGCTGGCCGCGAGCAGCGGCATCTGGCTGTCGGCGAGGCGGCGCAGCCAGGCTTCGTCGGACACGGGTGTTTCGAGCCAGGCGTCGTCGATGCGGTCGTCGAGGCCGGTCGGGGCGGCCGGCGCCGCGGCGGCGGTGGCTTCTGCGATCAGGCTCGGGTCGCGCTCGATGCCCAGTTCTTCGAGCTCGCGCAGCAGCGCCTGCAGCCCGTCGCGTTCCGCGGGCTGCAGGCTGGCCAGCACCCAGTCGCGATCGGCCGGCGCCATGGCGTGCAGCAGCAGCGCCGCATGGCGCGCGCCGCCGGCGCCCAGGGCGTCAGCGCCGGTTGCCTGCGGGAGCGATGCCGCGAAGTTCGGGTTCATCCCGGTTGCCTCCTGTTTCCGGCCGAGGTCGATCCGGCCGGCTCGCGCACCCAGTCGCGCACGCGGCGCAACGCGGCGGCGCGTTCGGCCTCCGACAGCGGCGCGGGGTCGCGGCGCTCGCGCGGGGCGGGCGCACGCCGGCCGGCACGCAGCACGAGAAAGGCCAGCACCACGATCACGATCGCCGCGATCAGCCAGTGCAGCAGTTCGGGGGCCGATTTGTCGCTGCCCGGCGCACCCGCGGCCGGCGCGGATTCGCCGCCATCGGTGGCGGCGGGCGCGAGCGCGGCTGCCGGCTCGGCCGACTGCATCGCCGCGCCCGCGAGCGACTGCACGACGACGGTGTCGCCGCGTTCGAGCGTGGCGCCGACGGCAGCCGCGATGACCTTGCGCAGCTGTTCTTCCTGCGCGGCATCGAGTGCCTTGCGCACCACCGCGACCACCTGCACGCGGCGGATCGAGCCGGGCTGGCTCACGACCTGCTCGACGCGCCGCCCCACCGCGTACTCCACGTCGCGCTGGGCGCTGCCGCCGCGCGGGCCGCCGCTGTCGGTCACGCGCGTGTCGAGCGCCGAGCCGGCGTCGCGCAGCGTCTCGCGTTCGCGCACGACCACGCCGGTCGACTGCAGGCCGGCGCGGTTCGCGGCCGGCAGCACGTCCTCGGTGGTGGTGCGGATCTGGTCCATGTTGAGCGTCACGTCGACGCTCGCGAGGGCCTGGCCCGGGCCGAAGCTGCGGTCGAGCACCGCAGTGACCTTGCGCGACAGGTAGGCCTCGGTGTCGCGCTTGAGGTCGAGGCGTGCGCCGCCGGCCTCGCCCTCGGCGTTGCCGGTTTCGTGGCGCGTGAGTGCGACGCCGTGGCTGTCGACGATGGTCACGTCCTGCATCGCCATGCCGGGCACCGCCGCCGCCACCAGCCGCTGCACGCCGACCACCTGCTCGGGCCGCAGCGCCAGGCCCTGGCGCATCGTCAGCGTGATCGACGCGGTCGCCTTCGAGGTCGCCTGCTTGAACAGGCCCTGCTCGGGCAGCGCCAGCAGCACGCGGACCTCGCGCACCTCCGACAGCGACTGGATCGTGCGCGTCAGCTCGCCCTGCAGCGCGCGCTGGTAGTTGATCTTCTGCGCGAACTCGGTCATGCCGAAGTCGGTGTTGTTGAACAGCTCGAGGCCGACCGCGCCCTGCAGCGGCAGTTCCTTGCCCATGAGCTTGATGCGCGTGGCGTGCACCGTGGCCTTGTCGACCAGGATGGCCGTGCCGTTGTCGCCGAGCCGGTACGGGATCTTCAGCCGCTCCAGCTCGGTGGTCATGGCCTGCGCGTCCTGGGGCTTGAGGTCCGCGAACAGCACCTGGTATTCGGTGCGAAAGGTCCACCATGCCAGCGCCGCAGTGGCGAGCACGATGAGCACGATGCCCGCGATCAGGCCGGCGCGGGCGCGCTGCGTGAGTCCTTGCCAGAAAGTCATATCGGCATCTTCATGACGTCTTGATAGGCCTCGAGCAGACGGTTACGCACCTGCATCATGAGCTGGAAGGTCACGCGGCTTTCCTCCAGGTTGATCATGATCTGGTGCAGGTTCTGCGCATCGCCGACCGCGAGCTTCTGCAGGTCGACCTGGCTCGAGATCAACTGGTCGTTGACCTTCGAGAGGCCATCGGTGACGAGGTGGCCGAACGAGCCGCCGGTGCTCGCGGTGGCCGCGGGCGCTTCGGCGGCTGCCGTGCCGCCGGCCAGCGATTGCGCGGCCGTGGCCATGGCCTGGGCCTGCGGCGACAGCGCGGCGATCGCCTCGACCGGAAGGAAGCCGCTCATGCGTTGCTCCCGATGTCGAGGGCGCGCAGCGCCAGCGTGCGGCTGGTGTTCATGGCCGACACGTTGGCTTCGTAGGCGCGGGTGGCGCTCATCATGCTGACCATTTCGGTCGCCGTGTCGACGGCCGCGTAGCTCACATAGCCGCGCGCGTCGGCCAGCGGATGCCCGGGTTCGTAGACGAGCCGGGGCGGCGTCTGCGAGGCGACGACCTGCACCAGCGGCGCGGCCATGGGCACGGCGCCGCCATCGAGGCCCTGGTCGACCAGCGCACCGAAGGCACCGGCCGCGGCGTCGCCACCGGCGGCGAACGACTGCGCCTGCGCGACCACGCGCAGCGGCTGGTAGCTGGCACCGCCCACGCCCTGCACCGTGTTGGCGTTGGCGAGGTTGAGCGCCGCCACGTCCACGCGGGTGCGCTCGATGTTCATGCCGATCGCGCTGATGGCGAAGGATTGGTTGTAGTCCATGGTCATTTCCTGCCGTCGCCGGCCGCCATCGAAAGAATGGAGAGATGCCGCGACAGGCCCTTGACGAGCGCCTGGTAGTGCACCGCGTTGCGCGCCATCTCGGCGGCCTCGACGTCGAGCTGCACCGGCTGCGGCGTGCCGTCCGCATCGACCGCGGGTTCGATGTGCGGGCGCACCTGGCTCAGCGCGAAGGTGTCGAGGCGTCCGGTCTGCGCCATGCCGCGGCGCGCATCGAGCAACTGCGCCTCGAAGCTCACGCGCTGCGGCACGTAGTCGATCACGTTCGCGTTGGCGATGTTGGTGGCGATGGCCTGCTGGCGCAGGCTCGCCGCATCGAGCGCCAGGGCCAGCGCCGAGCGGGTCACGGCTTCGATTCCGTCGGTCATGTCGGTCTCCGGGGAAGGGTTGTCTGGGTTGCGTGGAGGAGGGGCCCGGTCATTGCACGATCAGTTCGCCGTGCAGCGCGCCTGCGGCCTTGACCGCGCGCAGGATCGAGATCACGTCGCGCGTGCTGGTCTTGAGCCGGGCCAGCGACTGCACGAGGTCGGACACCGTGTTGGAGCCGGTCACGAAGCCGGTGCCGGCGGGTTCGTCGACGTCGATGCGCGTGTTGGTGACGATCGCTGTGCGGATGTCGGGACCGCCGCCCCAGACGCCGTAGGGCTGCGACGCCGTGTTCTGGTTCGAGATCGCGATCTTGATGTCGCCGTGCGAGATCGCGACCTTGGAGATGCGCACGTCGCCGCCCGAAACCACCGTGCCGGTGCGTTCGTTGATCACCACCTTGGCGCGGCGGTCGGGCTCGACCATCACGTTCTCGATGCGCGTGAACAGGCCGACCAGCTCGTCGCGCTGGCCGGGCGGCACCGCGATCTCGATGCCCGAGGCGTCTCGCGCCTTGGCGAGGCCGCCGCCGAGCTGGCTGTTGATGGCGGCCGCGACGCGGTTGGCGGTGGTGAAGTCGGGCTCGCTCAGCACGAAGGTCACGCTCTGGCGCTCGTCGAGCATCGCGGCGCGCACGCCCACTTCCACCGTGGCGCCGTTGGGCACCGAGCCGGCGGTCGGGTGGTTTTTCTGCACCACGTTGCCGTTGGCGTCGTAGCGGTAGCCGCCGACCGAGAGGCCGCCCTGCGCCAGCGCATAGACGCGGCCGTTGGCGCCCTTGAGCGGCGTGAGCAGCAGCGTGCCGCCGACCAGGCTGCGCGCGTCGCCGGCGGAGCTCACCGTGACGTCGAGCGTGTCGCCTTCGCGCGCGAAGGTCGGCAGCGTGGCGCTGACCATGACCACCGCGACGTTGCGGCTTTGCACCTGCTCGGGCGCGATCGTCAGGTTGAACTGCGACAGCACGTTGGCCAGCGACTGGCGCGTGGTGCGGTTCGAGGGCGAGTCGCCGGTGCCGGCGAGGCCGGTGACGATGCCGGTGCCGAACAGCGCGTTGTCGCGCCAGCCCTGGAGCTTGCCGAGGTCCTTGACGCGGATCGCGTCGGCCGCGCTGGCGTGCATGACGCCGCCGCAGAGGACCGAGGCCACCAGCGCCGCGCGCAGCAGGCCCGAGGCCAGGGTGAAGATCGATGGCTTCATCAGAATCCCCAGATGTCCATGATGCGGCGCCACAGGCTGCGCCGGGCGCGGTCGGAGATGTCGCCTTCGCCCACGTAGGTGATGCGCGCATCCGCCAGGCGCGTGGACAGCACCACGTTGCCGTCGGAGATGTCCTGCGGGCGCACGCGGCCCTCGAGGTTGACCTTCTGCAGCTCGTTGTTGACCGTGAGCTGCTGTTCACCCGCCACGCGCAGTTCCTGGTTCGGCAGCACTTCCTTCACGGTGACGGTGAGCGTGGCCAGCAGCCGGTTGGCGCGCTGGGTGCGCCCGCCGCCGTCGAACTCGCCGGACAGGCCGATGCCCAGTTGCCCGATCACCCGGTTGCCGGTCTGCGTGACCGAGCCGTTGATGTCGTTGGAGCGCCGCGTGCCGGTGTCGGCGCTGCTGCTGGCGGACGAGTTCTCGAACACCTGGATGGTCAGCGAATCGCCGATGCGGAAGGCCTTGTTGTCGGCCGTCAGCGGGCGGAAACTGCCTTCCTGGTAGAGGCTTTCCGCGGCGGCCGGCAAGGCGGCGGCGCAGGAGAGCAGCAGTGCGAGGGCGGTGGTTCTCAGGCCGCGTTTCATGGCTGCACCTCCACCTGGCCCGGACCGGTGACGCGCGCGACGACCTCGCCGCCGGCCCCCGGCACCTTGACGCGCACCAGCTGTCCCTTGCGGCCGTCCTGCAAAACCTCGACCCGGCTTTCCACCGTGACATCGCCACTGTGGGCGAGCAGTTGCGCCCAGTTGCCGCGCGTGACCGCGGGCATTGGCTCGAGGTGGGCGTCGGTCAGCACCTCGCCGAGTTTGAGCGCGCGGCGCAGCCGCTGGCCGGTCGCTTCGGGTGCGGAGGACGCGGCCAGCGGCACGCCTTGGCGAAGCTCCGCGAGATTGACTTCGCGCGAGGTGGTCGCACCGCGCAGCGTGACGGTATCGACCGCGGTCCCGCTGTCGAGCCGCGCGGCCGCCACCGTGACCGGGGCCCAGGCGGCCACGTCGAAGCTGATGGCCGTGGTGCGCATGAAGCGGTCGTCGACCCAGGCATCGACCCAGACCAGCATGCGGCGCGACGGTGTGGCCGCGGCGGACAGCGGCCGCACCCGCAGCACGGCATTGCCGGCCGGCAGCGTGAGGTCGCGCGCGGTGGACACGGCCTGCACCTCCGCGCGCAGGCTGCGCTGGGAGAGCCAGTGCATGAGCGCCGAGCGCGCGGCGTCGACCACGGTGTCGCCCGGCAGTTCCTGCGCTGCGGCCTCGATGGCGGTTTCGCCCGCGCCGCTCCAGCGAATGGCGGGGCCCGTGCCGTCGCCCGCATACAGGCCGCTGCGCGCGGCGACCCAGCGTTCGAGCGTGTCGCGTTCGAGCAGCGCCGGCGAGCCCGGCCGCGGTGCGGCGCCGACGGGCAGCGCCATCAATTGGCGCAGCATGGGCAGGTCGCGCGCGGTGAGGTAGGCAATGTCGCCGAGCCGCACCTGGCCCTGCGGCACCTGCACACGGGGGCGCAGCTCGATCGACACGGCGGCGGCGCCATCGGCCGCCGCGGTCGCGGGCAGCGTCGCCATCGTCGCCAGCAGCGCCATCGCCGACAGCGCGATCACCCGCGCCGGATGCCGTGCGCGCAACGCCGCGCGTCTATTTGCGCAGCGCATTGACCATCCCCAGCATTTCGTCCGATGCCTGCATGACCTTCACGTTCGCCTCGTAGACGCGCTGGGCCACCATCAGGTTCACCATCTCTTCGTTGAGCTTAACGTTGGAACCCTCGAGGAAACCCTGCGCCAGGCTGCCCATGCCGTCCTCGGAGGCCTTGGCCAGGATGGCGTCACCCGAGCCCTGGGTCGAGCGGTAGAGGCCGTCGCCCTGCGACTGCAGGCCCGAGGGATTGGTGAAGCGCACCAGGTCGAACTGTCCCGCCTCGACCGGCGTGCTCTGGCCCGCCACCTGCACGCGGACGCGGCCGTCGCCGTCGATCTGCATGTTCTGCGCGTTCTCGGGGATCGCGATGTTGGGCTTGAGCGGAAAGCCTCCGGGCGTGGCGAGCAGGCCGTCGCGGTTGATCTTGAAGGTGCCGCCGCGGGTGTAGGCGCTCGAGCCGTCGGGCATGGTCACTTCGAGAAAGCCCTCGCCCTGGATCGCGATGTCGTAGGCCGACTCCGTCTTCTTGAGGTCGCCCATGTCAAACAGCTTGGACACGGCGGTGATGCCGACGCCGGCGCCCAGCCGGCGCTCGGCGCCGAGCAGGCCGATGTCCTCGGCGGCTGGCGCGAGGCGGCTGGCCTCCTGCACCATCAGGTCGGAGAAGCCGACCTTCGAGCGCTTGTAGCCGGTCGTGTTCACGTTGGCCAGGTTGTTGGCGATGGTGTCGACATTGAGCTGCTGGGCCTGCATGCCGGTGGCGCTGATGTAGAGGGCGTCGAACATGGTGCGGGTGTGAGGTGGAGGTGGAAGAGGAGAGGCGCCGGGCTCAGCCGAGGTCGCCGAGCTTGCGCACGGCGGCGCCGATCATGTCGTCGTAGCCCAGCGCGACGCGCTGCATCGATTCGAAGTGGCGCATGGACTGGATGAGCTGTGACATCTCCTGCATCGAGCTGACGTTGGAGTTCTCGATGAAGCCCTGGCGCAGCTGCACTTCGGCATCGGGCACCTGCGTGGGCGCCTGCTCGGCCGACATGAGGCCGTTGCCCATGCGCAGGAGCGCGGAGGGATCGTCGAAGCGCACGACCTTGAGCTGTGCGATCGGCGTGGCCTCGGCACCGCCGCCGGGGCGGGATTCGAAGACCTGGCCGGTGGCGTCGATCACCGGGTTGGGCCGCGACAGGACGATCTCGCCGCCCACGCCCATCACCGGATGGCCCTGCGGCGTGACGAGGCGGCCGCGGCCGTCGAGCTGCCAACTGCCCTGGCGCGTGTACGCGAGGCCGGCATCGGTCGAGATCTCGAAATAGCCGGGCGTGGCCAGCGCGACGTCCAGGCTCTGGCCCGTGGTCTTGAGCGTGCCCGGACGCAGGTCGGGGCGCACGATGAAGCTGCCGGGCGTCGTCCGCGCGCCGCCGGTGGCCATGCTCAGCGAAGCGGCGGCATCGCGCATCGCGCCGGTGAAGCCACCCGCCACGGCGTTGGTGCCCACGGGCAGCGACACCGCGACCTCGCGCTTGTAGCCGGGCGTGGTGGCGTTGGCCATGTTCATGCTCACGCGCTCCAGGCGTGCCATGTCCTGCTGCATGCTGTTGAGGCTGATTGCGAGTACGTCGCTCATGCGTGGCCCTTGGTGAGTTTTCTCAGAGTTGAACGATGCCGAAGGACTTCAGCTCGATGGTGTGCGGCACTTCCGTCATGGACAGCACGCGCAGATGCGGCATCACGCGCTCGGACAGCGCGCGCACGTGGCGGCGCAGCTCGGGCGCGCACAGCAGCACGGGCAGCAGGTTGCTCTTCATCATGCGTTCGGCGTGCTGCACCAGCCGCTTCACGAGCTGCTCCGACAGCCGCGGATCGAGCACGAAGGGCTGTGCGCCGCCGCCTTCGCTCGCGACCTGGATGCTCTGCAGGAACTGGCTCTCGATCGCGGGATCGAGCGTGAGCACCTGCAGCGAGGTGGCCTCGCCCAGCAGCCCCTGGCAGATGGCGTGGCCGAGGCGTTGCCGCACCATTTCCGTCAGCAGGTGGGCGTCGCGCGTGGTGCGGCCGGCATCGGCGAGCGTCTCGAGGATGGCCTCGATGTGTCGGATCGAGACCTTCTCGCGCAGCAGGTTCTGCAGCACCTTCTGCACGTCGCTCGAGGACAGCACGGTCGGGATCAGTTCCTCGACCAGGCCCGGCTGGCTCTGGCGCACGCGCGCGAGCAGCCGGTCGACCTCGGCGCGCGTCAGCAGCGTGGCCGACTCGCGCCGCAGCATCTCGGTCAGGTGGGTCATGAAGACGGTGGCGGCATCGACCAGCGTGAACTTGGCCTGGCTCGCGGCCTCGCGCTGGCCTTCCTCGATCCACAGCGCGGGCAGGCCGTAGGTCGGGTCGCGCGTGGGTTCGCCCGGGATCGACTTGGTGTCGCCCGCGGGATGGATCGCCAGCAGCCGGTCGGCGCGCGCCTCGCCCTTGCCGACCACCACGCCGTCGAGGTGGATCTCGTAGCGGTCGGCCGACAGCCGCGCCGAATCCTTGAAGCGCACGCGCGGCAGCACCAGGCCGAACTCCTGCGCATGCTGCTTGCGGAAGGTGCCGATGCGTTCCATGAACACGCTGCCGGGCTGGTTGATCAGCGGCACCCAGTTGCTGCCCAGGTGGATCTCGATCGGCTCGACGCGCAGCAGCGCATAGGGATCGTCGGTGCTGGCCGCCGGTGCGCCGTCGCCGTCGGTGCCGATGGCATCGAGGGCCGCGTCGCCGCCCGCCGCGGGCTGGGCGGCGGCGGTCTCCTTCGCCTTGGCGAGGCGGTAGAGCAGCGTGGCGGCCAGCAGGAAGCAGGCGGTGAGTGCCAGCGTGGGCAGCGCCGGAATGCCCGGCAGCAGCAGCAGGCCGCCGAGCGCCATCGACACCAGCAGCAGCGTCTTCGGGAACGAGCCGACCTGGCGCAGCGCCTCGCGGCTCAGGTTGGCGTCGGACGAGGAACGCGTGACGATGATGCCGGTGCCCACCGCGATGACGAGCGCCGGCACCTGGGTCACGATGCCGTCGCCGATGGTCAGCAGCGTGTAGGTCTGCAGTGCCTGGCCCCACGGCATGCCGTGCTGCATCACGCCGATCACCAGGCCGCCGATGATGTTGATCAGCAGGATGATGATGCCGGCGATCGCGTCGCCCTTGACGAACTTGCTGGCGCCGTCCATGGCGCCGTAGAAGCCCGCTTCCTTCTCGAGGTTCTTGCGCCGACGCTGCGCCTCGGCCTGGTCGATGAAGCCCATGTTGAGGTCGGCATCGATGCTCATCTGCTGGCCGGGCATGCTGTCGAGCGTGAAGCGTGCCGCGACCTCGGAGACGCGCTGCGCGCCGCTGGTCACGACCACGTACTGCACCACGATCAGGATCAGGAACACGATCAGCCCGATCACGTAGTTGCCGCCGACCACGAAGGCGCCGATGGCGCCGATGACGCGGCCCGCGTCGCCGTCGGACAGGATCAGCCGGGTGGCGGCCACGTTGAGCGACAGCCGGAACAAGGTGGCGATCAGCAGCAGCGAGGGAAAAGTGGAGAACTCCACCGGCCGCGCCATGTAGAAGGTCAGCAGCAGCACCAGGAAGGCGAAGCTGAAGTTGCTCAGGATCAGGAAGTCGAGCAGCCCGCTGGGAATGGGCGCGAACAGCACCACCAGCACGCCGAGCACCAGCGCCACCAGCGCGATGTCGCTGTTCTTGCCGAGGATGCGGCCCAGCGCGTTCATGGCCGGCCTCCCGTTGCGGCGCCGGCCTGCCGTTGTTGTTGCTGTTCGCGCATGGCGAACACCCAGACGATGATGCGCGCGACCTGCGCGTAGAGCTCGGGCGGCACCGGCTGATTGACCGGCAGCTCGCGGTAGATGCGGCGCGCGAGCGCGGGGTTCTGCACCACGGGGATGCGGTGCCGCGCGGCGATCTCGCGCATCGCGGCCGCCATGTGGCCGGCGCCCTTGGCCAGCAGCTGCGGCGAGACCATGCGTCCGTGTTCGTACTTGAGCGCCACCGCCACGTGCGTGGGGTTGGTGATCAGCACGTCGGCATTGCGGGTCTGGCTCAGCGCCTGGCTGCGCTTGAGCATCTCGCGGCGCAGTTCCTTCAGGCGCGCGCGGATGCGCGGATCGCCTTCGCGGTTCTTGACCTCGTCCTTGAGTTCGCGCTGGCTCATGCGCATCTTCTTCGCGAACTCGTGGCGCGTGTACATCCAGTCGACCAGCGCGATCAGGCCCAGCACCAGGGCCATCTTGAGGCCCACGCTCGAGAGGTCGTCGATCAGCATGCGCAGGTAGCCGATGGGCGCGAGCGAGGCCAGGGCGTAGAACTGGTCGGTCAGCGCGCGCAGGCTCAGCACCGCGACCAGCGTGAGCAGCACGAGCTTGATGATGGCGCGCGCCGTGTCGAACAGCACGCGCATCGAGAACAGCCGCTTGAGGCCGGTGACCGGGCTGACACGGGTGAAGTCGATCTTCACCGGCTCGAGCGAGAACACCGGGCCGGTCTGCATCAGGTTGCCGATCACGGCCGCCAGCATCGCCACCGCGAAGAAGGGCGCCATGATCATCAGCCCCGCGCGCAATGCGCGCTCGATGGTCGGCCAGAGGCCGACGCCGGCCGCGTCCATGCGGCTGGCATGGATCAGCAGCGCCTGGTCGAAGCGGAACTGCTCGGCCGCCACGCCGAAGCCGCGCCAGGTGAGATAGACCACCGCGGCGAAGAACACCATGGCCGACACTATGTCCACGCTCTTGGCCACCTGCCCGCGCTCGCGCGCTCGCTGCAGCTTGTAGGGCGTGGCCGCCTGGTTGCGGTCCAGATCCTGTTCGGCCATCAGCGCGGCCCTCCGGGAGCGGACGGGGCGGCGGTGAACATCTGGTCCCAGCTGGTGGCGATGCCCGCGTAGACGCGCGTCATCACGCCGCCGATGCCCGTGAACCAGAGCGACAGTGCGAGCAGGCCGGCGATGATCTTCACCGGAATGCCCATCGCGAACATGTTCATCTGCGGCAGGTTGCGGCCGACCACGCCCAGCACGAATTCAACCAGCAGGATGCAGAAGACCACCGGCGCGGCGAGCGCGAAGCCGAGCGTGAAGAGCCCGGCCGCCTGCTTGAGCACCGGCAGGACCGCATGGGCCACCGACCAGGAGGCGCCGACCGGAAAACGCTCAACGCTGAAGCCTAGGCCGCGCAGCAGCGCGTGATGGCCGTGGAGCAGGAAGAACACCAGCACGGCGAGGTAGTTGAAGGCCGTGGTGAGGATCGGCGTGGGGCGCTGGGTGACGGGATCGAAGACCTGCGCGATGCCGAAACCGAGCTGCACGTCGAGCAACTGGCCGGCGACCGAGAACGCGCCGAATGCGAGCAGGATGCCGAGGCCCAGCGTGGCGCCGAGCGCGACCTCGGCCAGGGCGGAGGCAAGCAGCGCGCTCCAGCCGTTCCAGCTGGCGTTCGAGGCGGGAAGGCCGGCCGCCAGCGCGATGGCCAGCGCCAGCAGCAGCAGGGCGCGGACCGTGGTGGGCAAAGGCACCGCGTAGAAGACGGGCGTCATGAGGAAGGTGGCAGCCACGCGCAGACTCAGCAGGCCGGTGGAGATCAGCCAGCCGCTACCGAGTCCGGAGACCACCGCGTCGGGCAGCGAAGTCGCTGCGTTCATGGGACTTGTGGGACGAGACGAAGCGGGGAAGACGGGCGGCGGTCGCGCTCAGAACATCGCCGGAATGCTGTTCCAGAGGTTCGTGGTGAACTGCGTGAGCTTGCGCAGCATCCACGGCCCCGCGACGACCAGCACGGCGCCTGCCGTGAACAGCTTGGGGACGAAGGTCAGCGACATCTCCTGCACCTGCGTCACCACCTGGAGCACGCTGATGACCACGCCGACGAGCATGGTCAGGCCCAGCAAGGGCAGGCAGATCAGCAGGCCCGTCATGAACAGGTCCGCCATCATCTTGAGCGCTAGATCGGCGTGCAATTCGAATCCCCCGTGACCCGCTCGCGATGCACTCGGCAGTGCGCGATCCGGGTCGGATGTAAATCTTGTGTGTTTTTGAACGGCCTGCCGAATCGGTCGTCGAGTGGCAGGTCGTAGGCTGGTTCCTACATCGAGCTTACACCTTTAGAGGGAGGCTCCAATGACCGTTACAGCCCCCATTTGGAGGATGGCAAGACGTCGACGTTATGACTTAGGTAATAAGTAACACGAATGCGCAAAATGTAAGACAAGTAAGCGCAAGGTTCTAAGGGGCTCGGTGTTTGCTTTCGTTGTCGGTGCGAGACAGGCGTCGTCCGATGCGGCGCCATCGCTTGATCGACTAAGATGAGAACCATTCGTATTCATGAGGCCGCGATCCCCGCACGCCGTTCGGAAGAATGAACGCCGATTCCGCCCTTCACCCGCAGCCCCATGCACATGTCCATGCCCTCTACCGCGGCCACCACGGTTGGCTGCTGGGCTGGCTGCGCGGCAGGCTGGGCAATTCCTTCGACGCCGCGGACCTGGCGCAGGACACCTTCCTGCGCATCCTCACGGCGCCCGATCACACGCCCGAGAAGCAGGGCGACTGGCAGCTGCGCGAGCCGCGTGCCTACCTGACGGTCGTCGCCAAGCGCCTGCTCGCGAACCTCTACCGGCGGCGCTCGCTCGAGCAGGCCTACCTCGATGCACTGGGCGCGATGCCCGAGCCGCTGGCGCCGTCGCCGGAGCAGCAGGCGATCATTCTCGAAACGCTGCAGGAGATCGACGCGATGCTCGACGGCCTCGCGCCGCCGGTGCGTCAGGCCTTCCTGATGGCGCAGCTCGAAGGGCTGAGCTACGCCGAGATCGCGACGCGGCTGGGCGTGAGCGAGCGCACGGTGAAGCGCTACATGGCCGAGGCGATGGCGCACTGCATCCTGCTGGCGGCATGAGCGCTGCGAGCGCACAGCGCGTGGTGGTCGACAAGGCCGTCGCCACGCAGGCCGCCCAGGGCTTCCTGCTGCTGCAGTCGGGCGAGGCCACGGCCGCCGACCGCACGCGCTGGACGCAATGGCGCGCGGCCGATCCGGCCCATGAGGATGCCTGGCAACGCGCCGAGCAGGTGAGCCGCAAGTTTGGCCTGCTGCCCGGCGCGCTGGCGATGCCCGCGCTGGGGCGCACGGTGCGGGCCGACCGCCGCGCCGCGGTCAAGGCGCTCGCGCTGCTGCTGGCCGCGGTGCCCGCCGGCTGGGTCGCGTGGCGCGTCTCGCCAGCGCGCGAATGGCTGGCCGACCACCGCACTGCCACTGGCGAGCGACGCGAAGTGCGCCTGCCCGACGGCACGCGCATCCAGCTCAACACCGCGACGGCGATCGACGTAGCCTACGACGCCACGCAGCGGCGGGTGCGCCTGCGCGCGGGCGAGATCCTGGTCGACACCGCACCCGACCGCGTGCCCGCCGGCGACCCCGCCTACCGCCCCTTCGTGGTCGAGACCGCGCAGGGCCGGCTGCGCGCGCTGGGCACGCGCTTCGTGGTGCGGCAGCGCGAGGACCGGCGCAGCCACGTGGGCGTGCTCGAGGGCGCGGTCGAGGTCCGGCCCGACGAGGCCCGTGGTCTCGCTGTGGTGGTGCGCGCCGGCGAGCAGGCCGGCTTCTCCGCCTCGGCGGTCGATGCGCCGGGCGCGCTGGACCCGGGGGCCGACGACTGGTCGCGCGGCGTGCTGCGCGTGAAGAACATGCGCCTGCACGATTTCCTCGCCGAGCTCGGCCGCTACCGGTCCGGGGTGCTGCATTGCGATCCCTCGGTGGCCGAGCTGTGCGTCTCGGGCGTCTTCCAGCTGCGCGACACCACGCCCGTGCTCGACAGCCTGCCGCAGGCCCTGCCGGTGCGGGTGCTGTCGCGCACGCGCTATTGGGTGACGGTGGCACCGGCCGGCGGCTGAGGGCGCGCGAGCGCGCCGGGCCGGCCGGCGAAAAAAATCCGCCGCGCCGTGTCCCTTTTCTTCTTCTCGCGTGTGAAGCCTTGAGGAACAGCCACTTCACACCTTCTTGCGAGAGATCTCCCCATGGCCCGTCGCCCTCCGTTTTTCTTCGATTCCCGCATCGCGCGCGCGGTGCATGGCGCCTTGCTCGCCATGGCCTGCGCCGCCGGCGGCACCGCGGCCCAGGCGCAAGGCGCCAACGCCACGGCCCAGGCCGAACAGCCCAGGGCCTACAGCATCGCCGCGGGCCCGCTCGACGACGCGCTCGCCAGCTTCGCCGCCGCCGCGGGCCTGAGCCTCACGATGCCGCCGGCCCTGGTGCGGGACAAGCGATCGCCGGGCCTGCAGGGCAGCCATGGCGTGCGCGAAGCCTTCGCGCGCCTGCTCGCGGGCTCGGGGCTCGAGGTGGCCGGCGGTGCGGGCGGGGCCTACGTGCTGCGCCCCGCCGCGGCCGGCACCGCGAGCGATGCCGCGGGCGCCACGCTCGCGCCGATCACCGTCACGGCGGCCCCGGTGCGCAGCGCCACCAGCGAGGGCACGCGCTCCTATGCCGCGCCGCTGCTGACGATCGGCAAGGGCGAGCAGGCGGCGAAGGACATACCGCAGTCGGTCAGCGTGCTCACGCGCCAGCGGCTCGACGACCAGGGCCTCGTCGACCTGCGCGACGCGGCCAATGCCGTCACCGGCGTGGTCGGCGTGAAGGGCGTGGGACCGGGCATGGTGCTGTCGTCGCGCGGCTTCCAGATCGACGCCTGGCAGTACGACGGCGTGCCGGTGCCGCGCAACTGGTATTCGCTGGGCAACTGGGCCACCGAGGCGCTGGTGTTCCACGACCGCCTCGAGGTGCTGCGCGGCGCCGCGGGCCTGCTGCAGGGCACGGGCAGCCCGGGCGGCGCCGTCAACCTGGTGCGCAAGCGCGGCCAGGCCGAGAAGACGCTGGTGCTGACCGGCAAGGCGGGCAGCTGGAACCACTACGGCGCGCAGCTCGACGCGGGCGGGCCGCTCAATGCCGAGGGCACGCTGCGCGGACGCGTGGTGCTCGACGAGGACCGCAGCCACTCGTTCACCGATTTCGTCTGGAGCCGCACGCGCTCGCTCTACGGCGCGATCGACTACGACCTGTCGCCGGACACCACCCTCGGCCTGGGCATCAGCCAGATGAAGGGCAGTGGCCGCCCCATGCTGCGTGGCTTTCCGCGCTATCCCGACGGCAGCGACATCGGGCTGCCGCGCTCGGTGTACACGGGCGCCTGGTGGAACCGCCACGACAGCGAGCAGACCACCCTCTATGCCGACCTGGAGCATCGCTTCAACGCGAACTGGAAGCTCAAGGCCTCGGCGCTGCGCATGAACGAGCGCAATGCGTCGCAGCACCAGCGCATGCATGGCAACGTGCAGCCCGACGGCAGCGGGCTGAGCTTCGCCGACTGGGACAACCTGTTCGATTCGAAGAAGGCCGGGCTCGACGTCTACGTGCGCGGCCGCTTCGAGGCGCTGTCGCTGGAGCACGACCTGACGGTCGGCGCGAACTATGCCAAGTACACCTCGAAGGACCGCTTCGGCCGCCGCTTCACGAGCGGCGGCAACATCTTCGCGCCCGACCACTACCGGCCGGCGCAGAACTACGAGACCATCCTCGCGGCGGGCGGCACCAAGAGCCACACCGAGTACGACATCAGCCAGTCGGGCCTGTACGGCAGCTGGCGCGTGAAGCTCGCGGAGCCGCTGACGGCGATCCTCGGCGCGCGCGCGAGCTGGTACGACTACCTCTATGCCGACCGCACCCGCGACACCCGCAGCACCGTGAGCACCAATACCAGGATCACGCCCTATGTCGGGCTGGTGTTCGCGCTCGACCGGCAGTGGTCGGCCTACGGCAGCGTCACCGAGGTGTTCGAGCCGCAGTCCGAGCGCGCGCTGAACAACGAGCCGCTCAAGCCCATCACCGGCCGCAACTACGAACTGGGCCTGAAGGGCGAGCTGATGGACGGCCGGCTCAATGCCTCGCTGGCCGTGTTCCGCTACGACCACCGCAACCGCGCCGTGACCGACTACGACAACGGCTATGCCTGCGACGACTGGTACTGCTACAAGTCCTCGGGCAAGGTGCGCAGCGAAGGCTTCGAGGCCGAGCTCAGCGGCGAGATCGCGCCGCGGCTGCAGCTCACGGCCGGCTACACCTACAACACGACCCAATTCCTCGAGGACCCCGACAACCAGGGCCAGGTCTTCAGCCAGTGGACGCCGCGCCACATGCTGCGCGTGTGGAGCGACTACCGGCTGCCGGGCGCATGGAGCCGGCTCAGCGTGGGCGGCGGCTTCACGGTGCAGGGCAGCACGCTGGGCTACGACCGCTCGTTCAAGGTGCCGGGCTTCATGGTCTGGAGCGCGCGCGTGGCCTACCAGGCGACGCCCGAGCTGAGCCTGGCGCTCAACGTCTACAACGTGTTCGACAAGCGCTACTACATCCCCGCCTTCAACGAGACCAACGGCAACAACAACTATGGCGACCCGCGCAACCTGATGTTCACCGTGAAGTACACACCGAAGCTCTGAACCGGCGGCGGACGGCGAGGGCGAAGGCATCCGTCTAAAATGAGAACAATTCTTATTCGTGCGCGGCAGCCCGGCCGCCAACGCCGTTCGCCGTGTCCGCCATTCCCGCCGCCGAAGCCGACTTCCAGCAAGTCCACTCCCTCTACAGCGACCACCACGGCTGGCTCCAGTCGTGGCTGCGCAGGAAGCTCGGCAATTCCTTCGACGCGGCCGACCTGGCGCAGGACACCTTCGCGCGGCTGCTGACCGCGCGCAACCCCGAGGTGATCGCGCAGCCGCGCGCCTACCTCACGAGCGTGGCCAAGAACATCCTGGTGAACTGGTACCAGCGCCAGGCGCTCGAGCGTGCCTACCTCGAGGCGCTGGCCGTGATGCCCGAACCCGAGGCGCCGTCGCCCGAGCAGCGGCTGATCATCCTGCAGACCCTGCACGAGATCGACGCCATGCTCGACAGCCTCAAGCCGGCCGCGCGGCGCGCCTTCCTGCTGTCGCAGATCGAGGGCCTGAAGTACGAGGACATCGCGCGCGAGCTCGGCGTGTCGCTGGTCACGGTCAAGCGCTACATGCAGCAGGGCTTCCGTGGCTGCCTGGCGCTGATGGCGTGAGCGCGGTGCCGTCTTCCTCCGCCGGTGCGCCGTCGGCGGCGCTGCCGCCGCGCGTGCTCGACGAGGCCGCCGAGTGGCTGATGCGCCTGCACGACAGCGCCGCCACCGACGCCGACCGCCGCGCCTGCGAGCGCTGGCGCCAGAGCCATCCCGACCATGCCCGCGCCTGGGCGCGCGCCGAGCTGCTGATGAACAAGCTCGGCGGCCTGCCGCCGGCGCTGGCCATGCCGTCGCTCGCTCGGTCCTCGCGCCATGGCGGCCGCCGTGCCGCCATCGGCCGGCTGGCCGCGCTGCTGGCGGCCGTGCCCGCGGGCTGGCTGGGCTGGCGTTTCGCCGGCGAGCGCGGCTGGACCGCCGAGCACCGCACCGCCACCGGCGAGCGCCGCGAACTCCAGCTCGCCGACGGCAGCCGCCTCACGCTCGACACCGCGAGCGCGGTCGACGTGCGCTTCGATGCGGCGCAGCGCCTGGTCGTGCTGCATGCGGGCGCGATCCTGATCGAGACCGCGCCCGACACCGCCGCGGCGCACCGGCCGTTCCGCGTGCAGGCCGGCGGCGGCACGTTGGAGGCGCTGGGCACGCGCTTCAGCGTGCGCAGGGAGGAAGAGGGCGCGACCGCGGTCGCGGTGTTCGAGGGCGCGGTGCGCGTCACGCCCGAGCGTGGCGCGTCGCGCGTGCTGCCGGCCGGGCAGCAGACCCGCTTCGGCGCCGATGGCATCGAGGTCTTCGCCCTCGCGGACGAGAGCCGCGTGGCGTGGGCCCAGGGCATGCTGCTGGCCGACGCGATGCGGCTGGCCGATTTCGCGACCGAGCTGTCGCGCTACCGGCCCGGCGCGCTGCATTGCGAGGCAGCCGTCGCCGGGCTGCGCATCTCGGGCGCCTTCCCGCTGGACGACACCGACCGCGTGCTGCGCATGCTGGTGTCGACCTATCCGGTGGATGCGCTCACGCGGCTGCGCGGCTACTGGGTCACGCTGGTGGCCAGAAATATTTCCACCGAGGGGTGAGACTTTTTTTCGTTTCGGCTGGCAAGGAGGGGAAGAACCCACCGTTGCCAACCGAAAGGCCCGTTTCCATGTCCGCATCCCGTCCGTCCGTTCCGCGCGCCAGCGCGGAGCGCCGCTTCTCCGCCGCCCTGCGCCACGCGCTGATGGCGCTCGCCCTCGCCGGGCTGGCCGCGCCGCCGGCCCTGGCGGCCGAACCTTCGCCGCTCGATGCCGCGGTGCCCCGGGCCTACGACATTCCCGCCGGCCCGCTGGGCCGCACGCTCGCCAGCTTCGCGGTCGGCAATGGCATCGCGCTGTCCTTCGATCCCGCGCTGACGCAGGGGCGCAGCAGCCCCGCGGTCTCGGGTCGCTACACCGCGCGCGAGGCCATCGAGCGCCTGCTCGCGGGCAGCGGCCTGCAGGTGGTGGCGCGCAGCGACGGCAGCTACACGCTGGGCCGGCGCGAAGCGGGTGCCGACGCCGCCACCGGCGCGCAGACCGGCATCGGCACGCTGGCACCGGTCACCGTCACGGCCGACGCCGACCGCAGCGGCACCACCGAAGGCACCGGCTCGTACACCACGCGCGCCACCGCCGCTGCCACCGGCCTGGCGCTGTCGCCGCGCGAGACGCCGCAGTCGGTCACCGTGCTCACGCGCCAGCAGATCGAGGACCAGAACCTGCTCTCGCTCGGGCAGGCCATGAAGAGCGTCACCGGCGTGTTCGCGGTCAGCTCCGACAGCGACCGCACCGACCTCTATGCGCGCGGCTTCTACATCGACAACTACCAGTACGACGGCGTGCCGACCACGGTCACCACCGACTTCTTCGGCGCCTCCAACAACGACCCGGTGCTGTACGACCGCATCGAGATCGTGCGCGGTTCGACCGGCCTCCTGACCGGCGCCGGCAATCCCTCGGCCTCGGTCAACCTGGTGCGAAAGCATGCCGACAGCAAGGTGTTCGCCGGCAGCGCCTCGCTCGCGCTGGGCTCGTGGAACCTGCGCCGCGGCACGGTGGACCTCTCGACCCCGCTGACCGAGGACGGCCGCGTGCGCGCCCGCGTCATCGGCATGACCGAGGACCGCGACTCCTTCCTCGACCGCTACCACGGCCGCAAGCACGTGCTGTACGGCGTGGTCGACGCCGACCTCACGCCCGACACCTCGCTGAGCGTGGGCATCGACTCCCAGGCCAGCCGCCCGAACGGATCGACCTGGGGCGGCCTGCCGCTGACCTTCGGCGACGGTGGCCCCGCGAACTGGGCTGCTTCGAAGAGCATCGGCACGCCCTGGACCCACTGGGACGCGACCAACACCACGCTGTTCGCGAACCTCACGCATGCCTTCGGCAACGGCTGGAAGCTCAAGGCCAATGCCTCGCACCGCCAGAGCAAGCAGAACGCCAAGCTGCTCTACCTGTTCGGCGACCTCGACCGCCTCACCGGCACCGGGCTGGGCTCGCTGCCCGGCTACTTCGAGCACGAGTTCAGGCAGAACAGCCTCGACCTGCAGGCCACCGGCCCGTTCGAGCTGCTGGGGCGCAAGCACGAGCTGGTGCTGGGGCTGAGCAACACCCAGTCGCGCTATGTGCAGGCCAGCCACGTGCGCCTGAGCGCGCTGCCCGAGGTCGGCAACTTCTATCTCTGGAACGGCGGGTATCCCGAGCCGAGCTGGGGCGAGCTCAAGGTGTCGGGCATCGACAAGCTGCGCCAGACCGGCTACTACGGCGCCGCGCGCTTCTCGGTCACCGATTCGCTCAAGCTCATCCTCGGCGCGCGCCAGAACGACTGGCGGGCCACCCGCCTCACGGCCGACGACCGGACCACTCGCCGCCACGAAGTGCTGACGCCCTATGCGGGCCTGATCTACGACCTGGGCGAGCACTACTCGGCCTACGCGAGCTACACCGACATCTTCCAGCCGCAGAACTACCGCGACACCAGCGGCCGCTACCTCGACCCGGTGACCGGCAAGAGCTACGAGATCGGCCTCAAGGGCGAGCACCTGAACGGCAAGCTCGACAGCTCGCTCGCGCTGTTCCGCTCCGAGCAGGAGAACGTGGCGCAGCGCGACGGCACCCGCCTCGTGCCCGGCTCCACCGATGGCGCCTACTACGGCGCGCGCGGCGTCGTCACCAAGGGCATCGAGCTGCAGCTGTCGGGCGAACTGGCCGAGGGCTGGCAGGTCAACGCGGGCATCGCGCGCACGCTCGGGCGCGAAGGCAGCGGCGACCGCATCAACCCCACCATGCCGACCACGCTGGCCACGCTCTTCACCACCTACCGGCTGCCGGGCCGCTGGCACCAGCTCACGGTCGGCGGCGGCCTCAACTGGCAGAACCGCGTGTACTACCCGTTCAGCGTGGGCGACGTCGACATGCGCTACACGCAGGGCTCGCGCGCCGTCTTCAGCCTGATGGCGCGCTACGCGGTCTCGCCGCGGCTGTCGCTGCAGCTCAACATCGAGAACCTGTTCGACAAGCGCTACAACGTCAACATCGACGGCCAGGCCTTCGCGGGCACGCCGCGCAATGCGGTGGCGACGCTGAACTACAAGTTCTGAGGGTGCGGAGAGGGAAGCGGGGCGCGATCGGACATTCGTCCAATGGCGCGAAAAGACGCCGCGGCCGACAGTAGCGGCTCCCGTCACTTCCTTGCCAAGACCCTCCCATGAAGCACTTCCAACGCCTCCAGCTCGCCGCCGCTGCCATCGCCGTCGGCCTCTCGTTCTCCGTCACGGCCGCCAGCGCGGCGGGCCCGGCCGCGGCCGCCGCCACCAGCGCATCCCCCAGCGTGGTGCTGGTGCACGGCGCCTTCGCCGACGGCTCCGACTGGGCCAAGGTGATCCCGCTGCTGCAGGCCAAGGGCGTCGACGTCGTCTCGGTGCAGAACCCGCTGACCTCGCTCGAGGACGACGTGGCCGCCGCCAAGCGCGCCATCGATGCCCAGCCCGGCAAGGTGGTGCTGGTCGGCCACTCGTGGGGCGGCACCGTGATCACCGAGGCCGGCGGCAACGACAAGGTCGCCTCGCTGGTCTACGTGGCGGCCTTCGCGCCCGACGCGGGCCAGAACTCGGGCGAGCTCGGCAAGGACTACCCGGCACCGCCCGGTTTCGCGCACATCGCGGCCGATGCCTCGGGCTTCCTGCGCCTCACGCCCGAGGGCATGAGCAAGCACTTCGCGCAGGACCTGCCGGCCGCGACCACGCGCGTGATGGCGGTGACGCAAGGCGCGATCCAGGCCAAGGCCTTCGAGCAGAAGGTGTCGGCCGCTGCCTGGAAGACCAAGCCCTCGTGGTACATCGTGAGCAGCGCCGACCACATGATCCAGCCCGCGCTGCAGCGCGACATGGCCAAGCGCATCGGCGCGCACGTGACCACGCTGAACACCAGCCACGTGCCGCAGCAGTCGCAGCCCGCGAAGGTGGCCGAGGTGATCCTGGACGCCGTGCGCCAGTCGAAGTAAGGTGCCGGCGCCCGTCGCCTACCGGATCCATTGCCTTGCAGCCCATCGCCCACGTCCCGCTCTTCGACGCCATCAAGGCGCTCGCCTTCGTCGGCGACCTCAGCATGGGCCAGCCCATCGACCATTCGGCGCGCGTGGCGTGGATCGCCGCGAGGCTGGCGCAGGCGATGGGCCGGGACGATGCGGCGCAGGGCCACGCGGCCTGCGTCGCGCTGCTGCGCTGGTCGGGCTGCACCGCCAACGCGCCCGAGTTCTCCGACCTGCTCGGCGACGACGTCGGCGGGCGCCGCGCGATGCTCGCGACCGCCTCGGCGCGCGAGGCCGCGGCCTTCGCGGGCACGGTCGGCTCGCTGGCCGAGATCCACTGCGAGGTGTCGGGCGAGATCGCGCGCTTCCTCGGCCTGCCCGAAGCGGTCGAGCGGCCGCTGCGCCACATGTTCGAGAACTTCGACGGCAGCGGCAAGCCCGCGGGCCTGGCCGCGCCGCAGATTCCGGAGGCGGTGTACCTGGCCACGCTCGCGGGCGATCTCGAGATCTTCTCGCGCACGCATGGCCTGCAGAGCGCGCTGCGCCAGATCGACGAGCGCGCCGACGGGCGCTATCCCGCGGTGCTGGTGCAGGTGGCGCGGCAGCACGCGGTCGACTGGCTGCATGCGCTCGACCAGGGCGCCGCGGCCGACCTGCAGGCGCCCGAGGGCGCGCTGCGCGACGCGGTGGCGCCGCTCGAGCTGATCGCCGACGTGATCGATCTCAAGATGCCGTGGATGACCGGCTTCTCGCGCCGCGTGGCCGAGGCGGCCGCCGCCTGCGCCACGGGCCTGGGGCTGGATGCCGCGGCCTGCGAGCAGGTGCGGCGCGCCGCGCTGATCCATGGCATCGGCCGTGCCTCGGTGCCGAACGCGGTCTGGGATTCGCCCAAGTTGCGCAGCGAGGCCGACAAGGAGCGGCTGCGCCTCGTGCCCTACTGGACCGAGCGTGCCGCACGCCGCATCGAGACTTTGCGGGCCGAGGCCGAGATCGCTTCCTTCGTCGACGAGCGGCTCGATGGCTCGGGCTTCTTCCGCGGCGTGAAGGGCGCGGCGATCGGCACGGCCGAGCGCGTGCTGGCCGCGGCGGTGCACTGGGTGCTGCTGCACACGGGCGCGCCGGGCCGGCCCGCGCTGGCGGCCGCGGAGGCGGAAGCGCAACTGCGTCGCGAGGCGGCGCAGGGCCGGCTCGATGCGGCCGCCGTCGCCGCGTTGACGGGGCGTGAATCGGTGGCCGCGAAGACTCTCGCCGCGCAGGGCGAAGCCAATGCCCTGCTCTCGTCGCGCGAGGTCGAGGTGCTGGGCCGCATCAGCCTCGGCGAGAGCAACAAGGAGGCGGCGCGCACGCTCGGCATCAGCCCGAGCACGGTGCGCGCACACCTCGAGAACATCTTCCGCAAGCTCGGCTGCACCACGCGCGCGGCCGCGACGCTCAAGGCGATGACGCTCGGTCTGCTCTGAGGTTTCAGCCCGGCTCGGGGCCGGTCTCGGGCGCGTTGCCGGTCATCATCTGGCTCAGCAGGCCGGCGAGCGCCTCGCGCTGGCCGGTGTCGAACATGCGCAGCAGATGCAGCTCGGCGGCGGCGTGCTTGGGCATCGTCTCGTCGGCCAGCCGCATGCCCTTGGCCGTGAGCTTCACCAGCACGCCGCGGCCGTCGTCGGGATGGATCGAGCGCTTGACCAGTCCTTCCTGCTCGAGCCGCTTGAGCAGGTTCGACAGCCCGCCCGAGGTGAACAGCAGCGTGCTCTGCAGCCGCGAGGGCGACAGCCGGTAGGGCGCGCCGGCCACGCGCAAGGTCGCGAGCACCGCGTACTCCTGGTACTTGATGCCGAAGGGTTGCAGCACCGCGTTGATGGTGCGCAGCACCACCTCCTCGAGCCGCAGCAGCCGGCCGACCACCGCCTTGCCGCTGCTGTCGATGTCGGGCCGCTCGGTGCGCCATTGCCGTATGCCGCGCTCGACGAGGTCGCCGCCGGTCGCGGGTTGCAAGGCCTCGGGCGCGGGAACCTCGAGCGCTTCGCGCGCCTTGGCACCGCGGGGTCGCGGCGGGCTCTTCGATGCATCGTCCTTGTGCTGCATGGCGTCCTTTCGATGGCGATTTCCGTGCGTGCGCGATGCGTCTTGGTGCATCGCGCGGCAGCGGGTTGGTACCTATCTTAAATGCCTTGCGTTTATCTTTTGCAAAAGATAAAGTGAATCGCATCGCGCTTCGATCCCCTCCAGCCTTCGCTCTCACAGGAGTCGCTTCCATGAAAACCGCGCTCGCACGTTGCCTGTCCCTGGGCTTTGCCTCCTTGCTGATGTCGGGTGCGCTGCACGCCGAGGAGCTGGTGGTCGGCATCTTCGGCGGCTCTTTCGCCGACGACTCGAAGACCTGCCACATCGCCTCGTTCGAGAAGAAGACCGGCGCCAAGGTGGCGCTCAAGCTCGGCAGCTCCTCGCAGTTCGCCGCGGCCATCCGCGCGACCGGCGGCAAGTCCGATTTCGACGTGGTCTACATCGACAACTCGCTCGCCGCGCAGCTCAAGAACGAGAAGCTGCTCGAGACCATCGACAAGTCCAGGCTCGCGAATGCCGCCGACATCTCGCCGCGCGCGCTCGACAAGGACGGCCAGTACATCGTGTTCATGACGGGTGCCACCGTCATCGTCTACGACACCAAGCAGATCAAGACCCCGCCCACCTCCTGGGCCGATCTCGCCAAGCCCGAGTACGACGGCCGCCTCGCCATCGGCGACATCAGCGGCACCTCGGGCTCGCAGTTCCTGATGGCGCTCAACCGCATGAAGGGCGGCGAGCTGAGCAACATGGACGCCGGCTTCGCGGCCGTGAAGCCGATCGCCAAGGCCTCGGTCACGCTCTACACGCAGGCCGACCAGATCGTCTCGTTGTTCGAGCGCCAGGAGATCGCCGCCGCCGTCTGGTATCCCGACCGCGCGGGCTCGGCCATCGACAAGGGCCTGCCGCTCGCGATCGTCTATCCGAAGGAAGGCGCGGTCGGCATCCTGCCCGCGCTGGTGATTCCGAAGGGCGCGAAGTCGCCGGCGCTGGCGCTCAAGTACATCGACGAGGTGCTGTCGAAGGAAGGCCAGGCCTGCTTCGCCGAGCGCAAGTACGCGGGCCCGGTCAACACGCAGGTCAAGCTCAGCGACAAGGCCGCGAAGATCGTTCCGTACAAGGAGACCTTCGACAAGCTCTGGCTGCCCGACCCCGAGCAGGTCGCGAAGTCCATGCCCGAGTGGACCCGCCGCTGGCAGCGCGAAGTCGCGCGCTGAGCGCCGCCGCCGTTCCCACGATCCCGTACGCCCAATGCCCGCACTCACGCTGGAGCGCCTCGAGAAGCGCTACCCCGGACACGTCGCCGCCTCCTCGGTCTCGCTGTCGGTTCACGACGGCGAATTCATCTCGCTGCTCGGCCCCTCGGGCTGCGGCAAGACCACGGTGCTGCGCATGGTGGCGGGCCTGATCGAGCCCACGGGCGGCCGCATCCTGATCGACGGCCGCGACGTCACCGCGCTGCCCACCAACAAGCGCAACATCGGCCTGGTGTTCCAGTCCTATGCGCTGTTCCCGCACATGAGCGTGTTCGAGAACGTCGCCTTCGGCCTGCGCCGCCAGGGCGTGCAGGGCGCGGAGCTCACGCGCCGCGTCGAGCAGGCGCTGGCCAGCGTGCGGCTCTCGGCCCTGGGCGACCGGCTGCCGCGCCAGCTCTCGGGCGGCCAGCAGCAGCGCGTGGCGGTGGCGCGCTCGATCGCGCCGCGCCCGAGCATCCTGCTGTTCGACGAGCCGCTGTCCAACCTCGATGCCGCGCTGCGCGACGAGATGCAGATCGAGCTCAAGCGGCTGCAGCGCGAGGTCGGCATCACCACGCTGTTCGTCACGCACGACCAGGGCGAGGCCATGTCGATGTCCGACCGGGTCTGCGTGCTGGCCCATGGCGTGGTGCAGCAGTTCGACACGCCCGAGTCCATCTACCACCGCCCGGCCACGGGCTTCGTCGCGAGCTTCATGGGCCGGCCCAACCGGCTCGGCGGCAAGCTCGCGCGCGCCGGAGCGGGTGCCACTACGGTGCAGCTGCGCGACGGCCCGGTGCTCGCCGTGGCCCAGGCCGAGGGCATCGCCGATGGCGCCGCGGTCGACGTGGTCGTGCGCCAGGAGGACATCCGCTTTCTCGGCGCGCAAGACGTCTCCGACGCCGCGAACCTGCCGCGCTACGAAGCCCGCGTCGCGATGCGCTCCTTCGTCGGCTCGCGCGTGCAGTACCTGCTGGCCCTCGGCGGCATCGAGCTGATCGCCGAGGCCGCCACCAACGGCCCGCATGCCGGCCTCGAGGTCGGCGCGCCGGTCGGCGTGGCGATCGATCCGCGCCATGTCTACGTGAACGCCGCGGCATGAGATCGCGCCACACCGCCGGCGCCTTGCTGGCCTCGCCCCTGCTGCTGGTGCTGCTGCTGGCCTTCGTCGCGCCGGTGCTGCTGATGGTGCCGCTGAGCCTGCATCCCTACGTGCCCGGCAGCGGCATCGCCAGCGGCTGGACGCTGGCCAACTACACCAGCATCCTCACCGACGAGTACTACCGCGAGGTGGTGCTGCGCACGCTGGTGCTGGGCTTCGGCGTCACCGCGATCTGCCTCGTGCTCGGCTATCCGCTGGCCTACTACATCGCCAACGCGGGCCCGCGCATGCGGCTCGCGCTGACCATGCTCGTGATCTTCCCGATGCTGCTCAACCTCGTGGTGCGCTCCTTCGGCTGGATCGCGCTGCTGGCCAACCGCGGCCTCATCAACAACCTGCTGATCGACATCGGCCTGATCGAGCGCCCGATCCGCATGATGTTCAACCTGTTCGGTCTGCTGGTCGGCATGTCGCACATCTTCCTGCCCTTCATGGTGCTGATGCTGGTGCCCGCGATCCAGGCGATCCCGAAGGACGTGCAGTCGGCCGCCTACACCCTGGCCGCGAGCCGGCTGCGCGTGTTCTGGTCGATCACGCTGCCGATGAGCGCGCCCGGCATCCTCTCGGGCTCGATCCTGGTGTTCGTGCTGACCATCAGCGCGCTGGTCACGCCGCGCATGCTCGGCGGCGCCACCTACAAGGTGATGGCCACGCTGATCTACGACGACTTCCTGCAGACGCTCGACTGGCCGGCCGGCGCCGCCATGTCCTTCGTGCTGACCGCGCTCACGCTGGCGGTGATCGCGCTGTCGAGCCGCCTGCTCAAGCGCTGGGGAGGCCAGGCATGAGCACGTCGACCGAAACGCAGCGCCAGGGCTTCGGCCTCGCCGCCACCGCCATCGCGGTGGTCGTGTTCCTGCAGATCCCGGTGCTGGTGGTGGTGCTCGCGGCCTTCAGCAAGACCGCCTACCTCACGATTCCGCCCAAGGGCCTGACCCTGCACTGGTTCGAGGTGGTGCTGCGCGATCCCGAATACCTCTCGGCCGCCTGGACCAGCCTCTGGCTCGCCACCGCCTCGACCGCCGCCGCGCTGGTGCTCGGCCTGATCGCCGCCTATGCGATCCACCGCCGCATGGTGCCGGGCGCGGCCGCGCTGACCTCGCTGTTCATGGCGCCGCTGGTGCTGCCCTCGGTGGTGCTCGGCGTGGCGCTGTTGCAGTACTACACGATGACCGGACTGCGCGGCAACTCGCTGGGCCTGTGGCTCGCGCACGTGGTCATCACCGTGCCCTACGTGGTGCGCGCCAGCCTCGGCAGCCTGGCGGCGGTCGACGAGTCGCTGGAAGACGCGGCGCGCGTGCTCGGCGCCGACGGCTTCACGAGCTTCCGGCTGGTCACCCTGCCGCTGGTCAAGCCCGGCCTCGTGGCCGGTGGCCTGTTCGCCTTCATCACCTCGCTCGACAACGTGCCGGTGTCGGTGTTCCTGCTCTCGGCGAGCCAGACCACCTTGCCCGTGAAGATCTTCACCTCGGTGGAGCAGGGCGTCGACCCGAGCGTCGCCGCGGTCTCCACCCTGCTGATCGTGGCCACCGGCATCGTGCTGCTGCTGGCCGAACGCTGGACCGGCTTCCACAAGCACGTCTAGACCCTTCTTCCTCTTCTTCCCCAGGACTTCGCGATGCCCACCACGAGCAAAGGCTTCCCGCTCATGCTGACCTTCGACCTCGATGCCGAGACCATGTGGACCGGCCGCGATCCCGCGAATGCGCAGCGGCCGATCCTGATGTCGCAGGGCGCCTACGGCTGGAAGGTCGGCATGCCGCGCATCCTCAAGCTGCTGGAGCGCTACGGCATCCACTCGACCTTCTTCGTGCCGGGCGAGGTGGCCGAGAAGCATCCCGAGCTGATGCGCGAGGTGATCGACCGCGGCCACGAGGTGGCGCACCACAGCTACAGCCACCGCTGGATCGTCGGCCTCTCGCCCGAGGAGGAGCGCGAGGAGATGGAGAAGGGCCTCGAGGTGCTGACGCGTTTGACCGGCAGCCGCCCGCGCGGCTGGCGTTCGCCCGCGGCCGAGTTCAGCGCCATCACGCTCGACCTGATCAAGGAGTACGGCTTCGACTACTCCTCGAACTTCTTCGACGACGACTCGCCTTATCTGCTCGAGATCGGCGGGCAACGCACCGACATCGTCGAGCTGCCGTTCCGCTGGGTGCTCGACGACGCGCCCTTCTTCCAGTACTCGATCACGCTGCCGGGCCGCACCTTGCAGGCGCCCTCGGCCGCGCTCGAGGCCTGGAAGAGCGAGTTCGACGTGCTGCATGCCGAGGACCGCATGATGATGGTCGGCATGCACCCGCAGATCATCGGCCAGCCCTCGCGGCTCAAGGTGCTCGAGGGCCTGATCGAGCATGCGCTCGCGCATTCCGACGTGTGGATCGACCGCTGCGACCGCATCTCCGACGACATGCGCCCGCGCCTGCAGGCCGCGGTGGCCGCATGAACGCCGTCGCTGCCAACCCGGCGGCGCCGCGCCAGCTGATCGTGAGCGGCGGTGCCAGCGGCATCGGCCTCGCGGTCACGCGGATGGCGGTGGCGCGCGGCGCGCGCGTGGCGCTGCTCGATCGCGACACGGCCGCGCTCGCCGACGCCGTGCGCCTGCTCGGCGAGGCTGCGCTGGCGCTCGAATGCGACGTGAGCGACGCATCGGCCGTGCGCACCGCGGTGGACTGCGCCGCGCAATGGCTGGGCGGCGTCGACGCGCTGGTCAACTCGGCCGGCATCGATGCGCTCAAATCGCTCGAGGCCACCAGCGACGAGGAATGGGCGCGCGTGCTGGCCGTCAACCTCACCGGGCCGATGCTGGTGTGCCGCGCCGCGCTGCCGCACCTACGCGCGGCCGGCGGCGGCAGCATCGTCAACATCGCCTCGGGCGCCGGCCTGCGGCCGCTGCCCAACCGCACCGCCTACTGCGCGAGCAAGGCCGCGGTCATCATGTTCGGCAAGTCGCTCGCGATCGAGACCGCGGCCGACGGCATCCGCGTCAACGCGGTCTGCCCGGGTGCGATCGACACGCCGCTGTTCCGCACCAGCTACGAGAACGCCGACGATCCCGAGCGCGCGCTGGCCGAGATCCGCGAGCGTTATGCGCTGGGCCGCATCGCCGCGCCCGAGGAGGTCGCGGAGGCCGTGCTCTACCTGAGCGGCCCCGGCGCCAGCTACATCACCGGCACCGCGCTCGCCGTCGACGGCGGCCGCACCTTCCACTGAAAGGCCCCGCGATGACATTCGATCGGCGCGTGGCGGTGGTCACCGGGGGCGGGCAGGGCATCGGCGCCGCCGCGGTGATGGAGTTCCTGGGGCGTGGCGCGCGCGTCGCGGTGCTCGACCTCGACTGCGCGCCGCTCGACGCGCAACTGGCCGGCGATGGCGTTGCGCCCGGCCTGGCCTCGCGCTGCCTGCGCGTGAGCGGCGACTGCACCGATGCGGCGGTGGTCTCGGCCTTCTTCGATCGCGTGGAATCGGCCTTCGGCCCGGTCGACATCCTCTTCAACAACGTCGGCCAGAGCGCGCGCGAACGCGGCGCGCCCTTCGTCGAGTCGCAGGAGGAGGTCTGGCGCTTCGTGCTCGAGGTCTCGCTGCTCACGGCCATGCGCGCCTCGCGCCGCGTGGCGCCCGGCATGAAGGCACGCGGTTTCGGCCGCATCGTCAACATGAGCACCGACGCGGCCTTCGTCGGCGACGTCGGCCTGGCCGACTACGCGGCCGCCAAGATGGGCGTGGTGGGCTTCACGCGCTCGCTGGCGCGCGAGCTCGCGCCGCACGGCGTCACGGTCAATGCCGTGTGCCCCGGCGCGATCCGCACCCGCGCGCACGACCAGCTCAACCCCGAGGTGCTCGCGCGCATCGTGGCCGACACGCCCGCGGGCTTCATCGGCACGCCACGCGACGTGGCCACGGCCGTGGCCTTCCTGGCGGGCGACGACGCCCGCTTCATCACCGGCCAGACGCTGCTGATCGACGGCGGCCGCTGGATGCTCTGACTTCCGACTTCGAGGAACGACCATGGACTTGATGGACCACGGCGCCGTGGCGCTGGCCGCGCTGGTGCGGCGCAAGGAAGCCTCGCCGGTGGAGATCGTGCAGGCCGCGCTCGCGCGCATCGAGGCGCGCCGCGAGATCAACGCCTTCATCACCGTGACCGCCGACCAGGCGCTTGCCGCCGCGCGCCGCGCCGAGGCCGCCGTGATGGCCGGCGAGCCGCTGGGCCCGCTGCATGGCATTCCCTATTCGGTCAAGGACCTGACGCTGACGGCCGGCGTGCGCACCACCATGGGCTCGGCGATCCACGAGGACTTCGTGCCCAAGGACGACGCGGTGGCCGTGGCGCGCGCCAAGGCCGCGGGCGCGATCCTGATCGGCAAGACCCTCACGCCCGAGTTCGGCCACAAGCAGGTGCCAACGGCGCCGCTGTTCGGCCGCACGCTCAATCCGATCAACCCGGCCTACACCCCCGGCGCCTCGAGCAGCGGTGCTGCGGCCGCGGTGGCCGCCGGCATGGGGCCGCTGGCGCTGGGCACCGACGGCGGCGGCTCGATCCGCATTCCCGCAGCCTGCTGCGGCATCGTCGGCCTCAAGGCCACGCTCGGCGTGGTGCCGCACCTGCAGGCGCCCGATCTCTATTCGGCCAACTCCTTCACCGGCCCGATGGCGCGCGACGTGGCCGACACCCGGCTGCTGTTCGAGGCCATCGCGGGCTTCGACGCGCGCGACCCCTGGGGCATGGGCAGCGCGCCGCCGCGCCGTGCCGCGCCGGTCTCGCTGCGCGGCCTGCGCGTGGCCTGGCTGCCGAGCGCGGGCAACCGCGTCGACCCCGAGGTGGAAGCCCTCACCGGTGCGGCCGTGCAGGCGATGGCGCGCGAGGGCGCGATCGTCGAGACCGTGCAGCTCGACTTCGTCTCGCTCGAGAAGCATTTCCTGGTCGTGCTGCAGTCGCTGCTGGCCGCGCGCGTGGGCGCCAACCTCGAGCGTTTCGGCAACCGGCTCGATGCCTCGCTGATCGACGCGGTGCAAAAGGGCCGCCGCCACACGGCCGTCGACCTGCACGAGGCCACCTTCGCCAAGACGCGCTGCTTCAACGAGCTGCAGGCGCTGTTCGAACGCTTCGACGTGCTGGTGTCGCCCACGCTGTCGGCGCCGCCGCTGCCCATCGACATGGACGTGAGCGGCGAGATCGAGATCGCCGGCCGGCCCGCGGGCACCGTGCGCGGCGCCTGGTATCCCTACACCTACCCGATGAACCTCACGGGCCATCCCGCGCTGTCGATGCCCTGCGGCCGCAGCGCCATCGGCCTGCCGATCGGGCTGCAGCTCGTGGGCCGCTGGCACGACGACCACTACCTGCTCGATGTCGCAGCGCTGGTCGAGCAGGCGCTCGGTTGAGCGATCCCCCTTACTTTTTTTCACCGCGAGGTCTTCCATGCCGTCCTTCATCCGCCGATCCCTTGCCGTCGCGGCCCTCGCGGCCTGTGTTCTTCCGGCCGCTCATGCGCAACTGCCACCGGGCCTCGCGGGCGGCAACCTGCGCATCGTCGTCGGCTATGCGGCCGGCGGCGCGGCCGACACGGTCGCGCGCCTCTATGCCGAGCAGCTCAAGGACGCGGGCTTCGGCAGCATCGTGGTCGACAACAAGCCCGGCGCCTCGGCCCGCCTGGCCTGGGACACGGTGAAGAAGGCCAAGCCCGACGGCCTGACGCTCTACCTCGCGCCGTCGCCGCTGCTCACCATCCTGCCGCTGACCTACAAGACGCCGGGCTACGACGCCGACAAGGACCTGGTGCCGGTCGCGCTGCTGGTCGAGATTCCCACCGCGGTCGTCACCGGCGCCGGGCAGCCCTACAGCTCGATGAAGCAGTACGTCGAATGGGCGAAGAAGAACCCGAGCAAGGCGACGCTGGGCCTCGCGACCATCGGCAGCTCGGGCCACCTGGGCGCCTTCGCGCTCGCCAAGGCGCAGGGCTTCGAGCTCACGCCCGTGGCCTACCGCGGCGCCTCGCCGATGCTGATCGACGTGGTCGGCGGCGAGCTGTCGATGGGCTGGGACGCGGCCGCCAGCATGATGCCGCTCTACAAGGGCGGCAAGATCAAGTTCCTCGGCCTCAGCGGCGACAGGCGGCTGCCGGCGCTGCCCGACGTGCCCACGGCCAAGGAGCAGGGCTTCGGCGAGTTCGTCGCGGCCACGAGCTGGTATGCGGTCTATGCGCCCGCGGGCACGCCGGCCGCCGCGCTGTCGGCGCTGGAGCGCGGCTTTCTGGCGGCGGCGGCCAAGCCCGAGCTCGCGCGCAGCCTCGAGGCGGCCGGGCTGGTCGCCCATGCCGAGGGCCGCGCCGAGCTCGCGCAGCGGGCGCAGCGCGAGCGCAGGAACTGGGAGCCGATCGTCAAGGCGGCCGGCATCGTCATCGACGAATAGCACGCACGAAGGCTCGATGTCCATGTCCGACGATTCGCTCTTCTTCACGCCCGCGACCGAGCTGGCCGGCCTGATCCGCGCGCGCAAGCTCTCTCCGGTCGAGCTGGTGACGGCGGTGCTCGCGCGCGCCGAGCGCCTGCAGCCCACGCTCAACTGCTTCATCACCCTGACACCCGAGCGCGCGCTGGCCGAGGCCCGCCGCGCCGAGGACGCCATCGCGGCCGGCCGGCCGCTCGGCGCGCTGCACGGCCTTCCGTTCTCGGTCAAGGATCTGGTCAACACCGAGGGCGTTGCGACCACCTTCGGCGCCGTGATCCACCGCGACAACGTGCCCGCCGAAGACGCGGTGAGCGTGGCGCGGCTGCGTGCCGAGGGCGCGATCCTGATCGGCAAGACCACCACGCCCGAGTTCGGCTCGGGCCCGCTGACCAACTCGCCGCTGTTCGGCAGCACGCGCAACCCGTGGAACCTGGCGCGCACCTGCGGCGGTTCGAGCGGCGGCGCCGCGGCCGCGGTCGCCGCGGGCATCGCGCCGCTCGCGGTCGCCACCGACGGCGGCGGCTCCACGCGCATCCCGGCCGCCTGCAACGGCGTGGTCGGCATCAAGCAGTCGGTCGGCGTGATCCCACACAGCCAGGCGCAGGACCTCTACGGCAACCAGACCTACGTCACGCCGATGACCCGCACCGTGGGCGACACCGCGCTGATGCTGCAGGCGATGGCCGGGCCGTCGCCGGTCGATCCCTGGTCCATCGGCCTGCGTTCGCACGACTACGTGGCGGCCGCCGCCAACCCCGGCGACCTGCGCGGCCGGCGCGTGCTGTGCTGCGCCGCGCCGCCGGGCCGGCCGGTGTCGGCCGACGTGGCGCGCAACTTCGAGGCCGCGCTGCGCACGCTGAAGGATCTCGGTGCGAGCATCGAACACTTCGACGGCGAAGGCTTCGAGGTCGAGCCGATCTGGCGCGCGATCAACCACACGGTGTGGCGCGCGCGCTTCGGCCCGCTGGTCGAGCGGCATCCCGACAGCTTCAGCGAGACCTTCCGGCGCCAGGTCGAATCGGCGGCCGGCGTGAGCGGCGTCGAATACCAGGAGGCGATGTTCGCGCGCTCGCAGCTGTTCAAGCGCGTGCAGGCGCTGTTCGAGCGCGCCGACCTGCTCGCCATGCCCACGCTCACGCGCTCTGCGGTGGCGCTCGAGCAGAACCTGTTCGCGCCGCTCGACATCGACGGCCGGCCGTACGAGAACGTGCGCGCGCACTGGTATCCGTGGACCATGCCCTTCAACATGACCGGGCACCCGGCCATCAGCCTGCCGAGCGGTTTCGGCGCCGACGGCATGCCGCTGGGCCTGCAGCTCGTGGGCCGCTTCCAGGACGACGCGGCGCTGCTGGGCGCGTCGGCCGCGTTCGAGGCCGCCACGGGATTCATGGCGCGGCGACCCGCGCTCGCTTGAGGAGCACCGCCGATATCATCGGCGCATGAAGCAACACACCCGCTGCAGCTGGGCCGAGGGCGATGCCCTGATGAGCGCCTACCACGACGCCGAATGGGGCGTGCCCGAGCGCGATCCGCGCATGCTCTGGGAGACGCTGATGCTCGAGGGCTTCCAGGCCGGCCTGGCCTGGATCACCGTGCTGCGCAAGCGCGACACCTTCCGCGAGGCCTTCGCGGGCTTCGATCCCCGGAAGGTCGCGCGCTTCGACGAGAAGGACATCGAGCGGCTGATGGGCAACCCCGGCATCATCCGCGCGCGCGCCAAGATCGAGGCCACCATCCGCGGCGCCCAGATCTACAACGAGATGGAAGCGCGCGGCGAGAGCTTCACCGACTTCTGCTGGTCCTTCACCGGTGGCAAGGTGATCGAGAACGACGGCAAGACGCGCACCGTGTCGTCCGAGCTGTCCGAGCGCGTGTCGAAGGAGCTGAAGAAGCGCGGCTTCAAGTTCGTCGGTCCGACCATCGTCTATGCCTGGCTGCAGGCGGTGGGCATCGTCAACGACCACGACGCGGCCTGCTTCCGGCGCGCGCAGGTCGCGCAGGGAGCCCAGGCGGGCTGAGCGCCGCGCGCCGGGCCGGCGCGCCTTTCTCGTCGCTTCTTTCGTCTCTTCCGACGATGCGGCACCCACCGGGCCGCGACAAGATCGTCCTCCACACAGACAAGGCCGCCCGCGGCCAAGGAGACGGACGATGCCGGGCCCATTGCAAGGATTGCGCGTGATCGAGATGGCGGGCCTCGGCCCCGGTCCCTTCTGCGCGATGCTGTTCGCCGACATGGGCGCCGAGGTGCTGCGCATCGAGCGGCCCGGCACGCCGCGCAACCCCCACGACATCCTCGCGCGCGGCCGCAGCCTGCTGCAGATCGACCTGCGCGCCGAGGGCGCGGCCGCCACGGTGCGAGATGCCATCGCGCGCGCCGACGTGCTGATCGAGGGTTTCCGCCCCGGCGTGATGGAGCGCCTGGGCCTCGGTCCGGCCGACTGCCTCGCGCTCAATCCGCGCCTGGTCTACGGCCGCATGACCGGCTGGGGCCAGCACGGCCCGCTGGCGCAGGCGGCCGGCCACGACATCAACTACATCGCGCTGAGCGGCGCGCTGCACGCGGTCGGCCGCGCGGGCGAGCCGCCGGTGCCGCCGCTCAACTACGTCGGCGATTTCGGCGGCGGCGCCATGTTCCTGGCCTTCGGCATCCTCGCGGCGCTGCACGAGGCCAAGGCCTCGGGCCAGGGCCAGGTGGTCGATGCCGCCATGACCGACGGCGCCGCGCTGATGTCGGCCATGATGTACGGCCTCAAGGCGGGCGGCCGGTGGAGCAACCAGCGCGGCGAGAACCTGATCGACGGCGGCGCCCACTTCTACGACACCTATGCCTGCGCCGACGGCCGCTACGTGGCCATCGGCGCCATCGAGCCGCAGTTCTATGCGCTGCTGCGCGAGCGCTGCGGCATCGCCGACGACCCGGCCTTCGATGCCCAGATGGACGCCGCGCGCTGGCCGCTGCTCAAGCTGCGCCTGGCCGACGTTTTCCGCACCCGCACGCGCGACGAATGGTGCGCGCTGCTCGAGGGCAGCGACGCCTGCTTCGCGCCGGTGCTCGACTGGGACGAGGCGCCCGCGCATCCGCACAACGTGGCGCGCGGCACCTTCGTCGAGGTCGACGGCATGGTGCAGCCCGCGCCCGCGCCGCGCTTCAGCCGCAGCGCGCCTGGCGCGCCTTCGGCCGAGCCGCGCGAGGAGGGCGCGGCGCTGCTGCGGCGCTGGGGCGTGGGCGAGGCTGCCGCGCCGTCGCTGCGCGCGGCCTGAGCGCCGCCCCGCGGCCGCGCATCGGCATCGGCAAGACAGAGGAGGCTCCCATGTACCTGACCCAGTCCCTGCACAAGGGCCGCCGCGAGAAGGGCGAGGCCACCGCCATCGTCAGCGGCGCGCACCGCCTCGGCTTCGGCGAATTCACCGAGCGCGTCGCGCGGCTCGGTGCCGCGCTGCAGCAGCTCGGCATGGCGCGCGGCGACCGCGTGGGCATGATGAGCCTCAACTCGCACCGCTTCGTCGAATACTTCTTCGGCACCTGGTGGGGCGGCGGCGGCGTCAACCCCGTCAACATCCGCTGGAACCCGAAGGAGGTCGCCTACTCGCTCGACGACTGCGACACCCGCATCCTGCTGGTGGACGACCTGTTCGCGCCGCTGGTCGGCGAGCTGCGCCGGCTCTCCACGTCGCTGCGCACCGTGGTCTATTGCGGCGAGCGCGAGGTGCCCGAGGGCATGGTCGGCTACGAGGCGCTGCTGGCCGGCACCGCGGCCATCGACGACGCGCCGCACACCGGCGACGAGCTCGCGGCCGTGATGTACACCGGCGGCACCACCGGCCGGCCCAAGGGTGTGATGCTGAGCCACGGCAGCCTCTGCATCAATGCGCTGGCCACCGTCGCGGCCCTGCCGCGCGATGGGCACGAGGCGGCCTCGATCGTCGCCGCGCCGATGTTCCATGTCGCCGGCTGCGGCATCGCGATCCAGAACCTGCTGCGGCTGGTGCCCATGCACGTGGTGCCGATGTTCGACGAGCTCGCGGTGCTCGACACCCTGCAGCAGGCGCGCGTCACCGAGATGTTTTTGGTGCCGACCATGATCAAGCGCGTGATCGAGCATCCGCGCTTCGGCGAGTTCGACCTGTCGCGGCTGAAGCTGCTGTTCTACGGCGCCGCGCCCATCGATGCCGCGCTGCTCGACCAGGCCATGCGCGCGCTGCCGGCCACCGCCTTCGCGCAGGTCTACGGCATGACCGAGCTGTCGCCCGTGGTCACGGCGCTGCCGCCGCGCTGCCATCTGCCGGGCCCCGACCGCGACCGCCTGCTGCGTTCGGCCGGCACGCCGATCGCCATCGCCGAGGTGCGCATCGTCGACGGCGAGGACCGCGAGCTGCCCGCGGGCCAGGTCGGCGAGATCGTTGCGCGCGGGCCGATGGTGATGCAGGGCTACTGGAACAAGCCGGCCGAGACCGAGGCCGCGCTGCGCGGCGGCTGGATGCACACTGGCGATGGCGGCTACATGGACGCGCAGGGCTTCGTCTTCGTGGTCGACCGCATGAAGGACATGATCGTGAGCGGCGGCGAGAACGTCTACTCGGCCGAGGTCGAGAATGCCATCGCGCAGCTGCCGCAGGTGCTGATGTCGGCCGTGATCGGCGTGCCCGACGACCAATGGGGCGAACGCGTGCATGCCGTGATCGTGCGGCGCGAGGGCATGGCGCTCGAGGCCGAGGCCGTGATCGCGCACTGCCGCGCGCAGATCGCGAGCTACAAGTGCCCGCGCAGCGTGGAGTTCCGTGATGCGCTGCCGCTGTCGGCCGCGGGCAAGCTGCAGAAGTTCCAGCTGCGCGATCCCTACTGGGCCGGCAAGCAGCGCCGCGTGGGTTGAAGCCGCGCACAGAACATCAACGAAGAGACGAACGAGGACGCCACACACATGACGATCGACTTTCGCCGCTCCTGGAGCGATGAGGACCTGGAGCGCTACCGCGACACCGTGGTGCGCTTCATCGAGGCCGAGATGGTTCCGCACGACGAGGAGGCGCGCAAGCGCGGCCACGTCGGCCACGAGATCTGGCGCAAGGCCGGCGCGCTCGGCCTGCTGTGCGCCGACATCCCCGAAGAATACGGCGGCGCCGGCGGCGACTTCCGCCACGAGGCCGTGTTCTACGAGGAAGCCGCGCGCCGCGGCCTCAGCGGCATGGCGACCTCGGTGCACAGCATCGTCGCGCACTACTTCCTCAACCACGGCACCGAGGCGCAGAAGCAGCACTACCTGCCGCGCATGGCGCGCGGCGAACTGGTCGGCGCGGTGGCCATGACCGAGCCCGGCGCCGGCTCCGACCTGCAGGGCGTGCGCACGCGCGCCGAGAAGAAGGACGGCGGCTATGTCATCAACGGCTCCAAGACCTTCATCACCAACGGCTTCCTCGCCGGTGTGGTGCTGGTGGTGGCCAAGACCGATCCCGCGCAGGCCGCCAAGGGCACCTCGATCCTGATCGTCGAGACCGAGGGCTGCGCGGGCTTCCGTGTCGGCCGCGTGCTCGACAAGATCGGCATGAAGGCGCAGGACACCTCCGAGCTCTTCTTCGACGACGTGCGCGTGGCGGCTGATGCCGTGCTCGGCGGCGTCGAGGGGCAGGGCTTCTTCCAGCTCATGGGCGACCTGCCCTACGAGCGCACCATCATCGGCGTCAGCGCGCTCGCCACCATGGAGGGCGCCTACCAGGCCACGCTCGACTACGTGCGCGACCGCAAGGCCTTCGGCAAGCCGATCGCCGAGTTCCAGAACACCAAGTTCAAGCTCGCCGAGATCGCCACCCAGATCAAGGTCGGCCGCGCCTTCATCGACCGCTGCGTCGAGGACCTCGTCGCCGGCAGGCTCGACACCGCCACCGCCTCCATGGCCAAGCTCTGGGGCTCGGAGGCGCAGGGCCGGGTGGTCGACGAATGCCTGCAGCTGTTCGGCGGCTATGGCTTCATGAACGAGTACGTGGTGGCACGCATGTATGCGGATGCGCGGGTGCAGCGGATCTATGGCGGGACCAACGAGATCATGAAGGAGGTGATCTCGCGGGCCTTGTGAGCGGGCCTGCCGGGCCCCCTAGAATCCGCGCCGGCCGTGGGCCGCGAGGAGAACAGGATGTTGCAGGGAGTGGGTGGGAAGCGTTGGGTTCGTGTCTGCGTGGTGGCCGCCGCCGGCGTGCTGGCGTGTGCGGGGAGTGGCGCCCAGACGTCGGTGGCGTCGAATTGCGAGCCCGGGCCGGGAGGTTCGGTGACCGTCAGGATCGGGCACGTCGCGCCGATGACCGGCGCGCTGGCCCATCTCGGCCGCGACAACGAGGACGGTGCCGTGCTGGCCATCGAAGACCTGAATGCGCGGTGCCTCCTCATCGGTACCAGGCGCGCGCGGTTCGAACTCGTGGCCCGCGACGACGGCGCCGATCTGCAGATGGGCCCCCGCGCGGCGCTGTCGCTGGTGGTCGCGGGCGTGAACGGCGTGGTCGGGCACCTGACATCGAGCGTCACCATTCCGACCGCGAGGATCTACCACGATGCGGGCATCGTCCAGATCTCTCCAAGCGCCAGCAGACCGCCCTACACCCAACTGGGCTATGCCACGGCGTTCCGGGTGATCGCGCACGACGATCGACTCGGCGAGTTGCTGGGCCGCTATGCGGTCGAGGTGGCCGGGGGCCGGCGGATCGCAGTGGTCGATGACCGCACGGACTACAGCACCAGCATCGCCGACGCCTTCGAGGCCGGCGTGCTGCAGGCCGGTGGCACGGTGTTGCGCCGCGATCAGGTGATGGACGACGGCGCCGAGCTTGGCGATCTGGTCGCGAAGCTGCGCGCCTCGAAGCCCGATCTGGTCTTCTATAGCGGCATGGACACGGTGGCCGGTCCGTTGCTGCGCCAGATTCATGGCGCCGGCCTGAATCCTGTCTTCATGGGTAGCGACGGCATCTGTACCGGCGAATTGCCACGGCTAGCCGGCGCCAAGGCGATGCGGAGCACCGTGCTGTGCGCCGAAACCGGCGGCACCGAAGAGAAGTACCAGCCGGCCCTGCGCGCGTTCAAGGACCGGTTCAAGCAGCGTTTCGGCGTGTCGACGCAGCTTTTTTCACCCCATGTCTACGATGCCGTGCAGGTGATGGCGCAGGCCATGCGCAACGCGGGTTCGGCCGAGCCGGCCAGGTACCTGCCGGCGCTCAAGGCGATCTCGTTCACCGGCGTGACGGGCGCGATCTCTTTCGATGACCGCGGCGACCTGCGCGATGGGCCAATCATTCTCTATTCCTACAATGGCATGCGCCGCGTCAATGTGGCGGTGCTGCGCTGATCAGGAGAGCGGCGCCGTGCCTAGGGCCGCACCGTGATGGCAGTCAGTTCCGAGACTTCTCGCAACCCCGGTGCGCCATCGGGCCCGGTGACTTCCACTTGGTAGCGAACGTAGTTCTTCGCCTCGGGCGAGTACCAGGAGGTCCAGGCATTCTTGCCGACTCCCACGGAAGGTCCCGCGTCCGCCGTCCCGGTGTGAACCACCTTGAGCGCCCTGAACCTGCCGGCGCTGGTCTCCACGTCCTCCCAGCCCGTCACTTCAGCCGCCATCCGGAAGGTGGTGGTGATCCTGTTGTCCGGCGTTGAAGTGGCGTACTCGTAACGCCATTGCTTGCCCGGAAAGAGAGGCCAGGCAAAGTTGACGCGTGTGCTGTTCTTGCCGTTGGCGACATGCACCATGTCGAGGTTCGCGTGATTCGTCATTTCGAAAGGGGGATGGCGCGTGGGCTTGCCGTTGGCCGCGAAGCTCCTCATCTCGATCTCCATGCGAACGTATTCCTCCGTAACGCCCAGCACGGTGAACATGGCTTCGGTCTTGGGGCGTCCCGACCATTGATCCACGGTCTGGTATTTCCAGGTGTCTCCCGGCGAGACCTTGGGCGCTTCGACCGCCTGGCCCATCGACGGCGATGACACGGCCATGGCCGCGGCCAGCAGCATGCCGGCCGAATACGCTGCGAACATGAACTCCTCCTTGAAATACTGAAATCCCGCGCGCGAATTATCCGCGGCGCTCCCTACCGGATCACTCCCAGCCGCCGCGCGATCGCCACCGCCTGCGTCCTGCTCTTCGCATCGAGCTTCATGTTGATGTTGCGCAGGTGCGTGCGCACCGTGCTGTCCGACACGAACAGCTTCTCGGCCATCGCGCCGTTCGAATAGCCCTCGGCCAACAGCTGCAGCACGCGGATCTCCTTGCGCGTCAGCGGCTCGCTGGCCGCGAGGCCGTCGGGGCCGGCGGCGTCGGCGTTCTCCGGCTCGCCGCCATCGGGCAGGGCCATCGGCCCGGCTGCCTGCAGCAGCCGCTGCACGTACTCGCCGAGGATCGGGTCGCTGCTGCCGCGCGCGGTGGCGCTGTCGTGCAGCGCGTGCGCGAAGCGCTGCACCAGCAACGCGGCGGCCGGGCCCTCGTCGAGGATCAGCCGCATGTAGCCCTCGTGGCTCGCGGTCTTGAGCACCTCGGCGGCTTCGGCGATGGCCTCGGCCAGGCTGCCCGCGCGCTGCAGTGCCAATGCACGCAGCAGCCGCAGCTTGAGCACGCGCCGCAGCCGCGCGACGGCGAGGGCGGCATGCAGCTCGGCGTCGATGCTGTCGAGGGCCGCGCGTGCATCGCCGAAGGCGATCTCCCAGCGTGCGCGCGCCAGGGTCAGGTAGTCGAGCTCGTGGGCGGGCAGGCGCTGGAGCTTCTCGCGCGCCCACAGGGCCGGGTCGTCGGCGCGCGCGAGTTCGTCGCGCGCGGCGGGACCGTTGCCCTGCAGCAGCAGCATGCGCGAGCGCTCGAGCTTGGCGCCGGCCACCACGCGCGGCAGCTGGCGCTGGTGACCCAGGTACTCGAGCTCGGTCAGGGCCTGGAACGCGGCATCGATGTCGCCGGCATGGAAGGCGATGCGCGAGCGCATCGCGTGGCTCAGGATCATGTGGTCGGGCAGGCCCACGTCGCGCGCCAGCGGCAGGTAGACGTTGAGCAGGTGCTCGGCCTGCAGCAGCTGGTTCGACTCGTAGACCGAACCCGCGTAGAGCACGCCGGCCCAGGCGTTGCCGTGGCTGTGGTTGTACGAGACCGCATGGGTCGCATCGACCGCCATGCGAAAGCGCGCGGTGGCCTGGCGCAGCCGGCCTTCCTGCAGGTCGAACAGGCCGGCCAGCGACTCGGTGTACATGCGGTTGAAGGTGCTGCTGCCCTGCTGGCGCCGCGCGGCGTCGAGCAGGCGCTGCGCTTCGTGCTGGTCGCCGCGCACCGCGAGGATGTGCGCCATCGCGTTGAGCAGCACGCTGTCGGCGAAGGGCAGGCCGGTGGGCAGGCGCGCGAGGCTCAGGCGGCCGGCCTCGTAGGCCTCGTCGTGCCGGTCCTGCATCGCCAGCAGCAGCGGGATCAGCGTCTGCGCGCTCGCGCGCACCGCGGGCGTGGGGCTGTCGAGGCAGCCCGAGCTCTCTAGTTGCTGCATCGCCTGCCAGGGGCCGTGCGTGAAGCAGGTGGCCCACAGCGCGATCGGCTGCAGCGCGGGATGCTCGCGCAGCTGGTGCTCGGGGATGGCCGAGAACCAGCGCGCGAGCATGCGCATGCGGCCCTGCTCGAGGAAGCGGCCGGCATAGCTGTCGAGCAGGGTCAGCGCATGCGGATGGTCGCCGCCCTCGATCGCATGGTCGATCGCGGGCACCGGCCGCTGCTGCGATTCGTACCAGCCCGAGGCCGCGAGATGCAGCCGCGCGATCTCGCCGGGCATCTCGCGCGCGAGCTGGGCGCGCAGGAAGTCGGCGAACAGGCTGTGGTAGCGCCAGGCGCCGTCGCCGTCCGCGCCGCCGTTCACCGGCGTCAGGAACAGGTTGGCCGCGGCCAGCCGCTCGAGGATGGCCGCGCTGTCGGCGCGCGGGTTGAGCGCCTGGCACACCGAGGCATCGAGCTGGCGCAGGATGCTGGTGCGCAGCAGGAACTCGCGCACCTCGGCGGGCTGGTGCGCGAGCACGTCCTCGGCCAGGTAGTCGGCCACCGCGCGGTCGGAGCCCGAGAAGCGTTCGACGAAGCCGGTCGCGCTGCCATGGCGCTCGAGCGCCATCGAGGCCAGCCAGATCGCCGCGATCCAGCCCTCGGTCTTGCGGTGCAGCTGCGCGAGCAGTTCGTGCGGCAGGGCCTGCGCGGCGGCGTCGCCGGCGTGCGGGCGCAGGCCGAAGAAGGCGCCGGTCTCCTCGAGGCTGAAGCGCAGCCGGTCGGTGTCGATCTCCTCGAGCTGGCCGCGCGCGCGCAGCCGGCCCACGCCGAGGTCGGGCAGGCCGCGCGAGCCGATCACCAGCTTGCCGCCGCGCGGCAGGTGCTCGACGATCTCGCGCACCAGCCCGATCACCGCGGGCTCCTGCACCCCCTCGAAGTCGTCGAGGAACAGCACGAAGGGCGCGTCGTGCGCGGCCAGCGCGGCCACCGCGTCGAAGGGCGTGCGCGCGCGCGGCTCCTCCACGCCGAGACGCAGCACGGCCTCGCCGAGGCCGGCCAGGAAGCGTGAGACGTCGTTGTCGGCGCGGTCCAGCGTGATCCAGGCGGTGGCGATGCCGCGCGCCTCGATGCGCTCGCGGCTCTGCGCCATGGTGGTGGTCTTGCCGAAGCCCGCGGGCGCGCGCACCAGCACCAGCTTGACCGCGCTGGCCGCGATGCGTTCGCAGATCGCGTCGCGCAGCACCTGCGTGGCGGCGAAGGCCGGCGGGCTGAGCTTGGTCTCGAGGATGCGGGCGGAAGGAGCGGACGACATCGCGAACGGCGGAGTGGGGCGCGGGCCGTGCGGTCGCCGCGGGGGAAAGCGGATACCGTCGGTTCCGACGATGCCCGCGTCGATTCTGCTTCCTAAACTGGCCGGCGCCAAACCATCCAGCAAGGACCTCCGAAGATGCAACTCGATTCCCGCATTGCCGCCGTCGTCACCGGCGGCGCCTCCGGCCTCGGCGCGGCCACCGCGCGGCGCCTGGCCGGCCATGGCGTGAAGGTCGCGCTGTTCGACCTCAACGCGGCGCAGGGCGAGGCGCTCGCGGCCGAGATCGGCGGCGTGTTCTGCCAGGTCGATGTCACCTCCGAGACGCAGGTCGACGCGGCCTTCGAGCGCGCGCGCGCCGCGCACGGCCAGGAGCGCGTGCTGGTCAACTGCGCGGGCACCGGCAATGCCGTGAAGACCGCGAGCCGGGACAAGGCCACGGGCGAGATCAAGCACTTTCCGCTCGCCAACTTCGACCGCATCATCCAGATCAACCTGGTGGGCACTTTCCGCTGCATCGCCAAGTCGGCCGCCGGCATGCTCGCGCTCGACATGCTCGAGGACGGCGAGCGCGGCGCCATCGTCAACACCGCCTCGGTGGCCGCGCAGGACGGCCAGATGGGGCAGGCCGCCTACACCGCCTCGAAGGCCGGCATCGTCGGCATGACCCTGCCGATCGCGCGCGACCTCATGAGCGAGGGCATCCGCGTCAACACCATCCTGCCGGGCATCTTCGACACGCCGCTGCTGCAGGGCGCGCCCGACAACGTGAAGGCCGCGCTGGCGGCCTCGGTGCCGTTCCCGAAGCGGCTGGGCAATCCGGCCGAGTACGCGGCGCTGGCGGAGTTGATGATCACCAACGGCTACTTCAACGGCGAGAGCGTGCGGCTCGACGGGGCGATCCGCATGGCGCCCAGATAAACATGCGATCTACTTGTCGCGAAGAAGAAGGGAGCGAAATCCTAAAAAATGTTTGCAACTGAGTGCGAACTGTTAAAAAGAGATTTTTGCCAATTCCTTGTTGAATAATTGAGATAGTTTTTGGGATTTTCAGGCTGCTCGGCGCAGGCGTGTCTAATAGCACTGCGCAAGCCAATCACGCTTGCGAGAGATTGCCTCGGTCTTCCGTCATCGGAGAGGCAGTCATTCAGTGTGCATTGGCACATCGGGGAAACTAAAAGGGGCTTGAGCCTCTGGCCTTTAAATGATTCGTTATCGATTCGATGAAGAAATAAAGAAATCTGTCAAAGATCTGTGTGTCTACAATAATTACTCCGGAGTTGTTGCGGTTGGGATGAATGTGTTCTTCGTTGGGGTGGCAATCGCGATAAGTGAATACAACGTCTGGTTTCTTCCGCTTTCCATTCTTCTCATCGGTTCCCGACAACGAGCCCTGGCAACGATTCTTCATGAGGCGGCCCATGGGACCTTGTGCAGAAACAAGGGGCTGAACAAGCTCCTGGGAACATGGTTCTCGGGTTACTTGGTCTTTCAGTCGTGGAGCGCCTATCGAGCATCGCATGTGCAGGCTCATCACACTAGATTGGGTCAGGCCGATGAAGACCCAGACTATCGCTTCTACGTTGAATCAGGTGTCTACGACACGAAGTCGCGCAATGTCTTCATCTACCGGCACATCGTAGGCCCGTTGATTCTTCTCAACTTCCTTTCGAATGTTTTCTACTTGGTTCGGCATCGATTGCTGGGTGCCAATTCGCGCAGGGAGTTGCCCTATGTGCTTGCCGCCGTATCCGCGATGGCTCTTTTGGGATCGCTGATTGTCGGGCCGAAATTTTTTCTCCTTTATTGGCTGCTTCCTTATCTGACCGTGTTTCAGATAATCACGTGGTTCATCGAGCTGTCCGAACATTTTCCAATGGTGCGGTATGCAAAGAAGGACATAGAGGCAACACGAAATCGTTTCAGCCACGCACTAGAGCATTTCCTGACGGGCATGCATGGCGAGAACTTTCACTTGGTGCATCACCTTTTTCCTGGTGTACCGTTCTATCGGTTGAGGGCGGCGCATCGAATTCTGCTGAAAGACCCTATGTATGCCCGGCTGAACGCCAATGCGGGCGGCATCTTTTTTTCCAGCAATTTCGCTCCAGCCATCATTCCGACCATCCTGTCGGACTTGTCGTCACGCGATGGCAAGGCGGCTCATGCGTGAGTTTCATAAGGGTGTGCTGTATGCCCTTGGCGCGGCGGCGCTCAATGCGACGATCGGCGTCCTCACCAAGTTTGTGGTGGCGATGGGCTTGCAGACCGACGCAATCGCGGCGCTCAAGACGCTGATCGGATTCGCGATAGTGAGTGCGATCGGGCTTGGCTATTCGCGAACCCGTTGGCACGGCCAGTGGCGCGAGGTCGCACTCTGCGCCTTCTTCGGGATATTCGTGCTGTTCTTTTTCGAAACCGCTGCCTATGCACATGAGGCCGCGGCGAATGTGGTCGTGACCCTGATGGCGTTCGCCGCTTTGTCGGCGATCGTGCTGGGCTGGCCGCTGTTGGGTGACAGGCCGAGCTTTTTCCAGTGGGTCGGTCTGGGTGTGGCGCTCGTGGGCGTGGCCATGGTCGCTGGGGTGAGCGTTGCGCAGAGCCCGCGCGGAGTGATGCTGGCGGCCCTTGCAGGAACGGGCTATGGGGTGTTCTCGGTGTTGGTGAAGAAGTTCGGCTTGCCAGGCGGCTTCGCGCTCACTGCCCGGCTGCTCCTGTTCGGTTCCTTCTATCTTGCGACGACGGTTCAGTTCGACGCGCTGACGCAGGTGCGCTGGAGTCCGTCGGCCGTTGGCGCGCTGGTCTTGCTGGCGGTGTTTCCGACAGTTCTGGGCTTTGTGTGCACGACGCGAGCCATCCAGTTTCTCGCACCGGGACGAGTGCAGACGCTCGAACTCGCTGAGCCGCTTTTCGCAGGGATGTTCGCCTTCGTTCTTCTGCGCGAGGTGCCCGGCCCGTGGGCCGTCGCAGGCGGCACTCTGGTCGTGCTTGGGCTGTATGTCTCCACGCGACAGCCGGGCGCGCGGCGCTCTGCCGAAGCATTGCCGTCGACCTCCTGAAGGCTGCGGTGGATGCGGCGCTTTCCTCCGCCGGCGCCTTGGCCCCGCCCTGCCGGTCGTCCACCTTCTGCATGGTGTCGAGGATCTTCAGCAGGTAGTGCAGGGTGTGGTCACGTCGTTGACCGAGAACCCCTCGAGCACCTGCTCGTGGTAGGCAAAGATCTTCGGCTGCGCCTCGACCACCCACACATGCTGTCCCGACTCGCTCATCGTCACCAGGCGTGAGCGCCGGTCGCGCCCTTCACATGGCCGTCGCGCTCCATGCGGCTCAGCAGGCCCGAGAGGTTCTGCCGGCTCACCTTCAGGTAGCGCGCCAGGTCGCCCACGCTCATCCCCCCTTTGCCTCGCCGAGCGACAGTGCGCCGAGCACTCCCCTGCTGCGTGTTTGGCCCCTCGCTCTAGTGAGCCACGAGATCGGCAAAGCACTCGCGCAGCCCGCGTTCAAGTCACGCGATGCCGGCCTGGGCGCGGTGCTGTCCGCGCTGATCTCCCGGCAGAGGATCGTCGTCGACTGGCAGGAGCCAGCCCGTATGCCCATGGAGCAAGAAGCGCCGATCCTTGTGCGCATCGGGTGCCGACAGCTGCATGCGCACCTCGCGACCGAGGATGCGCGCGAGTGCATGCGGGCCTTCCTGGTCAAGTGCGAGCCGGTGTTTCGACACCGCCAGGCCCGCGCCCAAAATCGTCCGATCCGACGACGCCCGCCGTATCCTGGGGGCCAACAATTCCCCGAGTCACACCAAGCCCCAGGAGAACCCATGCCCGAAGCCTATATCGTCGCCGCCGCCCGCACCGCTGGAGGCCGCCGCAACGGCCGCCTGGCCGGCTGGCATCCCGCCGACCTCGCCGCGCAGGTGCTCGACGCGCTGGTCGCGCGCACCGACGTCGATCCCGCCGCCATAGAGGACGTCATCATGGGCTGCGTCGGCCAGGCCGGCGAGCAGTCCTCGAACATCGCGCGCAACGCGGTGCTGGCCTCGCGCCTGCCCGAGTCGGTGCCGGCCACCTCGGTCGACCGCCAGTGCGGCTCGTCGCAGCAGGCGCTGCACTTCGCGGCCCAGGCCGTGATGTCGGGCAGCATGGACGTGGCGATCGCGGCCGGCGTCGAGAGCATGACGCGCGTGCCCATGGGCCTGCCGACCACCTTGCCGCTGAAGAACGGGCTGGGCTTCTATGTCAGCCCCGGCATGCAGAAGCGCTACCCCGGCGTCGAGTTCAGCCAGTTCACGGGCGCCGAGATGATCGCCGCCAACTACGGCATCGCGCGCGCCGAGCTCGATGCCTATGCGCTGCGCAGCCACCAGCTCGCGGCCGCGGCCACGCGCGCCGGCCATTTCGAGCGCGAGATCGTGCCGGTGGCGGTGCGGCTGGCCGATGGCAGCGAGCCCGGCGAGATGCACCTGGCCGACGAGGGCATCCGCGGCGACGCGACGCTCGAGAGCATCGGCGCGGTCAAGCTGATCGCCGAGGGCGGGCGCGTGACCGCCGCGACCGCGAGCCAGATCTGCGACGGCGCCAGCGGCGTGATGGTGGTCAACGAGCGCGGCCTCAAGACCTTCGGCCTGAAGCCGCTCGCGCGCATCCACCACATGAGCGTGATGGGCCACGACCCGGTGATCATGCTCGAGGCACCGATCCCGGCCACGCAGCGCGCGCTGCGGAAGGCCGGCATGAAGATCTCCGACATCGACCTGTTCGAGGTCAACGAGGCCTTCGCGCCGGTGCCGCTGGCCTGGCTGCAGGTGACGGGCGCCGATCCCGAACGGCTCAACGTCCACGGCGGCGCCATCGCGCTCGGCCATCCGCTGGGCGCCTCGGGCACCAAGCTCATGACGACGCTGGTGCATGCGCTGGGCCAGCGCGGCAAGCGCTACGGGCTGCAGACCATGTGCGAGGGTGGCGGCATGGCGAACGTGACGATCGTCGAGCGGCTCTGAACGCGGGGCGCTTCAGCCCAGGCTGTTCCAGTCGCAGCGCAGGCGGTGGCGCTGGCCCGCGAGGGTCAGCGTGCCGCGCGCGTTGGCGATGCGCAGCGTTGCGGTGCGAGACGGCCGGTCGACGCTGGTGCCGCTCGCCTGCACGGTGCGGCGCGTGTAGTCGATGAACCGGCGCCGCGGCGCGAATCGTTCGGACGAAAGCTCGCCGTGCTGCTCGCGCGCGACGATCAGTTGCGTCAGTTCGCCCGTCGACAGACTGAACTGCACCTCCACCGCATAGGGCCGTCCTGCGCAGGACAGGCTGCCGTTGGCGAAGGCCGGCGCGGCGCAGGCCAGCCAGGCGGCCGCGCAGAGGATCGAGGCACGCAGTCCCGCGATGGTCGGCATCCGCATGTCAGGCAAAGGGGTAGGGCCCCTGCATCGGCCCGATGTGGCTCAGGTGGCTCACCATGCCGTGCGCCTCGTCCCATAGGTGCAGCAGGCAGCCGGGCCGGCCCAGGTAGGAGGCCGGTGCCGCGTCGCTCGCGAGCCGCAGCGCGATCTCGGTGGTGGTGCTCGGCGCGCTGCACACCACGGTGCCGGCCCAGCGCCGCAGCATGCCGCGGTGCACGTGGCCGCACAGCACGCGCTCCACGTTGCCGGCCGCGCGCACCACGGCTTCGAGCGGCTCGGTGTCGATGCAGCGGTAGGCATCCATGTACGGAATGCCGCTCATGAACGGTGGGTGGTGCAGCATCAGCAGCGTGGGCCTGGTGCGGTCGGCCTCCAGCGTGCGCTGCAGCCAGGCCAGGCCCTCCGCATCGGCCAGCCCATGGTGCAGGCCGGGCACGCAGACGTCGAGCGCGACGATGCGCACCGGATGGTCGTCGATGCAGTAGTGCAGCGCGCCCGTGGCCGGCAGGTAGCCGTGGTCGGCGAAGGCCGCGCGGAAGTGCTCGCGGTGGTCGTGGTTGCCGGGCATCACGAGCAGCGGCACTTCGAGCGCGGACAGCAGCCGGCGCGCCTGCGCGTACTCCTCGGGCCGGCCCTCGTCGACCAGGTCGCCGGTCAGCAGCACCAGGTCGGGCCGGCGATCGAGCGCATGCAGGTGGGCGATGGCCTCCTCGAGCATGCGGTTGGAATCGACCACGCCCTGGTAGAGCACGCCGGCGGGGCGCACGTGCGGGTCGGAGATCTGGGCGATGAGCATGGACATGGAGCGGGCATCCGGTGGTTTCGCATCATCACGCAGATTCCGTTCCCGCCGCGCGCCCTCAATCGTCCGTTCCGACGATGCCGTGCCGGCTTGCTGCTGCCACGATGCGGCGGCCCCAGCACAGGAGACGACCCCATGTTCGGATTGATGCAGGACCGCCCGCTCTTGATCTCGTCGCTGATCGAGCATGCCGCCACCTTCCACCCGCACACCGAGATCGTGGTGCGCAGCGTCGAGGGACCGATCGTGCGCACCGACTACGACGCGGTGCACCGGCGCGCGAAGCAGGTGGCCCACGCGATGGCGCAGCTCGGCATCGCCCCCGGCGACCGCGTGGGTACGCTGGCCTGGAACACGCACCGGCACCTGGCGCTGTACTTCGGCGTGTCGGGTGCGGGCGCGGTGCTGCACACCGTCAACCCGCGGCTCTTTCCCGAGCAGATCGACTACATCGTGAACCACGCCGAAGACAAGGTGCTGTTCTTCGACACCAGCTTCGCGCCGCTGGTCGAGAAGCTCGCGCCGGGCCTGCGCTCGGTGCGCGCCTTCATCGCGATGACCGACCGCGCCCACATGCCGGCCATCGACGTGCCGAACCTGCTGTGCTTCGACGAGCTGATCGATGCGCAGAGCGAGGACTACGACTGGCCCGTGTTCGACGAGCGCACGGCCTCGTCGCTGTGCTACACCTCGGGCACCACGGGCAACCCCAAGGGCGTGCTCTATTCGCACCGCTCGACCGTGCTGCACTCGCTGATGGAGTGCACCCCCGACACCTTCGGCGTGAACTCGGGCATGACCTTGCTGCTCGCGGTGCCGATGTTCCATGCCAATGCCTGGGGCATGCCGTACGCGGCGGCGATGGCCGGCGTCAAGCTGGTGATGCCCGGCCCGCACCTCGACGCGCAGAACCTCTACGAGCTGATGCGCGACGAGAAGGTCAGCATCTCGCAGGCCGTGCCCACGGTGTGGCTGATGCTGTTCCAGTACTTCGATGCCCATCCCGAACTCGATCCGCGCGCGCTGGGCCTCAAGCGCATCGGCCTCGGCGGCGCCGCCACGCCGCGCAGCATGATCGAGCGTTTCGAACGCGACTTCGGCGCCGACTTCGTGCAGGGCTGGGGCATGACGGAGACCAGCCCGATCGGCGTGATCGGCAACCTGCTGCCCAAGCATGCGGCCTTGAGCGAGGACGAGAAGATCGGCATCAAGATGAAGCAGGGCCGCGGTGTCTGGGGCGTGGCGCTCAAGATCGTCGGCGAGGACGGCCGGCGCCTGCCGCACGACGGCAAGGCCTTCGGCCACCTGCATGTGCGCGGGCCCTGGATCGCGAGCGGCTACTTCCGCGGCGAGGGCGGCAGCGTGCTCGATGCCGAGGGCTTCTTCCCGACCGGCGACGTGGCCACCATCGATGCCGACGGCTATGTGCAGCTGGTCGACCGCGCGAAGGACGTGATCAAGTCGGGCGGCGAATGGATCTCCTCGATCGACCTCGAGAACGCGGCCAGCGCCCATCCGGCGGTGGCCGAGGCCGCGGTCATCGGCATCCCGCATCCGAAGTGGACCGAGCGGCCGCTGCTCGTCGTGGTGAAGCGGCCCGGCAGCGAAGTGACCGCTTCGCAGCTGCGCGATTTCCTCGCGCAGCGCGTTGTCAAGTGGTGGCTGCCCGAGGACGTGGTCTTCGTCGACAGCCTGCCGCATACGGCCACCGGAAAGTTGCTCAAGACCCGCCTGCGGGAAATGTTCAAGGGATATGTCGCGACCAAGTCGGTTTGATGACTTGTTCGATTTTTCTGTGGACAACTCTGTGGGTTGTGCGGGGAGCGGATGGGCGAAGCGAGGATTGGCGGGGCTTCCCACCACATTGCCTGTTGAATAGGCAGGGGCTCCCGACCGTGCAAAAAAGACTGCGCCACCCCGCGGTTCCGTCCAAAAAATCGTGGTAGGGCGACGGAAATCCGGGGGCGGTTTCAGCGCTGCAGCGCATCACGCAAGAAGGCGAGCATGCGCGGCCACGAATCGCTGCGCGCCCGCGCATTGCCCTCGGGCGTGCCGCCCATGTCCATCGTTTCGCCGGATATCGCATGGACCGAGCGCGTCATGGTGGTCGGCGCGTTCGGCCAGGCGATCGAATGGCCGGCGCGCGGGTAGCTCAGGTGCTCGGCGCGGTGCGCGAATTTCTTTTCGAGCAGACGCTGCAGCGCGAAGTCGGCGAGATCGGTCGAGGGCCACAGGCCGTCGGCCTCGCCCGAGATCAGCAGCACCGGTCCGTTGATGTTCTCGACCCGGATCGAGCTTCGCTCCAGCAGCGCGGGATCGCGCAGCGGGATCAGGTACCAGTCGAAGCTGTCCTCGTGCGCGAGGCCCTGGGCGACGGCTTCGTCCCATTGCGCGTGCGTGAGCGTCGATGCGAAATCGATCTCCTCGCCGCCCAGCGTCCATGCGCCATGGCCGCTCGCCGGATAGGCGGGCCACACGATGCCGCTGGGCACATAGCCGATCACGCAGCCGATGGCGGGAAAGTGCGCGCCGAGCAGCAGCGCGAGTTCGCCGCCGCGCGACACGCCCACGGTGCCGATGCGGTCGGCCCGCACGCCGGGCTGTTCGGCCAGCCATTCGAGCGCCGTGCCGAAGTACTCGAGCGGAATGCGGTCGAGCGTGGGCGGCAGGCCCTCGGCCGCGAAGTAGGCCAGCGCGAGCGCGGCGAAGCCATGCGAGGCGAGCAGCGCGGCCATCTCCTGCGACCACGCCAGGCCGCCGTTCGATCCGCCGAGCACGAGCACGGCCGGATGCGGGCCCGCGCCCGCGGGTTCGAACAACTGGCCGACCAGGCCGCGTTCCCTGAGCTCCCGTTGCCGCACGCCGTCGCCGACATACACGCGGCGGATCGAGACCGAGACCGCGCTGCCGTCGCTCTCGCGCACCGCGCTGAGCGTGGCGGTCAGCGGATCGTCGTGCAGGCCCGCGATGCCGCCCATGCGCTCGGGCGGCACCAGCGCGCGCGACCAGAACAGGCCCATCGCGTCGGCGCGCTCGTAGCTGCCCGCGACCGGCGACTGCCGCGCGGGATCGACCGTGCCGCTGGCGTCGGCCACGAAGTGGGCCTCCGATTGCGTCACCTGGTGGCCGAAGCGGTTGCACAGCTGCAGCACGACGCGCTCGCCGGGTGCGAGACCGCGCAGGCGGATCTCCAGCGATTGGTCGACGAGGCACTGCGATGGCAAGGGATCGAATTTCATGCCCGCATTCTCCCCGCGCCACCTTCGGCGCACCTTCAGAAGAACTCGTCGAGCAGGCAGTAAAACGCGATGCGCTCGGCATCGGGCGCGATGCCGTAGCGTTCGAAGAAGGGCGCGGTCCAGCCCTCGCCGAGGTTGAAGCCGATGCTGCGTGCGGCCAGCGCGAGGTCCTGCCAGCGGTCGGCCACGCCGATGCGGCCGCAGTCGATGAAGCCCGTGAAGCCGTCGGCCGTTGCCATCAGGTTCGGCAGGCAGGCATCGCCGTGGGTCACGACGAGGTCTTCGCTCGCGGGCCGCGTCGCGCGCAGTCGCTCGAACAGATCGAGGGCGGTCCAGCCCGCGCGCTCGTCGTCGAAATCGCTCTCGTCGACCAGACCGGCCACGGCGCGTGCGTGCGCGTCCTCGATCCGGTATGCCAGGCGATGGTCGAAGGGGCAGGTGGCGACCGGCACCCGGTGCAGCAGGCGCAGCGCATCGGCCATGTGCACGACGATCTCGGCCGGGCCGAATGGGCCCGATGCGAGATCGCGGCCCGGCACGGCGCTCATCAGCAGCCAATGGCGATCGTGTTCGAGGGCCTGGTCGAGCACTGCGGGCGCGGGCAGGTCCTGGCGCGCGAGCCATGCGAGCCGCGCGATCTCGCCCGGCAGTTCAGCGAGGGGCGCCACGGGCTCGGACTTGAGGAACAGGAGCTCGCCATGAGCGGCCTCGATGCGAAACACATCGGCGCCCGATTCACCGATCGTCTGGCGCCGCCAGTGGGCATCGGCCAGGCGGGCGCGCCAGGCGTGAGGAAAAGGGGGCAGGGGATTCAAGCGCGAAGGACTCCAGGGGGTGGCGCGGATGGCGCGGCACGCATCGTCGTCGCTCGCGCCCGCCTTTTCAAGCAAGCCACCACCGGCCCGCGGGCCGTTGCGCGCTAGTCCTTCACTAGTCCTTCTTCGGCGCGTCGGCGTCGTCCTCTTCCGCGTGGCCCAGCACGATCTGGCCCTCGGTGACGAAGCGGTCGAACTCGATGCGCGGGATCGCGGCGGTCAGAGGATTGCCGTCCTCGGTCCAGGTCAGCACCACGCTGTCGTCCGCGACCAGCGCCTGGCAGACGCCTTCGGGAATGCGGATCTGCGGGCCATCGCCCGCGCGGAACTCGACCACGCCGGCGATGCGGGCGTCGAGGCGTGAAGTGGCGGTGGTATTCATGGTCGTGGAGGTCCTCGGGTTGGAAGTCCAAAGCCTTGCCGAAGACAGGGGGAGGCCCGCGTGGGACGACATCGCCGATGCGCGCAGGCGCAGCGTCGCGAGGCCTTTGGTGTTGTAGGAGGATTCCTGCATCGGGACTGGATTTCGTCCTCGCGGGCGCGCCCGCGCGAAGCGCTCTAGTCGGCGCGACGAAACAAGATGCAACCCGCTGGAGACAAGAGAGATGAACTTCGAAGGAATCTATTGCTTCGACACCGCCACGGTGCGCTTCGCGTTCTACCCGAACGGTCCGCAGGGCCAGCGCGTGCTGGCGGAGATCACGGAAGACGCGCTGCACGATGAATTCGGCGTGCGCGAGGGCGGCCCCCAGTTGCTCGAGGCCTGCCGCGCCTACTTCGACGCGATCGAGGCCAAGGCCCGGGAGCGTTATCGCGACGAGCCGCGCTGCCTGATCTCGCTGACCTCGGAAGACTTCATCCGCATTCCTCGCTGAGGCGGTCGCTCTCGCGGCGACGGTCCACGGCGCGTGTTGTCCTACGCGCCGGGACGGGCCGCTTTCCAGAATGGGAGACGCACCGCGTGCTTTCCCTCTCTCTCTTTCTGGAAGGAGAACCCTCATGGCTTCGAAGACCGATACCCGCGACCCCAAGGACACCAGCAAGCCCTTTCCGTTTCCCACCGCCGAGTCGCACGGCAAGCCCGCCCCCGAACACGACAAGCCCACCCACGAGGCACCGAGCGAGGACGCGCTCGACAGCGGCGTGGAGGAATCCTTTCCCGCCAGCGACCCCGTCTCGGTGACGGTCACCAAGGTCAAGCTGCCGCCGGGCAAGGCCGGTGCGTGATCCGGGGCATCGTTCCCGGACTACGCACACAAGCGCTCGCGGCGACTGTCGTGCATCCGGACCGGTCCCGATGATCGGCCCACGATGCCACAGACCGCCGCCACAGCCACACTCTCCCGCGAGGCGGACAGCACCGACGCCGCCTCCGTTCCCCAAGGCCTCTGGCGCCGCTGCAAGCGTTGGGCACTGCCCGTGCTCGGCATCGTGGTGCTGGGGCTCTTGCTCTCGCATGCGCACAAGGTCGACTGGGCCGGTGCCTGGCATGCGCTGCAGCGCTATCCGCTGTGGCTGCTGCTCGGCGTGCTCGCGCTCTCGACCGCCAGCCATGCGCTCTACGGCTGCTTCGACCTGCTCGGCCGGCTCCACACGCGGCACAAGCTCGGCGCGCTGCGCACCTGGGCCATCGCGGTCACGAGCTATGCCTTCAACCTGAACCTCGGCTCGCTGGTGGGCGGCGTCGCGATGCGCGCGCGGCTCTATGCGCGCGCGGGGCTCGACGAGGCCACGGTCGCGCAGATCGTCGGCCTCAGCCTTGCGACCAACTGGCTGGGCTACGGCCTGCTGGCCGGCGGCCTGTTCGCCGCGGGCGCGATCGACCCGCCGCGCCAGGCGCACCTGGGCGTGGTGGCCTTCCGTGCCATCGGCGTGTTGATGATCGCGCTCGCGATCGGCTACGTGATCGCCTGCGGCGTCGCGCGCGGCAAGCGCTGGACCCTGCGCGGGCGCAGCGTGCAGCTGCCCTCGGCGCGGCTCGCGCTGCTGCAGATCTCGCTGTCGGCCTGCAACTGGGCGCTGATGGGCGCGGCGATGTACCTGCTGCTGGGGCAGAAGGTGCCGTACGCGACCACGCTGTCGGTGCTGATGGCGGCCTCGATCGTGGGTGTGTTCACGCCCATTCCCGCGGGGCTCGGTGTGCTCGAGGCGGTGTACCTCGCGCTGCTGTCGGGCAGCGTGCGACAGGGCACGCTGATGGGGGCGGTGCTGGCCTACCGCGCGCTCTACTACCTGCTGCCGCTGGGCGGAGGGGTGCTGCTGTACCTGATGCTCGAGCGCCATGCATCGAGCCACCCGGCCGCGGCCGAGGCGGGGTGAGCACGGCGGTGTGCGCCTGGGCTTGTGCGCGCAAGGGGCGACTTCCTACGTTCGCAGCCGCATGGCGGGCGCAGCGTGGCCCCAGGTGGCCATCGACGGCCCGTGGCGAGCCTTCCGATGGCCTTGTCCTCCCATTGCAGATTGCGAGGTCCGGCATGCATTCCATTTCGACGTTCCGTCATTCGTCCCGAGGGCGAGCCTGCGCGATCGCGTGCGCCATCGTGCTCGGTGGCGTGGCATCCGCGCCCATGGCCTTCGCGGCCGAACCCGCTATGCAGCTTGCCCAGGCCGCCGCGGTGAGCGCCCCCGACCGCAGCCTGATGACCCTGGCCGCGGGCGCCGGCCTCTACGAGCTCGAGGTCTCGAAGCTCGCCGCCTCGAAGGCTGTGAGCGCCGAGGTGAAGGACTACGCGTTGATGCTCGCGAAGCACCACGGCGAATCGAACGAGGCACTGCGCCAGTTGGCCGCGCGCAAGTCGGTGCAACTGGTGGCCGAGATTCCGGCCGACAAGAAGGCGCGCATCGAGGCGCTGCAGGGTTTGTCGGGCGAGGGCTTCGACCGGGCCTATGTGGACCGCGTGGGCATCCAGGACCACGAGGCCGACATCCGCCTGTTCGAGAACATGGCGCGCGACGCCAACGATGCCGACCTGCGCGCCTTCGCCGAGAAGACGCTGCCGGTGCTCAGGACGCACCTGGACGCCGCGAAGACGATGGCGAGCAACCGGCGGCAGGCGCAGACGCCGGCGCCGCAGTGACACCCGCCCCCGCATGGCGCGCACCGCCGCACTGAAGCGCTACCAGGCCAAGCGCAACTTCGACATCACGCCCGAGCCCGCCGAGGGCGGCGAGTCGCTGCCCGGCGCGCTGCAGTTCGTGGTGCAGAAGCACTGGGCGCGCAGCCTCCACTACGACTTCCGCATCGAGATCGACGGCACCATGAAGAGCTGGGCCGTGCCCAAGGGGCCGAGCTACGACCCGCACGACAAGCGCATGGCGATGCATGTGGAAGACCACCCGGTGTCGTACAACGCCTTCGAGGGCGAGATTCCCGCGAAGCAGTACGGCGCGGGCAAGGTGATCGTCTGGGACAAGGGTTTCTGGGTGCCGCTGGGCAATGTGCGCAAGGACTATCGCGCGGGCCACATCAAGTTCGAGCTGCATGGCCACAAGCTGCGCGGCCGCTGGGCGCTGGTGCGCATGAAGGCGCGCAAGGAGGGCAGCGGCGATCCGTGGCTCTTGATCAAGGAGCGCGACGAGTTCGCGCGCGAGGCCGCGGAATTCAGCGTGGTCGACCAGTTCCCCGACAGCGTGGCCGCGCTCGCGATGCCGCGGGCGAGCACAGTGTCGAAGCCCGCCGCGAAGAAGGCGGCGCGAAAGCGTTCCGAGTGGCCCGACGGTGCCGTCGAGGCCGAGCCTCCGCCCAAGCTCGCGCCGGTGCTCGCCACGCTGGTCGACGGTCCGCCGCCCGATCCGGGCGACTGGGTCTACGAGATCAAGTTCGACGGCTACCGGCTGCTCGCGCGCATCGAGGGCAAGACGGTGCGTCTGTTCACGCGCAACGGCCACGACTGGAGCGATCGCATGCCGCACCTGGTGCGCGCGATCCAGCGCATGAAGCTGAAGCCGGGCTGGCTCGACGGCGAGATCGTGGTGCTCGACGAGGCCGGCCGCACCGACTTCCAGGCACTGCAGAGCGCCTTCGACAGCACGCGCACCCAGGACATCGTCTATTTCCTGTTCGACCTGCCGTACTACGACGGCCACGACCTGCGCGCCGTGCCGCTGGTCGAGCGGCGCGCGCTGCTCGAGCGGCTGCTCGCCGAGCCGCCGCCCGAGATCCGCTTCAGCGCGGTCTTCGACGCGCCGCCCGAGGACATCGTGGCCTCGGCCTGCCGCATCGGACTCGAGGGCGTGATCGGCAAGCGGCGCGGCAGCGCCTACCGCTCGCGCCGTTCGCCCGACTGGATCAAGCTCAAGTGCGCGCGCAGGCAGGAGTTCGTGATCGCCGGCTACACCGACCCGCAGGGCTCGCGCACGGGCTTCGGCTCGCTGCTGCTCGGCGTGCATGACGAACAGGGCGAGCTGGTGTTCGCGGGCGGCGTGGGCACGGGCTTCAACGAGCGCTCACTGGCCGAGATCTTCGCGCGACTGAAGCCCCTGGCCATCGACCAACGTCCGTTCAAGCAGCGCATCGAGAACGAGCGCCGCGCGCACTGGGTGAAGCCGGTGCTGGTGGCCGAGGTCACGTTCTCCGAATGGACGCAGGACGGCCATGTGCGCCACCCGGTGTTCCATGCGCTGCGCAGCGACAAGCCCGCGAAGCAGATCGTGCGCGAGGCGCCGGTGCCCGCGCGCGCGGCGGACCGGGAGCAGGCGAAGACCCGGACGAAAGGCCCGGCCGCCACCTTGCCCGCGAATTTCAAGGTCTCGCATGCCGAGCGCGTGGTCGATGCGTCGACCGGCATCACCAAGGTCGAGGTGGTGCGCTTCTACGGCCTGGTCGCGCCGCTGATGATGGAGCACCTGCGCGGCCGGCCGGTGTCGCTGGTGCGCGCGCCGCGCGGCATCGGCGGGCAGCTGTTCTTCCAGAAGCACCTCGAGGACGGCAGCATCGAGGGTGTGCGCCGGCTCGATGCCGCGCTGTGGCCCGAACATCCCGCGCTGATCGAGGTGGCGGCGGCGCTCGGCCTGCCGGGCGCGGCGCAGATGAACGTGATCGAGCTGCACACCTGGAACGCCGTCAAGTCCGCGATCGACAAGCCCGACCGCATGACCTTCGACCTCGACCCCGGCGAGGGCGTCGACTGGCCCGCGATGCTGCAGGCGGTGGAGCTGATGCGCGTGATCCTGGTCGAGCTCGGGCTCGTTCCTTTCTGCAAGACCAGCGGCGGCAAGGGCCTGCACGTGGTGGTGCCGCTGCGCCGCGTGCATGGCTGGGACGCGGTGAAGGATTTCTCGCAGGCCATCGTGCGCCACATGGCGCGCACCTTGCCGCAACTCTTCGTGGCGAAGAGCGGGCCTTCGAACCGCGTGGGCCGCATCTTCATCGACTACCTGCGCAACGGCTTCGGCGCGACCACGGTCAGCGCCTGGTCGCTGCGCGCGCGACCGGGCATGGGCGTGTCGGTGCCGGTGGCATGGGACGAGGTGCCCGACCTGCGCGGCGGCGCGCACTGGACCTTGCGCGACATCCACACGCGGCTCGATCGCGGCAATGCGCCGTGGGAGGGCTATGCGAAGGGGGCGCGCAGTCCGAATGCGGCGATGAAGATGCTCGGCTTCGACGCGAAGAAGGCCCGTGGCCGCGGCCGCTGACCCGGGACCCCCGGCGCGTTCAGAAGGCGTGCCGGATGCCGACGTCGTAGCCGGTCGCGCCGCGCGGCTCCATGCCGCCCTTGGTGACGTAGGCCGCCTGCGGAAAGATCGCCGGCAGGCTCAGCACCAGCGGGGTGACACCCATCACGCCCGGGTTGTTGTGGCCGTCGCGGATGGCTATGCGCGCCACCGTCGCATAGAGCGCGGTGCGCCTCGACAGGTTGTGCACGTAGCCCAGCGCCAGCTTGTCGACCGAGGCGCTGCCGCCGGGCAGGCCGTTGCCGTTGCTGAAATTCACGCGCGCGAACGAGGCGCGCACGAGGCCCGGCCCCACCGGCATGTTCAGGCCGGCGACGAAGCCGTCGTAGCGGTCGGTGGCCCGGCTGCCGAACAGGCCGGCGTCGTCGCGCGCATTCCGCACGCGGGACCATTCGCCGAACAGCTTCACCGCGCCGAAGTCGTAGGAGCCGCCGAGGTTCAGGCTCCTGATCTTCTCGCCCCCGGGCGCGGCGCTCACGAGCGTGCTCTCGCCGTAGCCCAGCGCCACGTCGGCCGGACCGCCGGTCCATCCCACGCGCGCGCCGGCATAGCGGCCGCGCCCGGACGGGCTGTCGCTCGCGTCGCTCGCCTTCACGTTCTCGTGCAAGGCGTACTGCACCTGGCCGTAGAAGCCGCCGAGCCCCGGCGGCAGGAAGTAGCCGAGGGCGTTGCTGGTGCGCAGGTAGCTGTCGGTGCCGGCGGAGAGCGCGCCGTTGAGCAGGCCGCCGGTGGCGAGCGCCCGCGAGGCGGCGAGGTTGCTGTTGACCACGGCGATCAGATTGGTGCCGACGCCGTTGACGCCGAAGGGATCGAACACGCCGTCGTTCCAGAACGAGGCGGTGTAGTCGCGGCCCAGGCGCAACTCGCCGAACGGTCCCGAGAGGCTCAGGGTGGAACGGCGGCCGAAGTTGCCGATGCCGCCGCCGTTGTCGTTGGCCAGCGGCGCCTCGAGCCAGAAGCCGGCCGCGAGGCCGCCGCCCAGGTCCTCGGTGCCGCGAAAGCCCAGCCGGCTGGACGCGTAGCCCGAGGGCGAGAGCGCGGTCTGGCTCTGCCTGACCTGGCGCGGCGCCGCGAGGCCCCAGGACCGGCTGCGGGTGCTGTAGTGGCTGATGCCGGCGTCGACGACGCCGAACACGGTGAGGGCGGATTGCGCGGCGGCACCGCCCGTGGCGGCCAGCAGCGACAGGGCCAGCGTGGTGGTCTTCATGGCGGGCTTCCTCAGGGGACCAGCACGGTCGATCCGGCCGTCTGGCGCGACTCGAGCGCGCGATGGGCCTGCGCCGCATCGGCGAGCGCGAAGCTGCGTTGCGGCTCGCTGACGATGCGCCCGGCCAGCACGTGGTCGAACAGCTCGCGCGCCATCTCGAGCATGTGGGCGCGCGGCTGGATGTAGTGCGCCATCGCCGGCCGCGTCATCCACAGCGATCCCTTGGCCGCGAGCAGCTGCGAGTCGATCACCACCGAGCCCGAGGAGGTGCCGTTGCTGACCAGCGTGCCGCGCGGCTGCAGGCAGTCCAGCGAATCCATCAGCGTGTCCTTGCCCACCGAGTCGTAGACCACCGGCACGCCGCGGCCGCCGGTGATCTCGCGCACGCGCTCGACGGTGTTCTCGCGCGCGGTCACGATGACGTGGGCGCAGCCGGCGGCCCGGGCGAGCGCGGCCTTCTCGTCGGTGCTGACGGTGCCGATCATCGTGACGCCCAGGGCGCGCGCCCACTGGCAGGCGATCAGGCCGACGCCGCCGGCGGCCGCGTGGTAGAGGATGGTCTCGCCGGCCTGCAGCGGACGGACCTGGCGGAACAGGTACTGCGCCGTCATGCCCTTCATCATCAGCGTGGCGGCGGTGCGATCGGGGAGGCCCTCGGGCAGCGGGATCAGCACCGCGGCGGGCATCACGCGGACCTGCGAGTAGGCGCCCTGCGGACCCGTGAGGTAGCCCACGCGATCGCCGGCCTTGACCTCCGTCACGCCGGGGCCGACGGCCTCCACCACGCCGACCGCGTCCGAGCCCAGCCCGTCGGGCAGCGCCAGCGGATAGCGACCGGTGCGGAAGTAGATGTCGATGAAGTTGACCGCGATGAAGCTGTGGCGCACGCGCGCCTGGCCGGGACCGGGGTCCGCGACCTCGACGTTCTCGAGCCGCAGGACCTCGGGACCGCCGGTCTCGTGGAAGCGGATGGCTTGGGGCATGGCGATGTCTCCTCGTCGTTCTGGATGGTCTTCAGTTCAGGCGGATGTCGTAGCGCTTGACGATGCCGGCGTTGCGGGTGAACTCCTCGCGCAGTTCGTCGCGTGCCTGCACTGGCGTGCGGTCGGCCATCGGCTCGAAGCCGGCGTTGGCCACGCTCGCGCGCACCGCCGGGTTGGCCGCGACCTTGCGCAGCGCCGCGTGGATCTTCTCGACCAGCGGCGCCGGCATCTGCGAGGATGCGATCACGCCGGTCCAGTTGGCGAAGTCGAGCGCCGGGTAGCCGAGTTCGGCGAAGGTGGGCACGGCGGGAAATTCGGGCAGCCGGGCCTGGGTCGCGACCGCCAGCAGCCGCACCCTGTTGGCGGCGATCAGCGGCCGGGCCGTGACCGAGCCGTCGAACATCAGCGGCACCTGGCCGCCCATGACCTGCGCCAGCGCGGGCGCGGAACCGGGGTAGGGCACGTGCTGCATGTCGAGCCCGGCCGCCTGGTTGAGGATGGCGCCCGCGTACTGCGAGGCCGTGCCCGCGCTGTAGGAGGCATAGGAGACCTGGCCCGGATGGGCCTTCACATAGGCGATCGCCTCCTTCGCGTCCCTGGCCGGGAACTGCGGCGAGGCGATCAGCAGCAGCGAGGAGCGCGCCATCAGCGCGACCGGCTGCACGTCCTTGAGCGGATCGAAGCCGCCCTTGAGCACGTGGGGCACCTCGGTGAGCACGTTGCTGGCGGTCATCATCAGCGTCTGGCCGTCGGCCGGCTGGGACAGCAGGTACTTGACGGCGATCGCCCCGCCGGCGCCCGGCCTGTTCTCGACCACCACCGGCTGGCCGATGTCGCGCGAGAGCTGGTCGCCCACGATGCGCGCGAGCACGTCGATGGTGCCGCCCGGCGGCGCGGGAACGATCATCTTGACCGGCTTGTCGGTGTAGGCATGGGTCCAGGGCGAGCCCAGCGCCGACGCGGCGGCGACGAGCAGGGCGGCGAGGTGCGTGAGGCGCGGCATGGCTGCTCCGGTGCGTGGAGGCTCAGGCGGCCTTGCGCAGGAAGCCCTGCTGGCCGCCGTTGCGGTTGGGCGCGAAGCCGTTGGCCCGCAGCGTCTCTTCCACCGTGTCGTGGAACACGCCGATCTGCGAGATCTCGCGCGCCTGTTGCGCGGTCGCGATCGGGCGGCCGAATTCGCGCGCGATGCGCACCAGCTGCTCGACCTGCGCGGCGGTGCCGATCTTGGCGGTGCGCGACTGGTTCCAGAGGTTGTCCTCGGTGCCGCAGCGCACGTGCAGGCCCATGGCGATGCCCATCATGTTGACCGGCAACACGTTGAGCACCGAGCTCTCCACCGTGAGCACCGCGCCGTCGGGCACCGCGCGCACGAAGTTCGCGAGGTTGTAGATGTTCGGCGCGTCCATGCCGCCGCCGATCGCGACCCAGTTGAGCACCAGCGGGCCCTTGTAGATGCCGCGGCGCATCAGCCGCTCGACCGACTCGAAGCTGTTGATGTTGTAGCACTGGAAGGCGCTCTGGATGCCCGCGGCGCTGAGGCGGCGGATGTGCTCCTCGGCCCAGCCCGGTTGCGCCGGCACCGTCATCTCCTTGTAGGCGTTGAAGACGACCGGGTCCTCCATCGAGGTGCCGCGGATGTCGCGCAGGTCGAACTGCTCGAGGATGTTCATCTGCGAGGTGTTGATCGTCACCGTGACCTGGTCCGGTTTGGGGTCGAGCTCGGCCAGCATGTGGCGCGTGTCGTCCGACAGCCACTTGGCGGCCGCGCCCTCGCTCTCGGGCGCGAACGAGATCGAGCCGCCGACCTGGATGATCATCTGGGGCACGCGGGCCCGCACGCCGGCGATCAGCTCGTTGAACTTCGACAGGCGCTTGGAACCCTTGCCGTCGAGTTCGCGCACGTGCAGGTGCAGCACGGTGGCGCCGGCTTCGTAGCAGTCCACCGCCTTCTGGATCTGCTCCTCCATCGTCACGGCGATCTCGCCGGGGAAGTCCGAAGGCAGCCAGGATGGCGCGTAGGGGGCGGCGGTGATGATCAGCGGCTGCTGGTTTTCGGGGAACAGGTGACCGTCTAGGAAGTTCATCGAGGGCTCCGGGGATGCGGGTGGTGCGAAGGGGAAGGGCGGATCAGGCGGTCGGCGTGCCGACGATGCCGGCGCGTTCCATCTTGCGGTGGCAGGGCGGGTAGTCCATCACCGCGTAGTGCTGCGTGGCGCGGTTGTCCCAGATCGCCACGCTGTCGGGCTGCCAGCGCCAGCGCACCTGGTATTCGGGGATGGCGGCCTGGTTGACGAGGTACTGCAGCAGCGCCGACGCGCCCTGCGTGAAATCCTGGCCGTAGCGCACGTTGGCGGGCGTGTGGAAGTTGGTGAAGTGCGTCGTGAAGCCGTTGACGTACAGCACCCGCTCGCCGGTCTCGGGATGGATGCGCACCACGGGGTGCTCCGCGTCGGGATAGCGGGCCTTGAGCGCGAGGCGCTGCGCGATCGGCATCGCCGCGCCGAAGGTGCACTCGATGCTGTGGCGGGCGCGCAGCGGCGCGATCAGATCCTTCACGTGCCCGGGCAGGCGCTCGTAGGCCAGCGCCATGTTGGCCCACATCGTGTCGCCGCCCACGGGCGGGCATTCGACGCAGCGCAGCACGCAGCCCATCGGCGGCGCCTCGCGCCAGCTGGCGTCGCTGTGCCAGCTGTTCTCGTAGCGGTCGTTGGGCGCGTCCGGCGTCTTGTAGATGCGCACCAGCCCCGGGTGCTCCGGGTCGCTGCCGGCGACCGGGTGGTCCTCCAGTTCGCCGAAGCGCCGCGCGAAGGCCACGTGCTCGGCCCGGCTGATCTTCTGGTCGCGCAGGAACAGCACCTTGTGCCGCAGCAGCAGCGCCCGGATTTCCTCGAACAGGCCATCGTCCCGGGCCGCATCGGCCAGGCTGACGCCACTGAGCTGGGCGCCGATGGCGCAGGTCATCGCTTCGATGCGCATGTCTTGTCTCCGTTCTTTTTTGCGGTCTGCCCGCCCCGGCCTCCGGGGTGCGGGCATGGGGCAACTGTAGGAGCGGGCCCTCGGGGGCGCTTTGCATTCGATGCCAATCGCTGTGCATTTGGTGCCAGAATCCCCGCCATCCTGGAAAGGCTCGGCATGACGGCACTGGTGCGCGCGGCGGCGCTGACGAACTTCTCGGAGCTCGCGCAGGAGCTTGGCCACGACCCCGGCGCGGCGCTGCGCAGGGCCGGGCTGCGCGCCAGGATGCTGCGCGAGCCGGACCAGTTGATCGAGGCCGACCGCGTGGCCCGCCTGCTCGAGGACGCGGCGCGCGACACGGGCTGCGAGTCGTTCGGACTGCGCATCGCCGCGCGGCGCCAGCTATCGAACTTCGGTGTGCTGAGCCTGCTGCTGATGCACCAGCCGACCTTGCGCCAGGTGCTGCTCACGCTGATCGAGCACCTGCACCTGCTCAACGAGAGGCTGGCGATCCAGGTCGAGGACGTCGGCAAGCTGGTGCTGCTGCGCGAGGAGCTGGCCGTGTCGGTGCCGGCGCGGCAGTCGATCGAACTCGCGATCGGCGTGCTCTACCGGATGTGCGCGGCCTTGCTGGGCGACCGGTGGCGTCCGGCCAGCGTGAGCTTCAGCCATGGACCGCCGGCCGATGCGTCCTTTCATCGCCGCTTCTTCCAGTGCCCGGTCGAGTTCGACGGCAGCTTCAACGGATTGGTGTGCCGCGCGGCGGACCTCGACGTGCCCAATCCGGGCGGCGATCCCGTGCTGGCGGCCTATGCGCGCAAGCTGATCGACGCCGTTCCCGGCGAGCGCGAGCGCTCGATCGACCAGGAGGTGCGCAAGGCCATCTACCTGATGCTGCCGGCGGGGCGGGCCACCTGCAAGTCGGTGGCGCAGGGCCTGGGGCTCAGCATGCGCACCCTGCAGCGCCAGCTCGATGCGCGCGAACTGACCTTCAAGCAACTGGTCAACGACGTCCGTCAGGAACTCGCGCGGCGCTACGTGGCCAATGGCCGCCACAGCCTGGGCGAGGTGGCGGCGATGCTGGGCTACAGCACGCACAGTGCGTTCACCCGCTGGTTCGGCACCCAGTTCGGTTGTTCGCCCGAAGCCTGGCGTGCTACAGCTCGATGAACGCCGAGGTCGCTTTGTTGAGCGCCAGCATGCCCTTGGCCGTGATGCTCTCGACCTGGGCCAGCTGGCGGATCGCGCGGCCTTGGGGATGGCGCTCGGACGGGGGAATGAAGGCCGTCACGAGGTCCGCGGCGCGCAGCACGCGCAGCTTGTCGATCTCGGCGGGCGCGTGCACGACGTATGGCAATTTCTGCTCGGCGATCGTCCGAAGAAACTCCATGGACATGTGCCTTCTCCTTGAACGTTGATGGCAATGGGTCCGTGACATTGTGCGCAGAAACTCTTAGGACAGACTAAACCCTGCGCCGCTCGTGCCTATGTCAGCTGGCAGTCCGGCAGTACGGAAGCACTCTTTTTCGTAAAGCGTCGCGCGTGGCGCGGCGCTTCGTTTCCAGCGGTGTCGCGAGCGGCTTTTCTGCTGCGCCGCAGAGCGATGCCCGAGGTCAGGGCGCCTGCATCGGCCACGCCGTCGTGTCGGGCGCGACCAGGTGCCACATCACGGGACCGATGCCCTCGAAGGTGGCGCGGTAGCGCTCCGACAGCCGGCCTTCGCCGGTGACGTCGCGGATCACGATGCCGTCGATGCGCCCGGGGTTGTCGCGGAACACCTTGGCGTAGATCTCGGGATCGGCCTCGCCCGAATCGCCGACCAGCACGAAGCGGCGCTGCGGGAAGTCGGCCAGCAGGCGCGCGATCACGCCGAGCTTGTGGGCGCGCGAATCCTCGTCGGCCGGGATCAGCGTGCGCCAGGTCGTGCTCTCGCGCAGGTGCATGCTGCCCGGCGGAAAGCCCGCTTCGCGCACGAACTCCGCGAGCGGCGGATAGAGCTGGATCGGGCTGGCCGACAGGTAGTGGAAGCGCGTGTCGGGCGCACTCGCGAGCGCGCGGTACCAGCCGGCCATGTGGGGCGCGGGCTCGAAGCGGCGCGCGAAGGTGTTGAGCAGCATCTCGCGCCGCTCGCGCACCTGGGTGCGCTTGATGGTGTCGTCGATGTCCGAGATCACCGACAGGCCCTGCGCCGGCACGATCAGCGCGCGGCCGCGGAAGCGGTGCAGCAGTTCGCCGGGGCCGGTGACCGCGTGGAACTCGAGCCACTGCTGCGCGGGCGACAGCCGCGGCACCTCGATCACCTGCCTCACGTTGACGCGGCCGTCGGCGCCCGAGGGCGGCATGGTCTTGCGCCCGGGGCTGCCGTCGAATTCGACGTCGAACACCTTGCCGTCCTCCGACTCGGCATGGAACAGCGCGGTGCGCTGGTTGAAGCGCAGCTGCGCGGCCGGCGAGAGCTTCTTGAGGTTGAGGCCGAGGTAGCGCGCGAACGCGGCATTGAGCCCCCAGCGGCGCTCGCGCTCGTAGACCCAGGCATGGATGTCGACTTCGAGCCGGCCGTCGTCGGTGGGCCGCGCCGTGCCGTTCATGAACAGCGCCTCCTCGTCGGGCTCCATCGGCTCGGCCGCCAGCGCGGGCGTGATGCCGCCGGCCGCCAGCGCCGCGCCGGCCAGCAGCGTGCGCCGGCGCAGCGCCAGTGTCATGCGCCGGCCGTGACGCGCTCGTACGTCACGAAGCTGAAGGCCAGGCCGTCCTTGGCCGACACATGCGACTCGCGCTGCGTCTCGCGCCAGGCGCTGGCGTCGAGCACCGGCGCGAAGGCATCGCCCTCGTAGTCGCGCGCGATCTCGGTGACCAGCGCGCGGCGCGCGAAGGGCTCGGCCTCGGTATAGATCTGCGCGCCGCCGATGACCCAGACATCGGGCGCCTCGAGCCGCTCGCAGACCTCGATGGCCTCGCGCAGGCTGCCCACGCGCTGCGCGCCCTCGGCCTGCCAGCCGGCCTGGCGCGTGACCACGATGTTGCGGCGCCCCGGCAGCGGCCGGAAGCGCGGCGGCAGCGAGTCCCAGGTCTTGCGGCCCATGATGACCGGCGCGCCCATGGTGTGAAGCTTGAAATGAGCGAGGTCCTCGGGCAAATGCCAAGGCAGTAACCCTGCCTGCCCAATAACACCGTTCGCGGCGCGCGCCAAGATTAGATTAATTCTGGTCATCAAGAGGTAAAGATAGTTGATTCGATGCCAATGTCTGTTCGGCTTCCTCTTGAAGTCCAAATGCCAAAGTCACGAGTCGGTTTTGAGTTTCACGAAACTCAGCGAACAGGTCGTCAGCATTCTGCTTTGTCCGTCGCAACCATTCGCTTTCACGAAAATCCTTGAGGTTCAGATATGCCGCAAACAAAGAGGCCGAAACCCCCGACAAGGCGCAACTGATTGCCGCTCCCGAGTCTCCGCGGACGGATTTCCATCCCACTTGAAAAACCTGCAGATTTGCGTTCGCAAGCGCGATGCAAAACTTCGCAATGTCTAGTGCTGCCTCAGTAGAGTCCCGTTGTTTGGCTAGCGCGTCGTCTCGATACCGTCGCTTTTTTATTGGGTCTGTTTCCTGATCTCTTAGCCGTCTTAGGCTGATCAATTGATCAAACAGCTCGGAGTCTTTCTGGAAGTATTCTGCAAGGGCCGGTTCGAAGCTGTCGGTAAGCTGGGTTCTCAAAAACTCCAGCGTACGCCATTCCGATTGAAGCTCCGATTTTCTAAGAGATATCGAGCACACTGTTTGCCCCAATTTGCAGGCAAGAAGTCCGCTCAGTGCGGCAGCAGATCCTGAGCCTGGCGTGGGATTTCCGGCTCCAAATTGCTCCAGCAATTGCCGCGTTGGCAGCAAGAGAAGATCTTGCTGGGCCATTCCGTACCCGTTTACACCGCCACCGGCGCCTTGATCGGGTCGTGGTGCCGGTAGTCCTCGAACTCGAAATCCTCGTACCGGTAGTCGAAGATCGAGTCGGGCTTGCGCTTGATGCGCAGCGTGGGATAGGGGTAGGGCTCGCGGCTCAGTTGCAGCGCGACCTGCTCGGCGTGGTTGCTGTAGATGTGGCAGTCGCCGCCGGTCCAGATGAAGTCGCCGACGTCGAGGTCGCACTGCTGCGCCATCATGTGCGTGAGCAGCGCGTAGCTCGCGATGTTGAAGGGCACGCCGAGGAAGATGTCGGCGCTGCGCTGGTAGAGCTGGCAGCTGAGGCGGCCGCGCTCGCCGTCGTTCTGCGGCGGCGCCACGTAGAACTGGAAGAAGGCGTGGCAGGGCATCAGCGCCATCTTCGAGAGCTCGGCCACGTTCCAGGCGCTCACGATGATGCGGCGCGAATCGGGGTTGGACTTGAGCGTCTTCACGACCTCGGCGATCTGGTCGATGTGGCCGCCGTCGGGCGTGGGCCAGCTGCGCCATTGCACGCCGTACACCGGGCCCAGGTCGCCGTCCTCGCGCGCCCACTCGTCCCAGATGGTGACGCCGCGTTCCTTGAGCCAGTTGTTGTTGCTCGAACCGGTCAGGAACCACAGCAGCTCCTGGATGATGGACTTCACGTGCACCTTCTTCGTGGTGACCAGCGGAAAGCCCTCGTTGAGGTCGAAGCGCATCTGGTGGCCGAACACGCTCTTGGTGCCGGTGCCGGTGCGGTCGCTCTTGTACACGCCGTGGATGTCGACGTGGCGCATGAAGTCTTCGTACTGGGAGCGGATGGGGCGTTGGGTCATGGCGGTGGAGGGCGGCGGCAACGGCGCGCCCGGGACGGCGGGGCTGGAGCCCCGAATCTTATTCGGATGAGGGGCCGGCGGCTGGCCGGGCAGGCCAAGACTATAAGATGAGAACTATTCTCAACATTCCGCAAGCGCAACCCGTGTCCGCCCCGGCCCTCGACGACAGCCTCCAGGTGCTCTACCGCAGCCATCACGGCTGGCTTCAGGCCTGGCTGCGGCGCCGGCTGGGCTGCGCAGAGGATGCGGCCGACCTCGCGCACGATGCTTTCGTGCGGCTGCTGGCCGCGCGGCCGCCGCAGGCTGCGCCGGTCGAGATGAAGGAGCCGCGGGCCTACCTGACGACGGTGGCGCGCGGCCTGCTGATCGACCGCTTCCGCCGCGCCGACCTCGAGCGCGCCTACCTCGCCGACCTCGCGGCGCTGCCGCCGGCCCTCTATCCCTCGCCCGAGGAGCAGCTGCAGGCGGTGCAGGCGCTGCGCGCGCTCGATGCGCTGCTCGCGAGCCTCACGCCCAAGACCCGCGCCGCCTGGCTGCACAGCCGGCTCGACGGCATGACCCATGCCGAGATCGCGGCGCAGCTCGGCGTGTCGGTGCCGCGCGTGCGGCAGTACCTGGCGACGGCCGCGCGCCGGGGCTACGAATTGCGTTTCGGCGTCGCGCTGCCGGCAGCGTCGGCATGAGCGTGCAGGCCTCGGCGTCGTTGCCGGTGTCCGCGGCCGTGCTCGACGCGGCGATCGGCTGGCAGTTGCGCCTGGGCTCGGGCGAGGCCGGCGCGCGCGATGCCGAGGGCCTGCGCCGCTGGCTCGACGCGCATGCCGACCACCGGCGCGCCTGGGCCCAGCTCGGCGAGCTCGATGCGCAACTGGCGCCCGCGCGCAGCGAGGCCGTGCGCTCGGCACTGGTGCGCCGCGGCGCCGCACGGCGCTGGAAGCAGTCCGCGGGTGTGCTGGGGCTGCTGGCCGCGCTGCTGCTGGGGCTGGTCGCGGTCGACCGCTTCGAGCCGCTGGCCACCCTGAGCGCCGACTACCGCACCGGCACCGGCGAGCGGCTCACCGTGGTGCTGCCCGACCGCAGCGTGCTGCACCTCGACACCCGCAGCGCGGTCGACCTGGCCTTCGATGGCAGCCGGCGCGCGATCGTGCTGCGCGCGGGCGAGATCGCCATCGAGACCGCCCATGGCGACGCGGCCGAGCAGCGCCCCTTCGTTGTGCTGACGCCCGAGGGCAGCCTGCGCGCGCTGGGCACGCGCTTCGTCGTGCGCCGGCTCGACGACGGTGCCGGCACCCGGCTCACGGTCACGCAGTCCGCGGTGGCAGCACGGCCGGCCGCCTGCGCGGCCGATCCGGCCCAGGCCTGCGAAGGCGAACGCGTCGTGCAGCAGGGCCAGAGCCTGGAACTGCATGCGGACGGCGCCGGTACCCCCGGCCCCGCGCGCCCCGACGCCGATGCCTGGAAGGACGGCATGCTGGTGGTCGACGACCAGCCGTTGTCCGAGGTGGTGGCCGAACTCGCGCGCTACCGGACCGGCCACCTCGCGGTCGACCCGCGCGTGGCCGGCCTGCGCGTGACCGGCACGCTGCCGCTGGACGACACCGACAAGGCGCTGCTGGCGCTCACCGCGGCGCTGCCGGTCGAGCTGGTGGGCAGCACGCGCTGGTGGCTGCGCATCGAGCCAAGGCAGGCGCCGCGCTGAAGCCTGGATCGGGGCGCCGCCGGATTTTTTTCGGCCGCCCCCTCTCACTTTTCGAACCTCGTCCGGCAAGCAGGAAGAGAACCCTCGTCCTTCCCCTGCCTGGAGTCCCGTCTTGTCCTCGTCCTTCCCGTTTCGTCCGACCCCGCTCGTCGCCGCGCTGCTGTTCGCCACCGCCATGCCGGCCCTGCTGCCGACGGCAGCACGCGCGCAGGCGCAGGCCGCCCCCGTGCTGCGCGACTACGACCTGCCGTCCGGCCCGCTCGGCGCCACGCTCAACCGCATCGCGCGCGAGGCCGGGCTGGCGCTGACGGTCGATGCCGCGCTGGTCGGCCAGCGCGCCTCGGCGCCGGTGCGCGGCCGCTACGACGCGCCGCAGGCGCTGCGCCGCGCGCTCGCCGACAGCGGCCTCGAGCTGCTGCCGACCGACGCGGGCGGCTACACCGTGCGCGCGGGCGCGCCGGCCGCATCCGCCGCGCCGCAGGTGGTGGCACCCGCGCCGTCGGCCATGCTGGCCGAGGTGCGCGTGAATGCCGAACGCGGCGTCGGCGGGCCGGCCGACGGCTACATCGCGCGCCACAGCACGGCCGGCACCAAGACCGACACGCCGATCCTCGAGACGCCGCAATCGATCTCGGTGGTCACGGCCGAGCAGATCGAGGCCCAGCAGCCCACCAGCCTGGTCGACGCCTTCAACTACACGGCCGGCGTGAGGCGCTCGGAAGGCGCCGACCGCACCACCGACTCGTTCGTGATCCGCGGCTTCCAGGCCGGCGCCGGCACGGGCAGCCTCTACCGCGACGGCTCGAAGTTCATGGTCAACGCCTACGACGGCCAGCAGGAGCTCTACGGGCTCGAGCGCGCCGAGGTGCTCAAGGGCGCGGCCTCGCTGCTCTACGGCACGGCCGCGCCCGGCGGCGTGGTCAACACCGTCACCAAGCAGCCCACGGCCGAGCCGCTGCGCGAGCTGGGCGTGGAGCTCGGCAACCGCGACCGCCGCCAGGTCAAGGGCGACTTCGGCGGCAAGCTCGACGAGCAGGGCACGCTGACCTACCGGCTCACGGGCCTCGTGCGCGACAGCAACACCTTCATCGACCATGTGCCCGACGACCGGCGTTTCCTGTCGGGCGCGATCCGCTGGCAGCCGAGCGCGGCGACCTCGCTCACGCTGCAGGCGGAGTACCTGCGCAACCGCACCGACTACGTGTACGGGCTGGCCGGCGGCATCACGATCCTGCCGAACATCCACGGACCGGTGCCGAGCAGCCGCTACACCGGCACGCCGGGGCGCGACCGCTACGCCGGCACCAACACCGCCGTCGGCTACCGCTTCGAGCATGCCTTCAGCGATCGCCTGAAGCTGCGCCACAGCGCGCATGCCTTCCGCTCGGAAGTCGATTTCCCGAGCACCTCCGCCTCCGGCGTGAGTCCCGACGGCGCCAGCTCCACCTCGCACGAGTCCTACGACCGCCGCGACCGCTCGCGCGCGCGCACCACCGACACCTCGCTCGAGTACCGCGTCGACACCGGCCCCGTCGCGCACACGCTGCTGGCCGGCGTGGACACCACCTACCAGTCCTACACCACGCGGCGCGCGTCGCGCGAGATCGAGACCCAGTTCAACTACTACGCGCCGAACTACGTCTACGTCGCGGGTGCGCCGGTGCCGAACACCTACTTCCCCGACATGGCCGGCAACGCCACCGGGCTGTACCTGCAGGACCAGATGAAGATCGCCGGGCGCTGGGTGGTGGTGCTCGGCGCGCGGCACGACCGCGTGACCGACCGCCAGGTGCCGGTCGACGGCGAGACCGCGAACTCGAAGGAGAAGACCTCGGCCACCACCGGCCGTGCCGGCCTGGTCTACCTGGCCGACAACGGGCTCGCGCCGTTCGCGAGCTTCAGCCAGTCGTTCCAGCCGCAGAGCGGCGTCGACCGCATGGGCGCGCGCTTCGAGCCCACGCGCGGCGAGCAGTACGAGCTCGGCCTGCGCTACCAGCCGCCGGGCAGCGACACCCTGCTGAGCGCCGCCGTCTACCAGCTCCGGCAGCAGAACGTGCTGTCGACCGACCCCGTCGACACCGGCTTCTCGGTGCAGACCGGCGAGGTGCGCTCGCGCGGGCTGGAGATCGAGTTGCGCACGCGCATCGGCCGCTCGGCCAGCCTGATCGCCGCCTATGCCTACACCGACGCGCGCGTCACCGCCGACACCACCGCCGCCAACGTCGGCAAGCGCCGCGGCAACGTGCCCTACAACACCTTCTCGGCCTGGGGCGAGTACGACTTCGGCAAGGCCGGCGCGCCGGGCCTGCGCGCGGGGCTGGGCGTGCGCTACGTGGGCGCCTCCACCGGGCTCTACGTGAACGGCATCGTGCCCTCGTACACCGTGTTCGACGCGATGGTGTCGTACGACACCGGCCACTGGCGCTACGCGTTCAACCTCACGAACCTGGCCGACAAGGCCTACATCGCCTCGTGCACCTATGGTTGCTTCTACGGCGAGCGGCGCAAGGCGGTGGCCTCGGCCACTTACCGCTGGTAGGTCGCAGCGCTTAGCATGGGGGGCATGAGCGAACACACCCATGCCCACGACCACGGCGATGACCACAGCGAGCTCGACGAGATGGACCTGCGCGTGCGCGCGCTCGAGAGCGTGCTCACCGAGAAGGGCTACATCGAGCCGGCCGCGCTCGATGCGCTGATCGACACCTACCAGACCCGCATCGGCCCGCGCAACGGCGCGCGCGTGGTGGCCAGGGCCTGGGTCGACCCGGCCTTTCGCGACTGGCTGCTGGCCGACGCCACCGCGGCCATCGCCTCGCTGGGCTACACCGGCCGCCAGGGCGAGCACATGGTGGCGGTGGCCAACAGCGACGATCAGCATCACATGGTGGTCTGCACCCTGTGCAGCTGCTACCCGTGGCCGGTGCTGGGCCTGCCGCCCACCTGGTACAAGAGCGCACCCTACCGCTCGCGCGCGGTGCGCGACCCGCGCGGCGTGCTCGCGGACTTCGGCACTGTGCTGCCCGAGACCACGCGCATCCGGATCTGGGACTCGACGGCCGAGGTGCGCTACCTCGTGATTCCGCAGCGGCCCGCGGGCACGGAGCAGCTGGGCGAGGAGGAGCTCGCGGCGCTGGTGTCGCGCGATTCGATGATCGGCACCCGGCTCGCCGATGCGCCGGAGGGCCCGGTATGAACTACCAAACCCAGGCCGACCTCGGCGGCCGCACCGGCTTCGGCGCGGTGCAGCCCGAGCCCGAGGGCGAGCTGTTCCATGCCGACTGGGAGCCGCGTGCGCTCGCGCTGGTGCTCGCGATGGGCGCCACCAGTTCGTGGAACATCGATGCGAGCCGCGCCGTGCGCGAGACCTTGCCGCACTACCTGCAGCTGAGCTATTACCGGATCTGGCTCGCGGCGCTCGAGCGTCTGATGATCGAACGCGGCCAGCTGTTCGAGGACGAGATCGCGCAGGGCCGCATGCTGCATGCACCCGCGCCCGTCAAGCGCGTGCTGCATGCGGCCGACGTGGCCGCGGTGCTGGCGAGGGGCTCGCCCACCGAGCGGCCGGCCGCGGCGCCCGCGCGCTTCGCGATCGGCCAGGCGGTGCGCATGCGCGCGGGCCGCGTCGACCATCACACGCGGCTGCCGGGCTATGTGCAGGGGCGGCGCGGCACCATCGAGCGGCTGCATGGCGCGCACGTGTTCGCCGACAGCAACGCGCAGGGCGCGGGCGAGGCGCCGCAGTGGCTCTACACGGTGGTGTTCGAGGAAGCAGAGCTCTGGGGCTCGCAGGCGCAGCGGCTCTCGGTGTCGGTCGATGCCTGGGAAAGCTACCTGGAGGCGGCCGAATGACGCAGTACCCCGACGGGATGCCGGCCCCCGGCATGCCACGCGACGCCGACGGCCCGGTCTTCGGCGCGCCCTGGCAGGCGCAAGCATTCGCGATGACGCTGGCGCTGCACGAGAAGGGCCTGTTCAGCTGGAGCGAGTGGGCCGAGACCCTGGCCACGCAGATCCAGGCCGCGCAGGCCGCGGGCGACCCCGATGCGGGCGACACCTACTACCGTCACTGGCTCGCCGCGCTCGAGACGCTGGTGGCGCGCAAGGGCGTGAGTTCGCACGACGAGCTGGCGCGCTACCGGGAGGCCTGGGATCACGCGGCCGACCGCACGCCGCATGGGCAGGCGATCGAGTTGAGGCCCGGCGACTTCGGGCATTGACTCCTTCCCCCTTTGGGGGAAGGCCGGGATGGGGGCCCGCGCCCGCGCAGGAGCTTCTTGCGGCTGCGGAGGCCGTCGTGCCCCCACCCCGGCCCTCCCCCAGCGGGGGAGGGAGAAAGTCCTCAGACCCGGATCACCCGCCCCGGATTCAGGATGTTCTTCGGATCCAGCCCGCGCTTGATCGCGCGCATCATCTCGAGCGCCACCGGCGACTTGTGCTTCTCGAGCGTGTCGACCTTGAGCGAACCCACGCCATGCTCGGCCGAGAACGAGCCGCCGAACTTCTCGACCGCCTCGTAGACCAGCGTGTTGATGCGGTCTTCCTCGTTCTTCAGGAAGGCCTTGGTATCGACGTTCTCGGGCGCCTGCACGTTGTAGTGCAGGTTGCCGTCGCCGAGGTGGCCGAAGTTCACCAGCCGCACGCCGGCGATCTCGCGCGCCAGCAGCGCGTCGGTCTCGGCCACGAAGGCCGGGATGCGCGAGACGGGGATCGAGATGTCGTGCTTGATGTTCAAGCCTTCCTCGGCCTGCGCGAGCGGGATGCTTTCGCGGATGTGCCAGAGCTGGTGCGCCTGCGCGAGGTTCTCGGCCACCACGGCGTCGGTCACGCAGCCGTCCTCGAACGCCGTTTCGAGCAGGGCCTCGAAGCGCGCGCGCGCATGGTCCTCCGATTCGCTGTCGGAGTTCTCGAGCAGCACGCAGTAGGGCACGTTCTCGTCGCCGATGAAGGGCACGCGCAGCTGCGGCATGTGCTTGTCGACCAGGCTCAGCGCGAACTTGCCCATCACCTCGAAGCCCGTGAGGCCCGGGCCCAGCTGCTTGTGGGCCAGGCCCAGCAGCGTGACCGCATGGTCGAGCGAGGGCACGGCGGCCCAGGCCGTGAGCTGCGCGGCGGGCAGCGGATAGAGCTTCATCGTGGCGGCCGTGATGATGCCCAGCGTGCCCTCGCTGCCGACGAACAGGTCGCGCAGGTCGTAGCCGGTGTTGTCCTTGCGCAGGCCGCTGGTGCCGTGCCAGATCTCGCCCTGCGGCGTGACCACCTCCAGGCCCAGGCACAACTCGCGCGTGTTGCCGTAGCGCACGACCTGCGTGCCGCCGGCGTTGGTCGCGAGGTTGCCGCCGATGGTGCAGCTGCCCTCGGCCGCGAGGCTCAGCGGGAACAGGTAGCCGGCCTTCTCGGCGGTCTCCTGCAGGGTCTGCAGGATGCAGCCCGATTCCACCGTCATCGTGAGGTTGGCCGCGTCGATGCCGCGGATGGTGTTGAGCCGCTGCAGGCTCAGCACCACCTGCGTGCCGCTGTCGTCGGGAATGGAGCCGACCGCCAGGCCGGTGTTGCCGCCCTGCGGGATCACGGCGGTGCCGGCCTCGGCGCAGGCCTTGACCACCTCGGCCACCTGCTGCGCGTCGGCCGGGCGCACCACGGCCAGCGCCTTGCCGCGCGAGCGCTTGCGCCAGTCCTGTTCGTAGGCCGTGAGGTCGCCCTCGTTGAGCAGATGGTTGGCGCCGACGATGGCGCGCAGCCGCTCGAGCAGGGCGGCGGAAGAAGCGGAAGGGGTCATGGGGTGGAAGCCTCCAGGGGACGGGCGGCGGCCTTGGCGTGGCGCAGCCGCAGGCGGACGTGCCAGGCGCAGGCGACGAAGAGCACGAGGCACAGCAGCACCTCGACCAGCGCGAGCAGCTGGCTGATGCCGTTGGTGTCGCTCCAGGCGCGCACCACGCCCTCGGTGAAATAGAGCCAGACCATCAGGCTGACCCAGCGGTAGGTGTACATGCGGTTCTTCAGCAGGCCGGCCAGCGGGATCGCGAGCGGCAGCACCTTGAGCGCCATCAGCGAACCGCCGGGGCGCAGCGGCGCCAGCCAGAGTTCCCAGGCCAGGCCCAGCACGATCAGGCCGACGAGGCTGCCGACCGCGAGCCAGCGGGTGGCGGCGACGGAGGAGGGCGGGGGCGAGGCGATGGGCACGGGCGGGCGACGGTGAAGAAGGACAGGGGATGCGATCCCGGGGGCGCCGCGTGGCGAAACGGAAAAGGCGGATGGCATGATACCGGCCATGAATCGTCGTCAGCTCTGGAGGGATCTCTCCCGTTTCCCCTGGCGAAACACCGCCGCGGTGCTCAGCGAGCGTTTTCGCGAAGACCGCCTCGGGCTCACGGCCAGCAGCCTGACCTTCACCACCACCATCGCGATGGTGCCGTTCTTCACGGTGGCGCTCGCGCTGTTCACCGTGTTCCCGATGTTCGCCAAGATGCAGGGCCGCCTGCAGCGCTGGCTGATCGAGAGCCTGATCCCCGAGAACATCGCGCGCCAGGTGCTGGGCTACCTCAACCAGTTCGCGAGCAAGGCCAGCGGCCTGGGGATCGCGGGCCTGATCGTGCTGCTGATCACCGCCATCGCGCTGATCCTCACCATCGACAAGACGCTCAACAACGTCTGGCGCGTGCGTTCGCCGCGGCCCTTCGCGCAGCGGGTGCTGATCTACTGGGCCACCATCACGCTCGGGCCGCTGATCCTGGCGGTGAGCCTGTCCACCACCTCCTACGTGTTCGCGGCCTCGCGCGACGTGGTCGGCGTGAGCGTGGTCAAGCTGTTCTTCGACGCCTTCGAGTTCGTGCTGCTGGCCGCCGGCATGGCCTCGCTCTACCACTACGTGCCCAACACCAACGTGCGCTGGTCGCATGCCTGGGCCGGCGGCGTGTTCGTGGCGGCGGCGATCGAGATCGCCAAGCGGGTGCTGGGCTACTACCTGAGCCTGGTGCCGACCTACTCGGTGCTCTACGGCGCCTTCGCCACCTTCCCGATCCTGCTGGTGTGGATCTACGTGGCCTGGGTCATCGTGCTGCTGGGCGCGGTGATCGCGGCCTACCTGCCGAGCATCCTGACCGGCGTGGCCCGGCGCGGCGGCGGCGCCGGCTGGCCGCTGCAGCTCGCGATGGAGGTGCTGCAGCAACTCGCCCGGGCCCGCGCGACGCCCGAGAAGGGCGTGGGCGCGGCGCGGCTGGTGGCCTCGATGCGGGTCGATGCGCTGCAACTGGTGCCGGTGCTCGAGACCCTGGTGGCGCTCGACTGGATCGCGCCGCTGGCCGAGGACGGCGATGGCGGCGATCCGCGCTACGTGCTGCTGGCCGATCCGTCGACGCCGATCGAGCCGCTGCTCGAGGCGCTCCTGATGCCCAAGGCCGAGCCGCTCGAGGACCTGTGGCAGAAGGGGCCGCTGCGCTCGCTGCGGCTGGGCGATGTGCTATTGATCTAGTAGCAACCCAGGCGACAAGGCTCAGATCTTCACGCGGCCCAGCCAGATGTCGCGGTACATCGCCCAGTCGCCCATGAAGCTGTAGAGCGGCCGCTTGAACGAGGCCGGCTTGTTCTTCTCGAAGCCGAAATGCCCGACCCAGGCGAAGCCGTAGCCGATCAGCAGTCCGGCCAGCAGCCACAGCGGATTGAGCGTCAGCACCCCCATCGCGAGGCAGGCCAGCGACAGCGTGGAGCCCGCGAAATGCAGCCGCCGGCAGGTGCGGTTGGCGTGCTCGGTCAGGTAGAAGGGATAGAACTCCGCGAAGCTCTTGAACTGGCGCGGATCGACGCTCGCGGGCGCGGCGCTGCCAGGGGTGGTGGCGGTGGAGGTGTTCATCGTGCGTCTCCTGCGCCCCGGAGGGGCTTTGTCCATAATAGCCACGACCTTCCGGGCGCACCACCCGGGTCTTTCTTCCCCCTTCTGCCCACATACGAGCCTTGAGCGCCCTGCCTTCCACCCCCGATTCCGCCGTGCCGGCCGGCGGCGCGCCCTGGGTCGTGTGCCTGTGCGCCGAGTGGTGCGGCACCTGCCGCGACTACCGGCCGCTGTTCGAGCAGGTGGCGCGCGCGCATCCCGGGCTGCGCTTCGCCTGGGTCGACATCGAGGACCATGCCGACATCGCCGACGAGTTCGACGTCGAGACCTTCCCGACCCTCCTGGTGGCCGATGCCGCGGGCACGCGCTTCCTCGGTCCGCTGCTGCCGCATGCCGAGACGCTGTCGCGCATGCTGACCGCGCTGCCGGCGCCCCAGCCCTCGAGCCTGCATGCCGAGCTGATGGTGGCGGTGCTCGAGAAGAAGCCCGCGCTCTTTACAGTGCCGCGGGCGGCCTGATCTACTCGGCCTGTCCACACACGCGGCCCGCGGGGCCGGCCCTCCCATGAAAGTCCTCGTCTTCGGCGCCACCGGCATGGTCGGTTTCGGCGTGCTGCGCGAATGCCTGCTCGCTCCCGACGTGGCGGAGGTCGTGGCCGTCGGCCGCCGGCCCAGCGGCCAGCAGCATCCCAAGCTGCGCGATCTCGTGCTGAGCGACATGTACGACTACACGGCGGTCGAGCCACAACTCACGGGCTTCGACGCCTGCTTCTTCTGCCTCGGCGTGTCCTCGGTCGGCATGAAGGAGGACGCGTACCGGCGCGTGACCTACGACCTCACGCTGGCCGCCGCCACCGTGCTCGCGCGGCTCAACCCGCAGATGACCTTCGCCTACGTGACCGGCTCGGGCACCGACAGCAGCGAGCGCGGCCGCAGCATGTGGGCGCGCGTGAAGGGCGCGACCGAGAACGCGCTGCTGAAGCTGCCGTTCAGGGCCGCCTACATGTTCAGGCCCGGCGCGATCCAGCCGCTGCACGGCGCCAACACGAAGACGCCGCTGTACAAGGCGGGCATCGTGCTGCTGACGCCGCTGTTCGGGCTCGCGCGGCGGCTGTGGCCGCACCTGGTGACCACCACCGAGAACATGGGGCTCGCGATGCTGGCGGTGGCGCGGCACGGGGCGCCCAAGCAGGTGCTCGACCCGGTCGACATCAACGAGCTGGCCGCGCGCGGCTAGCGCGGCTTCGCTTCAGCGCGAGACGAAATCGCGCAGCGCGAACAGCACCGCGTCGGGCGCCTCGCTCATCAGCGCGTGGCCCGCATGCACCGTCACCGTCCGCCCGTCGCGTGCCTTGGCGGCCAGCGCCTTCACGGCGCGCGGCGGCGTCATCTGGTCGGCGTCGCCGAGCAGGAACAGCACCGGGCACTGCAGCTTCTCCATCGCCGCCTCGCCGCCCGCGTAGTCGTTGCAGGCCTTGAAGCCGACGTGGAACACGTTGACCTCGCGGTTGCTCGCGAGCACGCGGCGCATCAGCGCGCGCGAGCTGCCGTAGAGCCAGGTGCCCGGGCCGAGCGCCGACGGCGGCGGCGCCAGCAGCGCATGCGAGAAGGTGTTGACCATCGCGATCGCGCGCTGCGGGTCGTTGAGCGAACTCTCGAGCAGCGCCGGCGACACCACCATCGGGTAGGCGCTGCCGACCATCGCCAGGTGCGTCACGCGCTCGGGCGCGCGCGAGGCGGCCTCCAGTGCGATCAGCGAGCCGAAGCTGTGGCCGATCAGCGCCGCCTTCCGCACGCCCGCCGCGTCGAGCAGCGCGAGCACGAACTGCGCGGCCTCCTCGACGCTGGCCGGCGGCGGGCCCTCGCTCTTGCAGTGGCCCGGCAGGTCGACCGCGAGCACGTTCCAGCCGTGGTTGGCGAACCAGCGGCTCTGCAGGATCCAGACGCTGTGGTCGTTGAGCACGCCGTGGACGAAGACCACGGTGGGCTTGGCGGCATCGAAGGGCTTGCCGCCGGTGTAGCAGTAGGTGGCGTGGCCGTTGACGGTGTAGTGCATGGTGTCAGGCCCCCGCTTTCTCGGCTGCCTTCAGCGCGCGCTTCAGGTCGTCGATCAGGTCGGCCGGATCCTCGAGGCCTATCGACAGCCGGATCGTGCCCTGCGAGATGCCCGCGCCCGCGAGCGCCTCGTCGGTCATGCGGAAGTGGGTGGTGCTGGCCGGGTGGATCACCAGGCTGCGGCAGTCGCCCACGTTGGCCAGGTGGCTGAAGAGCTTGAGCGATTCGATGAAGGCCTTGCCCTGGGCGCGGCTGCCCTTGATGTCGAAGCTGAACACGGCGCCCGCGCCGCGCGCGCCGTGGCGCAGCAGCTTCTGCGCCAGGGCATGGCTCGGATGCGACTCGATCAGCGGATGGCCCACGCGCGAGACGAAGGGATGAGTGGCGAGGAACTCGACGATCTTCTGCGTGTTGTCGATGTGGCGCTCCATGCGCAGCGGCAGGGTCTCGATGCCCTGCAGGATCAGCCAGGCGGTGTGCGGGCTCATCGCGGCGCCGAAGTCGCGCAGGCCCTCGCGGCGCGCGCGCAGCAGGAAGGCGCCGACCGTGCTCTCCTCGCTGAACACCATGTTGTGGAAGCCGTCGTAGGCCTGAGTCAGCTCGGCGAATTTGCCCGATTTCTCCCAGTCGAAGCTGCCGCCGTCGACCACCACGCCGCCGATCACCGTGCCGTGGCCCGAGAGGAACTTGGTGGCCGAGTGGTAGACCAGGTCGGCGCCGAAGTCCAGCGGCTTGATCAGGTAGGGCGAGGTCAGGGTGGAATCCACCAGCAGCGGCACGCCGGCCTCGTGCGCGATCTCGGCCACGGCCGGGATGTCGAGCACGTCGAGGCCCGGGTTGCCCACGGTCTCGCCGAAGAACAGTTTGGTCTCGGGCCGCACGGCGGCGCGCCAGCCGTCGAGGTCGCCGGGCTTGACGAAGGTGGTCTCGATGCCGAAGCGGCGCATCGTGTAGTACAGCAGGTTCTGCGAGCCGCCGTACAGCGCGGTGCTGGCCACGATGTGCGAGCCCGCGCCCATCAGCGTGGCGATGGAAAGGTGCAGCGCCGCCTGGCCGCTGGCGGTGGTGATCGCGCCGATGCCGCCCTCGAGCGCCGACACCCGCTGCTCGAGCACCGCGTTGGTCGGGTTGCTGATGCGCGAATAGACGTGGCCCGAGCGCTCGAGGTTGAACAGGGCGGCCGCGTGGTCGCTCGACTCGAAGACGAAGGAGGTGGTCAGGTGGATCGGCACCGCGCGCGCGCCGGTCGTGGGGTCGGGCGAGGCGCCCGCGTGCAGCGCGAGGGTATCGAAACCGGGGTCGGAATAGCCGGGCATGGAGTCCTTTCTGAAGCGGCGCTAGGGGCCCGTGAAGTCCGCTGCGTGACAGCGCTAAACCGGGCCGTGGAGGTCGGCGCCGATTGTGGGCTATATTCAAAAAAGGCAGGCCGCCAGGAAAGACAGAGTCCGAGAGGAGCACACGATGAAAGTCACCGACATCCTTCGCGTCAAGGGCAACACGCTCTTCACCATCACGCCAGACGATCTGCTGGCCGAAGCAGTCAAGACGATGGCGGACAAAGACATCGGTTCCCTCGTCGTCATGGAGCATGGCGACCTGGTCGGCATGCTGACCTTCCGGGAAGTGATCGTGGCCATCGTCGCCAACGGCGGCCAGGTCGGCGGCACGCTGGTGCGCAAGGCCATGGACGACGCCCCCGTCACCTGCACCCTCGAAACCGACCTCGACGAGATCCGCCGCATCATGCTCGAGCGCCATGCCCGCTACATGCCGGTGATGGACCGGCGCATGCTGATGGGCGTGATCAGCTTCTACGACGTGGCCAAGGCCGTGGTCGACGCGCAGAACTTCGAGAACAAGATGCTCAAGGCCTACATCCGCGACTGGCCGGCGGAAGACGAGAAGAACTGAAGCGCCGCAACGCGGCGATCGGCGCGGTCAGTGGATGGCCGCGTACATGATCGCCTCCTGCGTCGCCTCGGTGGCCGAGAACTCCGTCACCACCTTGCCCTGCTTGGCCACGAGGATGCGGTCCGACAGCGCCATCACCTCGGGCAGGTAGGAAGAAATCACCACCACCGCCTTGCCGGCATCGGCCAGCCGGTTGATCTCGGCGTGGATCTCGGCGATGGCGCCCACGTCGACCCCGCGCGTGGGCTCGTCGAAGATCACGATGTCGGGTTCCTGCACCAGCGACTTGGCGATCACCACCTTCTGCTGGTTGCCGCCCGACAGCTCGATCACCTTCACGTCCTTGCCGATCGCGCGCACATTGAGCAGCCGGCTCCAGTGTTCGCCCACCGAACGCGCCTTCGCGCCCGACACCAGCCCGCGCGCGCCGGCCAGCTTGCCCTGCAGCCCCATGTAGATGTTCTGCGCGATCGACATGGTCTCGAAGAAGCCCTCGAACTTGCGGTCCTCGGTGATGTAGGCGATGCCGTCGCGCACCGCCTGGCGCGCCACGCGGTAGCGCACCGGCCTGCCGCGCAGCAGGATCTCGCCGCCATGGAAGAAGTCGCGCTTGATCAGCCCGGCCACCACCTTGAAGGTCTCGGTGCGGCCCGCGCCCACCAGGCCGAACACGCCCGTGATCTGGCCCGCGAACACCGACAGCGAGTTGTTCTTGACCATCGCCGCCATGCGCAGGTTGCGCACCGACAGCAGGCATTCGCCCTGCGGCCGCACGTGGGTCTTCTTCTGCCCGTAGAGCGTCTGCGAGAGATCGCGCCCCACCATCGCCTGCACGATGCGCTCGCGGTCGAAGTTGGCCTTGTCGTCGGTCACCACGTGGCGGCCGTCGCGCAGCACCGTGATGCGGTCGGCCAGCAGCAGCGCCTCCTCGAGCGCGTGCGAGATGAAGATCACCGACACGCCGCGCGCCTTGAGGTCGAACACCAGATCGAAGAAGTACTTCTTCTCCTCGGGCGTGAGGCTGGCCGTGGGCTCGTCGAAGATGATGATGCGCGCCTTGTGCAGCACCGCGCGCGCGATCTCCACCATCTGCTTCTTGGCCGCGCCGAGCATGCCCACGGTGGCGGTCGGGTCGACGTCGAAATTGAGCGACTGCAGGAACTGCTGCGCCGAGATGTAGACGCCGCGCAGCCGGTTGAAGAAGGACTCCTGGCCCAGGAACAGGTTCTGCGCCACCGTCATCGTCGGCACCAGGCTGGTTTCCTGGAACACCATCGCGATGCCCTCGTGGCGCGCCTCCAGCGGCGTGCGCAGCTGCACCGGCCGGCCTTCCACCAGCATCTGGCCCGCGCTCAGCGGCACCACGCCGGCCATCACCTTGGTCAGCGTCGACTTGCCGGCGCCGTTCTCGCCGAGCAGCGCATGGATCTCGCCGCGGCGCAGCGTGAAGTCGACGGCCTCGATGGCGGGCACGCCCGCGTATTTCTTGGTGGCCTGGCGCAGCTCGAGCATGGTCTCGACCGTGGCAGGCATGCTCGGCGCGCCCGGCTCGGCGGCCACGGTGTCGGCGGTGGTATCGCGGGCATTCATCGCGCGGCTCCCTGTTCCTCGGCGGTCATGCGCACCCGCAGCAGCCGGCCGCCGCCCTTCGAGGCCGCGAACAGCGCGCCCCCATGCTCGGCCACCGCGGTGATGCCGTGGTGCCGGCCGTCGACCTGGCTGTGCAGCGAAGACACGACCTGGCCCTGCGCATTCACGCGCACCACCAGCCCGTAGGAGCGCGGCGGCGCCCAGGGCTTGAGCACGCCCATCTGCTTGACGCCCGCGCCCTGCAGCGGCTCGAGGAAGCTGTGGCCCGACGAGAGCGCCGGCGCGATCCAGTAGCGCGGATCGATCTCGGCCACCATGCGGCGGCGGTAGGCCTCCTCGCGCAGCACGAATTCCACCAGCTGCGTGCGGCAGACGAAGCAGCTGAGCCAGAAGCCGCCGCCGGCCGCCGCAGCCATGCGCGAGGGATAGCCGGGCAGGTCGGCCACGCGCGGCGCGGGGCCGTTCGGCCCCAGCGCGAGCACGCGATGCGCCCAGCTCTCGCTGACCAGCACCGTGCCGCCGGCCTGCGGCAGCACGCCGAAGGCATGGCGCAGCCCGGCCGCGAGCTGCTGCGCGGCACCGCCGCCCGGCGCCCAGGCGCAGACGCGGCCGCTCGCGCCGTGCGCCATCAGGTCGTGGCACCAGCGTTCGGGTGCATGCTCGGCCGAGCCCTCGGTGAAGAGCCAGCGCCGGCCGGCCTCGTCCCAGGCCAGCGCATTGACGCAGCGCAGCGCGCGGCCGCCGGCTTCCGCGAGCGTGTGGGCGGTGGCGCCGTCGGGCGCGAGCAGCAGCAGCTGCGTGCCGCCGAGCGCCAGCGCGAGCCGTCCGCCGGGCGCCGCGGCCAGCGCGGTGATCGGGCGCTCGAAGCGCCGCACCTCGACGGGCACGCCACCGTCGAGCCGGTACAGCGCGGGTCCGGCCGCGATCCACAGCACGCCGTCGGCCACCGCGAGGTCGTCGATGTCGGCGAGCTCGGCCACCACCTCGGCGTTGTCGAGCGCGCGGTTGGGCTTGAGCACGCCGTCCATCACCGGCACGGTGATGGCGGCGCTGCCGCGTCCGAGCAGGCGGTCGGTGAAACCGCGAAAGGTGTCGAGCATCAGGCTGTCCTCCAGCGCCGTTCGTACTGCACGAAGTCGGGGTCGGCGCCCTCGAGCTTGTAGCGGCCGATGCGGTTGTTCGAGATGCCGCCCAGGTAGAGGTGGCCGCGGTGTTCGCGCATCGAGGTGATCATCGGGTGGTTCTCGCCGCCCAGGTCCCACAGCGTCTCGAGGATCTCGCCGGCCTCGCTGAACTTGAGCACGCAGCCGGTGTTGATGTTGGGGAACAGCCATTCGTCCACCGGCACGCGCGTGGCCATGCGGCGGCGAAATCCCGGCATGCGCATCGCGAGGTCGTAGGCCGGGCAGCGCATGCCCACCAGCGCGAGCCAGTAGTGGCCGTCGGAAGCGAGGTTGATGTTGTCGGGATAGCCGGGCAGGTTGTCGATCACCATCTGCACCTGGCCGGCCTTCGGCCCGTCGAACCAGTAGCGCTTGATGCAGCAGCCCCAGGTCTCGGCGAACAGGATCGACTGGCCGTCGCTCGCGATCGCGATGCCGTTCGGGAAGCGCAGCCCGCGCAGCACGGTGCGCGTCGAGCCGTCGCGCGGATCGAAGCAGACGATGCGCCCGTTGCCGCGCGCCTCCAGCCCGTCGACCGGCCATTCGTGCATCTCGTAGCGCACCGTGGCCTCGCTGAAGAAGATGCGGCCGTCGTCGGCGATGTCGAGGTCGTCGGCCAGCCGCAGCCGGCTGTCGTCGTTGATCGAGGTCCAGCTGCGGTTGGTCTCGTCGGTCACGCGCTCGACCTTGCGATCGGGCGTGACGCGGTACAGGCCCATGCCGCCCACGCACACGTGCAGGTTGTCCTCGCGGTCGAAGGCCAGGCCCAGCGGCTGGCCGCCGATGTGGGCATAGACCTCCATGCGCTCGTAGTCGGGCGCGAGGAAGCGGATCACGTCTCCATGGCGCGAGCCGGCATAGAGGTTGTCGTCGCGGTCGAGGATCACGTCCTCGGGCGACTCGATGCGGCCCAGGCCGATCAGCGTGACGTCGCGCAGCTTGTTGTTGACCGCGTAGACGCCCGCGCCGTCGCCGCTGCTGGCCGGTGCCGGCGGCAGCGCGAAGTAGGTCGGGCTCACGTAGACCTTGCTGATGATGCGCTGGCGGTTCTTGAGCCAGCGCACGTCGATCACGGCCGCCAGCACCAGGATCGCGGCCAGCACCATGCGGATCACGCCGCCGGGCGCCGACATCGAGGTCAGGCCGTTGGTGATCAGCAGCACCAGCAGCGTGCCGACCAGCGCCTTGGCGACCGAGCCGCGCCCGCCGCCCAGGCTGATGCCGCCGAGCACCGCGGCCGTGAGCACCAGCACCTCCATGCCCACGCCGATGTCGGCACCGGCCGTGGCCAGCCGCGAGGCGAAGAAGCAGCCGGCCGCGCCGCACAGCGTGCCCGAGGCCACGTAGCACAGCGCCACGGTGCGCCGCACCGCGATGCCGCTGTTGTAGGCCGAGCGGCGCGAGCCGCCGATGGCCATGATGTGCCAGCCCGCGCGCAGGCGCGTGAGCAGCACATGGCCCGCGATCGCCACCGCCGCATAGGCCCAGGCCACCGTCGGCAGGCCCAGCAAGGTGCCGTTGCCCAGGAAGTCCCAGGCCGGCGAGTCGGGCAGCGAGCCCGCGATCGCGGTCGAGTACTGCAGGCTCAGGATCTCGTAGAACGAGCGGAAGATGATCAGCGTGATGAGCGTGGTGAGGAAGGCGCGCAGCCGCAGGTAGCCAATCAGCACGCCGTTGACCGCGCCCAGCAGCGCGCCGACGGCCAGCGTGGCCAGCACCGACGCGCCCATCGGCCACTTCAGCACGTGCATGCACATCAGCGCGCAGAAGTTGGTGAGCGCGAAGATGGAACCCACCGACAGGTCGATGCCGCCCACGATCATCACCAGCGCCAGGCCGAGCACGATGAAGCCGATCTCGCCGGCCTGCCGCAGCGTGTCGGCCAGCACCACCGGCGACCAGAAGTTGCCGATCAGCTGGCCCGAGGCCAGCAGCACCGCCACCAGCAGCAGCACCGGGATCGCGGTCTCGGTCCAGCGCTTGGACAGGATCTCGCCGACCCAGTGGTCGGGCCACCAGCGGTAGCGCAGGCGGGTGAGCGTTTCGTTCATCGGTGCGGCTCCGGCGTCGGCGTCACTTGGCGGCGGTGAGCTTCCAGCAGGTGCCGTCGGCACCCGCGTTCTCCTTCGTGATCGGGATCAGCGTGGTGTAGATGTTCTGCTTGGCCGCGCCGGGCTTCATGCCGCCCTGCACCAGCCACTTGATCATGGCGGCCATGTTGGCGGCCTGCGTCGGCACGTCGTAGCTCACGTCGAGGTCGAAGGCGCCCGACTTGACCTGGTCGCAGGCGCCTTTCTGCTCGCCGCCGCCCGAGGTCGCGAGATAGACCTTGCCGGTCAGGCCCGCTTCCTTGATGGCGGCCGCGGTGCCGATGTCCATGCCGTCCCAGAAGCCGACGATGCCGCACAGGTCGGGGTTCTGCTTGAGCACCGTCTGCGTCAGGCCCTTGGCCTTGGCCGCGTCCCAGTCGGCGGCCTGGTTCGACACCACCTTGATCTGCGGGTTCTTCGCCAGCACGTTCTCCACGCCCTTGAGCGTGTAGGCGCTGGTGGCCGCGGTCGGCGCGCCCTGCACGATGGCGATCTTGTTCGACTTGCCCTTGCAGGCCTGCACCACCGCCTCGGCATTGCGCTCGCCCACGTCGACCCAGTCGGCGCCCACGAACACGGTCGAGGGCTGCACCGAGCGCATGTTGATCTGCACCACGTAGATGCCGTCCTCCTCGGCCTTCTTGATCAGCTTGGCGTAGGTCTGCACGTCGGGGTTGTGGATCACGATCACCGCGGGCTTCTCGGCCATCAGCGCGGTGAAGGCCTGCGCGCCGGCGTTGGTGTTCCAGTTGGGATCGCGCGCCACCACCTTCATGCCGGCGGGCTCGAGCTCCTTCTTGAGGCCGTTGTACCAGCCCTGCGCGAGGTCGAAGCCCATGGCCACCGGGATGTAGCCCACGGTCTTGCCGGCCAGCGACTTCTTGTAGCCGTCGCGGAAGGGCTCGTCGAGGCCCTTGCCCTGGGCGGCCGCGTGCTGCGATACGGCAACCAGTGCCAGCGCGATGCCCGCGAGCCTGGCGGACGCGGCGAGTGTGCGAACGAAGTGCATTGCATGTCTCCTTTTTCGGTGGTCTCGGATGACGCCAAAATCGCCTGGCGCCCGGCTTCGGAAAACAGGTGGGTCCGCTCGCGGACCCCGGGATCAGATGTCGCCCTGTTGCGCGGTCTCTTCGTTGCGCGGGTTGAGCATGGAGTCGATCAGGATCGCGGCCAGCAGCACCACGCCCTTGACGATGTTCTGCACGGAATAGGAGAGGTCCATGATCGTCATGCCGTTGAGCATGGTGCCGATCAGCAGCGTGCCGATCACGACGTTGAACACGCCGCCGCGGCCGCCCGACAGGCCGATGCCGCCGAGCACCACCACCAGCACCACGTCGTAGATCATGGTGGAGTTGAAGATCCGCGTCGGCATGCTGCTGACCGAGGCCGCCATCACCACGCCCGCGAACAGCCCGATCAGCGCTGCCAGCACGTACTGCAGCAGCACCATCGGCCGCGTCGGCAGGCCGGTGGCGCGCGCGGCGAAGGGGTTGTCGCCGATCGCGTAGACGAAGGCGCCCGCGCGCATGCGGCGCAGGAAGAAGGCCATGGCCGCGGCCGCCACGCCGAACATCACGACCGGCGTCGGCACGCCGGCCAGGGTGCCGCGGCCCAGCCAGGCCGCGGGGTCGAGCGCGGCCGGCCACTGCACCACCTCGAGCTGGAAGAAATAGGCCTGCCCCAGCCCCGCGAGAAAGAGCCCCGAGGCCAGCGTGGTGAACAGCGACGGCACCTCGGCATAGGCGATCAGCCAGCCGTTGACCAGCCCGAAGGCCAGCGCCAGGCCCAGCGCGATCAGGAAGGCCGAGCCGAGCGGATGGCCGTTCTGCACCAGCTGCAGCAGCAGGCCCGAGGGCACGGCCAGCGCGGCGATCATCGAGATGTCGATGCCGCGGCCGATCACCACCACCGCCATGCCCAGCCCCAGGATGCCGAGGAAGGCCACGTTCTGCACCAGCGTGAGCAGGTTGTCGATCTGCGCGAAGCCCGGCAGGAACGCCGCGAAGCCCGCGAACAGCAGCGCGAACAGCGCGGACACGATGCCTTGCTGCGTGGCCTTGAATTTCTTCGTCGTCATGGTGGGGCGCCTCGTTTCAGCTCAGGGCCGCGTGCAGCGACTGGCGCAGCTCGCGCTTCATGACCTTGCCGTTGAGGTTGCGCGGCAGCGCCTCGGTGCCGATGGTCCAGGTCTCGGGCACCGCGTAGTCCGACAGCCGCTCGGCGCAGAAGGCCTGCAGGGCCGCGGCCTGGGTGCGCTCGTCGAGCTCGCTCACGCAGACGAAGGCATGCACGCGCTCGCCGAGCACCGCGCAGGGCACGCCCACCAGCGCCGCCTCCACGATCTGCGGATGCTCCATCAGCGTGTTCTCGACCGTGGCGCAGAAGATCTTGTAGCCGCCGCGGTTGATCACGTCCTTCTTGCGGTCGAGGATGCGCACGTAGCCGTCGGCGTCCATGCTGCCGATGTCGCCCGAGCGCCAGTAGCCGCCGCGGAACTCGCTGGCCGTGGCCTGCGGGTTGCGCCAGTAGCCGGGCACCACCATCGGGCCCGCGATCCAGATCTCGCCGACCTCGCCGCGCGCCACCTCGTTGCCGTTCTCGTCGACCACGCAGATCTCGCCGCAGGGCACGGCCAGGCCCACGCTGTCGCGGTGCTCGGCCGTCATGCCGGGCGGCATGATGGTCGCGGGCGAGCAGGTCTCGGTGGCGCCGTAGGCGTTCATCAGGGTGAGGCCCGGCAGTCGCGCCGCGATGCCCTCGATGGTGGCGGTGGGCATCGAGGCGCCGCCGTAGGCACCGATGCGCCAGGCCGAGAGGTCGTGCGCCTGCAGGTCCGGCAGCAGCAGGCACAGGTTGTACATGGCCGGCACCATGATCGTGTGCGTGATGCGCTCGGCCGCCGCCAGCCGCGCGAACTCGGCCGCCTTGAACTGCGTCATCAGCACCGCGCAGCCGCGCGCATGCAGCATGGTGTAGAGCTGCGCCACCAGCCCGGTGACGTGGCTCAGCGGCACCGCCACGATGCTGCGGTCCGATTCGCCCAGGCTCATCGCGTGCACGAAGTGCATCACCGAGTGCGCGATGTTCAGGTGCGTGAGCATCGCGCCCTTGGGCTTGCCGGTGGTGCCCGAGGTGTAGAGCAGCACCGCGAGGTCTTCCTCGGCGGCCGCGTGCGCGCTGGCCAGCGGCTCGGCCTGCATCAGCGCGGTGAAGGATTCGAAGCCCGGCTGCGCGGCGCCGGTGCCGAAGCGCAGGCGCAGCAGCGGCAGCGCCTCGGGCGAGGGCACCAGCGCCTGCAGCTCCTGCGAGCAGACGATGGCCACCGCCTCGGCGTCGGCCAGCGAGAACTCGAGCTCGGCCGTGCGCGCCCGCGCGCTCACCGGCATCGCCACCGCGCCGAGCCAGGCGCAGGCGAACACCGCGATCGCGAACTCGGGCCCGTTCGAGAGGTAGAGCGCCACCCGGTCGCCCGGCTGCACGCCGCGCTGCGCGAGGCCGCCCGCGCACTTGGTGGTGGCATGGTGCAGCTCGCGCCAGCTCAGGCGCAGCGTGTCGCAGACCAGCGCCTCGCCCTCGGGCGAGAGCCGCACCGCGTCGGCCAGCATCTGGGCCACGTTGGCGGGCCGCTCGGCGAAGCAGCGCACCACGCGCTCGTTGAAGTGCACTTCACGTCGCATCTTGGGCATGGAATCTCCCCACTGGGACCACGAGGACGCGGAGCTTTGCGAGGGCCGCAGCTCCGTCGGGGCGCTGAGCACGCCGTGCATGAGCATCTCGATGCAGTGCCGCACGGCATCCTGCAGGCTGCGCGCCGGATGGCTGTCGGGCCGGTACCAGCGGCCGATGCCGCTGAGCGCGCCGACCACCGTGTACGAGGCCATCGCCGCGTCGCCGCGCGCGATCCAGCCCTCGGCCATGCCGGCCTCGATCAGCGCGCGGAACTCGGTGTCGATCTCGCCCTTGAGCGCGCGCAGCTCGCGCCGCCGCGGCTCGGCCAGCGGATCCTCGCCGACGCGGATCACGCACAGGCCGAAGTCGCTGGTCACGATGCCCGCGTAGTTCTCCATCGCCACGCGCAGCCGCTCGCGCGGCGGCAGCCCGCGCCGTGCCGCCTCGAGGATGCCCGCGCGCAGCGCCTCGAGCCCGCGCTGCACGCACTCGAACAGGATCTGTTCCTTGTTCTCGACGTAGTGGTAGACGGTGGGCTTGGTCACGCGCAGGCTGCGCGCGATGTCGTCGAGCGAGGTGCCCTGGAAGCCCTTGGTCGTGAACAGCCGCGCCGCCGCCAGCAGCACCGCGTCCTTCTTGGCATGGCGGTCCTGCTGCCGCTCTCCGCGGCTTTGCCAAGGCGATTCGACCAGCTCGGTAGACATTCGACTCCTGCGGCGACGACCAGGGACCGATGCCGCGCGGAGGCCGCGTGGCGCCTTGAGAACCGGGGGTTACTCGAAAGTACCCTGGTTGACTGGCGCGATTATTCGGAGCGACCGGGAAGGGCGGTTCGGGGAATTTCCCTTAGCTGCGGCGCACCAAAAAACCCGCGGGGTTCAGGCGCGTGAAGCGGACAAGCGGCTTCGCAGCCAGCGGTTCAACGGCTCGCTGTAGCAGCGCGCGATGGCGTCGCACAGCGCCATCGACAGCAGCAGGTAGCCACCGAGCAGCCACATCCTGTCGCCGCCGCTCGCGAGCGCGGGCGGGAACAGGGTCCGCAGCAGGCCGAGAACGATCAGGTGGAACAGGTAGAGCTCGTAGCTGCGCCGACCGAACCATCCGAAGGCGGCCGGGAGCCAGCGAGCGGGTGCCCATGCCGTGCCACCGTCCGCGGATCGATCGCTCATCGTCGCCAGAAGCACGGCCGTGCCCAGCGCCATCGCCGTGACGCCGAGCACGTGGCTCTGCGCGATCGGCCATCGCAGGTAGAGGACGACCATGGCGACCGCCACGGTCCACGACAGCAGCGTCTCGAGTCGCGTGGAGAGAACGAGCGAGTCCGCGAGCAACGCCGTGCAGCAACCGATCGCGATGCCGTCGAAGGCCGCGAAGTAGGCATAGAGGTAGCCGCCTTCATCGTCCTGGCGATGGAAGCGGTAGACCGGTGCCAGCACCGCGATCGCGAGCCAGAAGGCGACCAGCCGGCGCTCCCGGCGCAGCAGCGCGCAGAGGATCGGGAAGAAGAGATAGAAGACCTCCTCGACCGACAGCGACCACAGCACGCCGAGCGCGTAGTTGGTCCAGCCGTACTTGTCGACCACCACGTTCATCCAGAAGGTCAGCGAGGCGAGGTTGACCAGCCACAGCGGCAACGGGGTCGCACCTGCCGGCGCCCGGTTCTGGAAGATGGCCACGCCCGCCCAGGCCAGCAGGTTGACCGCGACCAGCAGGAGCAGCAGGCACGGCACGATGCGCGCCACGCGCAGGCCGTAGAAGGCGCGCGCCTTCACGTCCTGCAGCGCGCCCCAGCGGCGCTGCGCGTTCGAGGTGATCAGGAAGCCCGAGATCACGAAGAACATCGTGACGCCGTAGTTGCCGTTGCGCGCCACCGCGCGCACCGCTTCCCAGCCGAAGAGCTGCGACAGCACGGTGCCGTCGAGCCGGTAGGCGATGTTGAAGTGGTGGAACAGCACCAGCAGGATCGCGATGCCGCGCAGCACATCGATGCGCGTGCTGCGCGGCCCGAGGCTCGGTGCCGTCGTCATCTCGCGGCGGAACCGATCAGCGCGGGCAGGGCCGGCAGCAGCGCGTCGCGCGTGCGGACGCCCGGTGTCGTCGCCTGCTTCCGGTCGTCCTGCGTCAGCCGCGCGAACACCACCGTGCGCTCGCCGCGCGTGGCCCAGCCGACATACCAGCCATAGCCATGCGCTTCGTCGAGCGAGCCGTCGGCCTTCTTCGGGTAGGCCGCGCCGGTCTTGCCTTGCACCGTCCAGCCCTCGGGCAGCTCGGTCGTCTCCATCGAACGCCGCGTCATCTCGATCGCGTGCGGCGACACCGGCAGCCGGTTCGCCAGCAGCTTGCGCAGGAACTCGACCTGCTCGCGCGGCGAGATGCGCAGCGAGGAGGCGACCCATGAACGCTCGAGCCCGTTGTGCTTGCCCGGGTCGCCCGACACGTCGGCGTTGCCATAGCCGAAGTCCTTCGCATAGCGCGTGAAGCGCTCGGCGCCCAGCGATTCGGTCACCCGCTGCGAGAACCAGAAGACCGAGAGCTTGAGCCATCGCTGCGGGTCGGTCGGCTGCTTCCAGCCTTCGACCCAGGCCGGATAGCCTTCCTTGAAGGGCAGCACGGGGTCGTGTTCGTTCTCGAGGAAGCCCGCGTCGAAGCCCATCAGCGCGATCGCGATCTTGAAGGTGGAGGCGGGGGTGACGCGTTCGTCGCAGCGGCCTTGCTTCACGATGAACTGGCCGGTGGTCGCGTCGGCGATGGCGGTGCAGAGGGTGCGGGCTTGGGTGGTGGCTGCGAGGGGGGCGAGCAGGGCGAACAGGGCGATGGGCAGGAGGCGAAGCGGACTTTTCATGGAAGGGACTGGGAATGGATCGCCATCGTAGAAAAGACCGGCGTTCGTGTCCTCCGACTGGTAAGCGAGGGACGTCTCGGCCGTAACGCGTGTAACGCCGAAGGGCCCTCGCTAGTTCGCCGGCCTCGAAAACACATTCACCAGGCTCCCATCCGGATCGCGAAGCAACAGCGACCGGTTGCCCCACGGCATCGTGGTCGGCCGCATCACGACCTCGGCCGCTTCCTCCATGCGCGCCAGCGTGCCCTCGACATCGGCGACCTCGAACTCGATGATCGCCGAGCGGTTCGACGCGGCCGTCGCGGCCCCGGCGTTGACGCGCTGCACGAGATGCTCTTCGGAGATGGCCAGCGTCGCGCCCTCCAGCCGGATCTCCGCGAAGCCATCGGCCAGCCGGGTGGTCTCGGTGCCCGACAGGCGCGCGTAGAACGCAACGAGGGCTTCGAATTGTTGAGTGACTAGACGCACGGATGCAAACTTCACGCCGATCTCCTGAATGAATGAACGATGGGCGCGAGCTTAGGGAGAGGGCATGTCAGATTCCGGCAGTATCGTGCGGCCGCTTTCCTTCACGCGCTGCTGCCAGGCCTTGAGCAGCGCCTGGCGGCGCTGGGGGTAGCGCGCATCGAGCATCTCGGCGGCGAGGATGCGGTCGGCGCGGAAGTTGCGGAAGTCGTTGCGCAGTTCGCACCAGGCGCTGAGCACGCGCGACTGTTCGAAGTACACGAACGCGAAGGGCCAGATGACGCGTCGCGACGCGGTTCCATCGGGATCGCCGTAGCCGATCCGCAGCTTGTGCTCGGCACGGATCGCGGCGCGCAGCAGATCGGGTTCGACCGCGGCCGGCGCGCGCTTCGCTCCCACGGCCACGAGCAGCGCGGAGGCTTCGAGCTCGCGCTTCAGTTCGGGCGGCAGCACGGCGGCGATCTTCGCCATCGCATCGTGCGCGCCGGCCGACAGCGCCCTGTCGCCGCGGTCGGCCACCCAGCGCAGGCCCAGCGCGAGCGCCTCGATCTCCTCGGGGCCGAACATCAGCGGCGGCAGCACGTAGCCCGGCTGGAGCACATAGCCGAGGCCGGGCGAACCTTCGATCAGCGCGCCCTGCGACTGCAGGCTCGCGATGTCGCGGTACAGCGTGCGCAGGCTGATGCCGAGCTGCTCGGCCAGGGCCTGGCCGCTGATGGGCCGGCGATGGCGGCGCAGGGTCTGGAGCAGTGCGAGCAGGCGTTCGGAGCGGGACATGCGGGCATGGTAGTGGCCCGCTGCCTGGGTGCGGCGCGCGCCGGCTACAACTGGCTCTGCGGAATCAACGGCCCCAGCAGCCTCAGCTTGAAGCGCTGCCACGCCGTCGTCTCGGGCGGCACGTCGAACACGCGCGTGTCGTCGTCCTGGTCCACCCATTCGACGTTCCGGCCCTTCGCATCGAGCCGCAGCCGGTAGAAGCTGCGCGTGTCGGCAAAGCTCTCGAGCTGGCGCGCCATGTCGGGGCTGTCGATGATCAGGCCCAGCTCGGTATTGAGCCGCGCCGAGCGCGGGTCGAGGTTCATCGAGCCGAGGAAGACCTGGCGATGGTCGACGATGCCGTTCTTCATGTGCAGCGCGCCGGTGCCGTGGCCGAACAGGCCGAGCTTGCCGCGGTGCACGCTCAGCGAGGGGCTCAGCTCGTAGATGTCGACGCCGGCTTCGAGCAGCCGGTGGATGTGCGGCCAGTAGCCGACATAGACCCAGGGCTCGTCGGTGGAGGCCAGCGAGTTGGTGATGAGCTCGACCTGCAGGCCCTCGGCGCGCGCTTCCGCGAGGCTGAGGACCGCGGCGTCGGAAGGCACGAAGTAGGGCGACACCATCTTGATGGTGTGGCGCGCGGTCCGGAACCAGCGCACCACGGATTCGGTGACGGTGCCCTTGTTCGAGTTCTCGCGCTCGTTCCAGCCCTGGGTCTTGGTCAGCGGATCGAACAGCACGCGCGCGTCGGCCATGAGCAGCGGGCTCAGCCTGCGCTCCGCCAGCTCGAAGGGCAGGTTCATCATCGGCACCATCTCGAGCGGGATCGAGGCCGGCTCGCCCTCGGTCGCGTTGGGGATGATGCCGTCGTCGGGAATGCGCGGTGCCTGCGGCGGCCTGGCGGTGGCGGTGCGCTCCTCGAAGGCCTGCCGCAGCTGCGCCGGCGACAGGCTGCTGCGCGCGATGCGCTGCACGGGATAGACGGCCTCGCTGTTCCAGTAGTGGTCGAAGGCGTCGGAGAGTTCGCGCACCACCGGGCCCGCGGCGAACACGTCCATGTCGATGAAGTTGCTGGCGCTGGCGTTCATCACGTACTCGTCGGCCATGTTGCGCCCGCCGGCCACGGCGGCGGCGTTGTCGGCCACGAACAGCTTGTTGTGCATGCGCCGGTTGATGCGCTCGAAATCCATGGCCGAGGCGGCGAAGCGCGTGAGGTCGCTGCCGCGGCCGGCCGGGAAGGGATTGAACAGGCGCACCTCCACGTTCGGATGGCTGGCCAGCCCGAGCAGCAGTTCGTCCTCGCCGGTGGTGTAGAGATCGTCCACCAGCAATCGCACGCGCACGCCGCGCGCGGCGGCATCGCGCAGCGCGCGCATCAGGGCGCGGCCGGTGTTGTCGCCGGCCAGCAGGTAGTACTGCACGTCGAGGCTGCGGGTGGCGAGCTTCGCGAGTTCGATGCGGCTGGCGAAGGAGGTCGGGCCGTAGGGCAGCAGGCGAAAGCCCGATGCGTTGCCCGGTGCCAGTGCCTGCTGCGCGATGGCGTTCAGCGGCGTGGCGGCGTAGTCGGCGATCGCGGCGACGGGCGCCTGCGCCACGGGCGGCGGCAGGCTGGCGCAGGCGCCGAGCAGGGCGGGCAGCAGCAGGGCCGCGAGCAGCAGGCGAAGGCGCGGGAGCGGGGACGCGGTCGGCATGGGGTCGATCTCCGAAGGCCGGTGACGGTGCGGCGATCGATCATGCGCCATGGCGGCCGCGCCGCGCTCATTCCTTGATGTTGGCGGTCTGCACGATCTTCTGGTTGCGCGCGTACTCGGCCTGCACGAAGCGGCCGAAGGCTTCGGGCGTGCCGCTGCCCGGCAGCGCGCCCTGTTCGGCGAGCTTGGTACGCACGCCTTCCTCCTGCAGCACGGCCTCGAGTTCCTGGTTGATGCGCGCGACGATGGCGGGTGGCGTCTTCGCGGGCGCGAAGATGCCGGACCAGCTCACCATGTCGAAGCCCTTGAGGCCGGGCATCTCGTCGAAGGTGGGCACGCCGGGCAGCGCGGGCAGGCGCTTGGCGCCGGTGATGCCGAGCGCCTGCAGCCGCTTGCCGTTGACGTGCGGGATGGCGCTGGTGCTCACGAGCATCGCGAGGTCGACCTGGTCGCCGATCACGTCGGTGGCGATCTGCGCGCCGCCGCGGTAGGGCACGTGGGTCACGAAGATGCCGCTGCGCTGCTTGAGCAGTTCCATCGCGAGCTGCAGCACGGTGCCCACGCCCGAGGTGGCGTAGTTGTACTTGCCGGGCGCGGCCTTGGCGAGCTGCACGAAGTCGGCGTAGCTCTTCGCGGGCAGGCCGGGGCGCGCCACCAGCACCATCGGCGCGGTGTTGAGCAGGCCGACCGGCGCCAGGTCCTTGAGCGGATCGAAGCGGAAGGCCGAGGGGTTGACCAGCCGGCCGATGGCGATCGCGCTGTCGGGACCGACCACCAGCGTGTAGCCGTCGGGCGCGGCGGCCACGGCCTTGGCCACGCCGATGGCGCCACCGGCACCGGCCACGTTGTCGATCACCACCGCCTGCTTGAACCGCTCGGCCAGCCGCGTGGCGACCAGGCGCGCGTTGACGTCGACGCTGCCGCCCGCGGTGTAGGGAACGATCAGCGTGATCGGCTTGGCCGCGGGCCAGGCCGGCTGGGCCGAGGCCATGGTGGGCAGCAGGGCGGGCAGGGCGGCGCAGAGCGTCGCGGCCACGAGCAGGGGACGGCGGAGGTGGTTCATGGCGGGCTTCAGGCGTGGGCTTGGGAAGAGGGCGGCGCATCGTCGAGGCGGCTGCGCAGGTGGTCGAAGGCGTCGCTCCATTGCGCGCGCCAGTCGCGGCGCTGCGTCTCGTCGATCCAGGCGCCGTCGAGGCCGTTGAGCATGAAGCCGCGCAGGTCGTCGAGGCCGAAGCCGAAGTCGCGCACCATCATCAGCCAGGCCTGCGTGGGCGTGACCTTGTGCAGGGTCGGGTCGTCGGTGTTGGGATGGATGCGCAGGCCCAGGCCCGGCATGCGGCGGATCGGATGGTCGAGCGCCCAGCGCTCGGGCGGCAGGGTGCGCAGGTAGTAGGAATTGGTCGGCACCACGGTGAACAGCACGCCGCGCTCGGCGCATTCGCGCGCGAACTCGGGTGCGTCGACCACGGTGTAGCCATGGTCGATGCGGTCCACGCGCAGCACGTCGAGCGCGGTGCGCACGTTGGTCCAGGGCATGCCGAACTCGCCGGCATGCGCGGTGGTGCGCAGGCCGACCTGCCGCGCGCGCGCATAGGCCTCGGTGAAGAGCTCGGGCGGGCGATCGACCTCGCGGTAGTCGATGCCGATGCCGATCGCTTCGTCGCAGCGGTTCGCGGCCATCCACTCGACCATCTCGAGCGCGGCCGCGGGCGAGGCCTCGCGGTCGATGGCGCCGATCAGCCGGCCGTCGATGCCGAACTGCTGCTTCGCATCGCGGATCGCGCGCACGATCGCGCCCTGCGCGAGCGCATAGGGGATGCCCGACACCTGCACCGTGCCGGTCGGGTTCCACGAGAACTCTGCATGGCGCACGTTGTGCTGCGCGGCGTCCTGCAGGTATTCGAGCGTGAGCTGGTGCAGGTCGTCGGGGTTGCGCACCAGCTCGGCGTCGAGCGCGCGCAGCACGCGCAGCACGCCCACGGGCTTCTCGCCGCGCGTGTAGAAGCCCTCGATCTCGTCGGCCGCCAGCGGCGAGCCGGCACGCAGGTTGAGCTGCTTGAAGGTCTCGTGGCGCACGGTGCCGAACAGGTGGCAGTGCAGCTCGACCTTGGGAATGGCGCGCAACAGGGCTTCGAGGTCGAAGCCGTGGGCGGCGGAAGACGGGCTGGCGGAGGGGCTGGCGGTCATGCGGGCCAGTCTAGTGAGGGCGAGGCGATAAGGAAAATTTTGAATTTCTATAATTTGATTCGCCCGATCTATAAGCATGGCCACCTCCCCGCGCGCTCCCAAGCCCTTGCCGGCGCCCGAACCGGCCGCGTCCTCGCTGCCGCTGCGTGCGCTCACGCTGCGCCAGCTGCAGTGCTTCTCGGTGCTGGTCGAGGAGGCGCACTTCGGCCGTGCCGCGCGGCGGCTGGCCATCACCCAGCCCGCGCTCAGCAATGCGATCAAGCAGATCGAGAAGCTGCTGGGCGCGCAACTGCTCACGCGCTCCACGCACCGCGTCGAGCTCACGCCGCTGGGCGCAGAGGTGCTGGCGCGCACCGACTTCCTGGTCCACACGGTCGAGGTGGCGCTGCGCGACATCGAGAGCACGGTGCGGCGCGGCCGGGCCTTCGTGCGCATCGGCGTGATCCCCTCGGCCGCCGCGCGCGTGGCCGCGGCCGCGAGCGAGTTCGCGGCGGCGCACGCCGAGCGCCTCGGCGAGGTCGAGCTGTCGTGGCGCGATGCGCCCTCGACCGCGCTGCTCGCCGAACTGCGCAGCGGCCAGCTCGACATGGCGGTGGCCGCCATCACCGAGCCGCCGGGCGGGCTCGAATGCGTGGACCTGTTCCGCGACCCGCTGGTGCTGGTGGTGCGGCGCGACCATGCGCTGGCCGCGGCCGGCGAAACGGACTGGGAGCGCATCGGCCGCGAGCGGCTGGTGCTGTTCGAGAGCGGCAGCATGCCGGCGCTCGGCAATCCCGCGCGCGCGCAGTTCGCGCAGGGGCTCGAGCCCTTGCGCGTGAGCTATTCCGAAACCCTCTATGCGCTGGTGCGCGGCGGGCAGGCGCTGGGACTGATGCCGCGCCTGTACACGGCCTCGCTGCGCGATCCCGAACTGGTGGTGCTGGCGCTGTCGAAGCCGCGCATCGAGCGCCGCGTGGTGCTGGCCTACCTGCCGGGGCCGATGCGCAACGTGGCGGCGCAGGCGCTGATCGACTTCCTGCGCGAGCGCCTGCCGCAGGCCGGCGAACGGCCGGTGCGGCGGGTCGCCAAGGGTGCGAGAACCCACCGTAAACCGTAGTTCTCAGTGCGCCGAATACCTGCGTAAAGGTCAACGAATTGTTTCTTAGACAGGGTATCTGCCGCTAAGATTTCGCGGTCATGTCTCGCCCGCTCATCGCGCTCGTCCTCGCGGTCCTTCTGTGCTGTCAGGCCGTGGTGGTGTTCGCGCAGATCCTCGTCGAAGCGGGCCTGCATCACGACCTCGTCGCGCAGACGCTGTGGTCGGATGCCTCGGCCTCCAGCGATGACTTTCCGCGCGGCGCGGGCACCTCCGTGTCCGCCTCGGTGTCCACCGACGACACGGACATCGGCCACGGCATCGAGGTCGCGTTCGAGGGCTACGCGCTCGAACTGATCGTGCTGCCCGGCGTGTTGCCGCGCTCCTTCGCCTCCTTCTCCTCCTCGACCTTCCTCGCGCCGCCCAAGCGGCCGCCACGGATTTCCGCCTTCCTCGCCTAGGTCCGGCCCCGTGCCCGGATCGCGCTGCCGCTTCGGCGTTCAGCGCCTGCGCAGCCATTGCGCATCGCCCGCCGCGCGCGGGCCGGCGCCATCGTCCGCGATGGCCATTCATCCAGAGGAACCGAGGAGAGAGAGCCGTGAACCAATCCAAGGACGTCATGTTCGCCCGGCTGGCGAACTTCAAGATCGACATCGACGCGCTGCGCGCCCACTTCGAACAGCACGTGCGCCAGCTGCCGTCGACGCAGTACCGCGACAACCGCGTCGACTACATCGGCTGGGCCGTGACCAGCCGCGACGGCACGCTGATCGACGGCATCCGCCGCATCAATCCCAATGCCGCCATGCCCAGCCGCGGCACGCAGCCCACCGATGCCTGCTCGGGCTGCCTGGCCGAGGTGATGGACGCGCTGTCGGCGCGCGGCCTCAAGCCCTTTCGCGCGCGCATCATGCAGCTCGAGAGCGAAGGCGACGAGATGCCGCTGCACACCGACGCCGTGCGAGAGGCCTGGCGCCTGCACGTGCCGATCGTCACCAACCCCAACTGCTTCTTCGAATGGCAGCGCGCCGACGGCAGCATCGAGAGCGTGCACCTGCCGGCCGACGGTTCGGCCTGGCTGGTGCGCGTGGACGTGCACCACCGTGCCGTCAACCGCAGCAACCAGCCGTCGAGCCGCGCCCACCTGCTGATGAGCCTCGAGACGCCGCCGCCGATCGGCATGCTGGCCGCGCCCTGGCTGCCGGTGGTGCGCGAGGCCGAAGCCGTCGCGCTGGCGGCCTGAGCGATGTGGCGGGAAGACGCACCGCTCGAAGCGATCGCTTCCGGGGCCTGGACCTCGGTCGCCGACATGGAGGCCGCGCTGGCGGCCGTCGCGCGCGCGGACCAGCATGAGCTGAGCCTGTACCGGCTGCGCCGCGCGCTCGGCGAGGGCCATGCGTTCGAGAAGGAGATCGTGCTGCGCTACCACGAGGCGCTGGTGCTCTCGGGCAACGTCGCGGCGGCGCTCGAGCTGCGCGGCGGCGAGACCTGGGCGCGCCACTTTCCCGCCCAGGGCGAGATGGACGCGGGCGCGGTGCAGATGATCGCGGGCCAGATCGATGGCCATGCGGCCCGGCTGGCCCAGGCCCTCGAAGCCTTTCCCTTCGCCTTCGCGAGCTTCCTCGCGGGCCTCAAGCGGCACCAGGGCGCGAGCTACCGCAGCCTGGCCGGCGTGGCCCGGCCGCTGTTCGAGCACCGGGCCTTCGCCGATCCGCGCGACCGCACCGCGCTGATGCTCGCGGTCGAGGGCTTCCGCGGCTACGGCGACGACCTGCGGCGCGAGATGCTGGTCGAGCTGTTCCAGCGCTGCGACCACGAGACGCTGTGCCGCTTCTTCCAGAGCGTGCTGCCGGCGAACGGCGCGCTGCTGCGCGCCTTCGCGCACGACCTGCTGGAGGACGCGCAGGGCCTGCGCTGCCTGAGCGACGCGGCGATCTGCCGGCTGCTGATCCTCGGCTATGGCCTGTTCGACGAGGCGCTGTACGAGCGCATCCTCGCGCAGGTGCGCAGCCTGCCGCCGGCCGAGGGAGGCAAGCAGGCGAGGCAGGCGCGCGCCAGCGCGAGGATCGCGCGCGCCTTCGAATCCGGCGCGGCGCGGGCCGAGCCCTCGACGCCGGCCGCCTGCGCGCCGCTGCGCATCGCCGTCTGCGTATCGGGCCAGATGCGCGGCTATGCGGCCGCCTTCCAGACCTGGAAGCACCTGGGGCTGGACGGCCACCAGGTGAAGTACTTCGTCCATACCTGGGAGGACACGGGCTGGCGCTTTCCCGATCCGATGTCGGGCAACGGCGTGGACCGGATCTTCAAGTTCGCGCCCTTCGCCGAGGCCTACCGGCAGGCCGGCTTCCGCTACGGGCTGGCCGCGATGAAGAAGGCCTATCCGAATTTCTTCGCCAGGCTCGAGGTGTCGTCGACGCTCGGCGAGGCGGACCTGCGCGCGGTGTACGGCGCCGACGCGGTGGTGGCGATCGAGAACCACCGGCGGCCCGAGTTCGAGCACGACACGAACAACCAGCTCAAGATGTTCTACAAGATCCAGGAAGCGCACCGCCTGATGCTGGAGGACGGCGGCGACTACGACCTGGTGATCCGGATCCGGCCCGACCGCGCCTTCCGCGCCGGCACGGCCGCGCCCGACTGGGCCGGCATGGCCGAGGCCTGCCGCCGTCAGCGCGTGCTGTTCTTCAACCACCTCGCGGTGACCAAGACGCTCTATGCCGGCGACCAGTTCGCGGTCGGCTCGCCCGAGGCCATGGGCTGCTATGCCAACACGCTGGGGCTGCAGACCCAGGCGATCCGCGAGAACTGGTTCGGCTTTCCGAAGCGGCTGCGCTCGCACTGTTCGCTCGCGCATGCGCTGCTGTTCCAGGGGGTGCGGCGGCGGCCGCTCGAAAACATCCATGCCGTCGAGGCCGTGCCCGCCGCCGCCTATGGCCGCGGCGAGCTGCGCGCGATGCTGTCGGCCGACCTGCCCGCGGGCCCGGCCAGCGAGATGGACCGCCTGTTGTGGAACGCTCTCGCCGGCGCGGCGCCGCGGTGACACGGGTGCGTCGCATGCAGGCCGTGCTGGCCCTGTCGGTGCTGTGGGCCCTGTTCCTCGGGCTGCTGCCGGGCGCGGCGCGCGCGCAGGACCAGGCCGACCGCGAGCCGGGCCTGCAGCAGGGGCCCGAGGGCGCGGGCTGCCGCATCTCGAAGAACGCGCACCGGCTGGCGCTGACGCAGCGCCACGAGTTCAACGGCATCCGCGTCTTCTATGCACTCGACGGGCCGCATGCGCTCTACACCGGCGTCGACCTCAACGGCAACGGCGTGCCCGACATGGTCGAGGACGCCGCGCTGCACCTGGACACCGTGCGCCGCATCTACCTGGCCAACGGCTTTCGCGATCCGCTGCGCAGTCCGCGCTTCAGGCAGGCCGAGACGATCGACATCGACCTGCTGAACTTCGATGCCTACAGCCCCGGCGTCGCGGACAAGCGCGGGCTCTCGTTCTCGGCCGTGATCCGCTATCCCGGCAGCCGCGCGCGCGCCGACCGCTGCACGCTCTCGATCGCCATCAACGCCGCGCTCGCGGGCAACCACGAGCGGGTGAAGGACTACCTGATCCCGCACGAGCTGTTCCACCTGTTCCAGTACGGCCACGCGATGTTCCGCGCCAGCTGGTACCTCGAGGGCATGGCGAAGTGGGCCGAGTGGGTGACGCTGGCCGAGAACCGGCGCAACCCCACCTTGTGGAGCACGCCGCTGCCGGCCACGCCCACCGAACTGCGCGCGCGCGTGTTCGCCAACCCCAATCCCTACGACGTGCGCCATTTCTGGAACCGGCTGGCCGAGCTGGCCAAGGCCGGCGAACCGCCGATGGCCATGCCCGACGAGCTGCGCGCGCGCCGCTTCGCCGACGGCAGCCCGGTGGTGCGCGACGAGATCTGGCGCGGCCATGCGCTGATGCTGCGCATCCTGCAGGCCTTCGGCGAGGAGACCGAGGCCGTGGCGCGCGAGCGCGGCCTGCCGCCGTACCAATGGCCCGACGCCGACCAGCGCGACACGGCGCACAACCCTCGGCTGATGCGCGTGGTGCAGCGCGCGGTGGCCGCCACCGGCATACGCCACAACGACGAAATCGCGCGCTTCCTGGCCATCGACCCGGCCGCCGCGAACCAGAATTAGAGGAGCCCCACTTGAAACGCCTGATCTTCGACCTGGACCACACGCTGTGCGTGGCGGAGCAGAAGGACTACCCCAATGCCCGCCCGCGCGAGGACATGATCGAGCGGCTGCGCAGCTACCGCGAGCAGGGCTTCGCGATCTCGATCTACACCAGCCGCAACGTCAACAGCTTCGGCGGCAACGTCGGCCGCATCAACGCCCACACGCTGCCGATCATCATCGACTGGCTGGCCCGCCACGACGTGCCCTACGACGAGATCCACGTCGGCAAGCCCTGGTGCGGCGAGGAGGGCTTCTACGTCGACGACCGCGCGATCCGGCCCTCGGAGTTCCTCAAGTACAGCCGGGAGGAGATCGACCGGCTGCTGGAGCACGAGAAGTGATCGTCGTCACCTCGGCGGCCTACGTCGACTCCGAGCTGCAGTCGGAGTTCGGCCGCCTGCCGCCGGCCTTCCTGCCGGTGGCCAACCACCGGCTGTTCGTGCACCAGGCCGCGCTGCTGGCAAGGCACTTCCCGGGCGAGCCCATCTACCTCTCGCTGCCCGAGAGCCATGCCGTCTCGCACCGCGACGCGCAGGCGCTCGAGGCGCATGCGATCCAGGTGCTGCGCGTGCCCGACGGGCTCACGCTGGCCGACTCGCTGCTGTTCTCGATCAACACCGTGGGCCGCTACGACGACGGCATGCGGCTGTTGCTGGGCGACACGCTGATCAGCGACCTGCCGACCGGCTGGGACTGCCTGAGCGTGGCCGAGTCGGCCGACGACTACGACTGGCAGGTGGACCACGGCTCGGAGACCGCGGTGCGCGTGTGGTGCGGCTACTTCGCGTTCCAGTCGGTCAGCCGGCTCGCCAAATGCCTGGTGGCCGCGCGCGGCTCGTTCGAGCGCGCGGTCTCGGCCTACGACGAGGCCTGCTACCTGCAGCGCGTGCAGACCGCGCAGTGGTCGGACTTCGGCCACGTCAACACCTTCTACCGCTCGCGCGCGCGCATCACCACGCAGCGCGCCTTCAACGACCTCGCCATCGGCGACCGGCGCGTGCGCAAGACCGGCAGCCAGCCGCGCAAGCTCGAGGCCGAGGCACGCTGGTTCGAGGCGCTGCCGCCGCGGCTGCGCGTGTACGTCCCGCAACTGCTCGATCGCGGCGCGGTCGAGGACGGGGACGGTGGCTATGGCTACGAACTCGAGTACCTGTGCATGGCGCCGCTCAACGAGCTCTACGTGCACGGCCGCAACTCCACTGCCTTCTGGTCGCGCGTGTTCAGGCACCTGGCCGACTGGCTGGCGGCCTGCCAGACGGCGGTGCCGCTGGGCGAGCGCGAGCGCCAGGCGGTGGCGCAGGACAGCCGCGGCATGCTGGGCGACAAGACGCGCGCGCGGCTCGATGCCTATGCCACGGCGAGCGGGATGAACCTGTCGGCGCCGACGCGGCTCAACGGGCGCGCGCTGCCATCGCTGGCCGAGATCCTCGAGCGCTGCCTCGAGGCCGCGGCGCGCGTGCCGCTGGTGCCGGGCGTGATGCACGGCGACCTGTGCTTCAGCAACATCCTGTTCGACACCCGCTCGGACTGCATCAAGCTGATCGATCCGCGCGGCCTCAATTTCCGCGACGAGCCGCGGCTCGTCGGCGACCTGCGCTACGACCTCGCCAAGCTCGCGCATTCGGTGCTGGGGCTGTACGACTACATCGTGGCCGATGCCTTCGAGATCGACGACGGGACGGGGCTGGATTTCCGCCTGCGCATCCATGCCGACGAGGACGTGGCCGCGATCCAGAAGCTGTTCGCGGCGCTGCCGCTGCTCAACGGCATGACCGCGCGCCACGTGGCGCCGATCACGGTGCTGTTGTTCCTGTCGATGCTGCCGCTGCACCAGGACGCGCCGCGCCGCCAGCGCGCGATGCTGGCCAATGCGCTGCGCCTGTACGAACAGATGGAGCACTGAGCGATGTTCGTGATACCGATGATGGGCAGGAGCCGCCGCTTCACCGAGGCCGGCTATGCATTGCCCAAGTACCGGCTGCCGCTGCACGGGCGCACGGTGTTCTTCCATGTGGTGAAGTCCTTCGAGCGCTACTTCCAGGACGACCTGTTCCTGTTCGTGGTGCGGCGCGACCACGACGTGGTCGAGTTCCTGGTGCGCGAACTCAAAGCGCTGGGCGTCAAGTCCTTCCACATCGTCGAGCTCGACGGCGACACGCTGGGACAGGCCGACTCGGTGCACCGCGGGCTGCAGGCGCTGCGCAGCGAGGAGGCGCTCTACGTCTTCAACATCGACACCATCCGGCCCGGTTTCCGCAAGTCGGCGCTGGCCGATGGCGCCGCGGGCTACCTCGAGGTGTTCGAGGGCGAGGGCGAGCACTGGTCCTTCGTCGAGCCCGGGCCCGATCGCTCGGTGCTGCGCACCACCGAGAAGGAACGGATCTCCAGCCTGTGCAGCGACGGCCTCTACCACTTCGCCGATGCGCGGGTCTTCGACGAAGCCTTTGCGCACCAGCAGCAGCACCAGTTGCTGATCCGCGGCGAGTACTACATCGCGCCCTGCTACAACGCGCTGATCGCACGCGGCGCGCGCGTGGCCTACGAGCTGGTCGGGCCCGAGCAGATCGTCTTCTGCGGCACGCCGCAGGAGTACGAAGCCGCGGCCGCGCGGCCCTGGGAATGACGCCGGGACGAGGGACAATGCGCGCAGCCATCGCATCGCCAGCCGATGGAAGCCATGTGAGGAATCTTCGATGAGTCTGGGTGAACTGCTCGCGTGCGCGAAGCCCGCGGTGGCCGCGACGTGGGCCGAGTGCATGGAAGCCGCGGCGCCGGAAGGCGCGGGCGTGTTGTTCCTGTCGGCCTGCAACGGCAAGGAGCGCGCGCACGTGGTGACGGTGCGCGGCAGGAACTTCGACGAGGTGTGGCGCCGCGGCGCGCAACTGCTGCAGACCTGGCTGCGCAAGCAGAGCACGGCGCCGATCTGGCTGCGCGCGGACGTGGTCCACACGGTGCAGGCGATGCACTGGAAGGGGCTGCAGCAGGCCTTGCTGGCCACCAAGCGCAACTACTTCCGCAGCGGCATCGCCTTCGACGCCGACCTGTCGGTGGCCATGCTCGAGCAGGACATCGGCGCCCATGCCGTGCTCTACGACGGCAAGTTCGACGAGGCCACGCCCAACGCGGCGAACCTCCGTCTGTTCGGCCAGCACCGCTACGGGCGCGAGCTGAGCTGGCCCACCGATCCGCAGCAGCCGGTGTGGGTGTTCGACACGCGCGCCGTGTTCACCGACGGCAAGGAGGCGCACCGCATCGAGCACGAGGGCGTGGGCCGCGGCTACCGCCGGCTGCCGGCCTGGGACGCGGCGCGCGTGCGCCAGATCGTCGAGACCAGCACCGCCTACCTCGCGCGCCAGGTCAAGAGCTCGGGCGCCTACCACTACGGCTGGTTTCCCTGCTTCGACCGCGCCATTCCCACCTACAACGCGCTGCGCCATGCGAGCTCGACCTATGCGCTGATCGAGGGCTGGGAGCTGACGCGCAAGCCCGAGCACAAGGCGGCGATCGACCGCGCGCTGGGCCACCTGACGGGCGAGTTGATCCGGCCCGCCACCTTGCCCGATGGGGCGCAGGCCGCGTTCCTGGTCGACATCGAGGACGAGATCAAGCTCGGCGGCAATGCCGTGTGCCTGCTCGCGATGGTCAAGTACACCGAGCTCACGGGCGACCGGAAGTACCTGCCGCTGATGGAGCAGCTCGCGCTCGGCATCCTGCACATGCAGGACCCGGCCAGCGGCCGCTTCGTGCACGTGCTCCACCATCCGGACCTGCGCGTGAAGGAGGAGAACCGCATCATCTACTACGACGGCGAGGCCGCCTTCGGACTGATGCGCCTCTACGGCCTGACGCGCGACGAGCGCTGGCTGCGCGCGGTGGAGAAGGCCTTCGCGCACTTCATCGAGGCGCGCCACTGGGAGGCGCACGACCACTGGCTCAGCTACTGCGTCAACGAGCTCACGCTGTACCGGCCGGAAGAGCGCTACTTCCGCTTCGGCCTGGACAACGTGCGCGACCACCTCGAGTTCGTGCTCAACCGCATCACCACCTTTCCGACCTTGCTGGAGCTGATGATGGCGGCGCAGAAGATGGTGACGCGGCTGCAGGCAGACCCCGTGCATGCGCACCTGCTCGAGGGCTTCGACATCGAGAAGTTCTACCGCGCGCTCGAGCAGCGCGCGCGCTACCTGCTCACGGGGCACTTCTGGCCCGAGCTCGCGATGTTCTTCCGCAATCCGCAGCGCATCGTGGGCAGCTTCTTCATCCGCCACCACAGCTTCCGCGTGCGCATCGACGACGTGGAGCACTACCTCTCGGGGTATGTGGCGTACTGGAAATACCTGGAGGCCGGTGGAAGGCCGACGCAGCCGGCGGCGGTGGAGGCCGCGCTGCCGCAGCCATAGCTCAGTGCAGCTCGGCGGCCGCGTGGATGGTTTCGCGCACGCGCGGATAGATCTGGGCGTTCCACTTGCTGCCGCTGAACACGCCGTAGTGCCCCACGCCGGCCTGCAGGTGGTGGGCCTTGAGGTAGGGCCGCACGCCGGTGCAGAGGTCCTGCGCCGCCACGGTCTGGCCCACCGCGCAGATGTCGTCGCGCTCGCCCTCGACCGTGAGCAGCGCGGTGCGGCGGATCGCGGCCGGGTTCACGGTGCGCTCGCCGACGGTGAGCTGGCCGCGCGGCAGGTCGTAGGTCTGGAACACGCGCTCCACGGTCTCGAGGTAGAACTCCGCGGGCAGGTCGTTGACCGCGAGGTACTCGTCGTAGAAGTTGCCGATGGTGTGCGCCTTCTCGAGCTCGCCCTCGACCAGGTGGCGGTACATGTCCTCGAACTGCTTCTTGTGGCGCTCGGGGTTCATGCTCATGAAGGCCGCGAGCTGCAGGAAGCCCGGGTACACGCGCCGCATCGCGCCCGCATGCGGCCAGGGCACGTGGCTGATGAGGTTGCGGCGGAACCAGTCGATGGGCCGGTCGGTCGCGAGGCGGTTCACCGCGGTCGGGTTGATGCGGCAGTCGACCGGCCCGGCCATCAGCGTGAGGCTGCGCGGGGTGGAGGGGTTGTCGTCCTCTGCCATGAGCGCGGTGGCGGCCAGCGCGGCCACGCAGGGCTGGCACACCGCCACCATGTGCACGCCGGGGCCGACGGCCTCGAGGAAGGCGATGAGCTGCAGCGTGTAGTCGTCGAGTCCGAAGCGGCCTTGCCACAGCGGCACGTCGCGCGCGTTGTGCCAGTCGGTCAGGTAGACGTCGTGGTCGCGCAGCAGGGTGCGCACGGTTTCGCGCAACAAGGTGGCGAAATGGCCCGACAACGGTGCAACCAGCAGCACGGGCGGGTGCGTGGGATGGTCGCCGTCCTTCCTGAAATGCAGCAGGGTGCCGAAGGGCGCGCTCAGCGCCACCTCCTCGTGCACCGCGACCTCGTCGCCGTCGACCGGCACGCTGGCGATGCCGTAGGGCGGCCGGCTGTGGGTGAGCCGCATGCGCGAGAACACCTCGCACTGCGCCGCCAGCCGCCGCTGCATGGTGCGCTCGCTGCCTTCCTGCCAGAGCGCGCGCGCCATGTACTGGGAGGCGAGCCGCAGCGGGGAGAGCAGGTCGGCCTGGTTCTGGTAGACGCGGTAGAGCATGGTTGTGGTGCGTTGCAGTGCCAGAGGCAAGTTGCGGGCCAAGGCCGGGCGCACCGGGATGGAACGGGTGGCACAGGGCTTGCACGTCGCAGCCCACCGGCGGCGCTTGCCGGCACCAAGGAGCACACCCGATGGCCAAACCCGTTCTCACCATCAGCAGCAAGAACTACGGCGCCTGGTCGCTGCGCGGCTGGCTGATGTGCAGGCTGGCGGGCCTGGACTTCAGCGAGAAGATCATCCCGCCCGACGATCCGGCCATGAAGGCCGAGATGCTGCTGCTGTCGTCCTCGATGCTGGTGCCCTCGCTGCAGCATGGCTCGGTGAAGGTGTGGGACACCCTGGCGATCGGCGAGTACCTCAACGAGATCAAGCCCAAGGCCGGCCTGCTGCCCGCCGACGTGGCGGCCCGCGCCCACTGCCGCGCGATCTGCGGCGAGATGCATTCGGGCTTCGCAGCCATGCGCGGCGCGCTGCCGATGAACATCAAGGCCCGGTTCAAGAACTTCAAGGTGTGGTCGCGCGCGCAGGCCGACATCGACCGCATCGTGGCGATCTGGCGCGAATGCCTCAAGGCCTACGGCGGCCCCTACCTGTTCGGCGAGCAGCCGGGCATCGCCGACGCGATGTACGCGCCCGTGGTCACGCGCTTCCTGAGCTACGACGTGGCGCTCGACAGCGCCTGCACGGCCTACTGCAAGCGCGTGATGGAACTGCCCGCGATGAAGGAATGGGTGGCGGCGGCGAAGCAGGAGCCTGACGAGATCGACGAGCTCGATGCGGAGTTCTGATTCAGCCCGGGGGCGGCGCCGGCTCGAAGCCGGCCTGCCGCAGCTTGCGCTCGATGCCCTGTGCGGCCGCCTGCAGGTCGGCCAGGTGCTGCGCCACCATCTCGCGCTCGCTGCGCACCGCGGGCAGCCAGGCGCAGCTGATGCAGCCGACCACGCGCTCGTCGAGTCGCACCGGCACCGAGATGGCGCCGAAGCGGTCGGGCGAATCCATGCTGGTGGCGGTGGGGTCGCGCGACACGTAGCCCTGGGCGCGCGCGTTCGCCACCATGCGGCGCACGTTCTCGGGCCGCCGCGCGTCGCGGTCGACCTGGTGCGGCGAACGCGCGAGCGCCGCGAGGAGTTGGCGCCGTTCGTCCTCGGGGCAGAAGGCGAGGTAGCAGCGCCCGAGCGATGACATCAGCATCGGCGGGCGAAAGCCCAGCACCCGGTAGTTCACGGCCAGCCCGTTGATCGGGCGGTGCGCGTCGAGGATCAGCATCGCGCTGCCGTCGCGCACGCCGAGGTCGGTGGGCCAGGGCACCTTGCGCTGCAGCGTGGCGCGCGGTTGCGCCGCCAGCGCCGACAGCCGCGCGCGCCACTCGACCAGCGGGCCCGGGGCACCGGCGGCCGAGGTCGGCACGTAGCGCTTCTCGAGTTCGTTGCGCTCCACCCAGCCGGCCTGCTGCAGCGTCTTGAGGATGCGCAGCAGCGTGGCCTTCGAGAGCCCGGTCTGGCGGCTGAGTTCCGACAGCGTGGCGGCCGAGGAGCGCTGGATCGCGAGCATCACCTCGAGCCCGCGGCGCAGCGCGTCGATGGATTTCACGCCCTGCGCGCCCTGGGTGTCCGACATGCCGCGGCCTCCGAAGTGGTTCACTCAGTGAAACTATATCTTCTGGCCCCGCGCCCGGCTTCCTACATTGCACTGGCCCCGATCCCGTGGCTCCACGCACAGGCAAGAAAGGAAAGCCCATGATGAATCCACTCCGGCGCCGGACGATGGCGGCCGCGACGCTGTTCTCGGCGCTGAGCGCGTTCGCCGCCACCGCCACCGCCGAGACCTGGCCCGCGCGGCCGATCACCATCGTCGTGGCCTACCCGGCCGGCGGCGACACCGACGCCATCGCGCGCACCTATGCCGAGAAGCTGTCGCAGCGCGTCGGTCAGCCGGTGCTGATCGACAACCGGCCCGGCGCGAGCGGCATGATCGGCAACGCCTGGGTGGCGAAGGCGCCGGCCGACGGCTACACGCTGCTGTTCACGCCCAGCACCTTCCCGATCGCGCAGCACGTGCTCAAGGCCGGTCCCGGCGTGGCGCACGACGTGGTCAGGGACTTCACGCCGATCGTGAAGACCGGCGACATCCCGCTGCTGCTGGTGACGGCGCCCGCGACCGGCCTGCAGAGCGCGACCCAGCTCGTGGCCGCCGCGAAGGCCGGGCGCGCGCTGACCTACGGCACGCCGGGCGCGGGCTCGCCGATGCACATCGCGGGCGAGCTGTTCAACCGCGACGCCGGCATCGCGCTCGTGCATGCGCCGTATCGCGGCGTGGCGCCGGTGGTCAACGATGCCCTGGGCGGCCATGTGAGCGTGGGCTGGATCACGCCCGGTGCCGTGGCCAGCCACATCGCGGCCGGCAAGCTGCTGCCGCTCGCGGTGGCGCAGCGCCAGCGCGCGGCGCTGCTGCCCACGGTGCCCACGCTGTACGAGCTCGGCTGGCGCGACGTGGACCTGAACGCCTGGATGGGCCTGCTCGGGCCGCGGGCGATGCCCGAGGCGATCGTGCAGGCGCTCAACGCGCACTTCAACGAAATCCTCCGCATGCCCGAGGTGCAGACGCGCATGGCCACGCTGGGCATCGAACCGGTGGGCGGCGCGCCCGCCGTGCTGGCGCGGCAGATCGCGCAGGACGACCAGCGCTTCGGCCGACTCGTGCGCGAGTTCGGCATCCGTGCGGATTGACCAGGAAACAGGAGACGACGATGTTGAGCGAAGAGAAGAACCGCCTGCTGACCGAAGTGGGCCCCGGCACGCCGATGGGCGACTACCTGCGCCGCTACTGGCACCCGGTCGCCGGTGCGAGCGAGTTCGATGCGCAGGCGGTCAAGCCGCTGCGCATCCTCGGCGAGGACCTGGTGCTCTACAAGGACCTCGGCGGCCGCTACGGGCTGGTCGACCGGCGCTGCCCGCACCGCAATGCCGACATGGCCTACGGCTACGTCGAGCAGTGCGGGCTGCGCTGCAGCTACCACGGCTGGCAGTACGACGCGGGCGGGCAGTGCGTGCACCAGCCCTTCGAGGAGACGCTGGACCCGGGCGCGCGCATGCGCCGCAGCACGCGGATCAAGGCCTACCCGGTGCAGGAGAAGGCCGGCCTGCTGTGGGCCTACATGGGGCCGCAGCCCGCGCCGTTGCTGCCCGACTGGGAGCTGTTCAACTGCGCCAACGGTTTCGCGCAGGCGGTGTTCGCCGAGATCCCGTGCAACTGGTTCCAGTGCCAGGAGAACTCGATCGACCCGGTGCATTTCGAGTGGACGCACAACAACTGGACCACGCGGCTGCAGGGCGAGGAAGGCCCGTACGTGCCCACGCACCTGAAGCTCGCGTTCGAGGAGTTCGAGCACGGCTTCGTCTACCGGCGGCTGCGCGGCGGCGAGCGCGAGGACAACCCGATGTGGACCGCGGGGCGCGTCACGCTGTGGCCCAACGGCTTCTTCCTCGGCCATCACTTCGAATGGCGCGTGCCGATCGACGACCACCACACGCTGAGCGTGCTGTGGGTGTTGAGCCGCGTGCCGACCGAGCAGGAGCCCTATGTGCAGGAGCGCATTCCGTCGTGGTACGGGCCCACCCGGGATCCGGCCACGGGCCGCTGGATCACCAGCCACGTCGCCAACCAGGATTTCGCCGTGTGGGTGGGGCAGGGCGCCGTCACCGACCGCACGCGCGAGAAGCTCGGCCAGAGCGACAAGGGCATCGTGATGATGCGGCGCCGCTTCTTCGAGGAACTGGAGGCGATGCAGGCCGACCCGGCGCACGAGCCCAAGGGGCTGATCCGCGATCCGCAGAAGAACCGCGACGTGTTCCTGCCCTCGGCCTGTCGCGAGGAGATGGCCAAGGGCCTGCCGCGCCGGGAACTCGCGGCGCATCCCTTGCTCGGCCCCTATCTCAAGGATTTCTTCGGCCAGGCCGGGCAGCCCGAGGCGGTGCGCGCGGCCTACGAGCAGGCGATCGGGCAGAAGGTGGAGGGCGCGCGTTTCTTCAAGGTGCACGGCGCGCCCGCCGACGGCGCGGCGGAGGACGCGCCGTCCCGGTCAGTGCCGGAACATCCTTAGGTCGAGCGCGCTCTCGTTGCCCAGCCACATCGCGTGATCGGTGTGGTCGGCGAGGTCGTTGCCGGTCACGCCGTGCACGAACACGTCGAGGCCGTCGCGGTGGCTGTCGAGCCAGCCGATGACCGCATCGAACTCGGCCGCGTCGAAGGCGAGCTGGCAGCTCCAGTGCGGATGCGGGCCGACCGGCCGCTCGTGCACCCGGCCCACCACCACCATCAACTCGCGGCCCGCCTGCTCGCACAGCGCGCGGGCCTGGGCCACGGTGGCGGGGCCGAAATAGACGTGGGCGTGGTACTGCGGGTAGAGGTTCTCGGGGCGGCGCGGCATGGTGGGGCGATTGTGGCGCCGGCGCGGATCACCTGTCGCAGGGAAGGTCGTCGGGCAGGCGGAAGCTGCCGCTGTAGCGGAACACGTCGCCGAACCAGCGGTGGCGCAGCAGCATGCGCATGCTGAAGGCGTCGGGGTCGCGCGGGTCGGGCCGTTCCTCGACATAGGCCGTGCCCATCAGCAGGCCCAGCGGCAGCGGGATGCGCAGGCGGCCCAAGCGCCAGACGTAGCCGCGGTCGCGGAACACCAGCGCACCGTCCTCGGCGCTCACCGCGAGGCGCATGCCGATGCCGAAGCGCACGTACTCGATCACCAGCGCGCCGTCGGCCGCGTCGTGTTCCATGTGCGAGCGGAAGTGGAAGGGCGCACGGCCCGCGAAACGGAAGATGCGGTCCCAGTAGAGGTGCGGCTCGTCGGGCCGGCAGCGGTAGTGGACCTCGATCGGCACCTCGCGCCCGGTGTAGGGCACGAGGGCGCCGAACAGCCGGCCGAAGGGCATCAGCAGCGCGGCCCAGGGCGCATGGTGGACCTCGTGCATGGTGCCGCGCACGCAGACGTGGTCGTTCGAATGCGGCGCCATCGTGTAGTGGCGGCGGATCGCGTCGCCCAACCGGTCCCAGGCGGGGCCGAGCGCTTGCTGGAAGACCGGGCGGGTGTTCTTGTTCATGGACGGATCATGGCGCCTGCCGTGGCCGTGCCTTCGCTGCGGGCCTTGTAGAAGCGCAGGATGTTCTCGGACGCGTCGTCCAGCAGCAGGTGCATGACGCGGTCCGCATACCAGTTGAAGCTGGTGCTCAGCCGCCACGAGACCTCGACGCGCAGCTCGGTGCCGCCGTCGCGCGGCGTCAGCGTGTAGGTGGCGTCGCGCAGGTCGAAGTACTGGCCGCCGATCATCACGTGGTCGTCGAGCGCGCCGGCGGGAAAGGAGTCGGGCGAGAAACGGAAGCGCCACTGCAGCCGGCGGTTGGGCTGCCAGTCGGTGATGACCTCCTCGAAGTGCACGTTCTTCTGCCACCGCACCTGGCGCACGCGGCCCTCGGGCGTGTCGACCGTGACACCCGACACCGGCATCGGCACGCCGACCTGGTAGGCCCAGGCGCCGTCGACCTCGGCGGGGCGGATGTCGCGCGCGGCGTTGAGCTCGTGCCACACGCGCTCGGCCGGCGCGGCGATGAAGAGCGTGCGTGAGGTGTTCGAGAACCGGTCGGGGTTGGGCAGGTTCGGCTCGATGGCGCCGAGCACCAGCGGCAGCAGCGCGAAGCCATAGAGGGTCTGCTTCGGCCAGTGGGTGATGCGGCACACGATGCCCATGGCCAGTCCGCCGATGCTGCCCATCACCGCGAACAGCGGCACGATGAAGGCGGCGCAGATCAGGCCCTCGATGAACACCGCCAGCGTGCCGCCGACGAACAGCGCGGTCGCCACCCAGGGCGCCCAGAGGTAGTAGCCCCAGCTGCGCCGCTCGATGCGCTCGGCCATGTAGACCGTGACCGCACCGCACAGCGCGGGCGTCAGGTAGACGAAGGAGCCCAGCATGGCCGAGTAGAGCTGGCCGGGGCCGCCGCTGAAGATCAGGCGCAGCACCAGCGCCATCGCGGCGCCGATCCCCATCGGCCAGAACCAGCCGAAGGGCATGCCGTGCTCGGGCTTCCTCGCCGGCGGCTCGCCGCTCGCGGCCGGCTCGATGGGTGCCAGCTCGGCCAGCCGGCTGTCTTCGGGATCGGTGTGCATGGAAGTCCTCTTCTCCTCGGTGTGCTTGTTCGTGTGTTCAGTCGGCGCGCCTCGTGGCGCTGACCATGCAGTAGTCGAAGTCGCGCCAGAACAGGCCCAGCGCGAGCGCGCAGTAGCTGGCCACGATGTGCTTGCGGCGCCACGGGCTCAGGCGTCCGCGCGCCTTCCAGAGCTCGGCCAGCGTGAAGCGGGTGGCGAGCGCGGGGATGTGCAGCGCGCTCGGCGCGACGCGCCAGCGCAGCGAGCGCACCTCGATGTCCTCGAAGCCGTGTTGGCGCAGCGCGGCCACGAAGTCCGCGCGCACGGCCAGCGTCGGCACGGCCCAGCTGTCGGCCCACAGGCGGTGCAGCCAGCGCGCGAGGCGGCCGGGCTCGCGGCGCAGCAGGAAGCCGTCGACCACCACCAGTCGTGCGCCGGGCTTGAGCAGGCGCGCGGCCTCGCGCACGAAGTCGGCCTTGGCGGTGCCCTCGGCATAGCAGGCGCTCTCGAGCGCCCAGGCGCCGTCGGCCTGCGCGGCCGGCAGGCCGGTGCGCGTGTAGTCGGCCTCGAGGTGCGCCATGCGGTCGGCCACGCCGGCCTGGGCGTCGAGGCGTGCGGCGATGCGGTTCTGCACCGGCACGTTGGTGACGGTCACGGCGTAGAGGCGGCGGTCGTCGCTCACCAGCGTGCGCGCGGTGGCGCCGGCGCCGCAGCCCAGGTCGAGCACGCAGTGGCGGCCGTCGGCCGTGGGGCGCTCGCCGAGCCGCAGCGCGCGGCCGACCTCGCGGTTCATCTCGACCAGCATGCCTTCGCGGCGCAGCGGATTCAGGCCCGCGCGCCAGTAGCCGAAGTGCATGTTGTAGCTGGGGCTCCAGGCACCGTAGTCGGTGGCGACCTCGGTGAAGTAGTCCTGCGTGTCGGCACGGCTGACCGGGGCCGAGGCATCGGCGGCCTGCGGCAGGTGGAAATCGGGTTGGAAGACGCTGGGCATGCGATGGACTCCTGGTCGGAAATGCGATGCGGGTGTCAGAGCCGGCACTGGTCGTCGGCGCAGGTGCGCGAGGCCTTCGCGGCCGGGCCGGCGAGCAGGGTCACGAACCAGCCGGGCAGGCGCTGGCGGTTGCGCGCCAGCGCGGCATAGGCGCGATCGGCCAGCGGCGCGACCAGCGGCAGGTCGAGCAGGGCGCCGCCGTTGGGCAGGCCGACCGCCTCGCGGCAGGCGCGGATCGCGGGCACGCCGACCCGCACGCGGCCGGCGGCATCGACCACGTGGATCGCGGTCATCAGGGCGTTGCGCGGCGCCGGGCCGGCATCGAAATCCGGCGGCGAGCAGTCGACCAGAACGAGCCGCGCGGCCGCGTCGCGTGCCTTCATCGCGCCCATTTCGGCGGTGCACAGGCGGCAGGTGGCGTCGTAGTAGACGGTCAGCGGGTAGGCGATGGCGGTGGGACGGGACATGGTGTTCTTTGTTCTCGATATTTCTGTCAAAACAGAAATAAATGGGCAAAAAAAAGCCGGCCTCAGATCATCGGCAGGCTCGCGTGGTGGGCGTCGGGATCGTCCTTGCCGGTGGCGGGCGCGGGCGCATCGCCGCGAACGAACTTCTGCACGCTCGCGCCCAGCGTCAGCACCTTGTCGAGCGTGCCGGGCGACAGCCGCAGCATCTCGTCGGCCCAGGTGGCGAGCTTGGCCATCAGGTCCATGGTGGAGCGGATGCGGTCCTGCGCATCGGCCGATTCCTTCTGGAAGTCGGGGCTCGCGACGATCTCGCGCAGCACGCGGATGGTGGGATCGAACTCGCGTTCCTTGCGCTCGCGCACCACGGTGCGGAACAGCTCCCAGACATCGACGCTGGTCTCGAAGTAGTCGCGCCGGTCGCCCAGCATGTGGGTGACGCGCACCAGGTTCCAGGCCTGCAGTTCCTTCAGGCTGTTGCTCACGTTGGAGCGCGCCACGCCCAGCGTGTCGGACAGCTCCTCGGCATGGATCGGCTTGCCGTGCACGAACAGCAGCGCGTGGATCTGCGAGACGGTGCGGTTGACGCCCCACATGGAGCCCATCTCGCCCCAGTGGAGGACGAACTTGCGTTGGATGTCGGTGAGTTCCATGCGCTGGAGTCTAGGACTTCCGAAATTTCTGTCAAGAAAGAAATAGAAAAATCGCCGTGGCCGGTTGGAATGGTGAAATACTGTATGTTTAAACAGTTAGTAGATCCGCGAAGGAGTTGCGCCATGCCACCCGCCGCCTACATCCCCATCCAGGCCATCAAGGGCCGCGGCGCCGCCACGCGGCTCGCGCACCGCTTCTCGAAGGACGAGCGCGATGCCTTCGACGACGGCTGGGGCACGCTCGAGGAGAACGCCGCCGAGGCCGACGAACTCGAGCCGCTGGCCACCGAGGTGCGCTTCGAGGACGTGAAGTCGGCCATGAACGAGAACGACTCGCCCGACATCTACTTCGACCGCTCGATCAACCCCTACCGCGGCTGCGAGCATGGCTGCATCTACTGCTTCGCGCGGCCCACGCACAGCTACCTCAACCTGTCGCCGGGGCTGGACTTCGAGACCAAGCTGATCGCCAAGCGCAACCTGGTCGAGGTGCTGCGCCGCGAGCTGGGCCGCAAGAGCTACCGGCCCAGCCACATCGCGATCGGCACGGCCACCGACTGCTACCAGCCGATCGAGCGCGAGTTGCGCATCACGCGCTCGCTGATCGAGCTGCTGTCGGAGGTCAACCACCCCTTCGGACTGGTGACCAAGTCCAGCGCGATCGAACGCGACCTCGACCTGATCGCGCCGGCCGCCGCGCGCGGCCTGGCGGCGGTGTACGTGACCGTGACCACGCTCGACGGCGAACTCGCGCGCAAGCTCGAGCCGCGCGCCGCGGCGCCGCACCGGCGGCTGCGCACCATCCGCACGCTGGCCGAGGCCGGCGTGCCGGTGGGCGTGAGCGTGGCGCCGCAGATTCCGTTCGTGACGGAAGACATGGAACAGGTGCTCGAGGCGGCCTGGGAGGCGGGCGCGCGCAGCGCCTTCTACACGATGATCCGGCTGCCCTGGGAGGTGGCGCCGCTGTTCAAGCAGTGGCTGGCGCTGCACTACCCGCAGCGCGCGGACCGCATCATGGCGCGCATCCACGACGTGCGCGGCGGCAAGGACTACGACGCCGACTTCGCCACGCGCATGAAGGGCACGGGCCTGTGGGCCGACCTGCTGCGCCAGCGCTTCGAGAAGGCGACCGCGCGCATCGGCTTCAACCGCGAGCGCATCGCGCTCGACCTCAGCGCTTTTCGGCCACCTGGCGCGCCGGGGCAGGGCAGCCTGTTCTAGATGCGAGCGCGGCGTCCGCGTTGCCGTCGCCGCACCAGTCGCCGCCCAGCGCCTTCACGAGGAACACCGAGGTCAGCAGGCGCTGCCCCTGCAGCTGCGCGGCCTGGCGCTCCACCGTCAGCAGCGACTGCTGCGCGGTGATCACGTCGAGGTAGGTCGAGGCACCACCCTCGTAGCGGCTGTTGGCCATGTCGAGCACGCGCCGCGCGGCCGCCACGGCCGACTGCGCCTGGGCGGTGGCGCGCTCGAGCGCCGCGAGGCCGTCGATGCCGTCCTGCACCTCCTGCATCGCGGTCAGCACCACGCGGCGGTAGTTGCCGACGGTGGCGTCGTAGCCGGCCTTGGCGAAGTCCACGCCCGCGCGCACGCGGCCGCCGTCGAACAGTACCTGCGTGGCCGACACGCCCACCGACCACAACAGGCTCGGCGCATCGAACAGCGACTCGATCAGCCGGCTGTCGACGCCGACCGTGGGCGCGATCAGGATGCTCGGATAGAAGGCCGCGGTCGCCACGCCGATCTGCGCATTAGCCGCGGCCATCGCGCGCTCGGCCGAGGCCACGTCGGGCCGGCGCTCGAGCACGTCGGAGGGCACGCCCAGCGGCACCGCGGGCGGGCGGATCTCGCGCAGGTCGGTCGCCAGCGCGAACGAAGGCGCGGGCGTGCCGGTCAGGGTGGCGAGCGCATGCTCGTACTGCGCGCGCTGCTTCCTCAGCACGTCGACCTGGGTCAGCGTGGTCTCGAGCAGCGCCTGCTGCTGCGCCACGTCGAGGCCCGAGACGGCGCCCAGGTCGTGCCGCGCCGTCACCAGCTCGAGCGCACGCCGCTGCAGCGCGATCGAGCGCGTCAGCACGTCGAGCTCGATGTCGGTGGAGCGCAGGTTGAAATAGCTGCTCGCCACGTCGGCCGACAGCAGCAGCCGCGTGTTGGCGAGGTCGGCCGCCGACTGCTCGGCCGAGGCGCTCGCGCCTTCCACGCTGCGCTGCACGCGGCCCGCGAGGTCGAGCTCGTAGCTGGCGTTGAGCGAGAGCGCGAAGTCGTTCTGCACCGTCGAGGCATTGGCGGTGTTGTAGTTGGTCAGCGGCCGGTTGGCCGAGATCTTGAGCCGCGAGGCACGCGTGCCCAGGCCGAGCTGCGGGTACTGCGCGGCCGAGCTCGAGGCCAGCGTGGCGCGCGCCTGCGCGAGCCGCGCGCCGGCGATGGCGAGCGTGGGGCTGCCGGCCACGGCCCGGTCCTGCAGCGCGTCGAGCTGCGCGTCGCCGTAGCGCTTCCACCACGGGCCCTTGTCGGCGATGTCGTTGGGCGTGCCTTCGCGCCACGGCGCCTCGAGCTTCCAGCTCACGGGCAGCGGGGTCTCGGGCGCCTTGTAGTCGGGGCCGACCGCACAGCCCGCGGCCAGCATCACGGCGGCGAGCGCGATCGCCGCGAAGGCGGGACGGCGCATGCTCACGCGGGTTCCTTCTTGGCCGCCGCCGGTGCTGCAGCCGGTGCCGCGCCGGGCTTGGCGCCATCGGCCGGCGCATCGGGCGCCACCGCGACCACGTCGCCATCGGCCAGCGAGTCGGAGGGATTGAGCACCATGCGGTCGGTGCCCGCGAGCCCGTCGACCACCTCGACGTTCTCGCCGTAGTTGCGGCCCAAGGTCACGGGGCGCAGGCCGACGCGGCCCTGTGCGTCGACGATCGCCAGCCGCGTGCCCTCGGCGCGGAACAGCAGCGCGTTGGCCGGCACCGTGAGCGTGCCGCTCGCGGCCAGCGGCAGCTCGACCTGCACGTAGGCGCCCGGCAGCAGCGCGCCGTCGCGGTTGGGCAGCGAGACCTCGACCTGCATCATGCGCGTCGTGGTATCGATGGCACCCGCGGTGCGCGCGACCTGGCCGCTGAACTTCTGGCCGCGCAGCTCGGCCTGCGTCACCACCACCGGCTGGCCGGCCTTCACGAGCTGGGCATAGGCCTGCGGCACGTTGATGTACACGCGCAGCGGATCGGTCTGCGCCAGCACGAACAGCGCGCGGCCCGCGCCGCCGCCGGCCCCGGCATCGATCAGGTCGCCGGTGTCGACGTTGCGCCGCGTGATCACGCCGGCGAACGGCGCGACCACGCGCTTGAAGCCCTCGGTCTGCCTGAGCCGCTGCACGTTGGCATCGGCGGCCGCCACGTTGGCCGTGGCCTGCGCGACGGCGCTGCGGCGCTCGTCGAGGTCCTGCTGCGAGACCACGTCCTTCTTGCGCAGGTTCTCCCAGCGCGCGGCCGTGCTCTGCGCGAGCTCGAGGCCCGAAGCCGCCTGGTTGCGCGCGGCGATGGCCTGCGACAGCTGCTGGTCGATCTCGGGCGTCTCGATCTCGGCCAGCAGCTCGCCCTTCTCGACGCGGCTGCCGATGTCCTTGGTCCAGCGCTTGAGGTAGCCGCTGGCGCGCGCCGAGATCGGCGACTGCACGTAGCCCTGCAGCGTGCCCGGCAGCGCCAGCTTCTGGCCCGCGGTGGGCGTGCGCGGCAGCGCGGTCTGCACGTATTGCTTGGCGTGCTCGACCGTGCTGGCCTGCAGCTCGCGCGCGTTGGCGATGCGCACGAACACCGTGCGCGCCGCGCCGAGCGCCAGCAGCACGAGCACGATCAGCACCAGCCAGCGGGTGCGCCGCACGATCTGGCGCCGCCGCAGCAGCTCGGGGCCGTCGCCGTCGTCGGCGGCGATGGGGTGGATGGCCAATGCCGAATGGCGTTGCTCTGTCATGCGCTATACGGCGCGGGGCCGTTTCCGTGGCGGGCCGCGCGGCCGTGAGAGGGCTGGGTGCGCGGCAGGTACAACAAGTCGAACAGGGTCTCGAGACGGTCGGATGGCGCGGGCATCGCTCAGTGCTCCTGCGCGGTGGCGCCGGCCGGCGGATGGGCGCCGCCGCCCTGCGCGGCGCGCCGGTGCGCGAGCCAGCTGTGCACGCCCGCATAGACCGCGGGCACGAAGAACAGCGTCGACACCGTCGCGAACAGCAGGCCGCCGATCACGGCGCGGCCCAGCGGCGCATTCTGCTCGGCGCCTTCGCCCAGGCCCAGCGCCATCGGGATCATGCCGATGATCATCGCCAGCGCCGTCATCAGCACCGGGCGGATGCGGGTGGCGCCGGCCTCGAGCGCGGCCGACAGCGGCGGAATGCCCGCGGCCAGCCGTTCGCGCGCGAAGGACACCATCAGGATCGAGTTGGCCGTGGCCACGCCCATGGTCATGATCGCGCCCGTGAGCGCCGGCACGCTCAGCGTGGTGCCGGTGATGAACAGCATCCAGGCGATGCCGGCCAGCGCGGCGGGCAGGGCGGTGATGATGATCGCGGCGTCGAGCCAGGACTGGAAGGTCACGACGATCAGCAGGTAGACCAGCACGATCGCCATCGCCAGGCCCACGCCCAGGCCGATGAACGAGGACTGCATGGTCTGCACCTGGCCGCGGATGTCGACGCGGCTGCCGCGCGAGAGCTTGGGCCGCATCTCGTCGACCAGCGCCTGCACCTTGCTCGCCACGCTCGCGAGGTCGGTGCCCTGCACGCTGACGTAGACGTCGATCACGGGCGCGATGTTGTAGCGCGACTGGATCGCCGGCTGGCGCGCCGCGCGCGCGTCGACCAGGTTGCCCAGCAACTGCTGCGCCCCGCCGGCCGCGGCCGCGCCGCCCGCGCCCACAGGGATGTTGAGCAGCGAATCGAGCGAGTCGACGTTGTACTGCGGCGTCTGCACCGCGATGCTGTAGACCACGCCGTTCTGCGGATTGAGCCAGTAGGCCGGCGCGGTCTGCGAGCTGCCCGACAGCGCGATCAGCACGTTCTGCCCCACGTTGGAGGCGGTCAGGCCGTACTGCTGCAGCCGCGAGCGGTCCATCGTCAGGTCCACCGAGGGCCCGTCGAGGCGCTGGTGCACGTGGGCGTCGACCGCGCCCGGGATCTGCCGGATCGCCTTGGTGAGCTCGGCCGCGCGCGCCGCGTTGCCCGCGATGTCGTTGCCGCTGAACTGCACGTCGATGGCCGCCGGCAGGCCGAAGTTGAGGATCTGCGTGACGATGTCGGCCGGCTGGAAGAAGAACTCGATGCCCGGGAAGCGCTTGGGCAGTTCGGCGCGCAGCGTGGTCACGAACTCCTCGGTCGGCCGGTGACCGTCCTTCAGCGACATCAGGATCTCGGCGTCGAAGGTGCCGATGGTGCCGGCATTGCTGTACGACAGGTTGATGCCGCTGTTGGGCACGCCGAGGTTGTCGAGGATGGTCTCGAGCTGGTCGGGCGGCACCAGCTCGCGGATCGCGGCCTCCACCTGGTCGGTGAGGCGCGCGGTCTCCTCGATGCGGGTGCCGGTGGGCGCGCGCATGTGCAGCCGGATCTGGCCGGCGTCCACGGTCGGGAAGAAGTCGCGGCCCAGCGCCGGATAGAGCAGGCAGGACAGCAGGCAGAAGCCGAGGAAGACCGCGATGAAGCCGCCGCGGCGCGACAGCAGGGCCGACAGCAGCAGCGTGTAGGCGCGGCGCACGCGCTCGAAACGGCGGTCGAAGGCGCGGTACACGCGCTGCAGCGCGCTCGGCCTGGCGTTCTCGTCGGCCTGCTGGCCGTGCACGCCGCCCATCAGCAGCATCACCAGCGTGGGCACCAGCGTGCGCGACAGCAGGTAGGAGGCCAGCATCGCGAACACCACGGCCTCGGCCAGCGGCACGAACAGGAAGCGCGCCACGCCCGAGAGGAAGAACATCGGCACGAACACGATGCAGATGCACAGCGTGGAGACGAAGGCCGCGTTGCCGATCTCGCCGGCGCCGACCTCGATCGCCTCCTTGAGCGGCGTGCCCATGTGCAGGTGGCGCTCGATGTTCTCGATGGTCACGATCGCCTGGTCGACCAGGATGCCGACCGAGAGCGCGAGCCCGCCCAAGGTCATGAGGTTGAGCGTTTCGCCGAGGCCGTAGAGCACCAGGATCGAGGCCAGGATCGACAGCGGGATGGTCAGGCCGATGATCAGCGTGCTGCGCCAGTTGCCGAGGAACAGCAGCACCATCGCGGCGGTCAGCGCGGCGGCCAGGATGGCTTCGAACACCACGCCCTTGACGGCCGCCTTCACGAACACCGACTGGTCGAACAGCGGCGTGATCTTGATGTCCTGCGGCATGGTCTGCGCCGCCACCGGCAGCATGGCGCGCAGATTGGCCACGATGTCCAGCGTGGAGGCGCCGCCGTTCTTGAGCACCGACAGCAGCACGCCGCGCACGCCGTCCTGGCGCACCACGTTGGTCTGCGGCGAGAAGCCGTCGCGCACGTAGGCCACGTCGCGCACGTAGACGGTGGCGCCGTTCACGGTGCGGATCGGCAGGTCGTTGAGGCCCGCGATCGCGTCGGGCGAGCCGTTCATGCGCACGCCGTACTCGGTGGCGCCGAACTTGGCGGTGCCCGAGGGCAGGATCAGGTTCTGCGTGTTGATCGCGTTCACCACGTCCGACGGCGACAGGCCGCGCGCCTGCAGCGCCTGGGTGTCGAGGTCGACCGAGATCAGCCGGTTCTTGCCGCCGTAGGGAAAGGGGATCGCCGCGCCGGGCACCGTGATGAGCTGCGGGCGCAGCTGGTTCACGGTGGCGTCGAACAGGGAGTTTTCAGAGCGCGTGGGGCTCGACAGCGCGAGCTGGATCACGGGCACGCTCGAGGCCGAGTACTTGATCACCAGCGGCGGCGTGATGCCCGGCGGCAGCTGCCGCACCTGGGCCTGCATCGAGGCCACCACCTGCGAGATCGCCATCTCGATGTTGGCGGTGGGCTGGAAGAACACCTTGATGATCGACACGCCCGCCAGCGACTGCGATTCGATGTGCTCGATGTCGCTGACGGTGGTGGTCAGGCCGCGCTCCACCTGGCCCGAGATGCGCTGGCCCATCTCCTGGGCCGGCAGGCCGGTGTAGTTCCAGATGACCGACACCACCGGGATATTGATCTCCGGAAAGATGTCGGTGGCCATCCGCAAGAGGACGAAGGGCGTGGCCAGCACGATCAGCATCGCCATGACGATGAAGGTGTACGGACGACGCAACGCGAGCTGAACCATGGACGGGTCTCTCTGCTTCCGGCGAAAAAAGGTTTCGCATCATAAGGAAGTAGTTTTAAGTTTGTTTAACTTAGTTACTTGGCCCTCTTGGTGCGATTTTCGGGGTGGGACGGGCGACGCATGGAGCGTGCCGGATGGGGTGGCGGTGCCTGCATCCGTGATTGAGTTGTACTCATAAAATAGGATCGAGAGGTCGAATTGGTGGCGGTTGAGCGCTAATTTATGGCTGGTTTATGATTAAGTGATACTCAATTTTTGCTTCTTTCACCCGCCATGAGCCAGACCGACCCTTCTCCTGCCGCGCTGCCCGAGCGCTGCGTCATCGTCGTCGACGCCGCCTTGCCGCCGGGCCTGGCCGCCAATGCCGCGGCCGTGGTCGCGCTGACCGTCGGCCAGCGCCATCCGGGGCTGGTCGGCGCGCCGCTGGTCGATGCCTCGGGCCGCTCGCATCCGGGCCTGATCCCGATCGGCATCGCGGTGCTCGGTGCCTCGCAGGAGGAACTCGTGGCGGTGCGGCAGAAGGCGCTCGCCAACACCGAGTGCGACGTGATCGACTTCCCGGTGCAGGGCCAGCAGACCACCAACTACGCGGCCTTCCGCGAGGCGGTGGCGAGCGTGCCGGCCGAGGCGTTGCGCTACGTGGCGGTCGGCTTCGTCGGCGAGCGCAAGCCGCTGGGCAAGGTGGTGTCGAAGCTGGGGTTGCTCGGGCAGTAGGCGGGCGTCACGCGGCGGCGTCGAGCGCGAGACGCAGCCGGCTGACGTTCGGATTGCCCGCATCGCGCTGCACCTTGAAGCCCAGCCTGCGCGCCAGCGCGATCATCGCGAGGTTGTCGTAGAGCGTGATGTCGGCCAGCTGGCGCACGCCCGCGTCGCGCGCCGCCGCGATCAGCACGCGCATCAATTTCTCGGCCAGGCCGTGGCGCTGCCAGGCATCGGCGATCACCACCGCGAACTCCGCCACCTCGGCCGTTTCGGGCGTGTCGCCGCGCACGTAGCGCACCACCCCCATCTGCTGCTCGGCGCCATCGACCTCGGTGGTGGCGATCAGCGCGAGCTCGCGCGCATAGTCGATGTGGGTCATGCGCCAGAGCTCGTCGGGCTGCGGCTTGCGCGGCGAGAGCAGGCGGTGGTAGCCGGTGCGGTCCGACAGGCCCGCGACGAAGGCGGTGTGCATCGCGAGGTCGTCGGCATGGATCGGGCGGATGCGCACCGCGCGGCCATCGCGAAGCCGCCAGTCTTCGACGAGGTGCGCCGGGTAGGCGCCGGGTTCGGCGGGTGCTGCCATGGCCGGCGTTGTGCCATGGCGGAGGGCCGCGGGTCAATCCCCGCGACAGATCGACGGTTCGAGGCGAATCCGCATCAAAAAAAGAATGAACATTCGCTTAAAAAATACACATTTGTCATATCACGAAAATCAGCCTGTGAAGAAGTTGATGTTCTTTACGTAAGTTTGTGCAGCACATCAGGCCTGCTCAGTCTTGTTAGCGAAGGTGCTGTAACCTCAAGAAAAATAAGCGTTCACTCTCTTTTATTTTGTGAAGTGTTATTGCGGCCAATCTCCCGCTGACCACTTCGCAGAGGACAGAGCGTGAAGTCGGTTGATTTTCATCTTGTGGAAGGTTGAGGTAATTCATGTCGACTGGAAGTACATCTCGTTGGAATTCGTTCATTCGGCCGATGGCCCGTTTGACCGTTCATTTGAGCCTGGGGCTCGGCGTGGTGGTGGCGCTGGGCGGCGCAGGCCTGGCGTCCGCGCAGGGCGTGAAGACCGCGCCCGCGGCGGCCGAGGCGGCGCAGGAAAAGGGCGTGGCCGTGGTGCTCAAGCAGTCCAAGGTCGTCAAGGGCCCGCAGGGCAAGGAGCAACTGGTCGAGGCCGCCTCGGTCAAGCCGGGCGACATCCTGGAATACACGGCGACCTATACCAATCACACGGGCCGCACCGTCAGCGGCCTGGTGGCCAACCTGCCGATTCCCGAGGGGCTGGAATACCTGCCCAGGAGTGCCAAGCCCGGCGCGACGCTGGTCAAGGCGGCGACCAAGGAGGGCGTCTTCGCCCCCGAGCCGCTGGCGCGCCAGGTCAACGGCAAGTCGGAGCCCGTTCCCTACAACGAGTACCGCAGCTTGCGCTGGGAGCTCGGCCAGTTGCCCGCCAAGGGCGTGACCGCGGTCACCGCGCGCGCCAAGGTCGAGGAAGTGGTGCCGCCTGCCGCACCCGTTGCAGCCGCTGCATCCGCAGCCACGGCCGAGCCGCTCAAGGCTCCGCGCGCCGCGCCCTGATTCGGCGCCGCTGACGACCGTCGGCCTCGCGCCGCGCTGACGGTCCGTCCTCTTTCTGCCCCGTCCGTCTTTTTTGCCGGTTTCCTGCTGGAAATCGCCGGCCGGGGTGCGTTCGTCCGCTTTTTCAAGACCCTTAACCACCGAGGAGAAACCCCGTGATTCCTACCTTGTCAGCCCGTCGTGCCGGCCCCGTGCCGCGTACGCTCTGGGCGGGCGCCGCAGCTCTGACCCTGAGCTTCCTTTTCGGAAGCGATGCGCTCGCTGCGGCTCCGCCTGCCAACACCATCATCGGTAACCAGGCTTCGGCCACCTACCTCGATCCGAATGGCGCCAGCCAGCTCGCGACCTCGAACCTCGTGCAGACGACGGTGCAGCAGGTCGGCTCGTTCAACCTGGACGGCCGGACCACGGTGACCACCGACGTGATCAACAAGAAGATCGGCGCCGCGGGCGCGATCGTCTACGCGCCTCACGTGCTGACCAACACCGGCAACGGCAGCGACAAGTTCACCATCACCATCGACAACACCACGGCGGCGCCGGACGGCTTCTCGAAGATCGAGGTGTTCGCCGATGCCGACGCCGATGGCCTGCCCGACAGCACGACCGCGCTGTGCTCGGTCGCTCCGAACGCAGTCTGCACGGTGCCCGCGCAGACGGTGGCGGGTGGCAATGGCACCTTCCCGTTCGTCGTGGCGTACTCGATCCCGAGCACGGCAACGGCGGCCAACTTCACTTCGCCGCGGCCCGCGACCATCAACGCAGTGCCCGCGACCCTCGACCTGTACGAGGTGGCGAACCAGAAGGCGGCCGACCTCGACCACGTGGTCCTCACGGTCGACGCGGCATTCAATGCCTCGAAGAGCCTGAGGGTCCCGGCCGTCAGCTGGGTCGCCAACGGTGGCGTCTGGCCCGCGGCGAAGGACCACGGTCCGCGCTCGGCGGCCTCCTGCCAGGCGACGATCGCGGGCGCGACGTCGAACGACCCGAACTGCTCGTACACCACGTACACGCTGCAGTTCAACAACACGGGTGGCGCGGCCGGCAAGTTCTACATGACCGACACGTTGCCGAGCGGCTTCACCTACGTGCCGGGCTCCGCCGTCTGGAGCAGCGCACCGGGCCGGGCCCTGGGTGACGCGGCCGGCTCCGCGGACGATCCGAACGGCATCGACTTCTTCGCGAACGGCCAGAAGCTGAGCTTCCTGGTGTCCTCGCTGGCCCCGAACGTGACGCAGACCGTGAGCTTCGTCGTGCTGGTCAACAGCACCGCCGAAGTCGGTGGCACGACCACGACCAACCGGGCGGACTACATTCCCGAGAAGGTGCCGGACGACAAGACGACCACGAATCCGCCGACCGACCCGACCACGCCGACGAACGACAAGCCCTTCATCGTGGATGGCACCTTCGGCATCGTGCTCGGCTCCGCGCACCCCACGGCCAGCCCGGTCGCTTCGAAGGACGCCGAGCCTGGCAAGCCGCTGCTGACGGATGCCGACCAGACCACCCTGGCCTCCGGCGTCGCGGGTTCGACGGTGAAGTTCACGCAGACGGTGTTCAACACCGGCAATGCGGACGACATCGTGAACCTCACGGCGGACCTCAGCAAGTTCCCCGCCGGTTCGACCTTCCGCTTCTTCGCCGACGGTGGCTTCGCGCCGCTGATCGACAACAACAGCGACGGCATCGTCGACACCGGTCCGATCCGGCCCGGCCAGAGCGTCAAGATCGTCCTGGCGGTCACGCTGGGCGCGCCCGCGTCGATTCCGACCCAATCGTTCGAGGCCATCGTGCTGGGTACGTCGACCAAGGACAGCACCAAGTTCGATGCCACGCGAGACATCCTGTCGAAGCTGATCGGCGTGCTGGTCGACATGACCAATACCGCCAGCGGTAACGGTACGTCCGGCAACACCGGCAACGGCGACGTGGGCACGGGCCCGAGCCCGACCCCGACGACCACCACCACGACGCCGGCCGGCACGCCTGCTGTCTTCAACCTGTTCATCAAGAACAACGACAGCCTGGACAACGCCTTCAGCCTCGCGGCGAGCCAGACCAACAGCTTCCCGGGCAGCCTGCCCAGCGGCTGGACGGTGAAGTTCGTGGCTGCCGGCGCCACCTGCACTGCCACCGGCATGACCACGGTCAACGTGGCCGCCGGTACGCAAGTGGCGGTCGACGCCTGCGTGACCCCGCCCGCTTCGCAGGCACCGGTCGAAGCCCAGCTGATCTACTTCCAGGTGCGCTCGACGAGCCCGACCTCCACCGGCGCCGTGGCGATCGACACGAAGCTGGATGCGGTGAAGGTGATCGGCGCCGACACCTGGGGTGCCACGCTGACGCCGAACAACGAAGGCCAGGTCGCTCCCGGCGGCTCGGTGGTCTATGCCCACACGCTGACCATCACCGGCGCGCAGAGCTGCGGCACGCAGTTCAACATCAAGGCGGTCCTGCCGGTCGCGGACGTGACTGCAGGCTGGACCACCGCGCTGTACCTGGACAACAACGGCGACGGCCAGATCGACACCGGCGACACGCTGGTGGGTGCCAACGGCCAGGTCGGTCCCACCGTGGACCTCAGCGGCGGCAAGGCGCACAAGCTGCTCGTCAAGGTGTTCGCACCGGGCGGCGCGACGGCCGGTACCACCGACACGGCCACCGTGACCGTGACCTTCCCCGAGCAGGCGAAGTGCGGCGAGCCCTCGGCGACCGACATCACCACCGTGATCACGGGCCAGATGCGCCTGATCAAGCTGCAGGCGAAGGACGAGAACTGCGATGGCACCGAGGCGCCGACCTCGTCGGCGGCACTTGCCGTGAAGCCGGGCCAGTGCATCGTCTACCGCATCGTCGCGACCAATGAAGGCGCCTCGCCGGTGACCAACATGTCGATCAACGACGCGGTGCCTGCCTACACCAGCCTGACGGCCGCACCGGACGGTGCGCAGCCCTCGGAGCAGTGCGCCTCCGCGGGCGTGACGCCGGCCTTCGCGCAAGCGAACTACACGGCGACCGCGAGCTCGGTGTCGTGCGGCAGCGCGGCCAACACGGTCGCGCCTGGCGGCAAGGCCACGCTGACCTTCTCGGTGAAGGTCAACAAGTAAGCGTCGGCTGAACGATGGAACCGGCGGGCTTCGGCCTGCCGGTTCCCTCTCCATCGCAAAGGCAGTTCGCCTTTCCCTTGCGTCCTCGCACGAGGGTGCAAGGGAAAGGTGCCCCGGCCCGTCTTCTCCTCTTCCATTCTTTTCTTCCGGTCAGCGGCCGGACCTTCCAAGAGTTCACTGCATGTTGTCGACTTCCAAGCTCCGAGGCTCCAGCCTGCGATCGTGGCGCGGATTCGCCGCCGCGCTCGCCGCGGGCATGGTGTTTCTGCTCGGCGGCATGGCGCAGGCGAACGCCGCGGCCGCGCCGGGCGGCACGGTCATCCGCAGCATCGCCACCGGCACCTACGTGCCCGGCGGCATGGCGCAGACCGAGACGATCTCCTCCAACGAGGTGATCGCCACCGTGCTGCCGGTCGAGGCGCTGGTACTCACGCAGGACCAGACGCTCTCGCGCCCGCCCGGCAGCATCGTCACGCTGAGCCACCTGCTGAGCAACACCGGCAACGTGGTCTCGAGCTACACGCTCGCGCTGGCGAACAACGCGGCCGGCTGCGCGGCCGACACGCTCGACCTGTCGGCGCTGCGCGTGCTGCGCGACGCCAACAACAACGGCGTGTCCGATCCCGCCGACCCGGTGCTCGCGCTCGACAAGCCGGGCGCGTTGACGCTGAAGCCGGGCGAGGCCGCCTCGCTGCTGGTGCAGGGCACGATCCCGATGGCCGCGCGCGGCACGGCCTGCCTCGGGCTGACGGCCACCACGGCGCTGCAGGGCCTGCAGGCCAGCAACCGCGACACCGTGATCGTGGGCGACGCCGCGGCGCTGGCCCTCTCCAAGTCGGCGAGCTATCCCGGCTTCGTCGTGCCCGGCCAGACGCGCATCGACTTCACGGTGACGGGCACCAATATCGGCGCGCAGGATGCGAAGCCGAGCAACGTGGTGGCGCCCACCAACACGCCGCTGCTCGTGAACGGTGCGCCGAGGGCGCTGGTGCTGGTGCGCGACGTGGTGCCCGCCGGCACCCAGTACATCGCGGGCACGCTGCAGAGCGCGGCCGCGCAGGCCGTCAAGCTCTACCGCCTGCCGGCCGATCCGCCTTTCAGCTATCGCACGGCCGAGGACGCCTCGGCGGTCGAAGTCGCGATCGGCGTTCCCGAGCCGCTGGTGCGCAACGGATCGATCGCGATGCAGTTCGCCGTGAAGGTCAACGCCGACCCTGGCGACGACATCCGCAACACGGCCCATGGCCAGTACGACGACGGCACCGGCCCCGCGACCGCGCCGTCGAACACGGTCGTGATCGCCACCAGCCAGGCCCGCATCGGCGTGGCGAAGTCCGCCTCGGCACCGCGGCTCAACCAGGGCGCGGACGGCAAGCCCGACGGCACCGCCAATGTGCGCTTCCGCGTCAACCTGCGCAACTACGGCGCCGCGTGGCTCCACGACGTGCAGGCCACCGACCTGATGGAAGGGCCGGGCGAGACCCAGTTCGGCAGCTACACGGCCGCGGCCGTGCCGGGCCCGAACCAGTACACCATCGTGCCGGGCTCGGTCGCGATCGTGCCCGCGTCCACCGGCAACGGCGGCGGCATCGTGGCGGTGGCGAACCCGGCCTTCAAGGGCACGGCGAGCGCGCAGAAGCTGCTGGTCGACGGCGCCGTGCTGCCGGCGGGCGCGCAGGTCAACGTCGAGTTCGAGGCGCGCATCAACTTCACGGGCCGCACCGGCACCTTGCTCAACAGCGTGAAGGCCTCGGGCGCGTTGTCGGCCGGCGGCGCGGCCGTGGCCGTCGACGACTCGATGAACGGCGACAACCCCGACCCCGACGGCGACGGCAATCCCAACAACAACACCCAGCCCACGCCGGTGGCCACGCAGCTGCCGACGCTGTCGCTGAGCAAGCAGGCCTCGATGGCGCGGCGCGTCTCGCCGGGCGTGTTCGAGCTCGACTACGTGCTCAAGGTCAGCAACCTGGGCACGGCGCCCGCGCCCAACCTGCGGCTGATCGACAACCTCGACTGCACCTTCGACATGGACCAGGCCGAGGGCAAGATCGCGTCCTGGGAGCTCGTGGGCCGGCCGAAGGTGGCCGGCGGCCGCCTCGTGGCGGCAGCGGGCTTCACGGGCCGGGCCACCTGCAACCGCACCCAGGACGAGAGCGCGGACCCCTACCAGTTCCCCACCGAGGTGGCACTGAGCCTCACCGACGGCAGCCGCGCGCTCGCGCCCGGCGAGAGCGAGCAGCTGAGCTTCACCGTGCGCGTCACCGAGAAGCCGGCCGCGATCGGCAGCCGCGTCTCGCTGAGCAACAAGGCCTGGGCCGCGGCCTTCGACCAGAACACCGTCAACGTCAAGCCGCGCTCGGTGCTGGCCGCCACCATGGCCACGGCCCGCTCGCTGCTCGTCGATCCGCAGGGCGTGGTCTACAACGCGCTCACGCGCCAGCCCGTGGCGGGCGCGGTGGCGACCTACACGCGCCAGTCGTGCGGCAACGCCGCGGTCACGCCGATCACCGAGGCCGAGCTCTACGGCGGCAGCTCGGGCCTCTACACCTTCAACCCGAACGGCAGCGTGTCGATGAACACCGCCGCGGACGGCGCCTACCAGTTCTACATGCTGACGCCGCAGACCCGCGGCATGTGCACCTACGACCTGTCGGTCGCGCCGCCGGCGGGCAGCGGCTATGTGGCGCCATCGCGGATCCTGCCCGCGACCGCCGGCACCTTCGCCAATTGCGGCGCCGTGGTGCCGAACACCGCCGCGCCGCAGGAGGGCGAGCCCACCACCCACTACTTCAAGCTGCGCACCGGCATGCAGTCCGACGGGCAGATGTGCGAGGCCGCGAACAACCATGTTCCGCTCGACCCCGGCAACATCCTGGGCCTGGTGCTGCGCAAGGACGGCAGCAAGCGCCAGGCGGAATTCGGCGACTTCGTCGACTACGCGCTCACCGTCACCAACAAGACCGGCTTTCCCGTCACCGGCGTGACCTTGAGCGATACGCTGCCGCCGGGCTTCGCCTACGTCGCCAACAGCGTGCGGCTCAATGGCGCCATCGTGCCCAACCCCGCCGGCGGTGCCGGTCCCGGCCTGATCTTCGACTACCCCTCGCTGGTCATCGCGCCCGACCAGTCGGCGATGGTGCGCTACCGCGTGCGCATCGGTGTCGGCGCGCCGACCGAAGGCGACGCCATCAACCGCGCGCGCGCCAACTCGGGCCCGATCCAGTCGAACCTCGCGAGCTGGACGCTGCGCGTCACCGGCGGTGTGTTCGCCGACGACGCCTTCGCCTTCGGCAAGGTCTACATGGACTGCAAGCGCGACGGCAGGCAGCAGGGCGGCGACGAGATCGGCGTGCCCGGCGTGCGGCTGTACCTGGAGGACGGCACGCATGTCGTGACCGACGTCGAGGGCAAGTGGAGCCTCTACGGCCTGAAGCCGGTGACGCACGTGCTGCGCCTCGACCAGCTCACGCTGCCGCGGGGCGCGCGCCTCGAGATCCTCGACAACCGCAACGCGGGCGCGCCCGAGAGCCGCTTCCTCGACCTCAAGAAGGGCGAGTTCCACAAGGCCAACTTCGTCATCGCCAACTGCGAGGACCAGGCGGTGCTCGACGAGGTGGCGGCGCGGCGCGCGGCGATCGCGGCCAGGCCCGACACCGAGGCCGAAGCCCAGGTGCGGTTGCGCCTCGATCCCGAGGGCCGCGTGGTGCCCGTGGGCGACCTGCGCGGCCTGCCGGCCTCGGGCCAGGCGCTGGCCGGCGGCAGCACGGGCACGGTGCAGACCACCTCCGTGCCGCTGATCGCGCTGCCCACGCCGCCGTCCAACCCGAGCACCTTCGTCGGCGGCGCCGGCGGCTCCATGGGCGGCACGCTCGGCAACCAGCTCGGCGCCAATGCGCCGCTCGGCGCCGCGCCTTCGCAGGTCCCGGCCGGCAGCCTGTTCGCGCCGATCGGCGGGCTGCCGACCTCGGGCCAGCCCTCCGCGCCCACCAGCGGTTCGGCCACCGGCCCGGGCGCCATGCCCACGCGCCCGATCGGGCTGGGCGGCGCCATGCTGGAGCCGCGCAACGTGCCCCTGCTGGCGCCGGCCGCGCCGAGCCCGGTCGAACTCGAAACCCTGTTGCCGCAGATCGAGAGCAACGCGCTGGGCTTCCTCGACCTCAAGGACCGCGACACGGTGGCCGGCACCTCGATCAACGTGCGCGTCAAGGGCGGCGATGGCGCGGGCTTCCGCCTGAGCGTCAACGGCACGGCGGTGGACGAGCGCCGCGTGGGCAAGAAATCGCAACTGCCGTCGAAGCACCTCGCGGCCTGGGAATACATCGGCGTGACGCTCAAGCCCGGTGCCAACACGCTGCGGCTCGAGGCCGTGGACGGCTTCGGCAATGTGCGCGGCGAGGCGCGGGAGATCACGCTGGTCGCGCCCGACAAGCTCTCGGCGATCGCGATCGACCTGCCGGCCTCGGCCCAGGCCGACCTGCGCACGCCCATCGTCGTCACGGTGCGGCTGGCCGACGCGGCCGGCGTGCCGGTCACCGCGCGCACCCAGCTCACGCTCGAGACCGACCGCGGCCGCTGGCTCGCCGAGGACCTGAACCCCGACGAGCCCGGCACCCAGGTCTTCATGGACGGCGGCTCGGCCGAGTTCAAGCTGTTCCCGCCGGGCGAACCGGGCGACGCGCGCATCCGCGTCACGGCCGCGAGCCTGGTCAAGGAAGTGCGCCTCGCGCTGACGCCCGAGCTGCGCCCGATGATCGGCGTGGGCATCGTCGAGGGCGTGCTCGACTTCACCAAGCGCGGCAAGCTGCCGCTGGGCGCGATGCCCGCCGGCGCGGCCTTCGAGGCCGAACTCACGGGCCTGAAGGACGAGCACAACGGCCGCCGCGCGGGCGCGCGCTCCGCCTTTTTCTTCAAGGGCGCGATCAAGGGCGAGTACCTGCTGACCGCGGCCTTCGATTCCGACAAGCAGCGCAAGGACCGCCTGTTCCGCGACATCCGGCCCGACGAGTTCTATCCGATCTACGGCGACTCCTCGGCCAAGGGCTTCGACGCGCAGAGCACGCAGAAGCTCTACGTGCGCATCGACAGGAACCGCTCCTACCTGCTGTACGGCGACTTCACCACCGCCAGCAGCACCGAGGTGCGCAACCTGAGCCAGAGCAACCGTTCGCTCACGGGCCTGAAGCACGTCTACGAGGACGAGAACGTGCGCACCACCTCCTACGCCTCGCGCACCGCGCAGACGCAGCAGGTCGAGGAGTTCCGCGCGCTCGGCACCTCGGGGCCGTACTACCTGAACGGCGCCAACGGCGAGTTCGTCGAGAACAGCGAGCAGGTCGAGGTCGTGGTGCGCGATCGCAACCAGCCGGACATCGTGCTGCAGCGCACGGCGGTCACGCGCTTCGTCGACTACACGGTCGAGCCGCTGACGCGCCGCATCCTGTTCACGCGCGCGATCTCCTCGGTCGACGCGAACCTCAACCCGCAGTCGATCCGCGTCACCTACGAGGTCGATTCGGGCGGCCCGAAGTTCACCGTGGCCGGCGTCGATATCCAGGTCAAGGCCTCCGAGACCGTGCAGGTCGGCGTGGTCGTCAGCACCGACCAGAACCCGCGGAACAAGCGCAAGCTGCAGGCGGTCACGGGCATCGCGCGCCTGGGCGAGAACATGACGGTGGCGGGCGAAGTGGTCAAGACCGAGTCCGACGAGAAGGGCAGCGGCCATGGCGCGCGCATCGAGGCGCGCTACCAGGACGAGAAGCTCGCCGTGGTGGCACTCGCGACCAGGACCAGCACCGGCTTCGACAACCCCGGCGCCAGTTCCTCGTCGGGCCGCACCGAGGCGTCGGCACGCGCCGAATACCGCGTCGATCCCACGCTGGCCGTGCGCGCCGAAGTGCTCTACAGCAAGGACGCCGCGCAGACCGACGAGCGCAAGGGCCTGACCCTGAGCGCGCAGAAGAAGCTCAGCGAGGACACGGTGGTCGAGGTGGGACTGCGCCATGGCCAGAGCGACGACGCGCCCGGTTCGAACTCGGGCTTCGACTACGGCCAGATCTCCACCTACAACGGCCAGATGGGCAGCAGCATCGGTGCCAACAGCGTGACCGTGCTGGGCGCGGCCGTGGCCGCCAACGGCGTCGACACCCAGACCCTGACCACCCTGCGCGCGCGGCTGTCGACGCAGCTGCCGTGGGCGCCGAACGCGCAGCTCTTCATCGAGGGCGAGCAGGACATCCAGCACAGCGACAAACGCGTGCTGGCCATCGGCGGCAACTACGCCGTGACCGACAAGACCCGCGTCTACGGGCGCTACGAACTGATCTCCTCGCTCTACGGTCCCTACGGGCTCGACGGCGCGCGGAACAACAACACCGGCATCGTCGGCATCGAGAGCAACTACATGGAGGGCGGGCGCGTGTACAACGAGTACCGCCTCGCCGACGGTGCCGACGGCCGCGGCGTGCAGGCCGCCATCGGCGTGCGCAACACCGTCAAGCTCACGGAACGCGTCAGCGTGACCGGCGGCATCGAGCACACGCGCAACCTCGGCGGCTACGCCAACAGCGGCAACAACGGCACCGGGTACGCCGGGGGGCTCGGCCAGTCGACCGCCATCACCAGCGGCATCGAGTACATGACCGAGCGGCTCAAGACCAGCGGCGTGTTCGAGATGCGCCGCGGCGACGACGCCAACACGCGGCTGTTCAGCGCGGGCTTCGGCTACAAGCTCGATCCTTCGTGGAGCCTGCTGGCGCGCAGCATCATGAGCAGCAGCGAAGGGCAGGGCACCAACGCGGGCAACGAACGCCACCTGCAGCGCCACCAGATCGGCGTGGCCTACCGGCCCGTCGACGACGACCGCTGGAACGCGCTGGCACGCTACGAGCGCCGTTCGGAGAACGTGGTGGGCGCGGGCAACGCGGCCGGCGCGCTGCAGGGCAGCAGCGTGTTCGGCGCCGACAACGGCGCCAGCCTGCCGGGCAAGACCAGCGCCGACATCGTCTCGGCCCATCTCAACTACAACCCCGAGCCCGGGCGCTTCGTGATGGCGCGCTACGCGGGCAAGGTCAGCCGCCTCAGCGACAGCCTGCTCGCGAGCAGGTACTGGGCGCACCTGCTGCAGGTGCGCTACACGCAGGACATCGACAGGGACTGGGACTGGGGCGTGCAGGCCGGCCTGCTCTACGGCAAGGGCGGCGGGCTGCAGAAGACCTTCGGCCTCGAGCTCGGCTACCAGGTCTACAAGAACCTGTGGCTGTCGGCCGGCTACAACTTCGTGGGCCTGCGCGACCGCGACCTCACGGCCAACGAATACACGAGCAAGGGCGCCTACATCCGGCTGCGCTTCAAGTTCGACGAGACCACGCTGGGCTTCCCGGCGACGGGCGGCGATGCGTCCGCACCGGCCGCGGGCCCGGCAGCCGGAGGCACGAATGGACCACAGTGAGCCGATGGGCACGCCAGATCAGCGAGAGATTTTCCAGGCCATGCAATCCATGAACGGCATCACGCGGGAAGCGGCCTCGGCCATCCGGGGCACTGGATTCTCCGCCGGAGGCACGAGCCGCTGGCCGCGCCGTGCGATCGGATGCGGCGTGGGGCTCCTGCTGCTCGCGGCAGTGGCCCAGCCTTTCGCGCAGCAGACACCTCCGAAGCCGTCCGCGACGGCCGCCGCGGCCGCGCTGGATGTCGTCACCAACACCGCGACGGTCACGTCACCGGTCGGCGCATTGTGCGAAACGCCGGATCCCCAGAACCCGAACGTGTGTACCTGGAGCGCTCAGGTCAGCACGCCGCTGGGGGGCGGCCCGACGTTTGCCTTCGGCAAGTCCATCGGCAGCGCGGCCGAAGCCCCTTTCCCGAGCTTCAGCTTCTCCTTCTCGGGCGTGAGCGGCGCCGTCGATGAAACGATCACGGTTCCGGTGACTCCGAGGCTCGACGGTTCGGGCTCGCAGAACTGGTCGCAAGGGAAGCTGCGAATCATCCCCGGAGCGGATATCGTGGTCACGGAGAAGACCGTTCAGCCGGGCTGGCCGGTCTATGCATCCACGCTCCCGGGTGGCGGGTGCAAGGATGCGAATGCGGGGGTCGATGGCAACACCAATCCCTTCGATACCGCCATCCGATGGAAGATCGAAGGAAACAAGTTCACGTTGGACAAGAAGTACGTTTTTCCGAATTCGGACTTCAAGTGTTCCATCCACAACTACCGGCCCTCATTCGGGTTGAACAATCGCATCGTCGGCACGCCGTTCGATGCGGGGAAATTCGACCTGAGCTTTTCCGGCGTCAATGTCCAGACTTTCAGCACCATGGGGGCTGCTTTCGTGAAGGACGTCGGTGACAAGGGGCAGACGGCCCGGTTGGGCATCGACGTCAGCACGACGATGACGTTCAAGGCGGGGGCCGGGACCGGAACCTCGCTCGACAACTACGTCCAGACCTTCTCGTGCGAGGGCTACGAAAATCTTCCGGCGAGCAACCTCGCCAATCCTTCCGTCGGTGTCTACACCATGACATCGCCGGCGGCCGACGTCAGGGACATCGATAGCCGCGAGAAGATGTGCACGGTGACCCACACCGTCCGGCCGCGCGTGCGCATCGTCAAGACCTCGGTCGGCGGCACCGGCAGCTACGACTTCAAGCTCACGGGCACCGTGATCGCGAACGACACCGACAGCGTGACCACGAGCGAGCAGAACCTGCCCGTGCCATCGAAGACCGCGCACCATCTGGGCACGCCGGGCACCGCCGTCGGCATCACCGAAACCGCGGTGCCCGACGTCACGACCCGCTCGGTCTGCGTGAACGAGGCGGGCCGCTCCGTCACCGGCACCGGCACGGTGGCCCTCTCCGGCGCGGACATGGCCGCCGGCGCGCTGTGGACCTGCACCTTCACCAACAGCTACGCCAGCGCCATCGTGAGCGGCCGCGTGTTCCTCGACAACGGCGTGGGCGGCGGCACGGCCAACGACGGCGTGATCAATGGCGGCGAAGTGCCGCAGCGCGGCATCGGCGTGCGCCTGACCGACTGCGCGGCCACCGTGCACGCGCGCACGATCACCGACGCCGCGGGCAACTACAGCTTCGCCGTGCCCGACGGCACGCCGAAGGGCGCCGCGATGTGCGTGGAGCAGGTCAACAGCCCCGGCACGCGCGTGTCGACGGGGGCCTCGGTGGGCAGTGTGGCGCTGCCATCGGGGGCCGCCGTGGCCATCGGCGCGGACCGCTACACCTACACGCGCACCGACACGCCCGATCGCATCGCCTTCGCCTGGAACGGCGTCGGCCATGAGGAACTGAACTTCGGCGACGTCGACAACGGCAGCTTCGCGGCCGACGGGGCCAAGACCGGGCTGCCCGGCAACAGCGTGACCTATGGCCACACCTTCGCCGCGGGCACGGCCGGGCAGGTGCGCTTCAGCATCGCGAGCGAGACCGCCAACCCCGCCATCGGCGGCTGGAGCGCGCAGATCTTCGCCGACACGGGCTGCACCGGCAGCCTGCAACCGGGCGCGGCGCAGCTCTACCCGCCGGCGGGCGCGGGCCAGGCAGTGATCTTCGAGGGCAAGGTGTGCGTGGTCGTGAAGCAGTTCATTCCCGCGACCGCGCCGATGGGCGCGAACAACAAGGTGGTGGTGCAGGCCGACTTCGACTACAGCGGCGCCAACCCGGCGCTCAGCGGCCGCTACACCTTGCAGGACATCACCACCCTCTCGAGCGTGGCGCTGGAGCTCCGGAAGGAGGTGCGCAACGTGACGCAAGGCGTGCTGGAGTTCGGGGTGAACAACCGGGCCAAGTCGGGCGAAACGCTCGAGTACCGCATCACCTACACCAACAACAGCGATGCGCCGATCCGCAACCTGGCGGTGAACGACACCACGCCGGCCTACACCAGCTTCGTCAGCGCGACCGTGGGCGAGACGCCGCCGACCCTGACCGGATGCCTGAAGACCACGCCGGCCAATGCGGCACCGGCACCGGCGGTGGCTTGCACGGAGGCGCAGCCCGCCGGCAAGACCGGGCCGGTCGACTGGCGCTTCGACGGCTTCGTGGCGCCGGGTGGCAGCGGGTCGGTGATGTTCCAGATCAAGGTGGATTGAGGCCGTGGTGGAGGCCGGGACAAGCAATGGCTGTTTCGAAATTCAACGACGCACCCGGTTGGCTATCGTGTTTTGACTGATCGACGAGATTCGAATGACGTTTTCATTATTTGCAGGCAAGGGGTTTTCGGCGATCTCCATCCGAAAGTGCTTCGGCCATTCCTGGAAGCGGAGGGCGGTGGCCGTTTTGGGGAGCGCTCTATTGCAGGCGGCATTTGCCCAGCAAAATACATCCGCGATGGAAAATGCGTACGGCGGCACTTTGAGTCCGACGGTCAGCGGCGACAAAAGAACGGCGAGTCTTCCCTTGATGCTGAATTACGACAATCCGAGGGGCGGCGGTTTCGCGATCCTGGAAGGAGAGGATGCCAATACTGGAAGGACGCCGTTGACGGTGACGATGCGAACCGTATCGGGTAATTTTTCGTTCCCCCAGGGTGGTTACTTCGCTTTTGAAGGGCCGGAGTCCCTCTTTACGTCTCAAAACAGTCCCACTGGAACTGGCATTGGCGCGGCCAACGGCTTTTTTCGGGGAGAGGCGACCTCGCACGCTTTTCCGGAATCCGTCGTGGCAGTACCGGAAGTAGCCGTGATTGAAATTTCTTTCAACCGACCTGTCGACGATCCAGTCATTCACTTGAGGGGATTGATCAGTGGGACCAATTACCCCCTCGATACTCCTCCTGATTTTCGATGGCATTCCTTGCAGATCCACTCTCTGGAGCTGCTTTCTCCAGGAAGTCTTCAAAGACTTTCAGGAAATTGGAATTTCGCTGTAGAAGGGAATTTCATCAAAAACAACACCGATGCCACCGTGGGAGGGAGAGGGGCCTACGCGCATTGCAGCCAGGATGATGCGTGCGGATCGGTCAGGGTTCTTGGCAAGAATATCTCGACGATACGCTTTAGATTTGGCGCCAAGAGCTATGCGCCAATACCTGGGACGGATCGGTGGTACGGGCGTCTTCGAGTGTTTTTCTCCTTTTCCTTGAATACCCCTCCGATCGTGGGCCCGGTCAAGACCTCCAGAGGCGGGGTCGGGAAATTCGATTTCAACTACACCAATTTCACGCAGACAAGCGGCAGCATCGAGACGAAAACAAAAGACACGGCCACGCACGCGCGCGTGTTGAGACCCGTCTTGCCAACGCCCGGCGAATTGAAAATCAGCGAAAACGCCCAGGCGCCCTGGGTGTTGTCGTCGATCAAATGTTCGCTTTTCCCCACCCAACTCGCGAACCTCCTGGGCACCTTGTTCAGTCCCCAATACGACATGGCAACGGGCACGGTCACGATTCCGCGGGCCAGTGAGCTGCGCAACAGCGAAATCATCTGTGCTTACGTCAATTCGAAATTGCCCACAGTGGCGATTCAGAAGAAGACCCTGGGCGCCCCCGGAGGCGGCGGGCCTTTCAATTTCACGGCCGACAACCTCGACGCCCAGCCCGCCCCGATCACGACCTCGGCCGCCAACACGGCGACGCCCGCGGCACCGCCGGCCGTCTTCGTCACGAAGCTGGGCGATCCCGTGACCCTGACCGAAGACCCGGCGCCGGGCTATGTGCTGACGGGCGTGACCTGCACGGACACCGATACCGCCAACAGCAGCAATCCCGCGAACCGGCCGATCAATTTCGCGCGGGGGCAACCGATCGTCATTCCGGCCCCGTCGGCGAGTCCGCCCGCGACCGAGGTGTCGTTGCGTCCCGGCGCGAAATTCCTCTGCGTCTTCACCAACACGGCCGGCGCGGAACTCAGCATCGTCAAGAGCCTGGAGGAGACGTCGGTCAAGCCGGGCCAGACGGTGGAATACACGATCACCGTGAAGAGCCTGGGGATCACCCCCGTCACGGGCGCCCTGGTCAAGGACAAGCCCGGCGCCGGCCTGACCTGCGCCGGCACCGGCCGCGTGACCATCACGGGCGATGGCGTGCCGCCCGGTACGTTCACGGTCGCGCAACTCACGGGCGCCGGCATCCCGCTGGGCACGCTCGCCAAGGACCAGAGCGCGGTCCTCAAGTTCAGCTGCACGGTCAACCCATGACATGAGCGCGTGCCGCGCGAGCGTCGAAGGGCCGGGCGCTCGAGCGGCGCCGGGCCGGCGCGGACTTCAGCCGATGACTTCCGGCCACTCCGTGTGGAAGAACTGCCCCTCGGGCTTGTCCACGCGCTCGTAGGTGTGGGCGCCGAAGAAGTCGCGCTGCGCCTGCAGCAGGTTGGCGCTGAGGCGCTCGGTGCGGTAGCTGTCGTAGTAGGCCAGCGAGGCGCTGAAGGCCGGCACCGGGATGCCGTTGCTCACGGCCAGCGCCACCACCTCGCGCCAGTTCTGCTGGGTGCGGTTGAGCAGGTCCTTGAAGAAGGGATCGAGCATCAGGTTGGCCAGCGCCGGATCGGTGCGGAAGGCGTCGGTGATGCGGTTGAGGAAGCGCGCGCGGATGATGCAGCCGCCGCGCCAGATCGCCGCGATGCGGCCGAGGTCGAGGCCCCAGCCCTTCTTGTCGCCCATGGTCTTGATGAGGTCGAAGCCCTGGGTGTAGCTGATGACCTTGGAGGCATAGAGCGCGTCGTGCACCTTGGCCACCAGCGCCTTCTTCTCGAGCGAGAGCTCGACCTTCGGGCCCTGCAGCAGCTTGCTCGCGCCCACGCGCGCCTTCTTCTGCGACGACAGCACGCGCGCCTCGACGGCGGCGTTGATGGTGCTGATGACCACCGCGTTCTCGGCCGCGTTGATCAGCGTCCACTGGCCCGTGCCCTTCTGGCCGGCCTTGTCGAGGATCACGTCGACGATCGGCTTGCCCGTTTCCGGGTCCTTCTGCTCGAGCGCCTTGGCGGTGATCTGGATCAGGTAGCTCTGCAGCTCGCCGTCGTTCCACTCGTTGAAGATCGCGGCCATCTCGTCGATCGTGAAGCCGGCGGCCTTGAACAGGCTGTAGGCCTCGCAGATCAGCTGCATGTCGCCGTACTCGATGCCGTTGTGCACCATCTTCACGTAGTGGCCGGCGCCGCCCGGGCCGATGTGGATCACGCAGGGCTCGCCGTCGACCTTGGCCGCGATGCTCTCGAAGATCGGCTTCATCACCTCCCAGGTCGAGGCCGGGCCGCCCGGCATGATCGACGGGCCCTTGCGCGCGCCTTCCTCGCCGCCCGAGACGCCCGCGCCGATGAAGCGCAGGCCCTTGCTCGAGAGGTAGGCGTCGCGGCGCTCGGTGTCGGTGTAGAGACTGTTGCCGCCGTCGATGACGATGTCGTCCTTGTCGAGCAGCGGAATGAGCTGTTCGATCACCTGGTCGACCGGCGCGCCGGCCTTGACCATGATCTGGATCTTGCGCGGCTTGGCGAGGCTCTGCACGAATTCCTCGAGCGTCTTCGCGCCCACCAGCTTCTTGCCGGGGTTGGCGGCGATGAAGGCCTCGGTGGTGGCTTCGGTGCGGTTGTAGACGCTGACCTGGAAGCCGCGGCTTTCCACGTTCAGCACGAGGTTCTGGCCCATCACGGCCAGGCCGATCAGTCCGAAGTCGCTTTTGTTGGTGGTCATGGCCTGGGTGTTTCCTTCCTTGTGCGCACGCCGGCGGCGGCCGGTGCGCGGGGTTGATGCAGCAGGCCATTGTGCCGACCGGGCGTGGGCCGTGTCGTCAGCCGCCGCCTATAACCGGGCCGCCTTCCCGGGCGAGCCCGCTTGGCAAGCCCCGCCGGCTTCGGTATGTTGCAGCCGACCCATCCACGGGGAGAACCCTCCATGCCTACCCAGCCCCACGCCGAAGCCCATCGTTCGCCGGCCGCGATCGAGCGCTGGTCCACCGACGCGGTGCCGCCCGCGCAGCGCCTGGACTACTGGGTCGGCGCGGTCTGCGAGGGCTTCCTCGAGATGGAGGTGACCAGCCCGCAGGCGCGGCATTTCGACGCCATGCTCGAATCGGCGCCGCTGGGCACGCCGGCGCTCGGCATCGGCGTCAACCGCGTGCGCGGCAGCGCGCAGGACGTCTATCGCACGCGCCGCGCGATCGAGCGCAGCCGCAGCAACTTCTACTACCTGCTGTGCAAGACCGACACCGCCTGGAGCGTCGAGCAGGAAGGGCGCAGCGCGCGCATGCTGCCGGGCGACGCGGTGCTGGTCGATTCGCGGCGCAGCTATGCCTTCCACTTCGTGCAGTCGGCCGACACCATCTCGCTCGAGCTGCCCACGGCCTGGGTCGAGTCCTGGCTGCCCGACGCGCCGGGCCAGCTGGCCTGCCGCATCGACGGCAGCGCGGGCTGGGGCAGCGTGCTGAGCCGCTTCGTGCAGCAGCTCACGCCCGAGGCCGCGAGCGCGCCGCCGCTGCCGCCGCGCCTGCTGGCCGACCAGCTCGGCGGGCTGCTCGCGCTGGCCACCGGGCCGGGCGTGGCCGCGGCGGTGGAACCGGGCGCGCGCGCCGCGCTGCGCCGGCGCGTGCTCGAGGCCACGCGCGAGCGCCATGCCGAGCCCGGCCTCACGGCCGAGGCGGTGGCGCGCGAGCTCGGCATCTCGCAGCGCAGCCTGCACCGCTGCCTGGCCGAGCGTGGCGAGGGTAGCGAAGGCGGCACCACCTTCGCCACCGCGCTGCTGGGCTTTCGCATGCAGGCCGCGCGCCGCATGCTGGGCGACGCGCGCTTCGACCGGCTGGCCGTGGCGGAGATCGGCTTTCGCGTCGGCCTGCGCGATGCCTCGCATTTCGTGCGCCTGTGCCGCCAGCAGCTGGGCGCCACGCCGGGCGCGCTGCGGCTGGCGCGAATCGGCCATCGCGCTGGCGGCTAGCGGCCAGCGGCGGCGCAGCGGGATTTCTACAGTCGCTGCGTTCGATCGCCAGCAACCCGCATCCACCCAACGAGGAGACCCCCATGTCCGACACCTATGTCCTGATCCACGGCGCCTGGCACACCGGTGCCGAAATGGAGGCCGTCGCGAACGGCCTGCGCGAGGCCGGCCACACCGTGCACTGCCCCACGCTCGCGGGCAACCGGCCCGGCGACGATCGCGCGAAGATCGGCCTGGCCGACGCGATCGATTCGGCGCTGCAGTACATCGAGGAGAAGAATCTCTCGCAGCTGCGGCTCGTGGGCCACAGCTATGGCGGCATGGTGATCACGGGCGTGGCCGACCGGCTCGCGCAGCAGCCGGGCCGGATCGCGCGGCTGGTCTACGTGAACGCCTTCGTGCCGCAGCCCGGCGAGTCGCTCAACGACATGGTGCCGCCGCACTACGTGGCGCTGTTCGACGCGGTGGCGGGCGCCAACAACCAGGCCGTGACCTTGCCGTTCGAGATCTGGCGCGATGCCTTCATCAACGACGCCGACATGGCGCTCGCGCGTTCGGCCTACGAGCAGCTCAACCCGCACCCGTACCGCACCTTCACCGACAAGATCGTGCTGAGCCAGCCGATGGCCGCGCTGCAGGTGGGGAAGTCCTACGTCAACTGCCAGCAGGACATCGCGCTGCCGCACAGCCTGCCGTGGCATCCGAGGCTGTCGGAGCGGCTGGGCCTCTTCAGGCTGGTCGAATGTCCGGGCAGCCACGAGATGTTCTTCTCGAACCCCAAGCGGCTCGCGCAGGCGATCCTCGAGGCGGGGCGCGACTGATCAGTCGCGCGGCAGCAGTGCGTCGAACACGCGGATCGATGCGTACGCGTCGTTGGCCGCATAGCGCAGCTGCGCCTCGCTGAGCCGGTGGCTGGCCCAGTTCGAGGTCGTGGCCTTGCGCGACTTGGTGAAGCGCTGGCCGAACACCAGCGCCACGGCGGTCTTCACGCCGACCGAGCGGCGGTAGCCGCGGCGGCGGAACTCGTCGTCGATGTCGTAGACCGCGCGCGGCTCCACCTTGAGCTTCTGGCGGATCAGCGAGAGATCGCTCGAGAGGCCGAAGCCCACCTTCCGCAGCGCCTCGGAGCCGATCAGCGCGCCCAGCACCTCGTTGCAGTCGCTGCGATGCAGCTGGAACAGCCACGCGGTCTCGCGCGTGGCGAACTGCACCAGGTGCGGGCCGGTCGAGACCTCGTTCTTGGCGAAGGTGGGCTTGGACTCGGTGTCGAAGCCGACCACGCCCGCGGCCAGCAGCGCGGCGGCCGCGCGCTCGGCATCGTCGCGCGTGGCGACCAGCACGATGTCGTTCAGGCCCAGGCCCTCGAAGGGTTCGAGCAGCGCGATCTCCTCGCGCTCGGGCAGAGGGGGCAGGGGTGTGCGCGGTGCGTTCAATGGGGGGCCGCCTTCCGGGCCGTCTTCGCCGGGGCGGTCTTCTTCGCGGCGGTCTTCCTGGCCGGTGCTGCCTTCTTCGCGGCGGTTTTCTTCGCCGCCACCTTCCTGGCGGGCGCCTTCTTCGCCGCCGCCTTCTTCGCGGCGGCCGCCTTGCGCATCGCCTTCGGCACCGTGCCCGAGCGCAGCGCGGCCTCGTAGGCGCGCCGGCCCCACAGGGCCGCTTCCTCGCGGTCCTCGAACAGCTCGGGCGGCGCCTCGCGGTAGGACATCGGCATCTGCTGGCCCTGCCGTTCGTAGGTGAAGGGGGCGAGGTGCAGGCGGTCGAAATGCGCGGCGCTCTCGGCGTCGGACTTGAGGTAGAGGGTGTCGCGTATCACCAGCGCGAACATGCGGCCCTCGTGGTAGATGCCGAAGCCGCTGAACATGCGGCGGATGTCGATGCGGCCGAAGCGCTCGAAGGTCTCGTGCAGGCTGTCGGCGAAGGCGTTCTTCATGGCGTGCCGCCCGCGGCCGGCCGCACCGGCGTCGAGGCCTGGGCGCCGACCACCGTGTTCCAGGCCTTCACGCGCCAGCCGGTCACGATGCCGTTCGTCACGTAGGGATCGGCCTTGGCGAAGGCTTCGGGCACCGCGGGCGAGGCGGCCTCGAACAGCAGCAGCGCGCCGTCGGGCGGATTGCCGGTGGCGCCGCCGAGCAGCAGCTCGCCGCGTTCCACCGCCTGCCAGGCCAGCGCGAGGTGCGCATCGCGGAATTCGCCGCGGCGCTCGAGGTAGTCGGGCGCGGTGTCGTAGATCAGCAGGTAGTGCATGGGGTGTTCGTGGGGTTCAGGCCGTGATCTCGATGCGGTTGCCGTCGGGGTCGAGCACCACGCTCTCGTAGTAGCCGTCGCCGGTGCGGCGCGGGCCGTCGAGCAGCGGGTAGCCGTCGGCCTGCAGCCGGCGGCTCAGCGCGTCGACCGCTTCCTCCGAGCCCACGCTGATCGCGAGATGGGTCCAGCCCATGCGTTGCGCGCCGGGCTCGGCCGTCACCGGCGACAACGTGCGGGTGGTCATGGCCTCGATGCGGGCGCCGTCGCCCAGGCTCAGGAAGCAGGAGGCGAAGCCCTTCGCGGGATTGACGTAGCCCTCGCCCGCGGCGGCGCCGAAGTAGTCGACGTAGAAGCGCTTGCAGCGTTCGAGGTCGGTGGTCCAGAGGGCGATGTGGTCGATGCGCATGGTGAAGAAGACGGCGAATGGGTTCAGGCCTTGCGCCAGGGCGCGCGCGCCGGGTACCAGTGGTAGCTGATGCGTTCGCGCCCGCTGGTCGGATGGCGGTCGACCGTGCCGCGCGCGAGGCCGTAGCGTTCGTAGAAGCGCTGGGCCGCGGTGTTGGTGAGCGCCACGTGCAGCCGCCAGCCGGTGGGCATGCGCACGCAGGCCTCGTCGAGCAGCGCCTGCCCCAGGCCCTGGTTGCGCAGGTGCGGATCGACGAACAGCTGCGCCACGTACTCGCGCCGGTCGTGCAGCACCATGAAGGCCAGTGCCTGCGCGTCGCGCTCGGCGATCACCACCTCGGCCGGCGCCACGAACTCGGTGCGCACGCGCTGCAGCCAGTGGGCGATCGGCTCGATCACGGGCGTGCCCGGATGCGAGGCCGCCCAGGCCCGGCGCCAGATGCCGGCGAGCACCATGTTCTCCTCGGCGGCGCCATCGCGCAGTCGCAGGTGGAAGGCGGGCGTCTGGGCGTCGGACATGGCCGTTCGTTCAGCCGCGCAGCACCTGCGCGTGGTGCGCCAGGTGGTCGGCCATGAAGCTCTGGATGAAGTAGTAGCCGTGGTCGTAGCCCGCGTGGCGCCGCAGCGTGAGCGGCTGGCCGGCGGCGAAGCAGGCGGCCTCGAAGGCCTCGGGATGCAGCTGCTCGGCGAGGAATTTGTCGGCCAGGCCCTGGTCGACCAGGATGCCGTGCGGATAGGGCGCCGCGACCTGCGACTGCATCAGCGCGCTGGCATCGTGCGCGAGCCAAGCCGCGCGGTCGTCGCCGGGTTCGCCGAGGTAGCCGCGCAGCGCCTTGTCGCCCCAGGGGCACTGGGTGGGCGCGCAGATCGGCGCGAAGGCCGACAGCGAGAGGAAGCGCCCCGGATGGCGCAGCGCCAGAGTGAGCGCGCCGTGGCCGCCCATCGAGTGGCCGAAGATGCCCAGGCGCGCGGTGTCGATCGCGAACTGGCGGCCCACCAGCGGCAGCAGCTCCTGCACGATCCAGCTCTCCATGCGCCAGTGGGCGGCCCAGGGCGCCTCGGTGGCGTCGAGGTAGAAGCCGGCGCCGATGCCGAAGTCCCAGCTCGTGGTGGCGCCCGGCAGCGCTTCCACGGCCGCGCCGCGCGGGCTGGTGTCGGGCGCGATCAGCGCGAGGCCGAGGCTGGCGGCCATGCGCTGCGCGCCGGCCTTGATCGCGAAGGTCTCCTCGTTGCAGGTCAGGCCCGCGAGGTACAGCAGCGCCGGCACGCGCTCGTTCGCGGCCTGCGGCGGCAGGTAGACCGAGAAGCGCATCGGCAGGCCGATCTCGTGCGAGGCCTGTTCGTAGAAGCCCTGCACGCCGCCGAAGCAGTGGTGCTCGGACAGGGTCTTGAGCAGATCGGTCATGCGGCGCCCCGCACCAGTTCGACCACCGCGTCGGCGAAGGCGCGCGGCGCCTCCTGCGGCAGGTTGTGGCCCACGCCCGGCACCAGTCGGTGCGAGCGCGGTCCGCTGAAGCGCGGCGCATGCGCCGCGGCCTCGGCCGGCGGCCGCACGCCGTCGTCGATGCCGTCGAAGGTGATCGCCGGGACGCTGATGACCGGCTGCGCGGCCAGTTGGCGATCGATGTCGGCATAGGCCGGATCGCCCGCCACCAGGCCGAAGCGGTGGCGGTACGAGTGGATCACCACCTCCACGAAGTCGGGATGGTCGAAGGCCGCGGCGCTGCGCTCGAAGGTGGCGTCGTCGAAGCGCCAGGTCGGCGACCACAGCTTCCACAGCAGCCTGGCGATGGCCTTGCGGTCCTTCCGCAGGCCGGCGCGGCCGCGTTCGCTGTGGAAGTAGTACTGGTACCAGAGGCTGTGCTCGTTCTCCGGCGTGTCGGGCTCCATCGCCCTGGCGATGTTCTGGATGTTGTAGCTGTTGAGCGATACCAGCCCCGCGCAGCGCTCGGGCCACAGGGCAGCCACCACGCAGGCGGCGCGGCCGCCCCAGTCGTAGCCGGCGAGCACGGCGCGGTCGATCTTCAGCGCATCGAGCAGCGCCAGCAGGTCGGCGCCGAAGGCCGCCTGCTCGCCCGAGCGCGGCGTGTCGGCGCTCAGGAAGCGCGTGCCGCCGTAGCCGCGCATGTACGGCACGATGGTGCGGCAGCCCTCGGCCGCGAGCAGCGGCGCGACCTCGGCGTAGGTGTGGATGTCGTAGGGGAAGCCGTGCATCAGCAGCACGGGCGGTCCGTCGGCCGGGCCGCTCTCGTGGTAGGCGACCTCGAGCACGCCGGCTTCGATGCGGCGCAGGGGCTCCATGCGTTCCATGGTCGGCACCCGCGGCGTCAGTAGAGCACCACGCCGCGGATCGACTCGCCGCGCTTCATGAGGTCGAAGCCGTCGTTGATCTTCTCGAGCGGCATGGTGTGGGTGATCAGGTCGTCGATGTTGATCTTGCCTTCCATGTACCAGTCGACGATCTTCGGCACGTCGGTGCGGCCGCGCGCGCCGCCGAAGGCCGAGCCTTCCCACTTGCGGCCGGTGACCAGTTGGAACGGGCGCGTGCTGATCTCGGCGCCGGCCTCGGCCACGCCGATGATGATGCTGCGGCCCCAGCCCTTGTGCGTGCATTCGAGCGCCTGGCGCATCACCTTGGTGTTGCCGATGCATTCGAAGCTGTAGTCGGCGCCGCCGTCGGTCAGCTGCACGATGGCGTCGACCACGTTCTCGGTGTCCTTCGGGTTGATGAAGTGCGTCATGCCGAACTTGCGCGCCATGGCTTCGCGCTCGGGGTTCAGGTCGACGCCGATGATCTTGTCGGCGCCCACCATCTTCGCGCCCTGGATCACGTTCAGGCCGATGCCGCCGAGGCCGAACACCACCACGTTGGCGCCGGCTTCCACCTTGGCCGTGAAGATCACCGCGCCGATGCCGGTGGTGACGCCGCAGCCGATGTAGCAGACCTTGTCGAAGGGCGCGTCCTCGCGGATCTTGGCCAGCGAGATCTCGGGCGCGACCGTGTAGTTGCTGAAGGTGGAGGTGCCCATGTAGTGGGCGATCGGCTTGCCGTCGAGGCTGAAGCGGCTGGTGCCGTCGGGCATCAGGCCCTTGCCCTGGGTGCCGCGGATCAGCTGGCACAGGTTGGTCTTGCGCGACAGGCAGAACTTGCACTGGCGGCATTCGGGCGTGTAGAGCGGGATGACGTGGTCGCCCTTCTTGAGGGTGGTGACGCCGGGGCCGACGTCGACCACGATGCCCGCGCCTTCATGGCCGAGGATGGCGGGGAAGATGCCTTCGGGGTCGGCGCCCGACAGGGTGTAGTAGTCGGTGTGGCAGATGCCGGTGGCCTTGATCTCGACGAGCACTTCGCCGAACCGGGGGCCGTCGAGGTCCACGGTTTCGATGGTCAGGGGGGCTCCGGATTTCCAGGCGACGGCGGCTTTGGTTTTCATGGCGTGTTCGGGGGGAAAAGGGGGGGGGGGAGGGAAGGAATGGGGGCCGGAAGACGGCGCGAGGCCCCAAGGATACTCAGGCGGGGCCAGCGGGGAAGATACCCGACATGCCGATGAACCCGGGCAGGTGTCGGAAATCCCAGACCCAGTGTCGCAGCGCGGGAAATTCGTCGAGCGAAATGCCGCCTTCGCCGGCCAGCGCCACGTAGGGGAAGCAGGCCAGGTCGGCGATGGTCGGCTCGGCCGCCGCAGCCAGCCAGCGCAGGCCGGCGCTGGCCTGCTCGGCCAGGTGGTCGTCGAGCACGCGGAACACGGCGCGCGCGCCGGCGCGGCAGGCCTCGATGTCGAGGTGGCGGTAGCCCAACGCGTCGTGCAGCCGCGCGGCCGAGGCGTTGCGCGTGATCTCATCGGCCGTGGCGAGCCACATCGCGACCTGGCCGCGCAGCTTCGGATCGTCGGGGTACCAGCGCCGCCGGGCGTCGTGGCGGCTCGCGAGGTAGACCAGGATGGCCTGCGCATCGCGCAGCACGAAGCCCTCGTCCTCGATCACCGGGATCTGCCCGAGCGGGTTGAGCTGCGCGAGGAACGCGGGCGACTTGTGCGCGCGCCCGGGGTAGAAGTCGACCGGCACGGCCTCGTAGGGAACGGCCAGCCAGGCCAGCAGCTGCCGTACCTTGAAGCAGTTGCCCGAGAGCGGGTAGTCGTGGAGCCTGAGCAGCGTCGTCATGCGGCGGCCCTCGTGCCGAAGCGCATGCCGCGTTCGCGCAGCCAGCGGCGGTAGGTGACGGAGGTGGTGTCGCCGCGCGTCGGCGTCTCGGCGCGGCCTTCGAGCGGCATGCGCTTGAAGGCATGGTTCTCGAGGATCGGTTTGTCCTGGCCGAAGATGGTGTGCTGGAACGCGATGAGCTCGGCGTCGCTCGACACATCGTCGAAGTAGGCCAGCACCGTGTGGGCGATCACGTGCTCGTCGTCGAGCGGCTGCAGGAACAGGCCGATCGCGTCCTGCGCCTCGGGCCGCAGGCTCGACTTGTAGAGCATGGCCGAGAAGGGCTGCATCACGCGGTAGGTGTAGCGCACGTCGGCGCCGCTGTCGTGCGCGGCCGAGGCGCGCGGCTGCCAGAAGCGGCAGTCGGTGGCCCAGATCTCGCCGGTGGCGGGCTCGATCGCCACCTCGTACCGGGCGACCTCGGTGTGCGGCACCTTGCCGAGGTAGTCGGCATGCACGAAGGGAAAGTGCGCCATGTCGAGGAAGTTCTCGATCACGCGCAGCCCCGACACCGCGACGCCGATGCCGCCGCAGTCGACGAGGCGGCGCCCGGGCTCGGTGTATTCCGGAAACGCGAACAGCGGGCGCGCGGGCCGGCCGCTGGGGCAGACCCAGAGGTAGCCGTGGCGCGATTGCACGGAAAGCGGCTGCGTGCCGAGCCGGCATTGCGGCGTGCCGTCGGCCTCGGCCCACAGCGAGAGCGTGGCGCCGAGCAGGCAGGTGCCGTAGGGCTGCCGCTGCGAGCGGCCGGCGAGCGCGCTCGCGGGGCCGACGACCAGCCAGTCGTCGAGCATGTTGGGATCGTCGGTGACGAAGGGCATCGTGCGTCCTTCCTTCAGGCGTTGGGTTGTTCGATGTCGCCGCGCAGGGTTCGCGCGGCCGCGTGCAGGGTCTTCATCGCCTCGGAGCCCGGGGCGGCCTCGGTCCACAGGTGAACGAAAGCCAGTTGCGCTTGCGCGTCGAGCAGCAGCGCGACGGTCGGCGTGCCGCCGAGCGTGCCGCGCCAGGCGCCCGGGGCGGCGCCGGCCGCGAAGCCGTGCCGTGGGAGTGCCTCGCGCACCTGTTGCGCACCGGCGCGCAAGGTCAGCGTGCGGCAGAAGTGCCAGCCGGCCGGCACGGCATCGGCCAGTGCCTGCGGCGCGGGCGCCGCCGCGTCGACCTCGTGCGCCAGGTTCACCCACAGCATGCCCGCCGCGTCGACCGCGCCGAACACCCTGGCGCAGACGTTGCGCGGCGCGGGCATCGCCGGATGGGCGGGAATGCCGACGCACTGCCCGTTGCCCGCGGCGTACTGCCAGCCGTGGTAGGCGCAGGAGAGGCGGTTCTCGACCACCTGGCCCAGCGTGAAGCGCACGCTGCGGTGCGGGCAGCGGTTCTCCCAGGCCTGAGCCGCGCCGTCGGCCGAACGCCAGAGCGCGAGCTCCTGGCCCTCGGCGAAGCCGGCGACGATGTTGGCGCCGGGGCGCAGCCCGGCCGAAGGGGCGACGGGGTGCCAGGGGGCGGCGATGGGATGCGTCATGGGGTTCTCCATGGCCTTCAACGCGAGCCGCCCACCACGCCCTCGGCGAACCAGTCCATCCGGCCGAGGTCCGCGTCGGCGACGCGGGCGCCCGCCGCCACGCGGACCGCGCCCTTCTGGTCCTTGATGGGACCGGCGAACACCTGCAGCTTGCCGCTGGCGATGTCGCGCTCCTTCGCCTGCACGAGTTCGGCGACGTCCTTCGGCACGCGCGGGCCCATCGGCGCCATCTTCACCACGCCGTCGCCGATGCCGCCGAGGTAGAGGCCGGGCTTCCAGCTGCCGGCCATCACCTCGCGCGCCACCCGGGTGTAGAAGCCGCCCCAGTGGTGGGTGACGCCGGTGAGGTAGTTCCTGGGCGCGTGGCTGCGCATGTCGGAGTGGAACGAGATGGCGCCCACGCCGCGCGCCTCGGCGGCGGTGGTGACGGCGGGCGTGTCGGTGAAATGCGTGAGCACGTCGGCGCCCTGGTTCATCAGCGCGACCGCGGCGTCGCGCTCCTTCGGCGGGTCGAACCACGAATTGACGAACACCACATGCACCATCGCCTTCGGATTGACGCTGCGCGCGCCGAGCGCGAAGGCGTTGAGATACCACATCACGTCGGGCACCGGGTGGGCGCCGACGAGGCCGATGATGTTGGAGCGCGTGGTCCGGCCCGCCACGATGCCCGCGAGGTAGCCGCCCTCGTGCCAGCGCGCGTTGTAGCCGCCGAAGTTCTTTGCGGTCTGGTAGCCGCTCGCGATCAGGTACTGGACGCCGGGGTTGTCGTTGGCGACCGTGAGCATCGGCTTCATGTAGCCGAAGGAGGCGCCGAAGATCAGCTGGCAGCCGTCGGCCGACAGCTCGCGCGCCACGCGCTCGGAGTCCGGGCCTTCGTTGGTGTCGGGCACGGTGCGCACGCTGACCTGGGCGCCGAGGTTCTTCTCGAGCTCGCGCCGGCCGAGGTCGTGCTGGTAGGTCCAGCCCGTGTCGCCGACCGGGCCCAGGAAGACGAAGCCGATCTTGAGCGGGCCGACGGCCCAGGCGCTGCGCAACGGCAGCAGGGAGGCGGCAACGCCGGCGGAAAGCAGGGTGCGTCGGGCAGGGCTGTGCATCGGGGGTTCTCCTGTCGTGGGGAGTGGGGCTCGGGCCTCGAGGGCTCGAGGGCTCGGCGGGGCATGGCATAGCATTCGCTACGCCCGCGCAGACCGTACCGTTTCCCGCCCTCCGATGAAAGCCACATGCCGAGACGCAACTTTTCATTTCTGAAACGGCCGACCTTCGCCGACAGGGAACGCGCGTGACCGGCATCGACCTGGCGCTGGTGCAGGCCTTCGTGCTCGTCGTGCAAAGCGGCAGCCTCACGCGGGCCGAGAGCCTGTCCGGGGTTTCGAAGGCCACGCTGAGCCGGCAGCTCACGCGGCTGGAGGAGCTGCTGGGCGCGCAGCTGCTGATGCGCAGCTCGCGCCGCATCACCGCGACCGAGGCGGGCCGCGCCTTCTTCGTGCGCTGCGAGGACCTGCTCGGCGAGGTCACGGGCCGGCTCGAGACGGCGCGCACCGAGATCCAGGAGATCACCACCGGCGTGTCGGGCAGCCTCTCGCTGCTGTCGGACACCCAGTTCGGCACCTCCTTCGTCTGCCACGTGGTGAAGCTGTTCCTGGAGTCGCATCCCAACGTGCGCTGCCAGCTCGACGTGGCGAGCCGACCGAACGCGCCGGCCATCGGCGACGTGGACTGCTACGTGTGCTCGGAGCCGCCCGACGCGCCGAACCTCGTGGCCAAGCTGCTGGGTCAGCTCAACCACGGCCTCTATGCGAGCCCGCAGTACCTCGAGCGCCAGGGCACGCCGCGCTCGCCCGACGACCTGGCGGCGCACCGCGCGATCGTGATGAAGGAGGCCGCGGGGCCGTCGCAGGTGCTGCTGGTGTCGGGCGCGTCGGGGCGCCATGCCTACCGGCCCGAACCCGCCTTCGAGACCAACGACCACTGGGTGATGAAGACCTTCTGCATCGACGGCCTGGGCATCGCGCTGCTGCCGGCCTTCTTCGTGCGGCCCGAGCTGGCGCAGGGCGTGCTGGTGCCGGTGCTGCCGCAGTGGCAGCCGCAGCCGCGGCGCATCTACTGCGCCTACCAGCGGCAGCGCTACATGGGGCAGAAGCTGCGCGCCTTCGTCGACCTGATGGCGCGCTGCGTGGTCGACATCGACTCGTACAACTACTACGTCGGCTCGTCCGCGGCCCGGCGGGGCAGGGCGGGTGCCAGACCATAATGGCGGCCCGTCCGACGCGTGCCGCCAGCCCGATCCATCATGAAGAAAATCCTCGTCCTCAACGGCCCCAACCTCAACCTCCTGGGCACGCGCGAGCCCGAACAGTACGGCCGCGACACGCTGGCCGACGTGGAGCGCCTGTGCCATGAAACGGGCGCGAAGCTCGGCGTGGCGATCGAGTGCCGCCAGACCAACCACGAAGGCGTGCTGGTCGACTGGATCCAGGAAGCGGGCCGCGAGGTGGCGGCTGGCACCATGCTCGGCGTGGTGATGAACCCGGGGGCCTACACCCACACCTCGATCGCGCTGCACGACGCCATCAAGGGCGCGAGCGTGCCGCTGATCGAGCTGCACATCTCGAACGTGCACGCGCGCGAGGAGTTCCGGCACCGCTCGTACATCTCGCCGGCGGCGCGCGGGATCATCGTGGGGCTGGGCGTGAAGGGCTACACGCTGGCGATTGCCGCGCTCGTGCCCTGAACCTCGGCTAGTACAGCGCCCGCGGCGCCGAGGCCTTCCAGCTGCGGCTGATGCGGCCCTGCGCATCGACGCTCTCGAGGTGCACGTCGAAGCCCCACAGCCGCGCCACGTGCTTGAGCACCTCCTCGGCATCGTCGTGCAGCGGCAGGCTGTTGCGCTGGGTGTGGCGCAGCGTCAGCGAGCGGTCGCCGCGCATGTTGACGTTCCAGACCTGGATGTCGGGCTCGCGGCTGCCGAGGTCGTACTGGCGCGACAGCGATTCGCGCAGCGCCTGGTAGCCGCTGTCGTCGTGGATCGCCGAGACCTCGAGCTCGGACTCGCTCTGGTGGTCGCGGATCGCGAACAGGCGGAAGTCGCGCATGGTCTTCGGGCTCAGGAACTGGCCCACGAAGCTCTCGTCCTTGAAGTTGCGCATCGCGTAGTCGAGCGTGGCCACCCAATCGCTGCCCGCGAAGTCGGGGAACCAGCGCCGGTCCTCGTCGGTGGGCTTCTCGCAGATGCGGCGCAGCTCGGTGTACATAGCGAAGCCGAGCGCGTAGGGGTTGATTCCGCTGTAGGCGCGGTGGCCCACTGGCGGCTGGAAGATCACGCCGGTGTGCGAGCTCAGCCACTCCATCATGAAGCCGTCGTCGAGCTGGCCGCGGTCGTACATGGTGTTGAGCAGCGTGTAGTGCCAGAAGGTGGCCCAGCCCTCGTTCATGACCTGGGTCTGGCGCTGCGGGTAGAAGTACTGCGCGATCTTGCGCACGATGCGCACCACCTCGCGCTGCCAGGGTTCGAGCAGCGCGGCGTTCTTCTCGATGAAGTAGAGCAGGTTCTCCTGCGGCTCGAGCGGAAAGCGCGGCGCCGATTCCGAGCCGGCGTTCTGCTCGCTGCGCCGCGGCAGGGTGCGCCAGAGGTCGTTGACCTGCTGCTGCATGTGGCGCTCGCGCTCGGCGCGCTGGGCGCTCTCCTGCGCCAGCGAGCGCTTCTGCGGCCGGCGGTAGCGGTCCACGCCGTAGTTCATCAGCGCATGGCAGGAGTCGAGCAGCTTCTCGACCTCGTCCACGCCATGGCGCTCCTCGCATTCGGCGATGTAGTGCCGTGCATAGACCAGGTAGTCGATGATCGAGGACGCATCGGTCCACATGCGGAACAGGTAGTTGCCCTTGAAGAAGCTGTTGTGGCCGTAGGCCGCGTGCGCGATCACCAGGGCCTGCATGGCCATGGTGTTCTCTTCCATCAGGTAGGCGATGCAGGGATCGGAGTTGATCACGATCTCGTAGGCCAGCCCCATGTGGCCGCGGCGGTAGTTCTTCTCGGTGGCGATGAACTGCTTGCCGTACGACCAGTGCCTGTAGATCATCGGCATGCCCACGCTGGCGTAGGCATCCATCATCTGCTCGGCCGTGATGATCTCGAGCTGGTTCGGATAGACGTCGAGGCCGTAGCCGCGCGCGGTGCGCGCGATCTCGGTGTGGTAGCGCTCGATCAGGTCGAAGGTCCAGTCCGAGGGGCTGGGCAAGCGCTCGAGCTTGCCTTGCGGGATGGTGGCGGCGGTCGGCAGCGGCGGTGCCGAAGGAGGGCGGTCGGCGGTGCTCATGCGCTGGCTCCTTCCTTCTTGAACAGGTCGCGGAACACGGGGTAGATGTCGCTCGCCTCGGACACCTTGCGCATCGCGAAGTTGGGCTCGATGCCCTCGAGCTGCGCGTATTCCTGCCACAGGTTCTGCTCGGTCTCGGCCACCTGCACGTAGGCGTAGTAGCGCACCTTCGGCAGGATGTTCTCCTCGAGCAGCTGGCGGCAGCGCCCGCTGTCCTGGTGCCAGTTGTCGCCGTCGCTGGCCTGCGCGCCGTAGATGTTCCATTCGCCGCTGGGGTAGCGCGCGCGCACGATCTCGTCCATCAGCACCAACGCGCTCGACACCACGGTGCCGCCGGTCTCGGTGGCGTGGAAGAACTCGTCCTCGCTGACCTCCTGCGCCTGCGTGTGATGGCGCAGGAACACCAGGTCGATGGTCTCGTAGTGCCGCGTGAGGAACATGTACAGCAGCATGAAGAAGCGCTTGGCCATGTCCTTGCGCGCCTCGTCCATCGAGCCCGAGACGTCCATCAGGCAGAACATCACGGCCTTGGCGCTGGGCACCGGGGTCTTCACGCGGTTGCGGTAGCGCAGGTCGATCGGATCGATGTAGGGCACGTGGCGCGCGGTGCGGCGCAGCTCCTCGATGCGCGCCTCGGTCTCGGCGATCTCGTTCTGGATGAAGGGCTGCGTGGCCTGCGGATGCGCCCTCAGGTGCAGCAGGTGCGCCTCGAGCCGGCGCAGCTCCTTGCGCGGTTCGCCGCCGAGCGCGATGCGCCGGGCCAGCGCGCCGCGCATCGAGCGCACCACGTGCAGGTTGTTGGGCGTGCCGTCGCTGGTGAAGCCCGCGCGGTGGCTCTTCCATTCGGGCACGTCGGCGATCTGCGTGCGGATCAGGTGCGGCAGCGCGAGGTCATCGAAGAACACGCGCATGAACTCCTCGCGCGTGAGGTGGAACACGAAGTCGTCGTTGCCCTCGCCGCTGTCGCTGGCCTCGCCGCTGCCCGAGCCGCCGCCCTGGCCGCCCTCGGGGCGCTTGATGCGGTCGCCGCGCACGTACTCCTGGTTGCCCGGGTGCACGTACTCGCGGTCGCCGCCGCGCGCATGGCCGAACACCGGCTCCGACACATCGTGGCGCGGCAGCGTCACATCCTCGCCCTGTTCCAGTTCGCGGATGTTGCGGCCGCTCACGGCCCGCCGTACCGCCTCCTGGATCTGGCCGCGGTAGCGCCGGAGAAAGCGCTCGCGGTTGCCGATGGACTTGTTCTTGCCCGAGAGCCGGCGGTCGATGATCTGCTGCAGGATGGCCACGATGGTTTCAAAGCTCCTTGCAAAACGATGGGCGTTGGCGTGCTCCGTTGGCGGTGCGCGCTACGAGCTCTTGCGCACGCGCAGGTACCACTCGCACAGCAGGCGCACCTGCTTGGCGGTGTAGCCCTTCTCGACCATGCGCGTGACGAAGTCCTCGTGCTTCTTCTGCTCGTCGGCGCTGCTCTTGGTGTTGAAGCTGATCACCGGCAGCAGCTCCTCGGTGTTGGAGAACATCTTCTTCTCGATCACCGCGCGCAGCTTCTCGTAGCTGGTCCATGCCGGGTTGCGGCCGTTGTTGCCGGCCCGCGCGCGCAGCACGAAGTTGACGATCTCGTTGCGGAAATCCTTCGGATTGCCGATGCCGGCCGGCCGCTCGATCTTCTCGAGCTCGCCGTTGAGCGAGGCGCGGTCGAAGACCTCGCCGGTGTCCACGTCGCGGAACTCCTGGTCCTGGATCCAGTAGTCGGCGTAGGTCACGTAGCGGTCGAAGATGTTCTGGCCGTACTCGCTGTAGCTCTCGAGGTAGGCGGTCTGGATCTCCTTGCCGATGAACTCGGCATAGCGCGGCGCCAGCAGCTCCTTGATGTAGCTGATGTACTTCTGCTCGACCTCCTGCGGGAACTGCTCGCGCTCGATCTGCTGCTCGAGCACGTACATCAGGTGCACCGGGTTGGCGGCCACCTCGGAGCTGTCGAAGTTGAAGACCTTGGAGATGATCTTGAAGGCGAAGCGCGTGGAGACGCCGCTCATGCCCTCGTCGACGCCCGCGTAGTCGCGGTACTCCTGGATCGACTTGGCCTTGGGATCGGTGTCCTTGAGGTTGTCGCCGTCGTAGACCTGCGACTTGCTGAAGATGCTCGAGTTCTCGGGTTCCTTGAGCCGCGTGAGCACCGACAGCTGCGCCATCATGCGCAGGGTTCCGGGTGCGCAGGGCGCCTGGGCCAGCGAGGAGTTGCGCACCAGCTTCTCGTAGATCTTGATCTCCTCGGACACCCGCAGGCAGTAGGGCACCTTGACGATGTAGATCCGGTCGAGGAAAGCCTCGTTGTTCTTGTTGTTGCGGAAGGCCTTCCACTCGCTCTCGTTGCTGTGGGCCAGCACGATGCCGTCGAAGGGGATCGCGCCGAAACCCTCGGTGCCCTTGAAGTTGCTTTCCTGCGTGGCGGTCAAAAGCGGGTGCAGCACCTTGATCGGCGCCTTGAACATTTCCACGAACTCCAGGAGGCCCTGGTTCGCGAGGCACAGGCCGCCCGAGTAGGCGTAGGCGTCCGGGTCGTCCTGGGCATAGGTCTCGAGCTTGCGGATGTCGACCTTGCCGACCAGCGAGGAGATGTCCTGGTTGTTCTCGTCGCCCGGTTCGGTCTTGGCGACCGCGATCTGGCGCAGCACCGACGGGTAGCGCTTCACCACCTTGAACTGGCGGATGTCGCCGCCGTACTCCTCGAGCCGCTTGACGGCCCAGGGCGACAGGATGCGCTGCAGGTAGCGGCGTGGGATGTTGAATTCCTTCTCGAGGATCTCGCCGTCCTCGGCCGCGTCGAACAGGCCGAGCGGTGATTCGTTCACGGGCGAGCCGTGGATCGCGTAGAAGGGCACGTGCTCCATGAGCTGCTTGAGGCGCTCGGCGATCGAGCTCTTGCCGCCGCCGACCGGGCCCAGCAGGTAGAGGATCTGCTTCTTTTCCTCCAGGCCCTGCGCGGCGTGGCGGAAATAGGACACCACCTGCTCGATGGCCTCCTCCATCCCGTAGAACTCCTTGAACGCCGGGTAGATCTTGATGACCTTGTTGGCGAAGATGCGCGAAAGGCGGGAGTCGTTGCGGGTGTCGACCAGTTCGGGGTCGCCGATGGCCTTGAGCATGCGCTCGGAAGCCGTGGCATAGGCCATCGGATCCCGTTTGCAGAGTTCCAGGTAGTCCTGCAGTGAAAGGACCTCTTCGCGAGTGCGCTCGTAACGCGCTGCAAAGTTGCTGATCACATCCATGGTCACGCCTCCGTCAAGTCAGCGGGCCTTTAAAGCCCGAAATCCTGCAGTCCGAAAGCGTCGCATCTTTTGAAAAAGGTGTGGCCGCCCAGGGCTGCATGCCTTGGAAAACTCCCTTAAACACAATCTGCACAATCAGCATAAAGCAAAGAGTGCACCCAGGAAATAGTTGTTAATTCAGAACCACAGTCACGAGTAAAGTTCAACAAAAAATTCGTGCACGAGTTTGCGAATTCCAGCTAAATTCCCAGGTTCCGCAAACGGGTTCGGGTAAACCAGTTTGCCAGTGAAAATACCTATGGCAATCGACATATGCGTCCTTTGCGTGTTTTAACGGCAAGCACCTCCTATTGAGCCCACTGACTCAAAAAAACAACGCTGTCCTTCAATAACGCGGCAGCTCCCGTTTGGGTTTATTGCACATTCAAAAAATATCTAAAAGCAATCTACGCGCCATCTTTTGATGAGCAGCGCGCGCGCCGCGACGTGGGAAAGCGCGCCAGTTGCGAGTCGGAGGGAAGCGGGAGAAGGCGCCGTTGTGGTGCGTGGCACCGAAGGCGTTCGAGGAGCACCGTTTGCGTGCGTGGACGCAAACCAAAGGGTTATGAGGCTCAGGCCAGCGGCAGGACGCGGCGTGCCACGGTGTAGCCGAGCGAAATCTCCTCGCCGGGCGCGTGCTCGCAGAAGTCGGGGTCGTGCCAGGCGCTCGCGAGCGGCAGCCAGCCCGAGAGAAAACCGGCGCCGCCGCAGATGGCGCAGCCGCCATCGCCGCCGCGCGTGAGGCCGCGTTGCGCGGTCAGCTCGTACTTGTAGGGGTCGGCCGCGATCTGCAGGCCCCAGGCGTTGGGCAGGCGGTGGAATTCCCAGTCGCTGGCGAAGCCGGCCGCCGGTTTCTCGAGCCGGCCCGCGGCCCGCACCCATTGACGGCGCCATTCGGCCTCCTCGGGGCTGATGTCGGTGGGGTAGCGGTCCATCGGCGCCTCGTCGCCCCAGCGGAAGAAGCCGCGCGCGCCGGCCGCGCACAGGTGCTCCCATTCGTCGAGGCTCGGCAGGCGGAAGCCCTGCGCGGCGAAGCCGTCGGCGACCAGCGCATGGCTCAGTGTGTCCTCGTCGGCCTGCCAGGCGCTGACGCGGCCATCGGGCGCGACCTCGACCCGGGTCACGATGTCCGCATGCTCGGTCACGCCGCGCGGATGCTCGGCGAGCAGCGCCCGCACCTTCTCGCCCGCGGGATCGATGGGCTGCCAGCCGACCTCGGCATGGCGGGTCTCGGCCAGCAGCGGCGGCAGCGCCACCTCGCGCACACGGGTGCTGCGCGCCGCCACGTAGTCGGCCAGGCTTTCCTCGAGGCCGTATTCCTCCGCCATGCCCTGCCAGCTCTCGTGCATCGCGGGCGTGGGCCGCCAGCCGCCGACGTCGAAGCCCAGCGTGGCCGGGCCGCCCGGAATCAGGGAGAAGAGGGCGCCGCCGGCCGTGTACTGCGCCACGTCGTGCGCGACACCGCCGAGCGCGAAGCGCCGGATGCCGTCGAAGGCGAAGCCCGCGGGCAGCTGTGCCGCCAGGTCCCGCGCGGCGGCTTCACGCTGCGCCGCGGTGGCGCGGCGCCAGGCCGCGAGTTCGTCGAACAGGGCCATGGATCGGAACGCGCGCCGCGCGTCCTCAGCTGAAGAATTCCTTGGCCTTGTCGAACCAGCCCTTGTCGGTGGGGCTGTGCTTCTCGCCGCCCTTCTTGAGCGACTCGTCGAGCTCCTTCAGCAGCTTGCGCTGGTGCTCGGTGAGCTTGACCGGCGTCTCCACGCGCACGTGGCAGTAGAGGTCGCCCGGGTAGCTCGAACGCACGCCCTTGATGCCCTTGCCGCGCAGGCGGAACTGCTTGCCGCTCTGCGTGCCGTCGGGAATGTCGATGGCCGCGTTGCCCTTGAGCGTGGGCACGTTGATCTCGCCGCCGAGCGCCGCGGTGGTGACGCTGACCGGCACCACGCAATGCAGGTCGTCGCCGTCGCGCTCGAACAGCTCGTGCTTCTTGAGCCGGATCTCGATGTAGAGGTCGCCGGGCGGGCCGCCGTTGGTGCCGGGTTCGCCGTTGCCGGTGCTGCGGATGCGCATGCCGTCGTCGATGCCGGCCGGGATCTTCACTTCCAGCGTCTTGTTGTTCTTGATCTTGCCCTGGCCGTGGCAGGTCGCGCAGGGCTCGGGAATGATCTTGCCGCTGCCATGGCAGGTCGGGCAGGTCTGCTGCACGCTGAAGAAGCCCTGGCGCATCTGCACCGCGCCCGCGCCGTGGCAGGTGGTACAGGTGATCGGCTTGGTGCCCGGCTTGGCGCCGGTGCCCTTGCAGGTACCGCAGTCGTCCCAGCTCGGGATGCGGATCTGGGCTTCCTTGCCCTCGGCCGCTTCCTCGAGCGTGATCTCCATCGCGTAGCTCAGGTCGCTGCCGCGGAACACCTGGCGGCCGCCGCCGGCACGGCCGCGGCCACCGCCGCCGAACACGTCGCCGAAGATGTCGCCGAAGGCTTCCGCGAAGCCGCCGAAGCCTTCCGCGCCCGGGCCGCCGCGCATGTTGGGATCGACGCCGGCATGGCCGTACTGGTCGTAGGCCGCGCGTTTCTGGCCGTCCGACAGCATTTCATAGGCTTCCTTCACCTCCTTGAACTTGGCCTCGGCGTCCTTGCTGGTGTCGCCGTGGTTGCGGTCCGGGTGGTGCTTCATCGCGAGCTTGCGATAAGCCTTCTTGATTTCGTCGTCGCTCGCGTTCTTGGGAACGCCGAGGGTTTCGTAGTAGTCGCGTTTGGTGGCCATGGCAGGTTCGATCGGGCGGCGGGGCGGTCTTCAGGTCTCTTCGGGAACGGGGATCGATCGAAGCGAGAAAGGCTGGAGCACCCTTTCAGGTGTTCCAGCCCCGTTCGACCGAGCGGACGATCAGTCCTTCTTCTTGACTTCCTTGACCTCGGCGTCGACCACGTTGTCGTCGGCCGGGGCGCTGCTCGCAGCTTCCGCGCCAGCCGAGGCACCCGGGCCGCCGGCGGCACCGGCCGCGGCCTGCGCGTCGGCGTACATCTTCTCGCCGAGCTTCTGGCTCGCGGTCATCAGCGTGTTGGTCTTCTCTTCGATCGCGGCCTTGTCCTCGCCCTTGACCACGTCCTCGAGTTCCTTGATCGCGGTCTCGATCTTTTCCTTCTCGCCGGCATCCAGGCTGTCGCCGTGCTCGCCCAGCGACTTGCGCACGCTGTGGACCATGGCCTCGCCCTGGTTGCGGGCCTGCACCAGCTCGACCTTCTTCTTGTCCTCGGCCGCGTTGAGCTCGGCGTCCTTCACCATGTTCTGGATCTCGTCCTCCGACAGGCCCGAGTTCGCCTTGATGGTGATCTTGTTTTCCTTGCCGGTGCCCTTGTCCTTGGCGCCGACGTGCAGGATGCCGTTGGCGTCGATGTCGAAGCTCACCTCGATCTGCGGCGTGCCGCGCGATGCCGGCGGGATGCCCTCGAGGTTGAACTCGCCGAGCAGCTTGTTGCCCGCGGCCACTTCGCGTTCGCCCTGGAACACCTTGATCGTCACGGCCGGCTGGTTGTCCTCGGCGGTCGAGAAGGTCTGCGCGAACTTGGTCGGGATCGTGGTGTTCTTCGTGATCATCTTGGTCATCACGCCACCCATGGTCTCGATGCCCAGCGACAGCGGGGTCACGTCGAGCAGCAGCACGTCCTTGCGGTCGCCCGAGAGCACCTGGCCCTGGATGGCGGCACCGACGGCCACGGCCTCGTCGGGGTTCACGTCCTTGCGCGGGTCCTTGCCGAAGAAGGCCTTGACCTTGTCCTGCACCTTGGGCATGCGGGTCATGCCGCCGACCAGGATCACGTCGTTGATGTCGCTCACGCTGATGCCGGCATCCTTGATGGCCAGGCGGCAGGGCGCGATGGTGCGCTCGATCAGCTCGTCGACCAGGCTCTCGAGCTTGGCGCGCGTGAGCTTGATGTTCAGGTGCTTCGGACCAGTGGCATCGGCCGTGATGTAGGGCAGGTTGACGTCGGTCTGGGCGCTGTTCGACAGCTCGATCTTGGCCTTCTCGGCCGCTTCCTTCAGGCGCTGCAGCGCGAGCACGTCCTTGCTGAGGTCGACGCCCTGTTCCTTTTTGAACTCGCCGATGATGTAGTCGATGATGCGCTGGTCGAAGTCCTCGCCGCCGAGGAAGGTGTCGCCGTTGGTCGACAGCACTTCGAACTGCTTCTCGCCGTCCACGTCGGCGATCTCGATGATCGAGACGTCGAAGGTGCCGCCGCCGAGGTCGTACACGGCGATCTTGCGGTCGCCCTTGTCCTGCTTGTCGAGGCCGAAGGCCAGCGCCGCGGCGGTGGGTTCGTTGATGATGCGCTTGACGTCGAGGCCCGCGATGCGGCCGGCGTCCTTGGTGGCCTGGCGCTGGGCGTCGTTGAAGTAGGCCGGCACCGTGATCACGGCTTCGGTCACGGCTTCGCCGAGGTAGTCTTCGGCGGTCTTCTTCATCTTGCGCAGGATGTCGGCGCTGACCTGCTGCGGCGCCATCTTCTTGCCGCGCACTTCCACCCATGCGTCGCCGTTGTCGGCCTTGGCGATGGTGTAGGGCATCAGGTCGATGTCCTTCTGCACTTCCTTTTCCTCGAACTTGCGGCCGATCAGGCGCTTGATCGCGTACAGCGTGTTCTTGGGGTTGGTGACGGCCTGGCGCTTGGCCGAGGCACCGACCAGCACTTCACCGTCTTCCTGGTACGCGACGATCGAAGGCGTGGTGCGCGCGCCTTCCGAGTTCTCGATCACGCGCGTTGTGTTGCCTTCCATGATCGACACGCACGAGTTGGTGGTGCCGAGGTCGATGCCGATGATCTTTGCCATGTTCTGTACTCCTGAAACCTGAAAAATATGTTGTTATGAACTTGTGGATAACCCGGGTCTATTCAAGGGAAGAGAAGGGGTTTTCCTGTGGAATTCGTGTGGACGGGGAGAAGGGCGCAGCGGCTTACTTCGGGGCGCTGACGGTGACCAGCGCGGGGCGCAGCACGCGCTCGGCGATGGTGTAGCCCTTCTGCAGCACGCCCACCACGGTGTTCGGTTCCTGGTCGGCGGGCACCACCGAGATCGCCTGGTGCTGGTGCGGATCGAACTTGCTGCCGGGAGCCGGCGCGATCTCGATCACCTTGTTGCGCTCGAGCGCGCTCTTGAGCTGGCGCAGCGTGGCTTCGGCGCCTTCGCGGATCTGCTCGGGGGTGGCGTCCTTGATGGCGAGACCGGCCTCGAGGCTGTCGGTCACCGGCAGCAGGCTCTCGGCGAAGGCTTCGACCGCGAACTTGCGGGCCTTGGAAATCTCGTCGTCGGCGCGGCGGCGGGCGTTCTGCACGTCGGCTTGCGCGCGAAGGTACTGGTCGGCCAGTTCGGCGTTCTTGGCCTGCAGGGCGGCGAGCTCGCCCTGGGCCGCGGCCAGCGCGTCCGCCTCGTTGGCGGCTTGCGCGGCCTCCAGCTCTTCAGGGCTGGGTTCGCCGTGCAGGGTTTGCGAATTCGGGGCGGATTGTTGCGGATCGGACATCTTTTGAAGCGGATTGATCGATGGGCTGGAAACAAACGATTGCGGGCCAGTTGGGGCCCTCCGGAGGCTTTTCAAGCGAAAAAATGCGGCCGAAAAGGCCGCATGGGCATGAAAGATGGCCCCCGAGCGCCCTCACTCCGTGAGGTCGCTGCCCCCAAGGGGGCGTTTTCCATCTTGGGGCGGCCCGGCGATGAAAAAGGCCCTTCGCAGGGCCTTCGAGCCGAGGGCCCGCGCTCGATCAGTGGGTGTCGAGCAGCTCGACGTCGAACTTCAGGGTGGCGTTCGGCGGGATCACGCCGCCGGCGCCGCGGGCACCGTAGCCCAGCGAGGCCGGGATGATCAGCGTGCGCTGGCCGCCGATCTTCATGCCGGCCACGCCTTCGTCCCAGCCCTTGATGACCTGGCCGGCGCCGAGCGAGAACGCGAACGGGTCGTTGCGGTCGCGGCTCGAGTCGAACTTGGCGCCCTGCACGCCGTCGTTGTAGAGCCAGCCGGTGTAGTGCACGTGCACGTGGTGGCCGGGCTTGGCTTCCGCGCCGTCGCCGACGACGGTGTCTTCGTATTGCAGGCCGGAGGGAGTGGTGGGCATGGTGAACGCTCCTTGCGTCGGTATGTTCGCGAGATGAAAGAAGGGCATCGATCCGGGGATCGAAGGCGCGGAGTTTACCGAGGCCGGCGGACGGCGTTTGCCGGACGGGGCGCCGCCGGGTTCAGTCCGAGATCGGCGGCGGGATCGGCGAGGAAGGCGGGGAGGGCGGCGGCGAGGCGGGCACAGGCAGCGGCGGCGAGCTCGGCTGCGGCGCGGGCGCTGCCGATGGCGCCGAGGCGGAGGCCGCTGGCGGCACCGCGGCGGCCGGTTGCGCCGCCGCCTTCTTGGCCTGGCCGAGCTGCCACTTGCTCGCGAAGGCCTGCAGGTCGGACAGCCGCTTGAGCAGGTCCTGGCCGCTGAGCGTGAGGCTGTAGCCGTCGCCGCCGTGGCTCACCACGCCGGCTTCGCGCAGTTCCTTGATCCGGGTGTTGAGGGTGTTGGGAGTGATGCCGCCGACGCTGTCCTGCAGCAGCCGGAAGGTCTGGGCATGGCCGTCGCGCAGGGCCCAGAGCACACGCAGCGCATAGCGGGCCTCGAGCAGCGCGAGCAACTGGCTGATGGCTGCGTTTTCCTTGGAACTCATCGTCATCATCTCCTCTGCGATCTGTGCTGCGCGGGAGGCCGGCCCCGTGGGCAGTGCCTCGGCCTCGCTCTTTTTTGATGGTTGGCGGACCGCTGTCCGGCCTTCGCTCCGGCCGGGGACTATAGCTCAAATGATTACGATGCTACTAGTTTTATAGCTGTGGGCGTACGCTGCATGCGGCTCCAGAGACAAAGCGTCACATCTTTGAAAAATTCGCCATGGCTTCGCCCAGCCGGATGGCGCGCGCAGGCGCCCATTCGGAATTGAAGGCCACCGCGGGTGCGGGGAACAGCATGACGACGGTCGAGCCGAGCAAGAAACGGCCCATCTCCTCGCCCTTGCGCAGCGCGATCTGCCGGTCGTCGTAGCGCCATTCGCGCAGCTCGCCCCCGCGCGGCGGGTTGACCACGCCGTGCCACACGGTCGCCATGCTGCCGACGATGGTGGCGCCGACCAGCACCAGCACGAAGGGGCCATGGGCCGATTCGAAGACGCAGACCACGCGCTCGTTGCGCGCGAACAGGCCCGGCACGCCGCGCGCGGTGGTCGGGTTGACCGAGAACAGCTCGCCCGGCACGTGGATCATGCGCAGCAGCCGCCCGTCGCAGGGCATGTGGATGCGGTGGTAGTCGCGCGGGCTCAGGTACAGCGTGGCGAAGCTGCCGTGCGCGAACTGCGCCGCGAGCGCCGCGTCGCCGCCGACCAGGGCCGTGGTGCTGTAGTTGTGGCCCTTGGCCTGGAAGATCTGGTCGCCCTCGATCGCACCGAACTGGCTGATCGCACCATCGACGGGACAGATCAGGTCGGTGTCGGCGAGCGGGCGCACGCCGGGCTTGAGCTCGCGCGTGAAAAACTGGTTGAAGCTCTTGTAGTGCGCGATATCGGGTTCGAGCGCCTCGTTCATGTCGACGCCGTATTTGTCGACGAAGCGCCGGATGATCCAGGTGGTGACCGCTCCCCGCTCCTTGCCCGCGACCCAGCCGGCGAAATTGGTCAGTGCCTGCTTGGGGAACAGGTATTGGGGCAGGACAGCGGAGCGATCAGACACGTGCGGAGCTTCTGGTTCTTGGATGGGAGGGGCATTCTATAAAGCGGGCCCGGCCCGGGGCGTAGGAAACTTCCCTCGGGATTTCGCGGGGGCGAATTGCGCGGAATTTCCCGGCCGCGCGGCCGGTGGGCGTTTTTCCGCTACTCGGCCTTGATCCCCGCCGCCTTGATCACCTGCGCCCATTTCTCGACCTCGGCCTTCTGGAAGGCCGCGATCTGCGCCGTGCCCAGGTCGGTGGGCTCCATGCCGAAGCCCTTGAGCTTGTCCTGCATCTCCGGTGTCGCGAGGATGGTGCGGATCTCCGTGTGCAGCCGCTGCACCACCGGCGCGGGCGTGCCCGCGGGCACGAAGATCGCCTGCCACGAGACCACCTCGAAGTCCTGCAGCCCCGCGATGCCCGACTCGGCCACCGTCGGCACGTCGGGCATCGAGGCCAGCCGCTTCGCCGAGGTGACGGCGATCGCGCGCAGCTTGCCGCTCTGGATGTGCGGGCCGGCCACCACCGTGGTGTCGAACATCATGTCGACCTGGCCGCCGATCACGTCCTGGATCGCCGGGCCGCTGCCCTTGTAGGGGATGTGCGTGAACTTCACGCCCGACTTGTAGGCCAGCAGTTCCAGCGCCAGGTGCTGCGAGGTGCCGGTGCCGGCCGAGGCCGACGAGAGCCCGCCCGCCTTGGCCTTGCTGGCCTCGAGCACGTCCTTGAGCGTCTTGTGCGGGCTCGCCTGGTTCACCACCAGCACCACCGGGTTGGTGCCGATCAGCGTGACCGGCGCGAAGGACTTCTGCGGGTCGTAGCCCAGCTTCGGATAGAGGCTCACGTTGATCGCGTGCGAGCTGATGGTGCCGCCCACCAGCGTGTAGCCGTCGGGCGCGGCGCGCGCGCCGATCTCCGAGCCCACGCTGCCGCCGGCGCCGCCCTTGTTGTCGATGATGACGCTGGTGTTGAGCACCGGGCCGAGCTTCTGGCCGATCAGCCGGCCCAGCACGTCGGTGGTGCCGCCGGCCGGGAAGGGTACGAGGTAGGTGATGGCCTTGCCCGTCGGCCAGCTGCCCTGGGCGAAGGCATGGGGCAGGGCGGCGAGCAGCGGCGTGGCGAAGGCGCTGCGAATGAGGGTGCGGCGTTGCATGGCGATGTCTCCTTATGGTTGTGGCGAAGTCGTGGCGAAGGTTCAGGGCAGATCGACGATCTCGATCCAGTTCGGGTTCTTGCCCACCGCGAGCCGTTGCGCGGTGCCGAGCGCGCCGGTCGCGGGATCGATGGTGTGCAAGGTCAGGCCGTGCGATTCCTGCCCGGCCGCGATCAGGTAGCGTCCGCTCGAGTCGATCGCGAAGCCGCGCGGCGTCTTCTCGGTCGGCGTCTGGCCCAGCGGCTGCAGCCGGCCGCTCGCCGCGTCGACCCGGAACGCCGACAGCGTGCTCGAGGTGCGCTCCGAGGCGTAGAGGTGGCGGCCATCGGGCGTGAGGTGCAGGTCGGCGGCCCAGGGCTTGCCCGCGAAGCCGGCGGGCAGCGTGGTCGTGCTCTGCTCGAGCTTCAGCGTGCCGCGCTCGGCATCCCAGGCGTACACGTGCAGCGCCGCGTCGAGCTCGTCGAGCAGGTACAGGTGGCGCTGCGCCTTGTCCCAGACGAAGTGGCGCGGCCCGGCCTGCGCCGCGGTGCGCGTGAGCGGCGGATCGTTCGGCGAGAGCAGGCCCCGCTCGGCATCGAAGCGCCAGGCCGAGAGGTTGTCGCCGCCCAGGCTGGTCGCGAGCACGAAGCGGTTGGCCGCGTCGGCGTGGATCGCGTGCGCGTTCGGCGCGGTCTGCACCAGCTGCTGGATCGCGCCCACCGTGCCGTCCTTGCCGATCGCGTTGACCGAGATCTTGCCGCCCTGGTAGGAGGCCGCGAACAGCCAGCGGCCGCTGGCGTCGAGGTCGATGTTGGCCATGCTGTCGGCCAGCGGCGCCTCGCCGAGCTTCTGCAGCCGGCCGGTGGCGGCGTCGATCGCCAGCGTGGCCACGCGGAACGGCTGCGAGCGCAGCGCCGCGTAGAGCAGGCGCTTGTCGTGGCTCACCGCCATCGGCATCACCGTGCCGCCGACGGCGAGCGTCTGCACCGGCGCCAGCGTGCCCTTGTCGCGGTCGAGCGCGAGCACCGAGATCTCCTGGCTGTCGGCGTTCGCCACGTAGACCCAGGTCGCGGCCTGGGCCTGCCACGCGGCCGCCGACAGCAGCGCGGCCGCGGCGACGCGCCGCGCGCGATGCGTGGCTGAGCTCATGGTTTGATATTGAGCTTGGTGATCAACGCCTTGAAATAGGCGTTGTCCTTGGCCAGCGTCTCCTTGAAGGCCGCGCCGTCGGTGTAGACGTAGCCGAGGTTCTGCTTGTCCATCACCTCGTGCATCAGCGGCTCGGCCGCGGTCTTGGCCGTGATCTCGCGCAGCCGTGCCATCACCTCGGGCGGCGTGTTCTTCGGCGCGCCCAGACCGCGCCAGGTGCCGATCGTCAGGTCGATGCCGCGCTCCTTCGCGGTCGGCACCTTCTCGAAGCCCTTCACGCGCTGGTCGGCCATCACCATCAGCACCTTGAGCTTGCCGCCCTGCACATGGGTCGTCACCTCGGCCGGGCTCACGGCCACGGCGTCGATGTGGCCGCCGAGCAGCGCGAGCACCGCGGGCGCCGCGCCCTGGAACGGGATGTGGCCGAACTTGGTGCCGGTCTTGTCCTCGAGCGCGGCCGCGGCCAGGTGCCAGATCGAGCCGTTGCCCGAGTTGCCGACGTTCACCTTGCCCGAGTCCTTCTTCGCGGCCGCGAGGAAGTCCTCGATCGTGTTCCAGGGCGAGTCGGCCTTCACCGTGATCGCGGCCGGGTCGGCATTGAGCTGCGCGATCGGCTGGAAGTCGTCGTAGTTGAACTTCGCCAGGCCCAGGTGCGGCAGCGTGAGCAGCTCGACCGTGAGCACCGCGAGCTTGTAGCCGTCGGGCTTGGAATTGATCACCTCGGTCCAGCCGATGGCGCCGCCCGCGCCGGGGCGGTTGACGATCACGATCGGCTGCGAGATGTGCTTGCGGCTCGCGTCCGCGAAGGCGCGCGCCAGGCCGTCGGTGCCGCCGCCGGGCTGGTAGGGCACCAGCAGCTCGATGGTGCGGTTCGGATAGTCGCTGGCCTGCGCCGAGGCCGTGGCGGCCAGGCCCAGCGAGAGCGCGGCCGTCGCCGAGAGGGCGGCGAGGCCGCGGAGGAAGTCGTTTCTGTTCATGGTGTCTCCAGTGGTTGTTGTCGATCGAAATCCATGCGCGCCCGCGAGGGCGCCGTCGCTCAAAAAACTCAGGGCATGTACTGCCCGCCGTTCACCTCGATGACCTGCCCCGTGACATAGCCCGAGAGCTGTTCCGAAGCGAGGAAGAGAAAGGCGCCCACGCACTCCTCGGGTTCGCCGAGGCGGCCCATCGGGATGCCGGCCTTGAAGTTTTCGAGCATCGCGGGCGTGGAGAAGCGGTCCTGGAACGGCGTCTGGATCACGCCCGGCGCCACCGCGTTGACGCGGATGCGGTCGCCCACCAATTCCTTGGCCAGCCCGTGGGTGGCCGTGCTCACGAAGCCCTTGGCGCCCGCGTAGAGGTAGGCGGCGGGGCCGCCGCCGGTACGCGCCGCGACCGAGGTCACGTTGATGATGTTGCCGCCGCCCTGCTGGCGCATCAGCGGCACCGTCTCGCGGCAGAAGGCGAGCACCGAGCGCGCGTTGACATGCAGCACCTCGTCGAACAGCGCGTCGTCGAACTCGGCGATCGGCACCCGCTTGACCAGGCTGCCGGCGTTGTTCACCAGCACGTCGATGCGGCCGAACTCGCCGGCGGTGCGCCGCACGCAGTCGCGGATCGCGGCCGTGTCGCGCACGTCGGCCTGCACCGCGAAGGCGCTGCCGCCGGCGGCGCGGATGGTCTCGACCACCTGGTTCGCGGCATCGGCCGAGCTGTTGTAGTGCACCGCCACGCGCATGCCGCGCGCGGCGAAGGCGATGGCCACCGCGGCGCCGATGCCGGTGCTGGCGCCGGTCACGAGGGCGGTCTTGTTCCTGAGGTCTTCCATGGGGCTTGTCGTCGTTGGAGAAAAAAAGCCCGGCCGTCTCGCGGCGGCCGGGCGGTGGGTCACTTGGGTGCGATGCCCGCCACGCTCGGCGAGCGGTACTCGAGCACCCACTTGATCGTGAGCGGCGCGGCCAGGCTGAAGGCCGGCGTGCTGCAGCGGATGCTGGTCTTCAGCGCGCCGGTCGGCGTGTTGTAGTCGACGTTCTCGCGCACATCGACCGCGGCGCAGTCCTGCAGGCCCTCGACCTCGAAGCCCTGCACGTCGCCGTTCGCGAACGCGAAGCGGTTGCCGCCGAGCGCGCTGGCACCGTCGGAGTAGCTGCCGAACTCGAGCTCGAGCTTCGCGATGTCGAGCGCGGCCGCGGGCGTGTAGGTGTCGACGCGCGTGATCCGGCCGGGCTCGAAGGTGTAGCGCGTGTTCGAGGTGATGCGCGTGTCCTTGATCGGGTCGTTGCCCGAGGTGGCCCGGTCCATCGCATCCTGGTCGTAGCTCACCGTGAGCACCTGGCCGGCCTCGGCGATCTTCAGGTTCTTCTGGTAGGCCGCGGGGATCAGGGGCTGCGAACCGGTCGCCACGGTGAAGCGCGGCTGCAGCTGCGGCCACTGGGTGTCGGCCACGCCCGAGAGCATGTTGTAGGAGTGGGGGATCGCGAAGTAGGGGTTGGTGTGGTGGTAGGTCTTCGCACCGTTGACCACCGGCAGGCTGATCACGCGCAGGCCGTCGCGGTACGTCACCAGGCCGCGGTCGTAGGTCGAGGCACCGCCGTCGAAGCCCGCGAACTTCGTGAGCGTGGCGCGCGGCTGCCTGTCGAGGTAGGCCAGGAAGGTCTGCGTCGACACCGGCGCCTTCTGCGCGTAGCCGGCCGACTTCCAGAGGTTGTTGGTGTAGATCAGCTGGTGCGACAGGCTCAGGTTCTCGCCGAGCACGCGGTCGATGCCGCGGTAGCTGTCGACGCGCCGGCCCTTCTGCCACATGTTGAGCGAGCCGAGCTCGGCGTCGTACCAGAACTCCACGTACTTGGCCGTGACGCGCGTGGCGAAGGCATAGGCGATCTGCTTCTCCTCCTCGTTCAGCACGTTCATGTGCTCGGCCGCCGACAGCACTTCGGCGAAGGCCGTGTCGGCATAGCCCGCGAGGCTGCGGCCGTAGTCCACGCCGTTGCCGGCCGGGTTCAGCCGCACCTTGATCACGTCCACCGACTGGCGCAGCCAGCCCTTGAGCAGGGCCTCGTCCTCGGCCGACACCGTCATGCCGGTCTCGATCAGCCGCTGCATGATCTCGCCGATCAGCAGCACGCTGTAGCGGTCGAAGCGGCCGCTGCCGTCGGTCTCGTCGGAGAAGCCGAAGGCCGAGAAGGTCTTGTAGTGGTTGATCATCTTCTGCAGCAGCGCCTCGCTGGCCTCGGGACCTTCCCAGCCCATGAGGTGGCGCAGGCGCGCGATGCTGAAGGCCACGCCGTAGTAGTTGGTCGGCAGCCCGATCAGCGAATAGTCGGCCGGGTTGACGAAGGCGGTCCAGTTGAGCTTGGTCTTGAGCTTGTCGAGCGTGGCCGGCGAGATCGCGGCGCCGCTGCCCTCGAGCAGCCCGGCCTTCTTGAGCTTCCACAGCGCCGACATGTAGTAGTAGATGCCCCAGCTGTCGTTGGTCACGTCGATGGTCGCGTCGGCGATCTCGCGGTAGCCGTCGATGTACTCGCGGTACTTGGGGTCGGAGCTGGGCGTGTTCAGCAGGATGTAGGAAAAGCCGATCGCCACCTTGCCGGGCAGGAACTTGTCCTTGCTGCCGGGCGCGAACACCTTCTGCCCCAGCAGCACGGTGTCGAGCTTCTGCGTGCGCACCTGCGCGAACAGGCGCTCGATGGTGGGCAGCAGGTGGCTGCTCACGATCTCGTTCATCGGCGTGTTCGACAGCTTCGGCTGGGCTGCCTGCACCTCGGGCGGCACGGGTGTTTCGGGCGGCGGGTTGTTCGCCGCGGGCGGCAGCGGCACGAAGCTCGCGCCACCACCACCGCCGCCGCCACACGCGGCCAGCAGGGCGGCGCCTGCGATCATGCTCGCCACCAAACGGGTTCTTTGCATCCTCGGTCTCCTCTCTCGGTTGAAAGAAGGACGCCCGGCCCCCTTTGCCGGGTCGTCCGGAATACCCGCGCCTGCCTCTTTTTCTCAGGTCACGGGAGCCGGGTTGAAGAGCACCAGCGCGTTGTGCAGCTGCCAGTGCTCGGCCCAGGTTTTCTTCCGGCCGCTGGCGACGTCGAGCATCAGGCGGAACAGTTCCCAGCCCACCTCCTCGATCGTGGCGTCGCCATCGGCGATGCGGCCCGCGTTCACGTCCATCAGGTCGTGCCAGCGGCGCGCGAGGTCGCTGCGCGTGGCGACCTTGATGACCGGCACCTCGGCCAGCCCGTAGGGCGTGCCGCGGCCCGTGGTGAACACGTGCAGGTTGATGCCGGCCGCGAGCTGCAAGGTGCCGCAGATGAAGTCGCTGGCCGGCGTGGCGGTGTAGATCAGGCCCTTGTGCGTGGCCTTCTCGCCGGGCGCGAGCACGCCCGAGATCGGCGCCGAGCCCGACTTCACGATCGAGCCCATCGCCTTCTCGACGATGTTCGACAGGCCGCCCTTCTTGTTGCCGGGCGTGGTGTTGGCGCTGCGGTCGACGCGGCCCTTCTGCAGATAGTCGTCGTACCAGGCCATCTCGCGGATCATGGCCTCGGCCACCGCGGGCGTGCTGGCGCGCGCGGTGAGCTGGTCGATGCCGTCGCGCACCTCGGTGGTCTCGGAGAACATCACAGTGGCGCCCGCGCGCACCAGCAGGTCGGTGCAGAAGCCCACGGCCGGGTTGGCGGTGACGCCCGAGAAAGCGTCGCTGCCGCCGCACTGCACGCCCACCACGAGCTCGCTCGCGGGCACGGTCTCGCGCCGGCGCGCGTCGAGCCGCGCGAGGTGCTGCTCGGCCTGCCGCATGACCGAATCGATCATCGACATGAAGCCCACGTGTTCGTCGTCCTGCAGGCAGACCACGTCGAGGTCGGCATCGCGGCCGTCGGCGATCGGGATGCTGCCGGGCGGCAGCAGGCGCTCGGGCTGCAGCTTCTCGCAGCCCAGGCTCACCACCATCACCTCGCCGCCGAAGTTCGGATTGAGGCTGATGTTGCGCAAGGTGCGGATCGGCACGATCGCATCGGGCGCGTCGATCGCCACGCCGCAGCCGTAGCCGTGCTCGAGCGCGACCACGTCGTCGACGTTCGGGTACTTGGGCAGCAGCTCGCGCTTGATGCGCTGCAGCGCAAACTCGGTGACGCCGGCCACGCACTGCACCGTCTGCGTGATCGCGAGGATGTTGCGCGTGCCCACCGAGCCGTCGGCATTGCGGTAGCCCTCGAAGCTGAAGCCCTCGAGCGGCGCCATCGGCGGCGGCTTGACGGTGGCGATCGGCAGGCCGTCGAGCTCGGGCGCGGTCGGCATGCGCATCACGCGCTCGTGCACCCAGCTGCCGCGCGGCAGCGCCTTCTGCGCATAGCCGATCACCACGTCGTAGCGCCGGATCGCCTCGCCCTCGGCGAGGTCGGCCAGCGCCACCTTGTGGCCCTGCGGCACGTTGTCCACCAGCGCGAGGCCGTCGGCGAACACCGCGCCGGCCTTCAGGCCGCCGTCGTTGGCGACGATGGCGACGTTGTCCGCCGGGTGGATGCGGATGTACAGCGGCGGGCGCACGGGCTCGGTCATCAGCGCACGACCATGAACAGGCTCGGCAGCCAGGTCGAGAAGGCCGGCACGAAGGTCACGACGCCGAGCGCGAAGATCAGCGCGCCGTAGAACGGCCAGATGGTGCGCATCACCTGGCCCACCGACACGCCGCCGATCGCGCAGCCCACGAACTGGGTGGTGCCCACGGGCGGGGTGTTGAGGCCGAGCGCGCAGTTGATCAGCATCACCACGCCGAACTGCACCGAGCTCATGCCGTAGTGCTGCGCGATCGGCAGGAAGATCGGCGTGCACAGCAGGATGGTGGCCGCCATGTCGAGGAAGGTGCCGAGCACGAACAGAATGATGTTGATCAGCAGGAAGATCATCCACGGCGTGGTCGTGACCTGCGACAGCATCTGGCCCGTGAGCTCGGCCACGCCGTAGAGGCTGATCAGGTAGCCGAAGGTGCTCGAGATGCCGATCAGCAGCAGGATCACGCCGGTGGTGCGCACCGCCTTCGAGGCCGCCTTGATGAAGTGCTCCCACTTCAGCGTGCGGTAGACGAAGATCGTGAGCGCCAGCGCATAGAGCACCGCCACGGCGGCCGACTCGGTCGCGGTGAACACGCCCGAGAGGATGCCGCCCAGGATCAGCACCACGATGAACAGGCCCGGCAGCGCCGCGGCGAGCGAGCGCCAGACGATGTCCCAGCCCGGGAAGGTGCCCGCGGGATAGCCGCGCTTGACCGCCACCAGGTAGGCGGCCGCGAGGTTGCTGAGCGTCAGCACCGCCGCCGGCAGCAGCGCCGCGAGGATCAGCGCCGCGATCGACACCTTGCCGCCCGCGGCCAGCGAATAGATGATCAGGTTGTGGCTGGTGGGCATCAGCGCGCCGACCAGGGCCGCGTGGGTCGTCACGTTGACCGCGTAGTCGGCGTGGTAGCCCTCCTTCTTCATCATCGGGATCATCACGGCGCCCATGGCCGAGACATCGGCCACGGGCGAGCCCGAGACGCCGCCGAACAGCGTGCAGGCCACCACGTTCGACATGCCGAGGCCGCCGCGCACGTGGCCCACCAGCGCGCGCGCGAAGTTGACGATGCGGTCGGCGATGCCGCCGTACAGCATGAGCTCGCCCGCGAAGATGAAGAACGGGATCGCGAGGAACGAGAAGATGCCCATGCCCGAGGTCATCTGCTGGAAGCCGACCGCCAGCGGCAGGCCTTCGTAGAGCAGGGTGGCGAGCGCGGACAGGCCGATGGAGAAGGCCACCGGCACGCCGAGCAGCAGGAACAGCGTGAACGAGAGGCAGAGGATGAGGAGCGGGATCGTCATGATGGCGGCTTATCCCCAGGCGGGTTCGACTTCGCGGCCCTGTGCGAGCGCGATGAGGTGTTCGATGGAAAACAGGACGATCAGCACGCCCGAGACGGTAGCGGGAACGTACTTCCAGCCTTCGGAGATCCACAGCGTGGGCAGCCGGTAGTCCCAGACCGAGGCGGCCAGCTCGGCGCAGTTCCAGGCCATGGCGGCGCCGAAGATCAGGATCAGCGCGTGGATCAGGTATTCCATCTTCAGCCGCAGCCAGTCGGGCGCGAGCACGAGGAAGGATTCGAGGCCGATGTGGCCGGCGTCGCGCACGCCCACGGCCACGCCGAGCATGGTGACGTAGAGCACCAGCAGCAGCGCCAGGCTCTCGGCCCAGGTCGGCGTGTTGTTGAGCACGTAGCGGCCGAACACCTGCCAGCTCACCGCGCAGATCACCGCGACGAGTCCGAGGATGCCCAGCCACATGCAGGCACGCGCGAGCGTGCGGCAGAGTTTGGTGTACATACGATGTGAAGCCTTCTGTCGTCCTCCCTCCCCCTGTGGGGGAGGGTTGGGGTGGGGGCGCCGGGCGGCGGCAAGCGCGCGGCGATGGATGCGCCGATGCCCCCATCCCTGCCTTCCCCCAGAGGGGGAAGGAGCCAATTCAGCAAACCGGTCCGGTTACTTCGTGTCCTGCACGCGCTTCACGAGGTCCTTGAGCTTCGCGTCGGTGATGAACTTGTCGTAGACCGGCTTCATCGCGGCCTGGAACGGAGCCTTGTCGACCTCGATGATCTCGGCGCCGCCGGCCTTCACGGTGGCCAGCGACTTCACCTCGCGCTCTTCCCACTGCTTGCGCATGTAAGGCACCGACTCCTTGGCGGCCTGGCGGATCCAGCCCTGCTCCTCGGTGGAGAGCTTGTCCCACACGCGCTTGGAGAACAGCAGCATCTCGGGCGCCATCGAGTGCTCGGTCTTGCTGTAGTACTTGGCCACTTCGAAGGCGCGCGCGCTCTCGTAGGTGGGGTAGTTGTTCTCGGCGGCGTCGATCAGGCCGGTCTTCAGGCCGGTGTAGACCTCGCCCATGGGCATCGGCGTGGCGTTGGCGCCCATCGCTTCGAGCATCGAGACCCACAGGTCCGACTGCTGCACGCGCACCTTCAGGCCCTTCATGTCGGCGAAGCTGCGCACCGGCTTCTTGGCGGTGAACATCGAGCGCGCGCCGCTGTCGTAGTAGGCCAGGCCGACGAAGCCCTGCTTCTCGCAGGACTTGAGGATCTCCTCGCCGATCGGGCCGTCGAGCACCTTGTGCAGGTGGTCGACCGAGCGGAACAGGAAGGGCATGGTGGGCACCTGCGTCTCGGCGCAGATGTTGTTCATCGGTGCGATGTTCACGCGCACCATCTGCAGCGCGCCGATCTTGGTCTGCTCGATGGTGTCCTTCTCGCTGCCGAGCGCGCTGTTGTTGAAGACCTTGATGCTGTGCTTGCCGCCCGACAGCGCCTTGAGGCGCTCGCTCATGAACTTGACGGCGGTGACGGTGGGGTAGTCGTCGGGATGGATGTCGGCCGAGCGGAACTCGGTGGCGCTGGCGGCCAGGGTGGTCAGCATGGCCGCGGCGCCGACTGCAAGTGCGATGAGTGTCTTCTGGAGTTTCATGTCTGTCTCGTCCTCTGATCGTTGGTTGTCGTGAAAATGAAAGCGCAAAGACTCAGGTACCCAATCAAGTGCCGTACATCGGCTCGGGAAATCCCGTGACGCCCGGCCGCAGCGCGAACACCCCGCCGGCCAGCGGCTGGTCCGACAGGTCGGTGTTGCCAGGCCGGATCGAGGTGACGAACAGGGTGTCGAGGCCCGGGCCGCCGAAGGCGCACATCGCGGGCTTCTTCACCGGCACCGCGAGCGAGCGGTCGAGCCGGCCCCCGGGCGTGAATCGGTGGACCAGGCCGGCATCGTTGCCGCAGATCCAGTAGCAGCCCTCGGCATCCATCGCGGCGCCGTCGGGGCGGCCGGGCAGGGGCTTCATGTCGACGAACAGGCGGCGGTTCGACGGCGTGCCGCTGGCGGTGTCGTAGTCGAAGGCCCAGACGGCCTGCACGCTCGGGTGCGAATCGGAGAGATACATCGTGCGGCCGTCCGGGCTCCAGGCCAGGCCGTTGGGCACGATCAGGTCGTCGAGGCGCAGGGCGGCGCTCGCATCGCCCTGGCCATGGCTGTAGAGGCGGCCGACGCGCGCGCCGGCGGCCATGTCCAGCAGCATGGTGCCGGCCCAGAAGCGGCCCTGGCGATCGCAGCGGCCGTCGTTGAAGCGCATCGCGGGGGCCGCGTGCTCGACCGGCGCGATCGAGGTGGCGGCCAGCGTGCCGTCGGCGCGTGGCTCGAGCGAGAACAGGCCGCTCTCCAGGCCCGCGATCCAGCTGCCGGGCCGGTCGGCGCGCGGCGCGATGCAGGCGATCATCTCGGGCGCGGTCCAGCTGGCATGGCCCTCGATGGCATGCCAGCGGTGCAGCGCGCGCGCCGGGATGTCGACCCAGTAGAGCGCCTGCTCGGCCGCCTGCCAGACCGGGCTTTCGCCGGTGCCGTTGCGCGCGTCGAGAACGAGTTCGGCCTGCATGCTGGGCGTGCCGCTCAATCGCCGAACGGGCCCTGCGCCGTGAAGGCGCCGCCCTGGTAGATCGCGTTGGGATCGGTGGGGGCCACCGGCGGCTGCTGCTCGATCTTGTCGCGGAACACCTCGGAGCCGTCCTGCGGCACGAAGCCCAGGTGCGCGGCCGCCGAGTTGTCCCACCACACGTCGCGGTTGGCCGACATGCCGTAGACCACCGTGTGCTTCACGCCGGGCGTGAACAGCGACTTCTCGATCAGCGTGGTGAGGTCGCGGTAGCTGAGCCAGGTGCTCATCATGCGGCGGTTCAGTGGCTCGGGGAACGAGGAGCCGATGCGGATGCTCACGGTCTCGATGCCCCAGCGGTCGAAGTAGAACTGCGCCATGTCCTCGCCGAAGGACTTCGACAGGCCGTAGTAGCCGTCGGGCCGGCGCGCGGCATGGGCGTCGATGTGCTCGTCCTGCCGGTAGAAGCCGATCACGTGGTTCGAGCTCGCGAACACCACGCGCTTCACGCCGTGGCGGCGCGCGGCCTCGTAGACGTTGAAGATGCCCTTGATGTTGGCCTCGAGGATCTCCTCGAACGGCCGCTCGACCGACACGCCACCCAGGTGGACGATGGCATCGCAGCCCTCGACCAGCGCATGCACCGCGGCCTTGTCCGCGAGGTCGCAGGGCACCACTTCCTCGCTCGCGTCGGCGGCCGGCGCGAGCGCCGCGATGTCGGACACGCGCAGCACGCCCGCATAGGGCTTGAGCCGTTCGCGCAGCACCTTGCCGAGGCCGCCGGCGGCGCCGGTCAACAGCAGCCGATCGAGTTTCTTGTTCGATTCCATCCGTCGCTCGTCCTTACAGCTTGGTGATGCGTTCAGGCAGGTCGCGGCCGTGGTACTTCTTGTAGATGGCGTTGAGCTTGCCGTTCTTCTGGTTCGTCACGACCCAGTTGTTGATCCACTCCTTGAGCTTGGGCTGCTCCTTGTTGAGCGCGATGCCCAGGTCGAAGTCCTTCTGCGAGAACTTCAGCTCGAGGTTCTTGGCCGGGGCCTGCTTGATCATTTCGCTGAGGTTCGAGGGCGTGCTCGAGAACAGGTCGATCTGGCCCGTGACCATCGAGGTGATCAGCGTGGCGTCGTCCTCGTAGCGCACGATCTCGGCGCCCTTGGCCTGTTGCGTGGTCAGCGTGTCGTTGACGGTGGCGCGCGTCAGGCCGATGCGCTTGCCGTTGAGGTCGGCGTAGTCGGCGACCTTGATGCTCTTGGGGCCGCCCACGATGATGCTGATGACGGCGTAGGGCGTCGAGAAGTCGACCACCTTCTCGCGCTCGGGCGTGATCGACAGGTCGGCCACCACGATGTCGGCGCGCTGCGCCTGCAGCGTGGGCACGCGCGCGGCGTTGGTGACCGAGACGATCTCGAGCTTCACGCCGAGGTCCTTGGCCAGCTGCGTGGCGGTGTCGACGTCGGAGCCGGTGGGCTGCAGGTTGGCGTCGGCGAAGCTGAACAGCGGCGTGCCCATGGCGATCGCGACGCGGATCTTGCCGGCCTTCTTGATGTCGTCGAGCTGGTCGGCCATGGCGGCCTGTGCCACGCCGGCCACGAGGGCCAGCGCGATGCAGCTGCGGGTGAAGGCTTTGCCGAGTTTCATGAATATCTCCTGGTGTGGTTTGGTATGGGAGTAAAGAGAAGAACCCGGGCTGCCTGTTTACAGCCCGTTGTTCAGGAAGGCATGCAGCTCCGGCGTGCGGGGCGCGTCGAGCATTTCGCCGGGGCCGGTTTCCCACACGGTGCCCTGGTGCATGTAGATGATCCGGTCGGCCACGCGCTTGGCGAAGGCCATCTCGTGCGTCACCAGCAGCATGGTCATGCCGCCGGCCGCGAGGTCCTCCATCACGCGCAGCACCTCGCCGGTGAGCTGGGGGTCGAGCGCCGAGGTCACCTCGTCGAACAGCATGACCTTGGGCGACATCGCGAGCGAGCGCGCGATGGTCACGCGCTGCTGCTGGCCGCCCGAGAGCTGCTCGGGATAGGCGTCGGCCTTCTGCTTGAGGCCCACCTGGTCGAGCACGCGGATCGCCACCTCGGCGGCCTCGCCGCGCGAGAGCTTCTTCACGTGGCGCAGCGCCAGCATGATGTTCTCCTGCACCGTGAGGTGGGGGAACAGGTTGTAGCTCTGGAACACGATGCCGACCTCGAGCCGCAGGCGCTTGAGGTCGACCGCGGGATCGTCGACGCGGATGCCGCAGACCTCGATGCTGCCGCGGTCGATCACCTCGAGCCGGTCGATGCAGCGCAGCGCCGTGCTCTTGCCCGAGCCGCTGGCGCCGATGATGGCGATCATCTCGCCCTTGGCGACCTCGAACGAGACGCCCTTGAGCACCTGGTTCGCGCCGAAGCTCTTGTAGACCTGGTCCAGGCGCACGATGGGCGAGGAGCCCGGGACCTGCGCGGCACCGCCGCCGGCCGTGCCGACGCTGGCGTCCATGTAGGGGGTGCGCAGGGATTCAACGATTGGCGACATTGAGCTTCTTCTCCATCGCTTCGCTCCAGCGCGACAGCGGATAACACAGGGCGAAATAGAAAGCGCCGACCAGGAGGAAGACCAGGAAGGGCTGGAAGATGGTGTTGTTGATGATCTGGCCGGCGCGCGTGAGCTCGACGAAGCCGATCACCGAGGCCAGCGAGGTCATCTTGATGATCTGCACCAGGAAGCCGACCGTGGGCGGCAGCGACAGGCGCACCGCCTGCGGGATGATCACCAGGCGCAAGGTTTGCCAGCGCGTGAAGGCCAGGCATTCGGAGGCTTCCCACTGCGGCTTGGGCATGGCCTCGACGCAGCCGCGCCAGATGTCGCCGAGGTAGGCGCTGACGTAGATCATCATCGCGATGCCGGCCGCGATCAGCGAGGGCAGCGCGAGGCCGTAGACCGAGAGGCCGAAGTAGACGATGAACAAGAGGATCAGCAGCGGGATGCCCTGGATGCACTCGATGTAGACCAGCGCGAGCCAGCGCAGCCAGCGCAGCCAGGGCCGCGGCGAGATGCGCGCGAGCATCAGGCCGAAGCCGCCGATGGCGCCGAGCGCGAAGGCGATGGCCGAGAGCACCAGGGTCCAGCCGATGGACTGCACCAGGTACATCAAATGCGTGAAGGTGAAGTGGCCGATGCTCATGCCGCACCCCCATGGATCGCAACGGCGGCCGCTGCGCCCGGCTGCACCTTGCCCGCCTGCGCGGCCGCGCGGCGCACCACGCGGCGGCGGCGGAACATGTATTCGCCGAGCGCCCAGGTCACGAGCTTGATGAACAGCGACAGCACCAGGTAGAGCGCCGCGACCACGATGTACGTCTCGAGCGAGCGGAAGGTGTCGGACTGCACGGTGTTGGCGATCGCCGTGAGCTCCTCGGCCGAGATCTGCGAGGCCATCGCTGAGGCCTGCATCATCAGCAGGAACTGGCTCGTGAGGGCGGGGTAGACCTTCTCGATCGATGGCTGCAGCATCACGTGCCAGCCGATGCGCCACTTCGACAGGCCCAGGCATTCGGCTGCTTCGATCTGGCCGCGCGGCACCGACTCGAGGCCGGCGCGGATGATCTCTGCCGCGTAGGCCGCGATGTTGATCACCATCGCCAGCACCGCGGCCGCGAAGGTCGGCATGCGCAGGCCGAAGCTCGCGAGGCCGAAATACAGCAGGAAGATCTGGACCAGGAACGGCGTGTTGCGCACCACCTCGATGTAGATCGAGCAGGCGCGCGACAGGGGCCGGATGCGGCTGCGCTTGGCGAAGGCCACCAGCGTGCCCACGCAGACGCCGATCAGCACGGCCAGCGCGGTCATCTTCAGGGTCAGCCATGCCCCGTTGACGAACACGGGCCAGTACGATGCCAGCGGAGAGAAATCGAGCGAATACTTCATGTGAATGCCGCTTCGACGAGAACACCCGCAGAGGTGCGAAGGCGGCGATCTGGCAGGTTTTGAGTGATAGGTTATCTGTTGTCGTACAACTGATGGGAGATTATGATCGTGGGTATGGACCAGACGACTGCGGGTAATCCCTTGGTTTCCGATGCGCCGGAAGCCGGTGTTTCCGCCTCGAAGGGCGGCAGCGCCTTCGTGGGGCGGCCGCGCCAGCGCGCGCGCGGACTGGCGCACGGGCTGGTGGAAGACCTGGGCGAGAAGATCCGCAGCCAGGTGCTGCGGCCGGGCGACAAGCTGCCGACCGAGTCGGCCATCATGCAGGCCTATGGCGTGAGCCGCACCGTGGTGCGCGAGGCCCTGTCGAAGCTGCAGGCCGGCGGGCTGGTGGAGACCCTGCATGGCGTCGGCACCTTCGTGCTGCAGCCGCGCCCGGGCGGGGTGTTCCGGCTCGAGCCGGGCGAGATCGCGACCTCGGTCGACGTGCTGGCCGTGCTCGAGCTGCGCATCAGCCTCGAGACCGAGTCCGCCGGGCTGGCCGCGAGCCGTCGCACCGAGGAGCAGCTGGTCGCGATGCGCCAGGCGCTCGACGATTTCGAGCACAACGTGACGGTCTCGGGCGACACCGTGGCGCCCGACTTCCGCTTCCACCTGCAGATCGCCCAGTCGACCGGCAACCCCTATTTCGCCGACATCATGCGGCACCTGGGCACGACGATCATCCCGCGCACCCGCATCAGCGCGATCCGCCACCAGGAGGGTGGGGCCTACCTCAGCCGCGTCAACCGCGAGCATGAAGAGATCTATGCGGCGATCGCGCGGCGCGACCCCGAGTCGGCCCGCGCCGCGATGCGCATCCACCTGACCAACAGCCGCGAACGGCTGCGCATGGCGCAGGAAGCGGCGCAGAAGAAGGCCGAAGCGGCCAAGTCCTCCGATAACTAGTCCATGAACCCCCTTTTGGGGTTCGTGATGCTGGACAACTTGTTTTTCTAGTTGTACGATGACTGATAACTCGCGAGATTAACGAGCGAGGCATCGACCATCGAGACAACTGGAGGCAGAGGATGACCATCAAACGCCGCGGCGCGCTCAGCGCCGCACTGGCCACGACGTTGGCCGCAAGCCTGCCGGGGTTCGCCCTGGCGCAAGCCGGCACCGCCGGCTGGCCCGCGAAGCCGCTGCGCATCGTGGTGCCGTACCCGCCCGGCGGTTCGTCGGACATCATTGCGCGCGCCATCAGCCAGCCCTTGTCGGAAGCGCTGAAGCAGCCGGTGATCGTCGAGAACAAGCCCGGCGCCAACGGCAACCTGGGCGCCGACTTCGTCGCCAAGTCCGCGCCCGACGGCTACACGCTGCTGCTGTGCGACGTGGGCGCGCTGGCGATCAGCCCCTCGGTCTACACCAGGCTGTCCTTCGATCCGTCGAAGGACCTGCGCGGCGTGACCATGCTGGCCTACTCGCCGCACCTGCTGGTGGTGCACCCGTCGGTGAAGGCCAACAACCTCAAGGAACTGGTCGCGCTCTCGAAGACCTCGGAGCTGAACTTCGCCGTGACCGCCACCGGCAGCGCGCCGCACCTGGCCGGCGTGGCGCTCGAGCGCGCCAGCGGCGCGAAGTGGACCTACGTGCCCTACAAGGGCGGCGTGCAGGCGGTGCAGGACACCGTCTCGGGCCAGACCCAGGTGCTGATGAACGGCATGCTCGCCACCCTGCCGCAGGTGCAGGGCGGCCGCCTCAAGGTGCTGGGCGTGTCCAAGGCCACGCGCATGCCGCTGATCGGCGACGTGCCGACCATCGCCGAGCAGGGCGTGCCCGGCTACGAGTCGGGCACCTGGCAGGGCGTGCGCGTCGCGCGCGGCACGCCCGAGGCGATCGTGCAGCGCCTCAACAAGGAACTGATCGCCGTCATCCGCACGGCCGACATCCGCTCGCGGCTCGCGGGGCAGGGCGCCGAGGTGGTGACCATGACCCCGGCCGAGGAGGAGCAGTTCTTCAACAAGGAACGCGCGCGCTGGGCCAAGGTGGTGGCCGACGCCAGCATCAAGCTCGACTGAACGCGCTCGCCGCTTCGAACCCTTTCTTCATTTCTTTCACTGGACGTTTTCTTCGATGAACCCGCAAGAACTCAAAAACATCATGGGCTCCGGCCTGCTCTCGTTCCCGCTGACCGACTTCGATGCCAACGGCGACTTCGACAAGAAGGGCTACATCGAGCGCCTCGAATGGCTCGCGCCGTACGGCGCCAGCGCGCTGTTCGCGGCCGGCGGCACGGGCGAGTTCTTCTCGCTGACCGGCGAGGAGTACCCCGGCATCATCCAGACCGCGGTCGACACCTGCCGCGGCAAGGTGCCGATCATCGCGGGCGCCGGCGGTCCCACGCGCTTCGCGATCCAGTGCGCGCAGGCGGCCGAGAAGGCCGGCGCGCACGGCATCCTGCTGCTGCCGCACTACCTGACCGAAGCCGGCCAGGACGGCATCGCCGCGCACGTCGAGGCCGTGTGCAAGAGTGTGAAGTTCGGCGTGATCGTCTACAACCGCGCCACCAGCCGCCTCAAGCCCGACACGCTGGCGCGCCTGGCCGAACGCAACCCGAACCTGGTGGGCTTCAAGGACGGCGTGGGCGACATCGAGGCGATGGTCGCCATCTACCAGAAGATGGGCGACCGCTTCGCCTACCTGGGCGGCCTGCCCACGGCCGAGGTCTATGCCGCGGCCTACAAGGCCATGGGCACGCCGGTGTATTCGTCGGCCGTCTTCAACTTCATCCCGAAGACCGCGATGGACTTCTACAACGCCGTCGCCAACGACGACCTGCCGACCCAGCACCGCCTGCTGAAGGACTTTTTCATGCCCTACCTCGAGCTGCGCAACCGCGTGCCGGGCTACGCCGTGAGCATCGTCAAGGCCGGCGCCAAGATCGTCGGCCACGACGCCGGCCCGGTGCGCGCGCCGCTGACCGACCTCAAGCCCGACGAGGTCGCGCAGCTCGCCGCGCTGATCGAGAAGCTGGGTCCGCAGTAAGCGGCGCCGCTGTCGAACCAGGGCCTGTTAACGCTATGCAAGGGGTCGCGAAGCTCGCCAGAGCCCGCCCATCAAGGCGCGTGACGACGCGTGTGCGTCCGCACACGCTAGGAGCGCAACGCCGAGGGGCGGGCTCTGGCGAGCTTCCCTCCGGGTTGCCCCGCAAAGGGGCCGTCTGCGGCGTTGCCCGCGCTTGCAAGGCATCAGCCTTGCTGCGCGCGGGCGCCTTGCATCCAGCCCCTTTGCGGGGCAACGCGACCCCTTGCATAGCGTTAACAGGCCCTAGAAACACACAACACCGGAGATGACGACATGCTGAAGAAACTGTTCCTCGTTGCCGCCGCCGCGGCGCTGTTCTCGGGCTGCGCCAACGTCATGCCCACGGGCGGCGGCAGCGCCTCCGATGCGGCCGACGTGGCCGCGGCCGCCGAGCGCCTGCGCATCGCGATGGTCGACCCGACCCGTCCCGCGCTGTCGGCGCTGGTGGCCGACGAGCTCAGCTACGGCCACTCGGGCGGCAAGGTCGACACCAAGGAAAGCTTCATCGCCGACCTGCTCGACGGCAAGTCCGACTTCGTGACCATCACCATCACCGAGCAGACCGTGAAGGTGGTCGATGCCCGCACCGCCATCGTGCGCCATGCGCTGGCCGCCGACACCAACGACTCGGGCAAGCCCGGCAAGGTGGCGCTGAAGATCCTCGGCGTGTGGCAGAAGCAGGGCGGCGACTGGAAGCTGCTCGCGCGCCAGGCCGTGCGCGCTTCCTGATTTGCGGACGGCACGCATGAAGCGCAGAGCATTGCTCGCGACCGGCCTGGTCGGCCTGGCCGGTGCGGCCTGGCTGCCGATGGCCGCGTCCGCACAAGGTGACTGGCCACTGCAGAAGCCCGTGACCATCATCGTGCCGTTCCCCGCGGGCGGCTCCACCGACATGGTGGCGCGCGCGCTGGCGCTGCAGTTGCAGACGAAGCTCGGCGGCAGCTTCGTGGTCGACAACCGGCCCGGTGCCACCGGCACCATCGGCACCGGCTTCGTCAAGCGCGCCGCGCCCGACGGCTACACCCTGCTGGTGTCCTCGCTCGGCGCCTTCGTGGTCACGCCGCACCTGCAGAAGAGCGTGCCCTACGACGCGACCAAGGACTTCGACTACATCAGCGTGCCGGTGCAGGCGCCCAACGTGCTGGTGGCCAATGTCGCGCGGCCCGAGAAGACGGTCGACGAGGTGCTCGCGCTGCTGCGCAAGACGCCGGGCAAGGTCTCGTTCGCGAGCTCGGGCAACGGCTCCTCCGATCACCTGTCAGCCGAGCTGTTCTGGCAGCAGACGAAGACCGAGGGCGTTCACGTGCCCTACAAGGGCGGCGCGCCGGCGGTCAACGACCTGCTCGGCAACCAGGTCGACTTCTCGTTCCAGAACGTCAATGCCGTGCTGCCGCACATCCGTGCCGGCAAGCTGCGCGCCATCGCCGTCACCGGCGACAAGCGCTCGCCCGTGTTGCCCGATGTGCCCACGCTGGCCGAGGCCGGCGTGAAGGGCGCCGAGGTCTATTCGTGGCAGGGCGTGGCCGCGCCGCGCGGACTGCCGCCGGCCACGAAGAAGAAGCTGGCTGATGCCGTGGTGGCCGCGATGCAGGATCCCGAGACGAAGAAGCGCATGCTCGAGCAGGGCCTCGAGATCGTCGCGAGCACGCCGGAGGAATTCACTGCTTTCCAGGCGCGCGAATGGACGCGCTGGAAGACCCTGATCGAGACGCGCCACATCACCGCCGATTGATCACGCCGATTGACAAGGGCCCCGTGGGCCCGCAGCCTTCAGAACCGACGCCAAAGCCATGACGCTCCCGGACTCCCGTTCCTCCACCCCCGTCGTCACCGAGATGCAGGTGATCCCGGTCGCGGGCCGCGACAGCATGCTGATGAACCTCAGCGGCGCGCACGGTCCCTTCTTCACGCGCAACCTGCTGATCCTCACCGACAGCGCCGGGCGCACCGGCGTGGGCGAGGTGCCCGGCGGCGAGAAGATCCGCCAGACGCTCGAGGACGCGCGCGCGCTGGTCGTGGGCCAGCCCATCGGCAACCACAACGCCGTGCTCAACGCCATGCGCCGCGAGTTCGCCGCGCGCGACAGCGGCGGGCGCGGCCTGCAGACCTTCGACCTGCGCGTGACCATCCATGCGGTCACGGCCGTCGAGGCCGCGCTGCTCGACCTGCTGGGCCAGTTCCTCGAGGTGCCGGTGGCGGCGCTGCTCGGCGAGGGCCAGCAGCGCGACGCGGTGCAGATGCTCGGCTACCTGTTCTACGTGGGCGACCGCGCGAAGACCGACCTGCCGTACGACAGCGACCCCGGCGCCGCCGACGACTGGTTCCGCCTGCGCCACGAGGAGGCCATGACCCCCGAGGCCATCGTGCGCCTGGCCGAGGCCGCGCATGCGCGCTACGGCTTCACCGACTTCAAGCTCAAGGGCGGCGTGCTGCGCGGCGAGGAGGAGGTCGAGGCGATCCGCGCGCTGCACGAGCGCTTTCCGCAGGCGCGCGTCACGCTCGACCCCAACGGCGGCTGGCTGCTGGCCGACGCGGTGCGGCTGTGCCGCGACCTGCATGGCGTGATGGCCTATGCCGAGGATCCGTGCGGCGCCGAGGGCGTGTTCTCGGGTCGCGAGGTGATGGCCGAGTTCCGCCGTGCCACCGGCCTGCCCACGGCCACCAACATGGTCGCCACCGACTGGCGCGAGATGGTCCACAGCCTGTCGCTGCAGTCGGTCGACATCCCGCTGGCCGACCCGCATTTCTGGACGATGGCCGGCTCGGTGCGCGTGGCCCAGCTGTGCCAGGCCTGGGGCCTGACCTGGGGCTCGCATTCGAACAACCACTTCGATGTTTCGCTGGCCATGTTCACGCACGTGGCGGCAGCCGCGCCGGGCAAGGTCACGGCCATCGACACGCACTGGATCTGGCAGGACGGCCAGCGCCTGACGAAGGAGCCGCTGCGCATCGAGGGCGGCTTCGTGAAGGTGCCCACGCGCGGCGGCCTCGGCGTCGAGCTCGACATGGACGAAGTCAAAAAAGCTCACGCGCTCTACTTGAAGCATGGCCTGGGCGCGCGCGATGATGCGCAGGCGATGCAGTACCTGATCCCCGGCTGGCGCTTCGACAACAAGCGGCCCTGCCTGGTCCGCTGAGACCGCCGGCCTCACCCCTCATTCCGTTCTTTACGCAGCAACAAGGATGCATTCCATGCAGAACCACGACAACCTGATCGGCGGCGAATGGCGCGCCGGCGCGAGCTACAGCCCCAACGTCAACCCCAGCAACCTCGGCGACGTGCTGGGCCACTACACGCAAGGCGACGCGAGCCATGTCGAAGCGGCCGTGGCAGCTGCCACCGCCGCCTTCCCGGCCTGGGCCACGGGCAGCGTGCAGGCACGCTCCGACGCGCTCGACAAGATCGGCAACGAGATCCTCGCGCGCAAGGAGGAACTCGGCACGCTGCTCGCGCGCGAGGAAGGCAAGACCAAGGCCGAAGGCATCGGCGAGGCCACGCGCGCGGGCCAGATCTTCAAGTTCTTCGCGGGCGAGTGCCTGCGCCTGTCGGGCGAGCTGCTGCCCTCGGTGCGGCCCAACATCGGCGTGGAGATCACGCGCGAACCCGTGGGCGTGGTCGGCCTGATCACGCCGTGGAACTTCCCGATCGCCATTCCCGCCTGGAAGATCGCGCCCGCGCTCGCGTTCGGCAACTGCGTGGTGCTCAAGCCCGCCGACCTGGTGCCGGGCTGCGCCTGGGCGCTGGCCGAGATCATCAGCCGCTCGGGCATTCCGGCCGGCGTGTTCAACCTCGTGATGGGCCGCGGCAGCGTGATCGGCGATGCGCTGGTCAACCACCCCGGCATCCACGCGATCAGCTTCACCGGCTCGGTGGGCGTGGGGCGCAACATCGCGGTGCAGTGCGTGAAGAACGGCAAGAAGGTGCAGCTCGAGATGGGCGGCAAGAACCCGCAGGTGGTGCTCGACGATGCCGACCTCGCGCAGGCGGTGGAACTGAGCACGCAGAGCGCCTTCTACTCGACCGGCCAGCGCTGCACGGCCTCGAGCCGGCTGATCGTCACCGAGGGCATCTACCCGAAGTTCATCGAGGCGATGAAGGAACGCATGGCCAAGATCAAGGTCGGCGACGCGCTCGCGCAGGGCACCGACGTGGGCCCGGTGTCCTCGAAGTCGCAGCTCGAGCAGGACCTGGAGTACGTCGACATCGGCAAGGCCGAGGGCGCGGTGCTGGCCGCCGGCGGCGAGCGCCTGAAGCTCGACACCGACGGCTACTACATGTCGCCCGCGCTGTTCAGCGAATCGGCCGCGGCGATGCGCATCAACAAGGAAGAGATCTTCGGCCCGGTCGCGAGCGTGATCCGCGTGAAGAACTACGAGGAGGCGCTGGCCACGGCCAACGACACCGAGTTCGGCCTGTCGGCCGGCATCGCGACCACGTCGCTGAAGTACGCCACGCACTTCAAGCGCCACAGCCAGGCCGGCATGGTGATGGTGAACCTGCCGACCGCGGGCGTGGACTACCACGTGCCCTTCGGCGGTCGCAAGGGTTCGAGCTACGGACCGCGCGAGCAGGGGCGCTATGCGCAGGAGTTCTTCACCACGGTGAAGACGGCCTACACGCTGGCCTGAGGCAGCGTTCGCGGCCGCGCTTTCAGCGCAGCGGCCGCAACCCCATCGCCACCCACAGCCCCGCCACGCTCGCGAGCGCCACGATCGCGGCGGCGGCCGGCCAGCCCAGCGCCTCGACCGCGCCGCCGACCAGCACCGGGCCGATCATCTGGCCGACGTTGTTGCCGGTCATCAGCAGGCCGACCGTGAGCGGCGCGAGCCGAGGCTGTGGCGCGGCCCGTTCGGCCGAGGCCAGCAGGGTCGCGGGCAGCAGCCCTCCGGCGCCCGAGAACAGCAGGCACAGCAAGAAGGTCGGCAGCGCCGCGAGGAGCGGCAGGAAGATGCCGAGCGCGGCGATGCCCATGGTGGCGGTCGCGGCCGCCACCAGCCGCCAGCGCGGCGTGCCGCGCGCCAGCAGCAGGCCGGCCGCGAGGTTGCCGCCCACGTTCGCGAGGCAGGCCAGCGCGCTCAGCAGCCCGGCCGTGGCCACGCCCGCGCCCATGCGCTCGATCAGCAGCACCGGCAGGAAGTTGAACAGCGCGAAGAACTGCAGGCTGTAGATCGCGAAGGACAGCGCGAGCCGCAGCGGCGCGCGCGCTTCGAGCGTGCGGGTGGTGTCGCCCGCGATGTCGCGCCACGACAGCCGGCGCGCATCGCGCTCCCCGCGCGGCACGGCCGCCAGCACCAGCGCCAGCAGCACCAGCGCGAGCAGGCCGTTCGCGAGCCAGAAGCCGCGCCAGCCCTCGAGCACCGAGCCGACGAAGAACGCGATCGCGATGCCGACCGGCATGAAGCAGCTCCAGATCGCGAAGGCCAGGTCCTTGGCGGCGGGCGCGACGATGCGCTGCAGCAGCGAGGGCCCGGCGATCACGATCAGCAGGAAGCCCAGGCCCTCGACCACGCGCGCGAACAGCAGCGCGGCCAGGCTGCCGGCCAGGGCGCCGATGGTGCTGCCGACCGCCAGCGCCAGCAGGCCGACCGCGAGCAGCCGACGGTCGCCCGCGCGCGCGATCCAGGCGCCGACCGGAATCGCGCCGAGCACGCCGAGCAGCGAGAACACCGCCATCAGCCAGCCGATCGCCGACAGGCCGAACCCGAAGTCCTCGCGCAATTGCGGCACCGCGATCGCGACCTTGCCGACCTGCAGCGCGGCGATCACGCCCGCGGCAACGACCAGGGCGACGCCGGTCCAGGCGGTGGTGGCGGCGGAGGAGGGCAGCGGCGCGGACGTGGAGTGCATGGGCGCCAGTCTGGCCTTCGAGGGCTATCGACGAAAGCAAATAATATCGGTCGACTTCATCGATCGAACCGATCGACTCGCATTGCTTGAAAGAGGAGAAGCCCATGCTGGATGCGCTCACGCTGTCCCAGATGCAGATGTTCGTGGTGGTGGCCGAGGCCGGCAGCTTTCGCGCGGGCGCGGACCGGCTGCACCGCGTGCAGTCGGCCGTGAGCCAGGCCGTCGCCAACCTCGAGCAGCAGCTGCAGGTGCGGCTGTTCGACCGCTCGGGCCACAAGCCGGTGCTCACGCCCGCGGGCCAGGCGCTGCTGGGCGACGTGCGGCAGATCCTCGCGAAGGTCGATGCCTTGCGCGCCCGCGCGCAGGGGATCGAGCAGGGCATCGAGCTCGGCCTCTCGATCGCGGTCGACACGCTGTTCCCGATCGACCTCGTGGCAACGGCCATCCGCGGCGTGCACGCGGTGCATCCGGGCATCGCGATGCGCATCGAGTACGGCTCGATGGGCGCGCCGGTCGAGGCGCTGCACAGCGGCCGCTGCGACATCGCGATCTCGGCCTTCTCGCAGCTCGACGAGCGCATCGCGCGCGAGTTCCTGATGCCGCTGTCGATGGTGGCGGTGGCCGCCGCCGCGCATCCGCTGGCGGCGCTCGCGAGGAAGAAGGCCCGCGGCTCGCTCGACGACGCGGCCGCGCGGCATCTGCAGATCGTGGTGGAGGATGCGAGCGCGCTCAGCACGGGCCAGGACTTCGACGTGCTCTCGCCCACCACCTGGCGCGCGGGCGACATGCAGATCAAGCTCGCGTTGCTGCGCGCAGGCCTCGGCTGGGGAAAGATGCCGTCGTGGCTGGTGGCCGCCGACATCGCCGCGGGCACGCTGGTGCAGTTGCCCGTGGGCCGCCTCGGCGTGGACGGCGAGACCGGCCACCGCGCCTACTTCTGCCACCGCGCCGACAAGCCGCTGGGCGTGGGCGCGCGGCTGCTGCGCGAGGGCCTCAAGGCACTGTCGATGCCGGCGGCGCGCGGCGGCGCCGGCGCAGCCAGAACTCCACCAGCTCGAACACGCCCTCGCTCAGCAGCGCCAGCGCCGCCGCCGGCAGCGCGCCCGCCACGAGCAGCTCGCGGTCGTTGAGCGCGAGCCCGGTCACGATGCGTTCGCCGAAGCCGCCCGCGCCGATGAAGGCCGCGATGGTCGCGGTGCCGATGGCGATCGCGGTGGCGGTGCGCACGCCCGCGAGCAGCGTGGGCAGCGCCAGCGGCAGCAGCACCAGCCGCAGGCTCTGCTTCGAGGTCATGCCGAGCGCGGTGCCGGCCAGCCGCAGGCCGTTGGGCACCTCGGCCAGGCCGGTCACGGTGTTGCGCATGATCGGCAGCAGTGAATAGAGCGTGAGCGCGATCAGCGCGGGCAGGGTGCCGATGGCGCCGAGCATCGAGATCAGCACCGCGAGCAGCGCCAGCGAGGGCACGGTCTGCATCAGGCTCGCGACGCCCAGCACCAGGGCGCGCAGCCGCAGGTGCGGAAACACCAGGATCGCGATCGGCACGCCGATGAGGATCGCCACGCCCACCGACAGCGCCACCAGCAGCAGGTGCTGGCGCGCGAGCTGCCAGAGATCGGGGCCGAAGAGCTTGGCCGTGAAGCCGCGCCGCGTATCCTGCGGCGCCGCGCCGTCCTTGCCGGCGCTCGCGAGGAAGTCGCGCGCGATGGTGTCGAAGGGCACGCTCTGCAGTTCGGCGCGCGCGTTCATCGCGATCATCGCGTGCTCGTCGACGCGGCCCTCGAGCTTCTGCAGCGCGGCCCAGGCCTTCGGCAGGCGCTGCGGCAGGTCGAGCTTGTAGAGCACCACCGCGTCGTAGCGCGGGAAGTACTGGCGGTCGTCCTCGAGCACGCGCAGGCCCAGGTGGTCGATCTTGGCGTCGGTGGTGTAGATGTCGATCACGTCGACCTGCTTCGCGCCGATCGCGTCGTAGGCCAGGCCGTGGTCGAGGCCGGTGGGCGTCTGCGTGAAGCCGTAGCGCGCGGCCAGGCCCTTCCAGCCGTCGGCGCGGCCGATGAACTCGTTCGACAGGCCGAGCTTCAGCTCGGGATGCTTCGCGAGGTCGCCGAGGCTGCGCAGCCCGAGCCGGTCGGCATCGGCCGCGCGCACCGCGAGCGCATAGCCGTCGTTGAAGCCCAGCGGTATCGCCACGCCCAGCCCCAGTGGCGCGAGCGAGGCGTTCATCTGCTCGCGCGTGGCCGCGGGCGAGCCCTTGAGGATCTCGAGCGCGATGGTGCCCGTGTATTCGGCATAGAGGTCGATCGCGCCCGAGCGCAGCGCCTCGTAGACGATGGCCGTGTTGCCCAGGCCCTGGCGCACCACCGGCTTGTTCGCCAGATGCGGCGCGGCGGTCTGCGCGAGCAGCTCGGCCAGGATGTAGGACTCGGTGAAGCGCTTCGAGCCGACGCGCAGCGTGCCGTCGTCGGTGGTCTGCGCGGATGCCGCGACACCGAGCCAGGCCAGCGAGAACAGCAGGATGGCGCGCCAGAGGTGGCGGCGGGGCGATTGCATCCGGACCAGTGTATCGGCATGCGTGGCGCGCGGCCACCCGGGGCACTCAGGCGAACAGCCGCGCCAGCCCCGCGATCGATTCGGGGCCGTAGCCCACCGAGCCGACCGGCACCGCGCCATCGACGGCCGCGAGCACCGCCGCCGTGCCCGCGGGGCCGAAGCCGCCGCAGAGCTCGATGAGGTGCACGCCCTCTGCCAGCAGGGCACGCGCGGCCTGCGGCCCTTGGGCGGCGCTCGCCACGCCGATGGTCACCATGTGGAAGTGCGGGGACGCCAGCACGCTGCGGTCGCGTGCGGGGTCGAGCCCGTTGCCGGTGACGATGAATCCGAATCGGGTGAGTGCCATGTGCTTGCTCCAGGGGGCAGTGGTGAATGGCCGCCATGGTCGCGCTTCGGTCTATGCTCGTCCACGTCCGTTTCGGCAATGAATGAGACAGAAAAGGTCCGACATGCTCGATCTGCAGCAGCTCCACTATTTCGTCGCGGTCGCCGAGACGCAGAGCATCGCGCGCGCCTCCGAGCGCCTGCACATCTCGCAGTCGCCGCTGAGCCGGCAGGTCATCGCGCTCGAGGAGCGGCTGGGCCTGGCGCTGTTCGCGCGCAGCGGCAAGCGGCTCAAGCTCACGCAGGCGGGGCAGCGCTTCCTCGAGGAATGCCGGCTGCTGCTGTCCGCCTCGGCGCGGCTCGAATCCCGCGTGCGCGAGGAGGCCGCGGGCCGGGCCGGCAGCGTGGCCATCGGCCATGTCGAGAGCGCGTTGCATGCGGGCGTGCTGCGCAAGGCCTTGCGCGCGCTGCGGCGGCAGTCGCCGGTCACCGAGGTGCAGCTGCAGGCTGCGCGGTCCGCGGCGCAGTTCGAGGCGCTGCGCGACGGCCGCATCGACATCGGCTTCACGCACCGGGCACCGCCCGCGTCGGACGATGCGCTCGCGAGCCGGCGCGTGGCGCGCGAACCCTATCTGCTGGCGCTGCCGGCCGACCATGCATTGGCCACCGGCCGGCGTGCCGGCGCCAGGGCGCTCGATGGCGCGCCCTTCGTCTTCCTGCCGCGCCAGGCCACGCCCGAGGGGCGCGCGCAGATGCTCGAGGCCTGCCGGCGCGCGGGCTTCACGCCCGCCATCCGCCACGAGGCGGCCGAGCCTTCCACCGTGCTCGAGCTGGTGGCCTGCGGGCTGGGGCTGGCGATCGTCCAGTCCGGGCTGAAGCGGCTGGCGCCCTCGGGCGTGGCCTGGGCCGAGCTGCCGCGCGGTTTTGCGCTCGAACTCGAGGTGCATGCGGTGACAAGAAGAGTGCCGGGCGCGCTCGCCGAGCGCCTGCTCGCGGCGCTGCCGGCCGTCTGAGCCGTGGCGGTACCCGCCCGTCTCCTACACGCCGTGGTGCGCGAAGCCGATGCGTTCGCACCGCGCCACGTCGCATAGTCGAAAGCCATGAATCCCAAGCCCGCCAAGAAGTCTTCCAAGACCACGACCAAGCCCACGGCCAAGCCCCGCCAGCCTCCCAAGATCGACCTGCCCGGCCCCGACGTCCACGGCCTGCGCGAACTGCCCAAGCTGCAGGTCGACGGCTACAGCCTGCAGTTGCGCGACAACGAGGGCTTCGTCGGCGACCAGGCGAGCCAGACCGCGTTTCGCGCGCTGCTCGAGCGCTGGCGCCGCAAGCACCGCAGCGACGGCACCGATCCGCTGGGCCTGCGGCATTCGCGCGACATGAGCAAGAAGGAGCTCGACCGGCTGCTGCGCGGCCAGAAGGTCAGCGACGCGGCCAACGTGATGCACAGCGCGATCGGCGAGTTCGCGCAGGAGCTCGCGGCGGTGATCCAGCGCTTCCTGCACCAGCCCTCGTGGGAGAAGGTCGAGCGCATCGTGGTGGGCGGCGGCTTTCCCGAGAGCGAGGCCGGCGAGCGCGCGATCCTCGAGGCCGGCGCGATCCTCGAGGAGATGGGCGTGCACGTGCAGCTCGGCCGGCTCTCGCACGAGGTCGACGACGGCGGGCTGATCGGCTGGGTGCACCTGACGCCGCCCGAGATGCTCAAGAAGCACGACGCGATCCTCGCGATCGACATCGGCGGCACCAACGTGCGCTGCGGCATCGTGAAGACGCGCCACCGCAAGGCGCGCGATTTCTCGCTCGCGAAGGTGGTGCGGCGCGAGAAGTGGCGCCATGCCGACGAGAAGCCCAGCCGCACCAACTTCGTCGAGCACGTGGCCGGCATGCTCGAGGACATGGTGCGCTATGCCGAACGCAAGAAGATCCGGCTCGCGCCCTTCATCGGCATCGCCTGCCCGGGCCTGATCCGCAAGGACGGCTCGATCGCGCGCGGCGCGCAGAACTTGCCGGGCGACTGGGAGAGCGAGAACTTCCACCTGCCGAGCGCGCTGTGGCGCCGCATGCCGATGATCGGCTCGGGCCCGACGCTGGTGCTGATGCACAACGACGCGGTGGTGCAGGGCTTGAGCGAGCTGCCGTTCATGCGCGATGTCGGCCACTGGGCGGTGCTGACCATCGGCACCGGGCTGGGCAACGCCAGCTTCACGAACCGGAAGTGACTAGGCTGCCAGCGCCCTTCGCCGGAGCCGCAGGAAGCTGAACACGCTGGCGCTCGCGGCGCACGCGGTGCCCAGCCACAGCGCGTACACCGCGCCATTCGTGCTCGACACATGGAAGCAGGCCGCCACCAGCGCCGCGCCCGAGGACTGGCCCAGCAACCGCACCGTGCCGACCATGCCACTGGCACCGCCGCTGCGCGAGGCCGGGGCCGAGCCCATGATGGCGCGCAGGTTCGGCGACTGGAAGAAGCCGAAGCCCGCGCCGCACAGCGCCATGCGCCAGACGATGCCGGCCACCGTGGGATGCGGCGGCAGCAGCGCCAGCGACAGCAGGCCCAGCGCGAGCAGCGCCAGCCCGACGCCGCAGAGCATGCCCGACTCGTAGCGGTCCGACAGGCGCCCGGCCACGGGGGCCATCGCGGCCACCACCAGCGGCCACGGCGTGATGAGGAAGCCGGTCTCGACCTGCGAGTAGCCCAGCAGCGCCTGGAACAGGAAGGGCAGCGAGATGAAGGCCAGCGCCTGCGCCGCGAACGAGCACACGGCCGTGGCCGCCGACAGCGCGAACACGGGATTGCGCAGCAGGTCCACGGCCAGGATCGGCGCCGGGTGCCCGGACTGGCGCTTGAGCAGCCAGGCCAGCAGCCCGAAGCCCAGCACCGCCTGCACGACCACCGACTCGACGGTGGCCTGGTGCGCGGCCTCGGTGAGCGTGGAGGCCAGCAGCGCGAGCGCGGCGGCGCACAGCAGCGCAGCCAGGCCGTCGAAGCCGTGGCCGTGGCGCTCGGTGGCCGGCAGGAAGCGCAGGCCGTAGAACACCGCCACCGCGCAGATCGGCACGTTGATCAGGAACAGCCAGTGCCACGAGCCCAGCAGCAGCACCAGCGACGCCGCCGTGGGCCCGCCCGCGAAGGCCAGCCCCACGACGAGCGCGTTCACGCCCAGGCCGCGCCCCAGCATGCCCGAGGGGTAGATGACGCGCACCAGCGCGCCGTTCACGCCCATCACGCCGGCGGCGCCCAGGCCCTGCACCACGCGCCAGCCGACCAGCGCGGGCAGCGAATCGGCCAGGCCGCAGCCCAGCGAGGACACAGTGAACAGCACCAGGCCCCAGAGGAACACGCGCCGGTGGCCGAGCACGTCGCCGAGTGCCGCGGCCGGCAGCAGCGCGGCCACCATCGCGAGCTGGTAGCCGCTGACGACCCAGGTCGAGGCGGCCTCGCTCACGCGCAGTTCGTTGGCGATGGTGGGCAGGGCGGTGTTGGCGATCGCGGTGTCGAGGCTGGCCACGCACACGCCGAGCATGACGGCGAGCAGCGAACCGAAGCGTTCGTGGGCCGGCAGGCCCGGGCCGACCGCATGGATCTCTTGACGGGAAAACAGGGAGGCCATCGCTCGCGGAAAGAAGAGGGCTGCGGCGTCCGGCGACGCCGTGGGAGGACGCGAAGGCTAGTCTTAAGGGGAAACCCTTGCAGGCGCTCGGAGAAGCGCGTCGCGGGCCCGCGGCGCCCGCCCGCCGCTCACTCGGGCTTGGCGCCCGTGGCCGCCACCACCTTGCCCCAGCGCGTGATCCAGGGCCTGTTAACCCTATTCAAGGGGTCGCGTTGCCCCGCAAAGGGGCTGGATGCAAGGCGCCCGCGCGCAGCAAGGCTGATGCCTTGCAAGCGCGGGCAACGCCGCAGACGGCCCCTTTGCGGGGCAACCCGGAGGGAAGCTCGCCAGAGCCCGCCCCTCGGCGTTGCGCTCCTAGCGTGTGCGGACGCACACGCGTCGTCACGCGCCTTGATGGGCGGGCTCTGGCGAGCTTCGCGACCCCTTGAATAGGGTTAACAGGCCCTGGCTGCGCACGAAGGCGCCGAACTCGTCGGGGCCGGTGCCCATCGGCACCAGGCCTTCGTCCCTGAAGCGCGCGCGCATGAGCTCGGAGCCCAGCGCGGCGCGCGCGGCGTCGGCGATGCGCGCCACCAGCGGCGCGGGCATCTGCGCCGGCCCGAACAGGCCATACCACGAGCTGTACGCATAGCCGGGCAACACTTCCGCCACGGCCGGCACGTCGGGAAAGGCCGCGAGGCGCTTCTCGCTCGTCACGCCCAGGGCCTTGAGGCGCTTCGCCTTCACGAGCTGCTGCACCGTGGCGACACCCGCGAAGGCCAGGTCGATCTGTCCCGCCACCACGTCGGCGATGGCCGGCCCGGTGCCCTTGTAGGGCACGCCCACGATGTCGATGCCCGCGTCGCGCTTGAGCATCTCGCCCGCGAGGTGGTTGGCGCTGCCCATGCCCGCGATCGCCACGTTGAGCTTGCCCGGTTCGCGCTTGGCCAGCGCGATCAGCTCGCGCACGTCGTTGGCCGGGAGCGTGGGCCGTGCGATCAGGATGGCCGGCAGGCTGGCGATGCCCGCGAGCGGCGTGAAGTCCTTCTGCGGATCGAAGGGGAGGCTCGGGTACAGCGAGGCATTGATGGCGTGGCTGGTGTAGCTCAGCAGCAGCGTGCTGCCGTCCGTGGGCGCCTTGGCCACGGCCAGCGCCGCGATGTTGCCGGCCGCGCCCGGGCGGTTCTCGACGATGAACTGGTGGCCCAGGCGCGTGGTGAGCTCCTGCGCCAGCGCGCGCGCCACGATGTCGGTGCCGCCGCCGGGCGTCGCGCCCACGAGCAGGCGTGTGACCTGCTGCGCGCGAACGCCGAAGCTCGCGAGGGCCGAGGCGCTGGCGCCCGCGGCGATGAATCTGCGTCGAAGCATGCTTGTCTCTCTTTCGTTGTCATCGGGGGCCGGGCCGGCCGGTGCCGGCGCGCGGTTCAGGCCAGGGCGTCCGCCGCCAGCCGCTTCGGCCGCCAGGGCTCGAGCCGCATGTTCAGGGCCCGGGCCTGCCGTTGCTCGTAGGCCAGGAACTCGGACGTGATCGCGCTGCCGCGAACGCCGCCGCGCACCGCGCCCGCGCGCACGTCGCCGTAGTACTCCTCGAAGGCAGCGGGCAGCGGTTGCGACGAGGGGATCGCGAGCCACAGGCGCAGCAGGTGGCGCTTGTCGTCGGGCGCCTCGAAGTCCTCGAAGGGCGTGCGCGAATGCAGGGTCACGTAGTTGTTGAGCAGCTGCAGGTCGCCGCGCTCCAGGGTCATGGAGTAGCACAGCAGCGGGCTCGGCATCAGCGCGTCGAGCAGGTCGAGGGCCTCCACCTGCTGTGGCGTGAGGCGCGGCACCTCGGGGAAGTCGCGCTGCGCCGCATCGGTGTTCTTGCGGTTGGTGCGGGCGGCGAAATGCAACGGGTCGCTGCCGAAGATCGGGCAGCGGTAGAACGGCGGCTGCGACGGATCCTGCGTGCCCTGGTAGCTGTGGAAGAAGGGCTGCTGCAGCACCGGGATCAGGTCGGGGCGCAGGCGCTGCACCTCGTCGCGCAGCCGGATCGAGCTGATGACCTTGCTGGTGCCGCCGCTCTTGGCCGTGCGCCGGCACAGCAGGCCCACCACGTCGCACGAGTCCTGGTGGAAATCGAGGCCGGCGCTGGTGTTGTAGCCGCGGCCGCCCTTGACCTTGTAGTCGCCGCCTTCGTCGCGCACGTCGTTCATGACCTGGCTGGCGCGGTTCTGCGTGCGGCCGACGCCCATGTGCAGGCTCATGCCCCAGTAGGCGGTGCGCGTCTCGTCCTCGCTCCATTCGTCGACCGGGAAGCCCTTGAGCAGGCACATGCCCCAGCGGCCCTGCGTGGTCGCGATGGCGCGGGCCAGCGCTTCGCGCGAGGCCGCGGGCAGCGGGAAGTCGGCCTGCGTCATCGAGAGCAGCGGCTTGCCGAGCGCGGCCGCATGCCGCAGCGCCGAGCGGAAGCCGTCGACCTCCGTCTCGCTGAGGCGCTGGATCCAGGAGCTGTCCTGGCGCACCTCTTCGGCGGTCCAGGCAAGAGGGGCGGTGGGTTGCGTGTCTTTCATTCGATCGGGTCCTCGGGTGTCGTGGGAAAAAGTCTAGGACCGCGCGATGCAAAGAAAAAGCGACACTATTTCAAGTCTTAGATAAGGAAATTTGATGAAGATCGATGCCTTCTCCACGCTAGGGCCTGTTAACGCTATTCAAGGGGTCGCGAAGCTCGCCAGAGCCCGCCCATCAAGGCGCGTGACGACGCGTGTGCGTCCGCACACGCTAGGAGCGCAACGCGGAGGGGCGGGCTCTGGCGAGCTCCCCTCCGGGCTGCTGCGCAAAGGGGCCGTCTGCGGCGTTGCCCGCGCTTGCAAGGCATCAGCCTTGCTGCGCGCGGGCGCCTTGCATCCAGCCCCTTTGCGCAGCAGCGCGACCCCTTGAATAGCGTTAACAGGCCCTACGCCGTGCTGCGCGGCGGCACCCTGGCGGCGGCCGCGCACGAGATGAACCTCACGCCCAGCGCCATCAGCATGCAGATGAAGCAGCTCGAGGCCTACCTGGGTCAGCCGCTGTTCGACCGCTCGGGCCTGCAGGTCAAGCCGATGAAGCTGGCGCACGAGGTCTCCTCGGTCATGCGCGACGCGCTGCAGCAGCTCGAGTCGCTGCGCAAGCGCGCGACCGTGAGCATCGAGGGCAGCGTGCGGCTCGGCGTGATCGAGTCGATGCAGCCCATCGTGCTGCCGGCCACGATGCGGCTGCTGCGCGAGCGCTATCCGCGGCTGGAGCTGCGCCCGGCGCGCGGGCGCAGCGCGTCGCTGATCGCGGCGGTGAAGGCCGGTGACCTCGACGCCGCGCTGGTGGCGCAGCCAGAGAGCGGCGGTTCGGCGCGGCTGCGCTGGCAGCCGATGCTGCGGCGCGAGCTGGTGCTGGTGGCGCCGCCCACGGCCACCGAGAGCTCCGTGGCCGCGCTGTTCAAGCAGTACGACTGGATCCGCTATGACCGCTCCACCGTCACCGGCACGCTGGCCGCGCGCTTCGTGAGCACGCAGGTGCGCGAGAAGCGTGGCACGCTGGAGTTCGACAGCACGCCCGCCATCGTGGCCATGGTCAGCGGCGGCCTCGGGATCTCGGTGGTGCAGATCGCGGACCCGGGGCTGGTGGCCACCTACCCGGTGCGCATCGTGCGGCTCGGCCGCGGCGCGCCGATGCTGCAGCTGTCGCTGGTCACGCGCAAGACCGACGACGACAGCCGCACGCTGGCCGCGATGCGCGAGGCCATGCACACGGCGCTGATGACGGCGCAGCGGCAGCGCAGCGACCGGGGCATGTAGGGCCGCGCTACAGGTCCTCGGGCCGCAGGCCGCCCTCGACGCGCACGCCGCCCGACACGGCCGCGATGTTGCCGGCCGCGTCCGAGGCGCGCACCTCGATCACCGCATGGCCCGCGCGCGTCGGCGTCCAGTTGCACACGTAGGGCGCGGCGCGCAGCGTGCAGACGGTGCGGCCGTCGGCGATGAACTTGAGCTCGGCCACCGCCACGTTGTCGGCCGCGCTCGCGGCCAGGCGCAGCGGCAGGCCGGCCGCTGCGGTCGGCGGCGCGACGAAGGCCACGGCGGGCGGCAGCGTGTCGGCCGGCGGGTTGACCATCACGTTGGCCGAGGCCTGCGCCGTGTTGCCGGCCGCGTCCATCGCGATCACGCGGATGGTCTGCATGCCGGGCGCGGTCGGCGTCCAGCTGCAGGTGTAGGGCGGCGCGGTGAAGCTGCAGATCGGCAGGCTCTGCGCGCCCATCACCTTGAGGCCCCACACGCCCACGTTGTCGACCGCCACCGGCGCCAGCGTCACCGGCTGGCCCACGGTCGCCATGGCCGGTGCGGCCAGCGAGACCACCGGCTTGTGCTCGTCGGGCAGGCCCAGCGGCAGCTCGATGGTGAACATGGCCTGGCCGCGCACCGCCTTCTGCTCGAAGGCGTCGAAGATGGTGAACCAGCTCGCGCCCGGCGCGCGGCCCGGTGCCTGCGCCTTCACCAGCAGGTTGGTCTTGCCGACCGCGAAGCAGGTGAAGCCGCAGCGCCAGTCGAAGACGAAGCGCCCGCCCGCGTCCGACACGCCCTGCGCGATCGGCTCCAGCGGCTTGCCCGCGCCCGGATCGCGCCACACCCAGACCTGCGCGCCGGGCAGCGCCGCGCCGCCTTCGCGCTCGCTCACGCGCACCTGGGTGGCGGTGGTGCCGGCCATGAACTTCGAGCTGCCGAGCTTGGGCCAGTTGCTCCAGTCGGTGTCGAGGTTGGCCTTCGTGCCCTCGGTGAAGCGGATCATCTCGAGCGTGGCGACGCGGTTGGCCGCGGGGTCGAAGCGCTCCTCGAACACCGTGCCCAGCAGCGGATCGAGCCGCCAGTGCTGGCGCGGCCACCAGTAGCGGTCGGCGGGCTTCGTGAGGTCGAGGTCGGCCTTGGGCGCGACGTCGGTGGTGTCGGCCACCGCGATCGCGTTGTAGTACTCGCCCGAGCCGGCGCCGAACACGTGCTCGAGCTCGTGCAGCAGGGTCTTGAGCTGGCGCCCGAGGTAGTCCTTCTCGGTCGACTCGACGGCGCCGGGCGCGATGGCGCGCGACAGGCGCAGCGGGTCGTGGATCGCGGTCCAGTTGAGGTTCCAGGTCGCGCCGCGCGCCGGAAAGGTCCAGCTCATCGTCAGGCCGCCGTGGCTGTAGCCGCGCGTCGACTTGTTGATGCAGACCGCGATCTCGCCGTTGACCAGGCCGTTGAGGCTGCACTGCGGCGCCTGTGCCGGCGCGATCCATTGCAGGTCGGCGGCGGGATCGAAGCCGAAGCCGCGCACCGATTCGCGCGTGAAGACGGTGTTCACGTCGGCCACGTACTGCGCCAGCCGGCGGCCGGCCTCGGCGCCGCCGATCTCGGCCGCGAGTTGCGGATCGACGAAGAACTTCAGGCGGTGGACGCTGGCGGTGCCGCGGCCGATCTCGTCGAGCACGACCGCGCCCGCGGGCGATGCGACCAGCAGGGCCACCGCCCCCAGCAGGGCGGCGCACAGCCGGCGTGTACCGGCTTGCAGCGAGGAGAAGGCTCGCATCGGTCTTCCCCGCGGCGGGGGCGCAAAGCGCGAACGGTCGGCGCCGGGAGCCGGCCGTTCGCCGTGCGCGACCCCCGTCGGGCGGCCCTGCGATGCAGGGGGTGCCGGGAGTGCCGATCGGGCCGCGCCTCAGGGGCGCGCGGACAAAACCCATCCGTCAACTACCGAAACCGGTAGTAATTCTAGATGGATTGTGTGTTTGTGTTTCAAACGTTGTTGCAATGTATCAAATTGGCGGCCCCGATGCCGCCGCGGCGACCGCTTCCCTGGGCGGCGCGCTGCCCAGCGCCTTGCAGACCGCGACCCAGTCGATGGCCAGCCGGGCGCGGCTCTGGGCCCGGTCGCGCTGGGCCTGCAGCAGGGTGCGGCGGGCATCGAGCGCCACGCCGAAATCGGTGAGCCCGCCCGCGTAGCGCGCCTGCGCGAGCGCCAGCGCATCGGCGCTCTCGCGCTCGCGCTCGGCCAGCTCGGCCTGGCGGCGGCGCTCGGCCGCATAGGCGCTGAGCGCGCCGTCGATCTCGTGCCAGGCCTTGAGCACCGTCTGCTGGAAGGCGACGGCCGCTTCCTGCTGCTGCAGCTCGCGCAGGGTCACGGTGCTGCGGCGCCTTCCCATGTCGAAGATCGGCAGGCTCAGCGAGGGGCCGACCTGCCACTGCCGGCTGCCCCAGTCGCCGAAGCGCTCGTGGCCCACCGATTCGTTGCCGAAGCTCGCGCCCAGCGTCACGCGCGGATAGAGCTCGGCCACCGCCACGCCCACGCGCGCGGTGGCGGCATGCAACTGGGCTTCGGCGGCGGCGATGTCGGGCCGGCGCCGCGCGAGTTCGGCCGGCAGGCCCAGCGCGAGTTCGGGCAGGGCGCGGTCCTGCGCGGTGGCATCGGCCGGCGCCGCGAGCTCGGCATTGAGCGCGCCCGGCGCGGCGCCGAGCAGCAGCGTGATCTGGTTCATCGCCTGCGCCTCCTGCTGCAGCAGCGCCGGAATGCGGCCGCGCAGCTCGGCCAGCAGGCCGCGCTGGCGCACCGGGTCGAGTTCGGTCACGAGGCCGCCGCGCGCGCGGGCCAGCACCAGCTCGAGCGACTCGCCGGCGGCCGCGAGGTCGGCGCGCGCCAGTTGCAGCTCGCGCTGGCTGCCGCGCAGCTCGACGTAGTTGCGCGCGACCTCGGCCTGCACGCTGAGCTGTGCCTGCCGCAGCAGCGCGGCCGAGGCGGCGCTGTCGGCATCGGCGGCCTCGACCGCGCGCCGCACGCGGCCCCAGAGGTCGATCTCCCACGAGGCGTCGAAGCCGGCCTGGTAGAGGTCGAAGGGCTGCGACAGCGAGCGGATCAGCTGCTCGCGGTTGCCGGCCGAAGAACCGATCGCGTCGATCATGCGCGTGGCCGCGCCGCTCTCGCTCTGCCGCTGGCGGTTGACGCCCGCGCTCGCCTCGAGCTGCGGCCCTTGCTGCGCCGCGGTGGCGCCGCGCTGGGCGCGGCTCTGCGCGAAGCGCAAGGCGGCCGTCTGCAGGTCGTGGTTGGCCGCGAGCGCGCGCGCCTGCAGGCTCTCGAGCAGCGGATCGCCGAAGGCCTGCCAGTCGCTGGGGGCGGCCGAGACGCCGGCGCGCCGCTCGGCGCCGAGCAGCGCATCGGCGCCGCCGTGCCAGGCCGACCAGTCGGCGGGTGCCGGCGTCTCGGCGGGGCGATGGTCGGGGCCGACCGCGCAGCCCGACAGCGCGAGGGCGAGCACCAGCGGCGCGAGGGCATGAGGGATGGACATGTCTTCTTCTCCAGACGTGGAATGGCGCGCGCTCAGGCGAGCCGGTTCCGGAACAACCAGGCCGCCAGCGGCAGCGTGACCACGGCGATGACCGAGAGCGGAATGAGATTGGCCGCCACCGTCGAGAGTCCGACGCCCTCGAGGTAGACGCGCTGCACCAGGTCGATCGCGAAGCGCAGCGGATTGGCCAGCGTGGCCATCTGCAGCAGCTCGGGCATGTTGCGCACCGGCGTGGTCAGGCCCGACAGCAGCATCATCGGCATCAGCAGCACGAAGGTGTAGAGCATCGCCTGCTGCATGTTGGCCGACACCGCCGAGATCGACAGCCCGATGCCCACGCTCGCGACGGTGAAGAACACCAGCCCGGTGTAGAGCGTGAACAGCGAGCCCGCCATCGGTATGCCGAACCAGAAGCGCGCCACCAGCAGCACCAGCGAGGACTGCACCAGCCCCACCAGCACCGGCGGCAGCGCCTTGCCGACCATGATCTCGAGCGGCGACATCGGCGTCACCAGCAGCTGGTCGAAGGTGCCCTGTTCGCGCTCGCGCGCCACCGACAGCGCGGTCAAGAGCAGCGTCTGCACCATGCTGAGCGCGGCGATCATGCCGGGCAGCAGGTTCCAGCGCGTCTCGAGGTTGGGGTTGAACCAGGCGCGCGACTCCACGGCCAGCGGCGCCGGCGCCAGGCCCGCGCGGCTGCGCAGCTCGGCGTTGTAGCGCTCCACCACCGCGCCCACGTAGCCCGCGGCCGAGCCCGCGGTGTTGGAGTTGCGCGCATCGAGGATCAGCTGCACCGGCGCGCGCTGGCCGGCCGCGAGCCGCTGCTCGAAGTCGGGGCCGAGCTGCACCACCAGCAGCGCCTTCTGCGTGTCGATGACCTCGCGGATGTCGGCCTGGGTGCGCAGCGTGGCGACGCGGTGGAACACGCCGGTGCCGTCGAGCCGCGCGACCAGCTCGGTGGCCGCGCCGCCATGGCTCTGGTCGAGCAACGCATAGGGCACGTTGCTCAGGTCGTAGGTGGCGGCGTAGCCGAAGATCAGGCTCTGCATCAGCGCCGGCACGACCAGGATCACGCGGCTCGCGGGGTCCTTGAGGATCGCGAGCAGTTCCTTGCGGCAGAGGTTGGCGATGCGCAGCAGGAAGTCGAGCATGGTGCGGGTCCTTTCAGTCCAGGCGCTTGCGCGTGACCGCGCGCGCCAGCGCCAGCAGGCCCACCGCATAGGCGGCGAGGATGGCGCAGTCGCGCCAGATCAGCGGCCAGACGTCGCCCGCGAGGAACAGCGTCTTGACCAGCTCCATGAAGTAGGTGGCCGGCAGTGCATGCCCGATCACCTGCACCGCCAGCGGCGTGTTGCGCAGGTCGAACAGGAAGCCCGACAGCATCATCGAGGGCAGGAAGGTGGCGATCAGCGCCACCTGGCTGGCGAGGAACTGGTTGCGCGTGACCGAGGAGATCACCAGGCCCAGGCTCACCGCCACGACCAGGTAGAGCATCGAGCTCAGCACCACCACGACCAGCGAGCCGTACATCGGCACCGCGAACAGGAAGCGCGCGGCCAGCAGGCACAGCGCCAGCCCCAGCATGCCGACCGCGAAGTAGGGCACGATCTTCGCCAGCAGGATCTCGACCGGCCGCACCGGCGTGACGAACAGCGCCTCGAGCGTGCCGCGCTCCCATTCGCGCGCCATCACCAGCGCGGTGAGGAAGGCGCCGACCAGCGTCATGATCAGCACGATCAGCCCCGGCACCAGGTACCAGGTGCTGGTGTTGGCGGCGTTGAACCACATGCGCTGCTCGACCGTCACGCTGCCGATGGCGGGCGCTGCGCTCGCGTTGCCGCCGCGATCGGCCTGCCGCAGCGCCGACTGGCCGATGGCCGCGTTGAGGTACTGCAGCACGATGGTCGCGCGGCCCGCGTCGGCCCCGTGCACGATCACCTGCACGCGCGCCTGGCCGGCCGCGAGCGCGCGCGAGAAGTCGGAGGGCACGCGCACGATGGCGTCGATGCGGCGTTCGCGCATCAACTGCTCGGCCTCGTGCATCGAGGCCAGCGGGATCGGCGCGAGCGTGGGCGAGAGCTGCAGCCCGGCCATCGCCTCCTGCGCGCCGGGCGAGGCATCCTCGAACACGATCGCCACCGGCGCATGCTTGACGTCGAGCGACATGCCGTAGCCGAAGATCAGGATCAGCACCATCGGCAGCAGGATGCCGATCGCGAGGTTGCTGCGGTCGCGCAGCAGCTGGCGGAACTCCTTGCGCGTGAGCGAGACCAGGCGGGACCAGAAACCGCTCATGTTTTCTCCTTCCGCGCCTTCTCGACGATGCCGATGAAGGCCTGCTCCATGTCGATGCGGCGTGCATCGTGTTCGCCGTGTTCGTCGCCCAGCGCCTGAGCGCGCACCTCGCGCGGCGTGCCGATGGCCAGCAGCCGGCCCGCGTCCTGGATCACGATGCGGTCGCAGTACTCGGCCTCTTCCATGAAGTGGGTGGTGATCACGACCGTGGTGCCGGCCTCGGCCAGCGCGGTGATGCGGCGCCAGAACTCGCGCCGCGCGAGCGGATCGGCGCCGCTGGTGGGCTCGTCGAGGAACAGGATCTCGGGCTCGTGCAGCAGGCCGGTGGCCATCGCCAGGCGCTGGCGGTAGCCGCCGGGCAACTGGCCGCTGGGTGCGTCGATCTCGCGCGCCAGGTCGAACTGGCGCAGCACCGCGTCCATGCGTTCGCGCAGTCGCTGGCCGCGCAGGCCGTAGGCGCCGCCGAAGAACTCGAGGTTCTCGCGCACGCTGAGGTTGCCGTAGAGCGCGAACTTCTGCGAGACGTAGCCGATGCGCCGGCGTGCCTGCGCGCGCGCATGGCGCAGGTCGACGCCGGCCACGCGCAGTTGCCCGCCGCTGGCCGGCAGCAGGCCGCAGAGCATGCGGAAGGTGGTGGTCTTGCCCGCGCCGTTGGGGCCCAGCAGGCCGAAGATCTCGCCGCGGCGCACGCTGAAGCTGGTGCTGGCGACGGCGGTGAAATCGCCGAAGCGGCGCACCAGGTCCTTGACCTCGATGACGGTGTCGCCGGGCGTGGAGGAGGAGGGCGCCGGCTGCCGTGCGATCGGCTCGGCGGGCTTCGGCGCCGGCTCTTCCTGCGTGCGCAGCAGCGTCATGAAGCCGTCCTCGAGCCGCGGCGCCACGGGCTCGGCGGCCGCGCCCTCGAGCAGTTTGTCGATGCCTGCCTCGTCCGCGTTGTCGCGCCGAACGAAGCGCACCTCGCCGCCCTGCGGCACCGCGTCCACGATCTCGGCGCGTGCATCGAGCAGCCGCGCCTGCAGCCGTCGCGGCGGCTCGCCGGCCGGCGGCGCCGCCACGAAGCACAGGCCCCGCGCGCGGTCGCGGATCTCTTCGGGCGCGCCCTGCGCCACGAGCCGTCCCTCGCGCAGCACGAACACGCGCGCGCAACGTTCGGCCTCGTCGAGGTAGGCGGTGCTCACGATGACCGAGAGCTTTTCGTCGTCCACCAGCTGCTGCACGATCTGCCACAGCTCGCGCCGCGACAGCGGATCGACACCCACCGTGGGCTCGTCGAGCAGCAGCAGTTCGGGCGAGCGCACCAGCGTGCAGGCCAGCCCGAGCTTCTGCTTCATGCCGCCCGAGAGCTTGCCCGCGGGCCGGTCGGTGAAGCGGCCCAGGTCGGTCATCTCCATCAGCCGGCCGTAGCGTGCGCGCCGCTGCTCGCGCGGCACGCCGTGCAGGTCGGCATAGAGGTCGAGGTTCTCCTGCACGCTGAGGTCGTCGTAGAGGCCGAAGCGCTGCGGCATGTAGCTGATGCGGTCCTGGACCGCCTGCGGGTCGGCGGCCACGTCGATGCCGAGCACGCGCAGCTCGCCGGCATCGACGCGCAGCAGGCCGGCCATCAGCCGCAGCAGCGTGGTCTTGCCGGCGCCATCGGGGCCGACCAGCGCGGTCGGCGTGCCGGGCGGCACCTCGAGCGCGATGTCGTCGAGCGCGTGCACGGTCTTCTTCGCGGGCTTGACGACGAAGCGCTTGTGCAGGCCGCGCGCGAGGACGGCAGGTGTGCTCACTTGCCGGCCGTTCCGGAGGACGCGAGCCGCAGCGTGACGGTGGCCGGCATGCCCAGCCGCAGTCGGTCCTCCTTGTCGTCGACCATCACGCGGATCTCGTAGACGAGGCTGCTGCGCAGCTCCTCGGTCTGCACGGTCTTGGGCGTGAACTCCGCCACCGAGGCGATGTAGCCCACCTTGCCCGCGATCGCGCGATCGGGCTGGCTGTCGGTGCTCACGCTGGCTTCCTGCCCGGCCTGGATGCGGCCGAGGTCGGGCTCGGCCACATAGGCCCGCACCCACTTGGGATCGGTGATCGCGAGCGTGAAGGCCGGGCGCTGCGGCGAGGCCATGTCGCCGGGCTCGAGCAGCCGCGCGCGCACCACGGCGTCGATCGGCGCCTTGAGCTCGGCCTCCTCGAGTTCGTGCTTCATCAGCGCGAGCTCGGCGCGCGCCGCCTCGAGCTGGGCCTGGGCCTGGCCGATGTCTTCCTTGCGCGGCCCGCTCACCACCAGCTGCCGCGCCTTGCGCGCGTTGTCGAGCTGGGCCTGCGCGACCTTGCGCCGCGCCTGCGCGCTCTCGAGGTCCTGCTGGCTCACCGCACGGCCCGCGGTCGACTGGCCGATGGCCTGCAGCCGCGCGAGCTGCTGCGCCGCGAGCTCGGCATTGGCCTGGGCGGCGCTCACCTGGGCCTCGGCCTGCGCGATCTCCTCGGGCCGGCTGCCGGTCGTCAGCCGCAGCAGCGCCTGTTCCTGCACGCCGATGCGCGCCTGCGACTGCGCCACGCGCAGCGCCAGGGGGCGCGTGTCGAGGCGGCCGATGACCTGGCCCGCGCGCACCCGGTCGCCCTCGCGCACCGCGAGCTCGGCCACGCGCTCGCTGCCGCTGAAGGCCAGCGACACCTGGCGCAGGTCGACGTTGCCGTAGAGCACGATGCGGTCGGACGGTGCCGGCGAGCGGCCGAAGTACCAGGCGCCGGCGGCCGCGGCGGCCAGCACGACGACGGCGAGGGCGATCAGGGGTTTCTTGGTCATGGCGTTTTTTTCGACAAAGCGGAAGGAGCGGCCGGATCGTATCAAATTCAAATTTGAATTTGAAGTAGGCCGGAAGTTGGGGTAGGCTCGCGCCATGGCCAGCCGATCCCGTTCTCCTCGTTCGACCGCCTCCTCCGCACCGCCTGCCGCCGAGGCCGAGCCGGCCGCGCGCGTGCCGCGCACCGACGGCAGCGCGACCCGCGCCCACATCCTCGAGACCGCGGGCCGGCTGTTCGCCGAACGCGGCTTCGCGGCCAGCACCAGCAAGGAGATCTGCACCCGCGCCGGCACCAACATGGCGGCGGTCAACTACCACTTCGGCGGCCGCGACGGCCTCTACGAGGCGGTGCTGGTCGAGGCGCACCGCCAGATCGTCAGCGTGGACGAGCTGGTGGCGCAGGCCGGCAGCGGCGCCGATCCGCGCCAGCGGCTGCGCGCCTTCCTCGGCCATCTGGTCGAGATGGGCCACCAGCCGCAGGCACCCTGGGGTTTTCGCGTGATGCTGCGCGAGGCGCTGTCGCCGTCGAGCGCGCTGCCGGTGCTGATCCAGAAGGCGGTGCTGCCCAAGGCCAAGGTGGTGCGCGGGCTGATCGGCGAGATCATGGGCCTGGCCGACGACCATCCCTCGGTGCAGCGCAGCGTGATGTTCACGGTGCTGCCGTGCATCGTGATGATGGTCGCGCCCAAGGAGCTGGGCCAGCGCGTGCTGCCCGCGGTGCGCGACACCGAGGCGCTGGTCGACGACCTGATGCGCTACGTGCTCGCGGGCCTCGACGCGGTGGCGCGGGAGGCGGGCGGCCAGCAGGCCGCCGCGCCCGTCAAAGCTGGAAGGCGACGGTGAGCAGCAGCCCCTCGGCCACGTCGCGCAGCAGGCCCGGGCGCCGCGCGCGGTAGGCCTCGCCGGCCGAGGCCGTGGTCTCGATCCACTCGGCCAGCCATTCGATCTCGTGCTCGCCGTAGAACACGACATTGGCCTCGTGGTTCAGCAGCAGGCTGCGCAGGTCGAGGTTGATCGAGCCGCACATCGCGAGCTGGTCGTCGACCACCACCGCCTTGGCATGGGCCATGAACGGCAGCATGCGGAAGCTCACGCCCGCGCGCGCCAGGTCGCGCATGGCACGCGCGCGCACGAAGTCGGCCAGCCGGTGGTTCGACTGCGCGGGGATCGCGATCGTGACCTGCACGCCGCGCCGCGCGGCCAGCCGCAGCGCGTCGCGCAGGCCGTCGCCGGGCACGAAGTAGGGCGTGATCGCGAGCAGCCGGTGCTCGGCACGGAAGCAGGCGTCGATCAGCAGCGCATGCGCGGTGTCCTCGGTCTGGTCGGGGCCGCTCGGCAGGAACTGCGCCATCGCGGCACCGGGGCCCTCGGGCACGTCCTCGGCCGTGATGGCGCGCGGCTTGCGGCTGCGCACCGAGGCCCAGTCGTGGTCGAACTGGCGCGCCGCGGCGGCCGCCACGCTGCCGCGCAGGTCGAACGAGAGATCGTGCCAGGCCTCGGGATGGGCGGCGTCGCCGTTGAAGTATTCGCAGGCGAGGTTGCGCCCGCCCGACCAGAGCCAGCCGTCGTCGGCGATGGTGAACTTGCGGTGGTTGCGCAGGTTGCGCGGCCCGATGCGGCGCAGGCTGAAGAAGGGCCGGAACACCGCCACCTCGCCGCCGGCCGCGCGCAGCCGGTCGAAGTGGTGGCGCGGCAGCGTGAGCGCGCCGAAGCCGTCGAGCAGCACCCGCACCTTGATGCCCTCGCGCGCACGCCGCGCGAGCCGCTCGATCACCGAGCGGCCGAGTTCGTCGTTGCCGATGATGAAGGTGCAGACGTCGAGCCGCTCGCGCGCGCCGTCGATCACCTCGAACAGCGCGAGCCGCGCATGCTCGCCATCGGCATGCAGCCGGATCGCGCTGCGCCCGGGCGGCGCCAGGCCGAAGCTCTCGATCAGGTCGGCGGCCCAGTGGCCGGCCGGCGCCGAGCGCGGCGGCCGCGCCGAGCCCGCGGGGCGCAGCTTGCGCTGGCCGAACAGCAGGTACATCGGCAGGATCAGGTAGGGCAGCAGCACCAGGCCCATGACCCACGCGATGGCGGTGGTGGGCGCGCGCTGCTCGCGGCGCGCGCGGGTGGTCAGCACGTAGACCAGCAGCGCGAAGGTGACGACGAGGAAATGCTGGGACGGAGAGGGAAGCCAGTCGAACCCGTTTTTCGGCATGGACCGATGATGCCTGAGCCCGCCGCGCGCCGCCGCGCTTGCCCCCTCAGCGCCGAAGGAAGGCCGGCACGCCGCGGCCCTGCGAGGCCAGGAAGTCCATCATCGGATCGACCACCGCGCGCACCGCGGGCCGCTCGCCGACGCGGTCGCGCCAGGCCACGAGCCGCGGCGTCTCGGCGGTCATGCCCGCGCCCTTGCGGTCGGCGAACACATGGGCCATGTAGAAGGCGATGTCGGCATAGCCGTAGTCGCCGGCCAGGAACGCGCGGCCGTCGGCCAGCAGGGTGTCGAGCTGGCCGTAGAAGCGCGCGCAGGCGGCGCAGGCCTCCACCGCGGGCGGGCTCTGCATCGCCTCCTGCAGGCCGAAGAGCTTGACCACCTGCGGGAAGAAGACCTCGTCGGAGCGGTGCTCGAGCTGGCGCGCGCGGGCCCGCGCGGCCGCTTCGGCGGGCCACAGCGCGGGCTGCGGATGACGGTCCTCGAGGTACTCGAAGATCTGGGTCGAGTCGAACAGCTCGACCGCGTCGTCGATCAGCACCGGCACCTGGCCCTTGGGGTTGATGCGCAGCACCTCGGGATGCCTGGGGCTGTAGTTGTCGTCGCGGTCGAAGGGCACCATCACGAGCTCGAAGGCGATGCCCTTCTCGAGCGCCGCGATCTGGACCTTGGCGCCGAACATGCTGAGGGGGCCGGAGAAGATGTGGGTCGTCATGGCCCCGAGTTCAGCAGAAAGCGCGGCTCAGGTCGATCCCCAGACCTCCTGCGCGGTCTCCACCACCAGCCGCAGCTTGGCGCGCTGCGCCTCGACCGCGATGTTGTTGCCGTGCACCGTGCTCGAGAAGCCGCACTGCGGCGACAGCGCGAGCTGCTCGAGCGGCGCGTACATGGCGGCGTTCTCGATGCGGCGCTTGAGCTCGTCCTTGTCCTCCATCTGGCCGAACTTGGTGGTCACCAGGCCCAGCACCACGGTCTTGCCCTTGGGCAGGAAGCGCAGCGGCTTGAAGTCGCCCGAGCGCGCGTCGTCGTACTCCATGAAGTAGGCGTCGAGGTCCATCTCCTGGAGCAGCGCCTCGGCCACCGGCTCGTAGTTGCCGGCCGCGGCATGGGTGCTCTTGAAGTTGCCGCGGCACAGGTGCATGGCCAGCAGCATGCCCGGCGGCTTCTGCGCCACCACCTTGTTGATGAAGGCGGCGTAGCGGTGCGGCAGCTCGTTCGGGTCGTCGCCGCGCTTGCGGGCCGCCTCGCGCATGTGCTCGTCGCAGAGGTAGGCGAGGTTGGTGTCGTCCATCTGCACGTAGGTGCAGCCGGCCGCGGCCAGCGAGCGCAGCTCGTCGCCATAGGCCTGGGCCACGTCGTCGTAGAACGCCGGGTCGAGCTCGGGGTAGGCCTCCTTGCTGATGCCGGCGCGGCCGCCGCGGAAGTGCAGCATGGTCGGCGAGGGGATCGTGACCTTGGGCGTGCGGCCGGCCGAGACCTGGCTCCTGAGGTACTCGAAGTCGGCCAGCTGGATGTTCTTGACGTGGCGCACCTTGTCGATGACGCGCATCGCGGGCGGTGCCAATTCCTCGCTGCCGTCGGGCTTGCGGATCGTGACCGGGATGTCGGTCTTCACGCCGCCGAGCTGGTCGAGGAAGTCGATGTGGAAGTAGGTGCGGCGGAATTCGCCGTCGGTGATGCTCTTGAGGCCGATGTCTTCCTGGAACTTGACGATCTCGGCGATGGCCTTGTCCTCGACCGTGCGCAGTTGCTCGGGCGTGATCTCGCCCTTGGCCTTCTGCTCGCGGGCTTCGAGCAGGTATTGGGGACGCAGGAAGCTGCCCACGTGGTCGTAGCGGGCGGGCAGGGTGGCGTGCTGGGACATGAGGATGGAACTCCGGCTTGTCTGAACGAAAGAGGTGGAACGGAACATCGTATCGCCTTGTGTGACGACGTTGATGTGTACAGAGGGGTTGGTGTTTTCCCTTGAATCGGCTGAATTCTCTGGAAATTCTCGTATTTCTGTATACATTGGGTATCCATGGACACGCGATCGCCCCATTTCCCGCTCAACGCCTGGTATGCCGCCGCCTACGACGTGGAGGTGCGGCATGCGCTGCTGCCGCGCACGGTCTGCAACCAGAAGCTGGTGCTGTTCCGCCGCACCGACGGGCAGGTGGCCGCGCTCGAGGACGCCTGCTGGCACCGGCTGCTGCCGCTGTCGATGGGGCGGCTCGAGGGCGACGAACTGGTCTGCGGCTACCACGGCCTGGTCTACAACAGCCAGGGCCGCTGCACCCACATGCCGAGCCAGGAAACGCTCAATCCTTCCGCCTGCGTACGCAGCTTTCCGGTGGCCGAGAAGCACCGCTTCATCTGGATCTGGCCCGGCGATCCGGCGCTGGCCGACCCCGCGCTGGTGCCCGACATGCACTGGAACGACGATCCGGCCTGGGCCGGCGACGGCAAGATGATCCGCGTGAACTGCGACTACCGGCTGGTGGTCGACAACCTCATGGACCTGACGCACGAGACCTTCGTGCACGGCTCCTCGATCGGCAACCGCGAGGTGGCCGAGGCGCCCTTCGTCGCCACCCATGGCGACCGCTCGGCCACCGTCACGCGCTGGATGGAGAACATCGAGGCGCCGCCGTTCTGGGGCGGCCAGATCCGCCATGCGCGCGGCTACGCGGGCAAGGTCGACCGCTGGCAGATCATCCGCTTCGAGGCGCCGTGCACGGTCAACATCGACGTCGGCGTGGCCGAGGCCGGCAGCGGCGCGGTGCCGAAGAACGGCAACCCGGGCGACCGCGGCAAGGGCGTCAACGGCTATGTGCTCAACACCATCACGCCCGAGACCGACAAGACCTGCCTCTACTTCTGGGCCTTCGCGCGCAACTACTGCCTGGGCGAACAGCGCCTCACGCACGAGCTGCGCGAGGGCGTCTCGGGCATCTTCCGCGAGGACGAGCTGGTGCTCGAGGCGCAGCAGAAGGCGATCAACGAGCATCCCGACCACCGCTTCTACAACCTCAACATCGACGCCGGCTCGATGTGGGCGCGGCGGCTGATCGACCGCATGGTCGACAAGGAGCGGCCCGCGCGCGCCGCGATCCCGATCCGCGTCGACCAGCGGCAGGCCGCATGAAGGTCGCCGCCAGCAGCAGCGCGGGTGAGCCCGGCGACAGCGGTGCCTCGCAGGCCGTGAAGGCGCAGCTGCGGCTGCGCGAGATGATCCTGGCCGGCGAGCTGCCGGGCGGCGCGCGCATCGCCGAGGTCGCGATCTCCGAGCAGCTCGGCGTCTCGCGCACGCCGGTGCGCACCGCGCTGATGCGGCTCGAGCAGGAAGGCCTGCTCGAGGCCCTGCCCAACGGCGGCTATGCGGTGCGCACTTTCTCCGAGCGCGACGTGGCCGATGCGATCGAGCTGCGCGGCACGCTCGAGGGCCTGGTCGCGCGGCTCGCGGCCGAACGCGGCGCGGCGCCCGTGGTGCTGCGCGAGGCGCGCGGCTGCCTGCAGCGCATCGACGAGCTGCTGCGCGAGCCCGCGCTCGACGACGCCGCCTTCTCGCGCTACGTGACGCACAACGAGCGCTTCCATGCGCTGCTGTGCGAGATGGCCGGCAGCCCGGTGATCGCGCAGCAGCTCGAGCGCGTGGTCAACCTGCCGTTCGCCTCGCCCTCGGGCTTCGTGATCGTGCAGGCCAATTCGCCGGCCGCGCGCGACATGCTGGTGATCGCGCAGGACCAGCATGTGCAGGTGCTCGATGCCATCGAGTCCGGCGAGGGCTCGCGCGCCGAGGCGTTGATGCGCGAGCACAGCCGCATCGCGCGGCGCAACCTGCGCGAGGCGCTGCACGGCGCGCCCACCGAGCAGCAGCGTCCGCTGCCCGGCGTGCAACTGATCCGCCGCCGCGGTTGAGCGGCTTCCTTCTTTTTTCCGGTCCTGGTTCCCCGATGAAAAGCGATCTCCAATGGATGCAGGCGCAGGTGGTGGCGCTGCGCGACCTCACGCCCACCGTGCGCGAATTCGAGCTGCGACCCGAGGCGGGCACGGCCGGCGGCCACGAGCCCGGCGCCCATCTGCAGGTGCAGGTGACGAGCGCGCAGGGCCAGTTGCAGACGCGCTCGTATTCGCTCGTGGGGCAGGGCGAGCAGGGCGGCTGGCGCATCGCCGTCAAGCGGCTCGACGACGGCCGTGGCGGTTCGCTCGCGATGTGGCGGCTGGCCGTGGGCGATCGCCTGCAGGTCAGCGCGCCGCAGAACCACTTCGCGCTCGACCTGTCGGCGCCGGGCTACCTGCTGGTGGCGGGCGGCATCGGCATCACGCCGCTGGTGGGCATGGCGCAGCGGCTGGGCGCGCATGCGCGGCGCAGCGGCGTGCCGCTGGCCATGCACTACGGCGCGCGCCATGCGGGCGAGTTCGCCTACCTCGATGAGCTGCGCGCATCGCTCGGCGATGAGAAGCTGCAGACGCACGAAGGCGCCGCGGCCATCGACCTCGCGGCGGCCATCGCCGCGCTGCCCGCGGGCGGCCAGCTCTACACCTGCGGCCCGGCACCGATGCTCGAGGCCGTGCAGCGCGCCTGGGCGGCGGCCGGCCGCGCCGCGGCCGACCTGCGCTTCGAGACCTTCGGCAGCAGCGGCCGGCTGGCCGCGCAGGCCTTCACCGTGCGCGTGCCGCGGCACGACCTCGCGATCACCGTGCCGGCCGACTGCTCGCTGCTCGATGCGCTCGACGCCGCCGGCGTGCAGACCCTGTGGGACTGCCGGCGCGGCGAATGCGGGCTGTGCGCGATGGACGTGCTGGCGGTCGACGGCGAGATCGACCACCGCGACGTGTTCCTCAGCGCGCATGAGAAGCAGGCCACCACCCGCATCTGTGCCTGCGTGTCACGCGCGGTGGGTACGCTCACGCTCGATTCCGCGTACCGCGCGGATGGTTGATCGCTCCCCCAACCGTTCGGGCTGAGCTTGTCGAAGCCGGGTGCAAGGCTTCGACAAGCTCAGCCCGAACGGTGGTGCGAGATCCCCGACTCACCCCCGTTGCGCGATCATCGCGCAGTTCATTTGTCTATCGCGCAACAAAGCGCCGCGCGGGCCCGCGCCTAGGTGAAGGTCCGCGACAAGGAATGTTGCAAAGTGTTGAAAAATAGGCCGATTCCGCTCGTCGCCCCCAAAGGAGAACTCATGCAAAGGCGTCAACTCATCCAGTCCGCGAGCCTCGCCGCGCTCGCGCTTTCCGGCGCGCTGTCCGTGACGGCCGCCCAGGCCCAGGACAACAAGTTCAAGATCGGCCTGATCCTGCCGATGACCGGCCAGTCGGCGTCGACCGGCCGCCAGATCGAGGCCGCCGCGCGCCTGTACATGGCGCAGAACGGCGACACCGTGGCCGGCAAGAAGATCGAGCTGATCGTCAAGGACGACACCGGCCTGCCCGACGTCACCAAGCGCCTGGCGCAGGAACTGGTGGTGAACGACAAGGTCAACGTGCTCGCGGGCTTCGGCCTGACGCCGCTGGCGCTCGCGGTGGCGCCGATCGCCACCCAGTCGAAGACGCCGCAGGTCGTGATGGCCGCGGCCACCTCGAGCATCACCGAGGCCTCGCCTTTCATCGTGCGCAGCGGCTTCACGCTGCCGCAGGTGTCGGTGCCGATGGGCGACTGGGCGCCGAAGAACGGCATCAAGACGGTGGTCACGCTGGTCAGCGACTACGGCCCCGGCAACGATGCCGAGAAGTTCTTCAGCGAGCGCTTCGCGCTCAACGGCGGCAAGGTGATCGACAAGCTGCGCGTGCCGCTGCGCAACCCCGACTTCGCCCCCTTCCTGCAGAAGGTGCGCGACGCCAAGCCCGACGCGCTGTTCGTCTTCGTGCCCTCGGGCGCGGGCGCGGCCGTGATGAAGCAGTTCCTCGAGCGCGGCATGGACAAGGCCGGCATCAAGCTGATCGCCACCGGTGACGTGACCGACGACGACCAGCTCAACGACATGGGCGACGGCGCGCTCGGCGTGGTCACCTCGCACCACTACTCGGCCGCCCATCCCTCGGCCGCCAACAAGAAGTTCGTCGAGGCCTTCGAGAAGGCCAACCCCAAGCTGCGCCCCAACTTCATGGCCGTGGGCGGCTACGACGGCATGCGCGTGATCTACGAGGCGCTCAAGACCAGCAAGGGCCAGGGCGGCGGCGAGGCGCTGCTGGCCGGCATGAAGGGCCAGGTCTTCGAGAGCCCGCGCGGCCAGGTGCTGATCGACGCCCAGACCCGCGACGTGGTGCAGGACGTGTACCTGCGCAAGGTCGAGAAGAAGGACGGGCAGCTCTACAACGTCGAGTTCGACGTCATCAAGGGCGTCAAGGACCCGGGTAAAGCCAAGTAATAGCAATGCGGGTTCGGACAGCCGAACGCGGAAGGAAAACCAGAATCACGCAGAAGTCGCGGAAGAATCCTTGTTGATTCCTTCTGCGACTTCTGCGTGACCTTCGCGACTTCTGCGTTCGGCTGTCCGCGTTCGAGACCGCATCCCACAGAAGCTGCATGCTCACCATTCTTTTCGACGGCATCGCCTACGGCATGCTGCTGTTCGTGCTCGCCGTGGGGCTGGCCGTGACGCTGGGGCTGATGAACTTCATCAACCTCGCGCACGGCGCCTTCGCGATGGCGGGCGGTTATCTCACCGTGTTCGCGATGCAGAAGTTCGGCGTGCCGTTCATGCTGTGCCTGCCGCTGGCCTTCGTGGTCGTGGCGCTGGCCGGCGCGCTGCTCGAGCGCACGCTCTACCGGCCCATGTACGGCAAGCCGCACCTCGACCAGGTGCTGTTCTCCATCGGGCTGGCCTTCATGGCGGTGGCGGCCATCGACTACTTCGTGGGCTCCTCGCAGCAGAACGTGCAGCTGCCCGAATGGCTGCGCGGGCGCACCGAGCTCGGCGACGGCGCGCTGATGCTGGGCATGGGCCATTACCGGCTGTTCATCATCGCGGTCTGCGCGGTGCTCACCGTGGTGCTGCAGCTGATCCTCTCGAAGACCCGCTTCGGCAGCCGGCTGCGCGCCGCGGTCGACGACCCGCGCGTGGCCGCGGGCCTGGGCATCAACGTCAACGTGGTGTTCCTGCTGACCTTCGCGGTCGGCTCGGGGCTCGCGGGGCTGGGCGGCGCGCTCGGCGCCGAGATCCTCGGCCTCGATCCGACCTTCCCGCTCAAGTACATGATCTATTTCCTGATCGTGGTCTCGGTCGGCGGCACCTCCTCGATCACCGGTCCGCTCGCGGCCGCGCTGCTGCTGGGCATCGCCGACGTGGCCGGCAAGTACTTCATTCCGAAGATGGGCGCCTTCACCGTCTACCTGCTGATGATCCTGATCCTGATGTGGCGCCCGCAGGGCCTGTTCACGCGCAAGGGAGGCCGCTGATGGGTGCGCCTTCTTCTTCCTCCTCCGACTTCCAGTCGCCGCTGCTGCGCAAGGCGCGCTGGCACCCGGTCGAGTTCGTCGTGTGGGCCGTGGCCTTCGCGCTGCCGCTGGTCACGCCCTCGCACTCGCTGCTGGTCAACGAGATCGCCATCGTCGCGCTGTTCGCGATGTCGCTCGACCTGATCCTCGGCTACACCGGCATCGTCTCGCTGGGCCATGCGGCCTTCTTCGGCTTCGGCGCCTACGCCGCGGCACTGTTCGCCAAGCTGGTGATGCCCGACCCGACCGTGGGCCTGCTGTTCGCCATCGTCGTGTCGGCGCTGCTCGGGCTGGTGGCCAGCGTCACCATCCTGCGCGGCAGCGACCTCACGCGGCTGATGGTCACGCTCGGCACCGCGCTCTTGCTGCTCGAGCTCGCCAACAAGCTCGACTGGCTGACCGGCGGCGCCGACGGCCTGCAGGGCGTGGTGATGGGGCCGGTGCTCGGCCTGTTCGAGTTCGATCTCTACGGCCGCACGGCCGCCTGGTATTCGCTGGCCGTGATGCTGGTGCTGTTCCTCGTCATGCGCCGGCTCGTGCATTCGCCCTTCGGCGCCACGCTCAAGGCGATCCGCGATAACCGGCTGCGCGCCATGGCGATCGGTATCCCGGTGGTGTCGCGGCTGGCCGTGATCTACACCGTGGCCGCCGGCGTGGCCGGTGCCGCGGGCGCGCTGCTCGCGCAGACCACCGGCTTCGCCTCGCTCGACGTGCTGGCCTTCGACCGCTCGGCCGACGTGCTGCTGATGCTGGTGATCGGCGGCGTGGGCTGGCTCTACGGCGGCGTCGCGGGCGCCATCGTCTTCAAGCTGCTGCAGACCTGGCTGTCGTCGGTGACGCCGCAGTACTGGATGTTCTGGATCGGCCTGATCCTGGTGCTGCTGGTGCTCGTGGGCCGCGATCGTCTGCTCAAGCCCTGGACCTGGTTCGGTGCCGGCAAGAAGGGCGGTGCGGCATGACCGACACCGTGCTTTCGACCCATGGCCTGGTGATGCGCTTCGGCGGCATCACCGCCACCAACAACGTCTCGATGGAACTCCGGCGCGGCGCGCGCCATGCGCTGATCGGCCCGAACGGCGCCGGCAAGACCACCCTGATCAACCAGCTCACGGGCGTGCTCACGCCCTCCGAGGGCCGCATCACGCTGCTCGGCGAGGACATCACGCGCCTCGCGCCGCACAAGCGCGTGGCGCGCGGGCTGGTGCGCACCTTCCAGATCAACCAGCTGTTCGACTCGATGACGCCGCTCGAGACGCTGGCACTGGTCGTGTCGCAGCACCAGGGCATCGGCGCGCAATGGTGGCGCCCGCTCGGCGCGACCCAGGCGGTGGCCGAGCGCGCGGGGCAGCTGCTCGAGCAGTTCCATCTGGCCGACGTGGCGCACCAGCAGACGAAGCACCTGGCCTACGGCAAGCGCCGGCTGCTCGAGATCGCGATCGCGCTGGCCTGCGAGCCGCGCGTGCTGCTGCTCGACGAACCCGTGGCCGGCGTGCCCGCGGGCGAGCGCGAGGAGTTGCTGCAGACCGTGGCCGCGCTGCCGGCCGACGTGTCGGTACTGCTGATCGAGCACGACATGGACCTGGTGTTCAGCTTCGCCGACCGCATGACGGTGCTGGTCAACGGCACCCTGCTGACCGAGGGCGATCCCGAGGCCATCGCCAACGACCCGCGGGTCAAGGAGGTCTACCTCGGCCATGGCCAGTCCGCGGAGGCCGCCCATGTCTGAGCTGCTGCGCATCGAGAAACTGAGCGCCGGCTACGGCGAGGCCGTGGTGCTGCACGACGTGTCCTTCGCGCTCGGCGAGGGCCGCACGCTCGCGCTGCTGGGCCGCAACGGCACCGGCAAGACCACGCTGATCAACACCCTCGCGGGCGCCACGCGCCAGCACGGCGGCAGCATCGCGCTCGGCGGTCAGGCGCTGCACCGGCTCGCGCCGCATCAGCGCGCGGCGGCCGGCATCGGCTGGGTGCCGCAGGAGCGCAACATCTTCAAGTCGCTCACCGTGCACGAGAACCTCACGGCCGTGGAGCGGCCCGGGCCGTGGAATCCGCGCCGCGTCTACGAGATGTTCCCACGCCTGGCCGAGCGCAAGACCAACCTCGGCACGCAGCTGTCGGGCGGCGAGCAGCAGATGCTGGCCGTGGGCCGCGCGCTGGTGCTGAACCCGAAGCTGCTGCTGCTCGACGAGCCGCTCGAGGGCCTGGCGCCGATCATCGTGGAGGAACTGCTGCGCGCCATCCGCCGCATCACGCGCGACGAGGGCCTGGCCGCGATCGTGGTCGAGCAGCATCCGCAGGCGATCCTCGCGATCTCCGACGAGGCCGTGGTGCTCGACCACGGGACCATCGTGCATGCCGACAGCGCGGCCGCGCTGCGCGCGCAGCCGCAGGTGCTCGATCGGTTGCTGGGCGTGGCGCGCTGAGTCGCGCGCCCGCGCGCGTTCGGGCGTTCAGAACTGGTACTTCGCGCTCGCGACCACCGCGCGGTCGCTGCCGGGGTAGTACTTGCCGTAGGCCCGCGAGGCGGCGTACTGCCGGTTGGCGAGGTTGGTGGCGCTCAGCGCGAAGCGCCACGGGCCGCGCTTGTAGTGCACGGTGGCATCGATCAGCGCCACGCCGCCTTCCGACGAGGTGTTGCCCACGTCGTTCCAGCGCTTGCCGATGTAGCGCAGGCCGCCGCCGAAACCGAAGCCGTTGCCCAGCGTGTAGTCGAGCCACAGCGAGGCCGTGTTCCGTGGCACCTGGATCGGCGTCTTGCCGCGCTCGGCGGCGTTGGCGCTCTCGCGCACCTTGGTGTCGAGCCAGGTGTAGGAGGCCGTGAGGTTCAGGTCGCGCGCCAGCTCGGCCTTGGCCTCGAGCTCGAGGCCGCGCGAGCGGATGCGGCCGATCTGGCGGGCCTCGAAGGTGTTCTGGTCGTAGGTCACGACGTTGGACTTGCGCACGTCGAATAGGGCCGCGGTGAACAGCGAGCGCGCGTCCTCGGGCTGGAACTTGAGGCCGGCCTCCACCTGCTTGCCGCGGCTCGGGCGGAAGGGCTCGCCGTTCAGGTCGACGCCGCTGGTCGGCATGAAGGATTCCGAATAGCTGAGGTAGGGCGCCCAGCCGTTGCCGACCAGGTAGCTCAGCGCGGCGCGGCCGCTGAACCGGTCGTCGGTCTGGGTCGTGCGGCCGCTCTTCAGACGGTCGAAGGTGGTGGACTTCACGTGGTCCTGCCGGCCGCCGAGCGTGAGCAGCCAGTGCGGGCCGAACTTGACCTGGTCCTGCGCGTAGACGCCGAGCTGCTCGGTGGTCTGGGTGAAGTTGCTGTCGGGCTGCACCGGCTCGGCGATCGGCAGGCCGTTGACCGGGAAGCGCAGGTCGAGGCTGGGGGCCGGCCCCGAGAACTGCTTGGCCGTGTACCGCACGCGCGACCAGTCGACGCCGAACAGCAGCGTGTGCTCGACATCGCCGGTGCGCACGCGGCCCTGCAACTGCGTGTCGGCGGTCCACTGGTTGACCCACTCGGGGGCGAAGCGGGCCGTGCGCCGCAGCGTGTAGCCATCGGGCGCGAGGTTCACCACCACGTGGTGCTTGTCGGTGTCGAAGCCGAAGTAGCGCATGTTCTGGCGCACCGTCCAGTTGTCGTCGAGATGGTGTTCGAACAGGTAGCCGAGCGAGGATTGCTGCTGCTTGATGCGGCTGTAGTTCGGCTCGCCCTGGATCAGGCCGGTGTCGCGGCCGCGTGCGTCGGTCACGTTGAAGGTGTCGTCGCTGGCGTCGCTCTTCAGGAACTCGCCGAGCAGCGTGAACGAGGTGGCGGCCGAGGGTTGCCAGCGCAGCGAGGGTGCGAGGTAGCTGCGCTTGACCTCGGCGGGCGCGCCGTTGGGGTAGCGCTGCTGGCTGTCGCTGTCGAGCTCGACGCCCACCAGCCGGTAGCTCAGCGTGTCGCTCAGGGCGCCGCCGAGATCGACCGCGAGCTGCTTGCGCTGGAAGCTGCCGTACTGGACCTCGATCTCGCGCGTGGTCGTGGTGCCGGGCATCTTGCTGACGCGGTTGATGATGCCGCCGGCGTCGCCCAGGCCGAACATCACCGACGACGGGCCGCGCAGCACCTCGACGCGCTCGAGGCCGTAGGGCTCGGTCAGCGAGTAGGCGGGCAGCAGCATGCCGTCGCGGTACATGGCGTTGCCGGCCGTGGCATCGAAGCCGCGCAGCAGCAGCCAGTCGATGCCGCGGGCGTCGTAGCCCCAGTTGCCGGCCACCACGCCCGGCGCGTAGCGCACGGCTTCCATGATGGTCTGCACGCCGCGGGCCTCGAGTTCCTCGCGCCCGATGACGGACAGCGACTGCGGCACCTCGATGATCGGCGTGTCGGTCTTGGTCGCGGTCTGGCTGCGCCGCGCGACATAGCCCGGCACCGGGCCGAGGCCGGTCTCGCGCTCGGCGGCGGCGTTCACGGTCACGGTCGGCAGCGCGGCGCCGGTGGCATCGCGCGCCTTCTCGATCACCAGCGTGCTGCCCGTCACGCGGCCGGCCAGCCCGCTGCCCTGGAGCAACTGGGCGGCCGCGGCGTGGACCGCCAGGCTGCCCTGGACCGGCTGCCCGCGCAGCCCCTGCAGCAGCGCGGGCGCCGCCAGCAACTGCAGGCCGGCCTGGCGCGCGAACTGGTTCAGCGCCTGGTCCAGCGGCTGCGCGGGGATCGAGAACGCCACGACGGCGGCGTCCGCCATGACTTGGGCGTCGACGGCGGCCGGGCTGTTCTGGGCCCAGGCGCCCGTGCCGGCCTGGGCGACCAGGGACAGCGCGGCGGCGGCGACCAGATGGCGTCGAAGGGTGGGGGCGGGACGGTGGCGGGAAGGCATGCGGTTCTCTGGCTTCGGGTCGGGTTCATGAATCTCCCGGGCTTCCGCGTGGCGGATGTTCCGGGCTCCATGGACTGATACGAGCGAGCGGCAGCGATCCCTCACGCGCGGCGCCAAAAAAAACGCGGCGAGCGAAGCCGGCCTTCAGGAGGGCCGGCGTTCGATGACCAGGGCGCGGTCGGCCCCGTCGTCTTCGCGCACGCGCACCGGCAGGCTGCGCGGCAGCAGCCGCAGCCAGTCGCCGGCCTCGCCGATGCGCACCCGGCCGAACACCGGGAGCTGCGCGGCATCGGGCGCCACGCGCAGCGGGCGCGGGCTGTAGCGCGCGAGACGCTCCACCACCTCGGCCAGCGGCTGGCGGTCGAAGTCGAGCCAGCCTTCGCGCCACGGCGCGACCGCCGCCGCGCCGGCCGGATGCGAGGTGGAGAGCGGCCGCACCGGATCGATGAAGGCACGATCGCCCACGCCCAGGGTGCGTTCCTCGCCGCCTGCGCTGCGCACCCGCACCTGGCCCGATTCGACCGCCACGCGCACGCCGCCGTCCTGCAACGCGACCTCGAAGCGCGTGCCGAGCACCGTGATCTCGTGGCCCAGCGCATGGACCACGAAGGGCCGCGCCTCGTCGCGCGCCACCTCGAAGAAGGCGCTGCCGGCCAGCAGTTGCACCGTGCGGCGCGTGGCGTAGTAGACGACCTCGGCGCGGCTCGCGGCATCGAGCGTGAGGCTGCTGCCGTCGGGCAGCGCCTGGGTCCGGATGCGGGCGATCGGGGTCGACAACAGGGCGCTGTAGCCCGGCACCCACTGGCGCCATGCCTGCCAGAGCGTGGCGCTGCCGACACCCAGGCCACAGACGCCGAGCAGCGCCGACAGCGCGCGGCGCCGGCCGGTGCGCGCGGGCGCCGCCTCGCCGCGCCAGCGGTGCAGCGCGGCCTCGACGCTGTCGAGGGCCCGCATCACTTCGCGCTCGACGGTCTTGACCGATACGCCATGGCGCAGCGCCAGCTCGGCATGGCAGGCGCCCTCGAGCCGGTCGGCCAGGAAGATGTCGCGGCTGCGCGGTGGCAGCGCGCGCAGCGCGGCATCCACCGCGTCGAGCGCCTGCCGGTGGGCGACGCCGTCGGCCACGTCGCGCGTGCTGGGGTCCTGGGCGGCCGGTTCCGCCTCGATGTCGACGGCCACCGGGCTGAAGCGCTCGGCGCTGCGCTGGCGGCGGCGCAGGTGGTCGATGGCGATGTTCTCGGCCACGGCGTAGACGTAGGCGCGCGCGGCGCCTTCGTGCGGCGCGGGCTCGGTTTCGCGCGTCTCGGCGCGCTCGGCCAGCCGGACCCAGGTGTCGTGCGCCAGCTCGCGTGCATCGTGCGTGCTGCCGGTGCGGCGCGCGATGAACCGCACCAGCTCCTGGTAGCTGTCCTGGAAGGCTTTCAACAGCGGGCTGGGGGAGAGTTGGGCGGACATGGGAAGGGGGATGGCGCGCGGATCGCCGGCGGATTATTGTCGAGAATAGTTCTCATTTGTCCGCGAAGCCTCCGAATTCAGCGCTTCCGCGACGAAACACGGCCGCCGGCTGTCCAGGCCGGCGGGCCGTTTTCAGATCGCGCAGCCGTCGGGGCCGCAGCTGTCCAGGGTCGGATGTCCCGGCGCGGACGGCGTTGCGAAGCTCGCGAGCTGCGCCTTCCACGCGTCCGGCCGCCCCAGCCACGGGCCGATGTCGACCCGGCTCGCGCCGCCATCGGGCCGCGCGAGCACGAAGGTCGGAAAGCCCTGGCCGCCCACGCGGCGCAGCAGCGCGCGGCTGGCCTCGATGTGTTGGGCGGTCGCTTCGCCCGACAGCCGCGCGAAGGCCGCGGCGAAGGCTTCGCCGTCGAAGCCCAGTTCCACGGCCAGCGCCTGCAGCACCTCGGCATCGGCGATGCGCCGGCCCTCGGCGTAGTGCGCGCGCTGCACGCGATGCGCCATGTCGAGCGCGCCGCCCGCGCGCAGCGACTCGGCCGCGAGGATCGCGGTGGTCGGCGGTTCGGAGTCCATCACGGCCGTGCCGTCGCGCAGCAGGCCCTCGAAGTAGGCCTCGCCGAAGGGCTGGCCCGTGAGCTCGGCGATGCGGCGGTCGTGCGGCAGCACGTAGTCGCGCCACTGCGGCGTGATGGCGCGGCGGTTGGCGCCGGTCATCATGCCGCCGCCATGCAGTTCGACCCGCAGGCCCGGCACCTCGCGCGCGGCCTCGACCAGCGGCGCGGCGGCATAGCACCAGCCGCACAGCGGGTCGAAGATGCAGTGCAGGGTGGTGCCTTCGTGGCTGCCCGGGTTCATTGCGGCCATTTCATCTCTCCCTTGATGACTTTCGCGCTCAGTTCGAGCGAGGAGGCGTCTTCCAGCTTGGGGTAGCGCTTCTTCATCGCGGCGATCAGCGCGGCCGAGTCCTTGGCCTTGGCGGCCTCGGTCTCGAAGTCCCGCAGGTAGGCGCGCGTGAAGTTCACCGAGGCGAGCGTGGAGGGCGCCGAGCCGTCGGCGTTCGGCAGGTAGTGGCCGGGCACCACGGTCTTCGGCTTGAGCGCCGCGATGCGGTCCAGCGTGCGACGCCAGTCGCGGCGCGACTCGGGCGTCTGCGTGTCGGCCACCCACAGGTGGATGTTGGCCGACACCGGCACGCCGCCGACCACGGTCTTGAGCGAGGGAATCCAGGCGACGGTGCGCGCGGGCGTGGGGCCGACGACCTGGATCTTGCGGCCCTCGAGCTCGATCGTGTTGCCCGCGAGCGGCTCGGGCACGACCAGCGACTGCGGCGCGTTGTCCTTGAGGATCGGGCCCCAGTGGGCCAGCTTGCCGTCCTTCGAGGCCTGGATCGCGGCCACGGTCTGCGGCGTGGCGACGATCTTCGCGTCGGGGAAGGCGGCACGGATCACGTCGAGGCCGAAGTAGTAGTCGGGGTCGCTGTGGCTAATGTAGACGGCGGCGAGCTTGCGGCCGCCGGCCTGGATCTTCTTCACCAGCGCCTGGGCGTCGTTGCGCTGGAACTGGGCGTCGATCAGCACGGCCTCCTTCTCGCCCGAGACGATGCTCGAGGAGACGGGAAACAGCGAGGCCGCGCCCGGGTTGTAGACCTCGAGGGTCAAGGGTGCGGCGGATGCGGCGATGCCGAAGGTGGGGAAGGTTGAGAGGGCGGCGAGCGCGGTGGCGGCAAGGAAGCTGCGGCGGAACATGGCGATGATTCTTTCTGCGGAGGAGGGTGTGACAGGTGAAGCCCGCAGTGTGGATTGCGCCGAACGAAACAAAAACCGGCTCCCGCGCAAAGGATCATTTCGAAATCTGGACGAATGAGCCGGCTCAGTCGCGCCGCGCCAGCTTCTCGAGGTGCGCCACCAGCAGCTGCGCCGCGGGCGAGAGCGAGGCCTCGTCGCGAAAGCAGATCGCGAAGCGGCGCTTCGCCCACGGGTCGGCCAGCGGCATCAGGCACAGGCCGTAGGCCGCGGTGAAGGGCTGCGCCACCTCGGCCGGCACCACGCTGATCGCGAGGCCGGCGCGCACCACGCGCAGCGCGGCGTCGAAGTTCGACACCAGCACGCGGTGCACCAGCGGCTTGCCCGCGGCCGTGGCCTCGCGCGCGAGCAGCAGCTGCACCGCGCTGAGCGCGGGCATGCCGACGAACTCGTGGTCGAGCAGTTGCTCGAAGCGCACCTCGCGCATGCGTGCCACCGGGTGCGAGGGATGCGCCACCACCGCGAGGTGGTCGCTGCGGTAGTCGCGCCGCTGCAGGCCCTCGAGGTCGGCCGCGTCCCAGCACAGGCCGATCGAGGCCACGCCCTCGCGGATGCCGCGCACGATCTCGGGGCTCACGCGCTCTTCCATGTCGACGCGGATGTTGCGGTGCGCCGGGTCCTGCAGGAAATCGGCCACGTCCTCGGCCAGCGACTCGGCCATCACCGAGGCCGAGGCCAGCATGCGCACGTGGCCGCGCATGCCGCCCGCGTAGGCCGCCATGTCGCGCTCGATGCGGTTCACGCTGCCGAGCATGGCGCGCGCATGCTCGAGCAGGGTTTCGCCGGCGGCCGTGGGCACCACGCCGCGGCGGCGCCGCACGAACAGCGGCGTGCCCAGCGTGTCCTCGAGCTGCGCCAGCCGCTTGCTGATGGCCGAGCCGACGATGCTGGCCTGGGCGCCGGCGCGCGCGATGCTGCGGGTCTCGCAGACCGAGACGAACAGCCGCAGGGTGGTGAGGTCGAGGTCGCGCATGGCGTCGGCTCCGTGGTTTTCGTGGTGTTCCGATTCGGAACGAATCGGCTTCCGAAATATAGCTTCTGCATCGAATCGGAAAGTCTAAGAATGACGCCGATTCCAGATACCCATCCCACGGAGACACCGCCTTGACCGAACCTTCCGCCCCGGCGCGCCCGCACGCCTTCCTGCCGCCGCGCGCCACCGTGCGCGAAGTGGGCCTGCGCGACGGCCTGCAGAGCATCGCCCGCACCCTGCCCACCGCGCACAAGCGCGAATGGATCCGCGCCGCCCACGCGGCCGGCCAGCGCGAGATCGAGGTCGGCTCCTTCGTGCCCGCGCGGCTGCTGCCGCAGCTGGCCGACACCGCCGAGCTGCTGGCCTTCGCGAAGACGCTGCCGGGCCTGTTCGCCTCGGTGCTGGTGCCCAACCTGAAGGGCGCCGAGCGCGCCATCGAGGGCGAGGCCGACCTGCTGGTGGTGCCGTTGTCGGCCAGCCATGCGCACAGCCTCGCCAACCTGCGCAAGACGCCCGACGAGGTGGTGGCCGAGGTCGGCCGCATCCGCGCCGCGCGCGATGCCGCGGGCTCGAGGACGCTGATCGAGGGCGGCGTGGGCACCGCCTTCGGCTGCACGCTGCAGGGCCCCGTGGCGCCCGAGGAGGTGCTGCGGCTGATGCAGGCGCTGCTCGATGCGGGCGCCGACCGCGTGAGCCTGGCCGACACCGTCGGCTATGCCGATCCGGCGATGGTGCGCCGCCTGTTCGAGCGCGCGCGGGCCATCGCGGGCGAGCGGCTGTGGTGCGGCCATTTTCACGACACGCGCGGGCTGGGGCTGGCCAACGTCTATGCGGCGCTCGAGGTCGGCATCGCGCGCTTCGACGCCTGCCTGGCCGGCATCGGCGGCTGCCCGCATGCGCCGGGCGCCAGCGGCAACGTCGACACCGAGGACCTGCTGTTCATGCTGCAGAGCATGGGCGTGGCCACGGGCGTCGACCTGCGGCAGCTGCTCGCGCTGCGCGAGCGCGTGGCGCAATGGCTGGACGGCGAGACCCTGCAGGGCACGCTGTGGCGCGCGGGCTTCCCGAAGACCTTCGCGCTGGAAGAGGTGGCGGCATGAGCACGTCCCAGGACAAGCCTCTGCCGCTGGCCGGCATCCGCGTGGTCGAGTTCACCCACATGGTGATGGGGCCGACCTGCGGCATGGTGCTGGCCGACCTCGGCGCCGAGGTCATCAAGGTCGAGCCGATCGAGGGCGACCGCACGCGCCAGCTGCTGGGCGCGGGCGCGGGCTTCTTCCCGATGTTCAACCGCAACAAGAAGAGCATCGCGCTCGACCTGCGCCACCCGCAGGGGCTCGAGGCCGCGCTGCGCCTGTGCGCCGGCGCCGACGTGGTGGCGCAGAACTTCAAGCCCGGCACCATGGGGAAGTACGGCCTCGACTACGCGGCGCTGCGCCGGCTCAACCCGCGTCTGGTGTACGTCAACCACACGGGCTTCCTGCCCGGCCCCTACGAGCACCGCACCGCGCTCGACGAGGTGGTGCAGATGATGGGCGGGCTGGCCTACATGACCGGCCGGCCCGGCGACCCGCTGCGCGCGGGCACCAGCGTCAACGACATCATGGGCGGCATGTTCGGCGCCATCGGCGCGATGGCCGCGCTGATGCAGCGCGGCCAGACCGGCGAGGGCCAGGAGGTGCATTCGGCGCTGTTCGAGAACAACGTGTTCCTGGTCGGACAGCACATGCTGCAGTACGCGATCACGGGCCAGGCCGCGGCGCCGATGCCCGAGCGCATCTCGGCCTGGGCGCTGTACGACGTGTTCACCGTGAAGGACGGCGAGCAGATCTTCCTGGCCGCGGTCAGCGACGCGCAGTGGCAGAGCTTCTGCGACGCCCTGGGCTTCGACGACCTCAAGGCCGACCCGGCGCTGCGCACCAACAACGACCGCGTGCGGCTGCGCCCGAGCCTGCTGGCGGACCTGCGCGCGCGGCTGGCTTCTCGTCCGGCCGCCGAGCTGTCGGCGCTCTTCGAGGCGCGCGGCCTGCCGTTCGCGCCGATCGTGCGGCCCGAGGACCTCTACGCCGATCCGCACCTGCTGGCCACCGGCGGCCTGGCCGACATCCGCCTGCCCGACGGCGAGCGCGCGGGCCAGACCGCGCAGACCACGCTGTTCCCGATCACGCTGGGCGGCGAGCGCCTGGGCGTGCGCCTCGATCCGCCGACGCTGGGCCAGCACACGCGCGAGCTGCTGGCCGAGCTCGGCTATGGCGAGGCGCAGATGCAGGCGCTGCTCGACGACGCGGCCGTGGCCTAGGCCGGTTTTCTTTCCCCACTACAACGAGAGACAAGACGATGCGCAACCCACTGCCTTCCTTCATCAACCGCCGCGCGCTGCTGGGCCTGGGTGCCGGCGCGGCCGCGCTCGCCGCCTGGCCCGCCTGGGCGCAGGGCGACCGGCCCGTGCGCTTCATCCTGCCGATCAGCGCGGGCTCGGGCGTGGACGCCATCGTGCGCGCCGCCACGGTGGCGCTCGGCAAGGCCTTCGGCCAGCCGGTGGTGGTCGAGAACCAGCCGGGCGCGGGCGGCATCACGGGCACCTCGACCGTGGTCAAGGCCGCGCCCGACGGCTTCACCCTGGGCATGGTGTCGAACAACCACGTCATCAACCCGGCGGTGTTCAGGAAGATGCCCTTCGACCCGATCGCCGACGTGACGCCGATCAGCGTGGTGGGCGCCACGCCGCTGGTGCTGGCGGTGAACCCGAAGCTGCCGGCGAAGAACGTGAAGGAGCTGGTGGCGCTGCTGCGCGCCAAGCCCGAGGGCTACAACTACGCCTCCTCGGGCAACGGCACCATCATCCACCTGGCCGGTGAGATGTTCATGGACGAGGCCGGCGTGAAGGCGCGGCACATTCCGTACAAGGGCACGGGCCCGATGGTCACCGACATGATCGCGGGCCAGGTCGAGATGGGCGTGGTGGCGCTGCCGGCCGTGCAGCCGCACCTGAAGAGCGGCGCGCTGCGCGCCATCGGCCTGTGCGGCCCGGCGCGCTCGCCGGCCGCGCCCGAGATGCCGACCATCGCCGAGCAGGGGCTGCCGAACTACGTGGTCGAGGGCTGGTTCGCGGTGATCGGGCCCGCGAAGATGCAGGCGGCCGAGGTGCAGCGCGTGCACGATGCCGTGGCCGCGGCCTTCGCGAGCGCCGAGGTGCGCGAGGCCATGGACAAGCAGGGCAACCTCATCAAGCCCACCACGCCCGAGCAGGCGGCGGCCTATTTCCGCAGCGAGGCGGCGCGCTACGCGGCGCTGGTGAAGAAGGCCAACGTGGTGCTGGAGTGAGCGCGCGGGCGCTCAGTGCGCGCTCGTGAGCTTCAGGCCCAGGATGCCCGCGACGATCAGTCCGACGCAGACCAGCCGCGCGGCATTCGAGGGCTCCTGGAACAGCACGATGCCCAGCACCACGGTGCCGACCGCGCCGATGCCGGTCCACACCGCGTAGGCCGTGCCCACCGGCAAGGTGCGCATCGCCCAGCCGAGCAGCACCACGCTGAGCGCCATCGACGCGATGGTGCCCACCGAGGGCCAGAAGCGGCTGAAGCCCTCGGTGTACTTGAGGCCGATGGCCCAGCCCACCTCGAGCAGGCCGGCGAAGAACAACACGATCCAGGCCATGCGCATGCCTCCTTGAAGAAAAAGGGGAGTCAGTTCCCGGGCCGCACCGCGCTGTAGAGCGCGCGCACGAAATCCGACTGGGTGATCATGCCGGCCAGGCGCTTCTCGGCGTCGATGATCGGGATGTGGTGGTGGCCGCCCTCGGAGAACAGCGGCACCAGCTCGACCACGGGGCGGTCGGCGCTGGCCACGCGCACCTGGCGCGTCATGATCTGGCCCACCACCTCGGGCTTGTTCGACACCACGGTGCGGGTGGCGCGGATGAAGTCGCGCAGCCGGCCCGCGATGCCTTCGTGGTGCGCCAGGTCGAGCTGGCGGAAGAAGTCGGCCTGCGTGACGATGCCCACCACGCGGCGCGTGCGGTCGACCACCGGCAGCGCCTTGATGCGACGCTCGTGCATCAGCGCCCAGGCCTCCTGCAGCGGCGTGCCGAATTCCACCGTGATCGGCGTGCGCGACATGATGTCGTCGCAGTGCAGCGTGCCGAGCCGCCGCTTGTAGCTCTCGAGCTCGGTCTGCTGGATCAGCGACTCGAGGTCGTCGCGGCTGATGTCGAGCACCTGGTTGTAGCGCGCGAGCACGGCATCGATGTCGGCCTGGCTGAAGCGCGCGTCGGCGCGCGGCGGCTGCGCCACCTGCACGTGCGGATAGCGCCGGCCGGTGAAGCTGTTGTAGGCCGCGCCCGCGAGCACCAGCAGCAGCGAGTTGACGAAGAAGGGGAAGAAGGCCGACGATAGGTGCGTGGTGTGCGTGAGCACCGCGAGCAGCGCCGCGGCGCCGCCCGGCGGATGCAGGCAGCGCGCGACGAACATCAGGCCGATGGCGCCGCCCACTGCGACCGCTGCGGCCACGGCTGGGTCGGGAATCCAGTTGACGCTGGCGATACCCACGATGGCCGACAGCGTGTTGCCGCCCACCACCGACCAGGGCTGCGCGAGCGGGCTGGCCGGCACCGCGAACACCAGCACCGCGCTGGCGCCCAGCGGCGCGATCAGCCACACGGCATTGCCGCCGAGCGTCTGCGCGATCCAGCGGCAGATCAGCGCGGTGATCAGCAGCCCGAGCGCCGCGCCGCCCATGGCGCGCAGGCGCTCGCGCGCATCGACGGTGGTGCGGCCCGGCAGCCAGGCGCGCAGATAGACGAGGAGCTTGTTGGCGGAGGACATGCGGATCGAAGAGTGTCTCTGTGTTGTTCTTGTTCGTTCGCCTGCCGCCGCTTCAGCCCTCGTGGGCGACGCGCCGTCCGATGTCGGGCCAGCGGCCGTGCAGCCAGACCCAGGCCACCAGGCCGATGGCCAGCATCAGGGTCGAGGTCAGCGCGAGCGCCAGCGTGGAGTGCATCACCAGCGGCGCCACCGCACCGGCCACGATGCCGTTGGCGGTGGAGCCGATCACGGCCTGCAGCGAGGAGGCCATGCCGCGGCGTTCGGGATGCAGGTCGAGCACCAGCAGCGTGACCACCGGCACCATCAGCGCCCAGCCGAAGGCGAACACCGCGAGCGGCCACAGCGCCCAGGCCACGTGGGCCTGGAAGAAGGTGTTGGCGATCACGTTGACCACCGAGGTGACGAGCATGATCAGGAAGCCGTCGCGGATCTGGCGCTTGGGCGCCACCTTGCCGGCCATGCGTCCGCTGGCGCGCGCGCCGAGCATGATGCCGCCGATGGTCAGCAGGAAGAACCAGAAGAACTGCTGCGGCTGCAGCGCGAGGTGGTCGCCGAGGAAGGCCGGCGCCGCCAGCACGTAGAGGAACATGCCGTTGAAGGGCACGCCGCTGGCGAAGGCCAGCAGCAGGAAGCGCGGGTCGGAGCACAGGTCCCAGTAGCCGCGCAGCAGGTGGCGCACGTGGAAGGACTGGCGGTGCGAGGGATGCAGCGTCTCGGGCAGCAGCTTGTAGTTGGCGGCGAACAGCACCACGCCCACGGCCACCAGGAACCAGAACACCGCGTGCCAGCCCGCGTGCACGAACAGGAAGCCGCCGACGATCGGCGCGATGGCGGGCGCCACGCCGAAGTAGATCGTGACCTGGCTCATCACGCGCTGGGCCTCGGCGGGCGGGAACATGTCGCGAATCACCGCGCGCGAGACCACGATGCCCGCGCCGGTCGACAGGCCCTGCAGGCCGCGGAACAGCACCAGCTGCGTGATCGTCTGCGACAGCGCGCAGCCCAGCGAGGCCAGCGTGAACACCGCGAGGCCCCACAGCACCACCGGCCGACGCCCGAAGCTGTCGGACAGCGCGCCATGGAACAGGTTCATGAACGCGAAGCCGAACAGGTAGGCCGAGAGCGTCTGCTGCATCTCGGCCGGCGTCGCGCCGATGGAACGGGCGATGCCCGAGAAGGCGGGGATGTAGGTGTCGATGGAGAAGGGCCCGAGCATGCCGAGCACCGCGAGCAGCACGGCCAGCGCCCAGCGCGGGGCTTGCCAGAGTTTGTCTGCATCGGGATTCATGATGAGGATTGCTCCATTCTTCTTATCTTTGCATCTGTCGCAGAGGGGCCCAAAAAAGAAAGCGCCCTTGCGGGCGCCTCCTTGTCGGGGAAATACCGGGAGACCGGCTCAGAGCGTATCAATAAAGCTGCGCAGCTTGTCCGAACGCGACGGATGCTTGAGCTTGCGCAGGGCCTTCGCCTCGATCTGGCGGATGCGCTCGCGCGTCACGTCGAACTGCTTGCCGACTTCTTCCAGCGTGTGGTCGGTCGACATCTCGATGCCGAAGCGCATGCGCAGCACCTTGGCTTCGCGCGGCGTCAGCGAGTCGAGGATGTCCTTGACCACGTCGCGAAGACCCGCCTGCATCGCGGCCTCGATCGGGGCCGTGTTGCTGCTGTCCTCGATGAAGTCGCCCAGGTGCGAATCGTCGTCGTCGCCGATGGGGGTTTCCATCGAGATCGGCTCCTTCGCGATCTTCATGATCTTGCGGATCTTGTCTTCCGGGATCTCCATCTTGGCCGCCAGGATGCCGGCGTCGGGCTCGAAGCCGAACTCCTGCAAGTGCTGGCGCGAGATGCGGTTCATCTTGTTGATGGTCTCGATCATGTGCACCGGGATGCGGATGGTGCGCGCCTGGTCGGCGATCGAGCGCGTGATGGCCTGGCGGATCCACCACGTGGCGTAGGTCGAGAACTTGTAGCCGCGGCGGTATTCGAACTTGTCCACCGCCTTCATCAGGCCGATGTTGCCTTCCTGGATCAGGTCGAGGAACTGCAGGCCGCGGTTGGTGTACTTCTTGGCGATCGAGATCACGAGGCGCAGGTTGGCCTCGATCATTTCCTTCTTGGCATCGCGCGAGGACGATTCGCCCTCGTTCATGCGCTTGTTGATGTCCTTGAGCTCGGTCAGCGGCACCACCACGCGCGACTGGATGTCGGCCAGCTTCTGCTGCAGTTCCTGCACCGGCGGGATGTTGCGCGCGAGCACGGCGCTCCAGGGCTTGCCGGCGGCGGCCTGCTTCTCGACCCACTTGAGGTTCAGCAGGTTGGAGGCGATGCGGTTGCCGTTCTTGTCGAAGCCGCTGAAGTCGCGGATGAACTCGTCCTGCGGGAAGCCGCACTTGTCCACGATGATGCGGCGCAGCTCGCGTTCCTTCTTGCGCACGTCGTCGACCTGGGTGCGCACGAGGTCGCACAGGCGCTCGATGGTGCGCGCGGTGAAGCGGATGGTCATCAGCTCGTCCGACAGGGACTGCTGGGCCTTGGTGTACGAGGGCGTGCCGTAGCCTTCCTTGTCGTAGACCTTGTGCACCTTCTCGAACATCTCGGCGATGCGGTCGAAGCGCGAGAGGGCCTCGTTCTTGAGTTCCTCGAGCTTTTTGGTCAGGGCCTTGGAGCCGCCCTTGCCGTCGTCGTCGTCTTCCTCGTCGAATTCGTCGAAGTCTTCCTCGGCCACGTAGTCGTCGGCCTCGTTCGGGTTCGAGAAGCCGTCGACGATGGTCGAGATGACGACCTTGCCTTCACGGATCTCGGCGGCCAGGCGCAGGATCTCGGCGATGGTGGCGGGGGAGGCCGAGATGGCCTCCATCATCGCCATCAGGCCGCCTTCGATGCGCTTGGCGATCTCGATTTCGCCTTCGCGGGTCAGCAGTTCGACCGTGCCCATTTCGCGCATGTACATGCGAACCGGGTCGGTGGTGCGGCCGAATTCGCTGTCCACCGTGGAGAGAGCCGCTTCGGCTTCTTCCTCGGCTTCCTCCACCGTGGTCGCGGTGGGGGCGGTGTTGTTCAGCAGCAGGGTTTCGGCGTCGGGGGTCTGCTCGTAGACGGCCACGCCCATGTCGTTGAGCATGGTGACCACGACTTCCATGGTCTCGGCGTCGACCAGCTTGTCGGGCAGGTGGTCGGAGATTTCGCCGTGCGTGAGGTAGCCGCGGGTCTTGCCCAGCGTGATCAGGGTCTTCAGGCGCGAGCGGCGCTTGGCGAGGTCTTCCTCGGACAGCACGGTCTCGTCGAGGCCGAATTCCTTCATCAAGGCGCGTTCCTTCGCCTTGCTGATCTTCATGCGCAGCGGCTTGACCTTCTCTTCGGTCGTCGCCACGGCCGCCACCGGCTCGTCACCGGCCAGGTCGTCCTCGATGTCCGACAGGTCGACGTCGCTCTCGGGCGCATCCTTGTCGGCCTTGGGCTTGCGGCCGCGCTTGGCGCCGGTGGCGGGCGCGGCGGCAGCGGTGCTGGCGGCCTTGGGCGGGCGGCCGACCTTCTTGGCGGCGGGGGCGGCAGCGCCTGCCGCAGCCGTCTTGGCGGCTGTCTTCTTGGTGTCGTCGGTGGTGGTCGTCGATTTCGTGGGCACGGTTTTCACTTTCGTTGCGGCTGCCGCCTTTGACGCGGCTGCACCCGTCTTAGTTGCCGGCAAAGCGGCTGCTTTCAACGGTTTTTCGGCTGCAGGCTTGGCGGCGGCGCTTTTGGCGGGTGAAGGAGCAGGCTTCTTTGAACTGGGCATACGACCTCGTTACAACAAGAATGGACAAGCGGGATCACACGAAATCACACGGGCGCGGTCCGCGAAGACAGCGCCGCCAGCCCGGCACAGCCGGACAGGAACAATTGGGCAAAAGAGGAATAAATCCTCAATAGGCAAGATGTCGGGCGATCATTTGGTGTGCAGTCCTTGCGGTTATTGGCCCTTTCCAGCGGGGTTGCCGTGGAGTGCGTTGCGCGAGGGGCCGGTCCGGAGGTGCTGCTGTCGCTCTTGCCGATTTCGCCAGTTGCGAAGCCCTACATTATAGCGTCTTGCGCAAATTTCAAGCAATTACACCGTCTTGGGACGCATGCGGGCGCGCAATTCGAGCCGCCGCGCCTCGAGCGCCTTGTAGCGTTCGAGCGCCTTCGGATCCTTGCCGACGGCCGCGATGGCCTCGCTCTGCTGGAACTTGAGGCGGTCGTCGAGCATGAAATCGAGCACGCTGCCCAGCTCGCGCGCGGCCTCGGCCAGCAGATCGTTCTCGCTCGCTTCCGGATCGACGGGGGCGCCACCTTCCGAGGCCGTCATCAGCTTGTCGGCCAGCGCCTCGAACTCCTGGCCGCGCATGCCTTCGCGCAGCGCGGCCCACGGCTGGGCGCCGTGCTCGTGCAGCTGGCTGTCGAGCCAGGTGAACAGCGCGCCGTGCGGCCCGGGCAGTTCGCACAGCATCAGGTGCACCTCGTGCGACAGCGGCTCCCACTGCGCCATGTTGGCGAGCAGCAGGCGCACCGCGATGTCGGGCCGGCTCAGCGGCTGGCTGCGCCCGCGCATCGGTTCGCGCGGCGGCTCCTTACGGCCGAAACGCTTGTTGAAAGGCCGTTTCTTGCTATCGTTTTCGTAGTATCGCTCGCGCTCTTCGTAGACCGGCGGTTCGGGGAAGTAGCCGTCGTCGTCGGGCGGGCGTTCCTGGCTGCGCTCGGCCTGGCGCGAGGCCCCGCCGCCGCCGCGCGGTGCCGCCGCCGTGGCCCAGAGGTCCGACAGCGCGGCCGCGTCGAGCTGCACCAGCGTGGCGATCTCGCTCAGCAGCTGCCGCTTGAGCGCGCCGTCGGGCAGCGCGCTCCACAAGGGGCGCACGTTGCTGCTCATGTGGGCGCGGCCCTCGGCGGTGCCGAGGTCGCAGCCCTCGCGCGCGGCCTCGATCATGAAGCGCGACAGCGGCGTGGCCTCCTGCACGAAGCGCGCGAAGGCCTCGGCGCCGAACTCGCGGATGAAGCTGTCGGGATCGTGCTCGGCCGGCAGGAACAGGAACTTGATGCTGCGCGTGTCGGTGGCATAGGGCATGGCGCCGTCGAGCGCCTTGCGCGCCGCGCGGCGGCCGGCGGCGTCGCCGTCGAAGCTGAACACCACCGACTCGGTGAAGCGGAACAGCTTCTGCACGTGCTCGGTGGTGCAGGCCGTGCCGAGCGTGGCCACCGCGTTCGGGAAGCCGAGCTGGGCCAGCGCCACCACGTCCATGTAGCCCTCGGTGACCAGCGCGTAGCCGCGGTCGCGGAAGGCGGCGCGGGCCTCGTAGAGGCCGTAGAGCTCGCGGCCCTTGCTGAAGACAGGGGTTTCGGGCGAATTCAGGTACTTGGGTTTCTCGTCGCCGAGCACCCGGCCGCCGAAGCCGATGCATTCGCCCTTGACGTTGCGGATCGGGAACATCACCCGGTCGCGGAAGCGGTCGTAGCGCTTGGCCTCGCTGGCCTCGACCTGGCCGTCCTCGGTGTTGACGATCACCAGGCCGCTTTCGGCCAGCAGCGGGTCCTCGTAGTCGGGGAACACGCCCGCGAGCGTGCGCCAGCCCGGCGGCGCGTAGCCGATGCCGAACTGCTTGGCGATCTCGCCCGAGACGCCGCGGCCCTTCAGGTAGTCGATGGCGCCGGGCGCCTGGCGCAGGTGCTTGCGGAAGGCGTCGCCGGCCTTCTCGAGCACGTCGGTCAGCGTGGCCTGCTTCTGGCGCTGGCTGGCGGCGCGGGCGCGCTCGGCCGGCGAGGCGTCGTCTTCCGGCACCTGCAGGCCGTACTGGCCCGCGAGGTCGTGCACGGCCTCCACGAAGCCCATGCCGGCATGCTCCATGAGGAAACCGATGGCGTTGCCGTGGGCGCCGCAGCCGAAGCAGTGATAGAACTGCTTGGTCGGGCTGACCGAGAAGGAGGGCGATTTCTCGCCGTGGAAGGGGCACAGCCCCATGAAATTGGCGCCGGCTTTCTTGAGCTGCACGTAGCGGCCGACGATTTCCACCACGTCGGCGCGCGCGATGAGTTCCTGGATGAATGAAGCGGGGATGGTCATGTAGGCGGGGAGCGGCAAATCATACGCAAGCCGCGGGTCCCCCGCGACCCGACGGCATACTGGCGGCGACCGACCACCCCGCCCGCATGACGACGATCAATCCGCTGAAACACGCCGCCCCGCTGCTGCGCCACCCGCTTCGCTTCGGCTGGGACGCCCTGAAGGAGTTCCGCGCCAACCAGGGGCTGCTGCTGGCCGGTGCCGTGGCCTATTACGCGCTGCTGTCGATCGTGCCGCTCTTGATCGTCAGCGTGATCGCGCTGTCGCACGTGATCGACCAGGCCGAGCTGCTGCGCACCATCGGCCGCTACCTCGAATGGCTGCTGCCGGGGCAGTCGAAGGCCATCGTGGCCGAACTCTCGAGCTTCCTGGACCACCGCGACGTGCTCGGGCCGGTGCTGCTGGTGACGATGGTGTTCTTCAGTTCGCTGGCTTTCAGTGTGCTCGAGAGCGCGATGGCGGTGATCTTCCACCACCGCAAGGCCGATCACAAACGCCATTTCCTGGTGTCGGTGGCCATGCCCTACGTCTACATCCTGTGCCTGTGCGTGGGGCTGCTGCTGGTCACGCTGGTGTCGGGCGCGCTGCAGCTCGTGGGGCAGGAGAGCGTCGACCTGCTCGGGCGCAGCTGGTCGCTGTCGGGCGTGTCGGGGCTGCTGCTGTACCTGCTGGGGCTGGGCGGCGAGATCTTCATGCTGACCTCGCTCTACCTCGTGATGCCGGCCGGGCGCATGTCGCTGCGCCACGCGCTGCTGGGTGGCATCACGGCCGCGCTGCTGTGGGAGGCCACGCGGCGGATCCTGATCTGGTACTTCTCGACGCTGTCGCAGGTGAACGTGGTCTACGGCTCGCTGACCACGGCGATCGTGGTGCTGCTGAGCCTGGAGATCGCGGCCACGCTGGTGCTGCTGGGCGCCCAGGTGATCGCGAACTACGAGCGCCTGGACCGCACCGGCAGCGCCAAGCCGCCGCGTGCGCCGCTCAGCGGGGCGGGAGTCGAATCGCTCCGTCCAGCCGAATCACCTCGCCGTTGAGCATGTCGTTCTCGATGATGTGCTTGGCCAGCTTCGCGTAGTCGGCCGGGGTCCCCAGGCGCGAGGGGAAGGGCACGCTGGCGGCGAGCGCGTCCTGCACCTCCTGCGGCATGCCGAACAGCATGGGCGTGCCGAAGATGCCGGGGGCGATCGTCATGTTGCGGATGCCGTTGCGCGCCAGGTCGCGCGCGATCGGCAGCGTCATGCCGACCACGCCGCCCTTCGAGGCGCTGTAGGCGGCCTGGCCGATCTGGCCGTCGTAGGCCGCGACCGAGGCGGTCGAGATCAACACGCCGCGCTCGCCCGTGGCTTCGGGCTCGTTCTTGCTCATGGCGTCGGCAGCCAGCCGGATCATGTTGAAGCTGCCGATCAGGTTGACCGTGACGGTCTTGCTGAACACCGCCAGCGCGTGCGGGCCGTTCTTGCCCACGGTCTTCTCGGCCGGCGCGATGCCGGCGCAGTTGATCAGGCCGACCAGCTTGCCGAGCTGCAGCGCGGCCGCCACCGCGGCCTGGCCGTCGGCTTCCTGGCTCACGTCGCACTTCACGAACACGCCGCCGATGTCGCGCGCGACGGCTTCGCCCTTGTCGGCCTGCATGTCGGCAATGACGACCTTGGCGCCGTTGCCGGCCAGCATGCGTGCCGCGCCTTCGCCGAGGCCCGAAGCGCCACCGGTCACGATGAAAACCTTGCCGTCGATCTGCATGTAGGAGTCTCCTGAGGAAGAAAAGCCTTGCATTATCGAAGACGGCCCGGCGCGCCGCGGTTTCGGCGCGCGCATAAAAAAAGGCCCCGTCCGAAGACGAGGCCCTGAATTGGATCCGTGAGGACCCAAGGAGACAACTGGTGGTGGTCGGCGGCTTAGCGCTTGCGCGACGAAGCGGTCGCGGTCTTGGCAGCGGCGACGGCTTGCGTGGACACGGCGTTGAAGTTGGCTTCGGCGACGTCCGACGCTTGCTTGACGGCCTTTTGCACCGATTCGAAAGCGTTGTTGGCGGCGGCGACGGCGCTCTTCAGCACGGCGACGGCGGTTTCCGAACCGGCGGGAGCGTTCTTCGAAGCGCTGTCGACCAGGCCGACGAAGGCTTGCTGGGCTTCGCTGGCCTTCGATTCGAAGGCCTTGGTGAATTCGGCGCCGGTGCCTTGGGCGATTTCGTACAGGTGACGGCTGTAGGCGGCGGTCTTCTCGGCCAGGGGCTGGAACAGGCTGGCTTGCAGCGTCAGCAGTTCCTGCGCGTCCTTCACGCTCAGGGCGGCCTGGGCGGTGGTGGCGGCTTCGGACAGGGCGGCCTTGGAGGCGGTCACGTTGAGTTCGACGAGCTTCTCGACGCCTTCGAATGCCTTGGTGGTCAGGCCGAACAGGGTTTCGAGGTTGGCTTTTTGGGCGGCGAGGATCTGGTCAGCGGTCAGGGCCATTTGGAATCTCCGAAAGGGATGATGGTTGGTCTATTCACGTTGCGCTGCGCCTCGTCGTCTTTGTTGCGGTGCAGCATGGCCTCAAGTATAGGCAGCTGAAATCTCCGGGCAAGGGGTTTTTGTTGCTTTGCAGCAATTTAGAAGCGGCTTTCTAAACCGGGCCGGCCGGCCTTGAAACGCGATGGCGGCCGCGGGTGTCGCGCAGTCGCCTGGAGCCGGCGAAGCCCGCTGGCAGAATCTCGCGCGATGACGACGCCTGCCTCTCCCAGCCCCAAGCCCGTGCCGCAACCGCGCGCCAGCTACCCCGTCTTCCGCAGCATTCCCACGCGCTGGATGGACAACGACATGTACGGCCACGTCAACAACGTCGTCTACTACAGCTGGTTCGACACGGCCGTGAACGCGCTGCTGATCGAGCGCGGCGCCCTCGACATTCACCAGGGCTCGACCATCGGCTTCGTGGTCGAGACGCAGTGCAACTACTTCGCGCCGCTGGCCTTCCCGCAGACCGTCGAGGCCGGCATCCGCGTGGCGCAGGCCGGCCGTTCCAGCGTGCGCTACGAGGTCGGCCTGTTCGCGCAGGGTGCCGACACGGCGGCGGCCCAGGGGCATTTCGTGCATGTCTATGTCGACCGCACGACCCAGCGGCCGGTGCCGTTGCCCGAGGCGCTGCAGCGCGTGGTCGATTCGCTGCGGGCCTGAGCCCCAAGAGAAACGGCGCCCCTCGAGGCGCCGTTGTCGTTGCGAGGTAAGAGACGCGGCTTACTTCTTGGCCATCGCCTTGATGTCGGCCTTGCCCTTGTCCTCGTCGGCCTTGGCCTGCTTCACGCAGGCGGACTTGGCATCGCCGGTCTGGTCGTCGCACTTTTCCTTCGCGACTTCATAGGTGGCCTTCACCTTTTCCTCGGCCACCTTGCGGGCGTTGCTGTCGCTGGGCTTGAACTGCTGTTCGAGTTCGGCCTTGGCGACGTTCTCCTTGCCCTTGGCTTCCTTCTGGCAGACGTCCTTGGCGTTGTCCTTCAGCGTGTCGCACTGGGTCTTGGCGACCTTGTAGTCGGCCTCGATCTTTTCCTTGGCGACCTTGTGCTCGTCCTTGTTCATCTGGGCGCCGGCCTGGGTGGCGACGAAGCAGGTGGAGGCGAGCGCGAGCATGAGCAGGTGTTTTTTCATTTTGGAGTTCTCCTAGTCGATGGATGAGGGAAAGCGGAAGTCAGGACCTCAGTAGCGTTCGAACCAGAGCGCGTCGGGCGTGCGGCCGTCGCGCGATTCCCAGTCCTTGACCTGCTTCTCGGCCTCGTCGCGGCTGATGCCGTGGCGTTCCTGGATGCGGCCCAGCAGCTGGTCGCGCTTGCCGGCGATGACGTCGAAGTCGTCGTCGGTCAGCTTGCCCCATTGCTCCTTGACCTTGCCCTTGAGCTGCTTCCAGTTGCCTTCGATGGTGTCCTTGTTCATGCGAATCTCCTTGAGAGGTTGATTCGGCGGGCCATTTCGCCGCCGTGAAAAACACTGTCTACAGGTGCATTCACCCCAGCGGTAGGACGTGCAGTGCAGGGTCCGTAGGCACAGGCCGACGGGGGCCGTGATAATCGAGCGGCGCCCGAAAAACTTCGGGCCGGGACGACAGAGAGACAACGCGCGCCGCACCATGATCATTCACAGCCTGCTCGACACCGACCTCTACAAGTTCACCATGATGCAGGTCGTGCTGCATCACTTCCCGGGGGCACGCGTCGAGTACCGCTTCAAGTGCCGCAACCCCGGCGTCGACCTCGCGCAGTTCGCCAGCCAGATCCGCGAGGAGGTGCGCAGCCTCTGTTCGCTGCAGTTCCGCGATGCCGAACTGGCCTACCTGCGCTCGATGCGCTTCATCAAGAGCGACTTCATCGACTTCCTCGGGCTGTTCCGGCTCAACGAGAAGTACATCAACATCATTCCCCAGCCCTCGGGCGAGCTCGAGATCCGCATCCAGGGGCCGTGGCTGCACACCATCCTGTTCGAGATCCCGGTGCTGGCGATCGTCAACGAGGTCTACTTCCGCAACACGCAGAAGCGCCCCGACCTCGACGAGGGCCGCCGCCGGCTCGAGATCAAGATCGCGCAGCTGCAGGAGGCCGGCCTCGGCGACCTCAAGATCGCCGACTACGGCACGCGCCGCCGCTTCTCGAAGGACTGGCACGAGGAGGTGCTGCGCACCCTCAACGCGCGGCTCGGCGCGGTGACCTCGCCGCCCTCGAGCTCGCAGCCCGGCGGCCGGCTGCCGCAGCTCGCGGGCACCAGCAACGTGCTCTACGCGATGAAGCTCGGGCTGATCCCGCTGGGCACCATGGCGCACGAGTACCTGCAGGCCTGCCAGGCGCTGGGCCCGCGGCTGCGCGACAGCCAGATCTTCGGCTTCGAGAGCTGGGCGCGCGAATACCGCGGCGACCTGGGCATCGCGCTGTCCGACGTCTACGGCATGAGCGCCTTCCTGCGCGACTTCGACCTGTACTTCTGCAAGCTGTTCGACGGCGCGCGCCACGACAGCGGCGATCCGTTCCAGTGGGGCGAGCGCATGATCGCGCACTACCTCGCGAACCGCGTCGACCCGCGCACCAAGACGCTGATCTTCAGCGACGGCCTCACGGTGCCACGCACCATCGAGCTCTACCAGCAGTTCCGTGGCCGCTGCCAACTGGCCTTCGGCATCGGCACCAACCTCACCAACGACCTGGGCTACGAGCCGCTGCAGATCGTGATCAAGATGATCCGCTGCAACGACCAGCCGGTGGCCAAGCTCTCGGACACCCCGTCGAAGAACATGTGCGAGGACGAGAAATACCTGGCCTACCTGCGCCAGGTGTTCGAGATCGAGCAGCCTGCCGCCTGATGCGGGTTCACGCGGGCCGCCGCGGGGCCTGGCTCTGTTACGGTACGGCCCCATGAAAAAATCGATGCGTCTCGTGGCGGCCCTGGTGCCGCTGCTCGTTGCCGGGCCGGCCTTGGCCGCGGATTTCGACGGCGGCTCGCTGTCGCCGCTGTGGGGCGTGCCGTTCGCGGGCATCCTGCTCTCGATCGCGCTGATGCCGCTGCTGGCGCCGTCCTTCTGGCACCACCACTACGGCAAAGTCTCGGCGGCCTGGGCGCTGGCCTTCCTGCTGCCCTTCGCGGCGCTGCACGGCCCGGCGCTCGCGGGCACGCAGCTCATGCATGCGCTGGTGGCCGAGTACATCCCGTTCATCGTGCTGCTGACCACGCTGTTCACGGTGGCCGGCGGCATCCATATCCGCGGTAACCTGCACGGGGCACCGGGCCTCAACACCGCCATCCTCGCGATCGGCGCGGTGCTCGCGAGCTTCATGGGCACCACGGGCGCCTCGATGCTGCTGATCCGCCCGCTGATCCGCGCCAACGACAACCGCGTGCACCGGGTGCACGTGGTCGTGTTCTTCATCTTCATCGTCTCGAACGTGGGCGGCTCGCTCACGCCGCTGGGCGATCCGCCGCTGTTCCTCGGCTTCCTCAAGGGCGTGGACTTCTTCTGGACCGCGCGCAACATCCTGCCCGACACGATGTTCGTGCTCGGCGTGCTGCTGGTCCTGTTCTATCTGATCGACCGCCACTACTACCGCAAGGAAGGCATCCTGCCGGTCGACCCCACGCCCGACACGCGCGGCATCGGCTTCGACGGCGCCGCCAACTTCTGGCTGCTCGCGGGCGTGGTGGCGCTGGTGCTCATGAGCGGCTTCTGGAAGTCCGGCGTGCACTTCGACGTGGCCGGCACCGAGGTCGGCCTGCCGGGCCTGTTGCGCGATGCCGGGCTGATCGCCATCACGCTGGTCTCGCTCAAGATCACGGCGAAGTCGGTGCACCAGGCCAACCAGTTCGAATGGGGTCCGATGGCCGAGGTGGCCAAGCTGTTCGCGGGGATTTTCCTGACCATCATCCCGGTGATCGCGATGCTCAAGGCCGGCACGCAGGGGCCGTTCGGCGCGGTCGTCTCGGCGGTCACGCGGCCCGACGGCCAGCCCGACCCCGCGATGTACTTCTGGGCCACGGGCGCGCTCAGTTCCTTCCTCGACAACGCGCCGACCTACCTGGTGTTCTTCAACACCGCGGGCGGCGATCCCGCGGTGCTAATGACCACCTACGCGACCACGCTCGCGGCCATCTCGGCCGGCGCGGTCTTCATGGGCGCCAATACCTACATCGGCAATGCGCCCAACCTGATGGTCAAGGCCATCGCCGAGAGCCGCGGCGTGCGCATGCCGAGCTTCTTCGGCTACATGGCCTGGTCGATGGCCATCCTGCTGCCGCTGTTCGTCCTCTCCACCTTCCTTTTCTTCCGCTAGCGAGACAAAGCCCATGAGCAAGCCCAAGATCCTGGTCGCCCGCGCGATCTTCCCCGAGACCCTCGAGCGCCTGGCGCAGCATTTCGAGATCGAGTCGAACCAGTCCGACGAGAGCTGGACCAGGGAGCAGCTCGCCGCGAAGTTGCAGGGCAAGCAGGGCGCCTTCACCACCGGCAGCGAGCGCATCGACGCGGCGCTGCTCGACGCCTGCCCCGACCTGAAGATCTGCGCCAACATGGCCGTGGGCTACAACAACTTCGACGTCGACGCGATGGCCGCGCGCGGCGTGGTCGGCACCAACGCGCCCGACGTGCTGACCGAGACCACCGCCGACTTCGGCTTCGCGCTGCTGATGGCCACCGCGCGCCGCATCGCCGAGAGCGAGCATTTCCTGCGCGCCGGCAAGTGGCAGAAGTGGAGCTTCGACATGTTCGCGGGCTCCGACATCCACGGCGCCACGCTGGGCATCATCGGCATGGGCCGCATCGGGCAGGGCATCGCCAAGCGCGGCGCGCACGGCTTCGGCATGAAGGTGATCTATCACAACCGCTCGCGGCTCGACGCCGCGCTCGAGGCCGAGTGCAAGGCCACCTACGCGAGCAAGGAAGATCTGCTCAAGACCTCCGACCACGTGGTGCTGGTGGTGCCGTACTCGGCCGCCTCGCACCACACCATCGGCGCGGCCGAACTCGCGCTGATGAAGCCCACCGCCACGCTGGTGAACATCGCGCGCGGCGGCATCGTCGACGACGCGGCGCTGGCCGTGGCGCTGCGCGAGAAGCGCATCGCCGCCGCGGGGCTCGACGTGTTCGAGGGCGAGCCCAAGGTCCATCCCGACCTGCTGACCGTGCCCAACGTCGTGCTCACGCCGCACATCGCGAGCGCCACGGTGCCCACGCGCAAGGCCATGGCCGGGCTCGCGGCCGACAACCTGATCGCCTTCTTCACGGGCAAGGGCCCGCTGACGCCGGTCACGCCGGTGGCCGCCAGGTAAGCCATCTCCGCCGAACAAAAAAGAATAGAAAGCGCCCCGCGATCCCCTTGGAACTCACCGACTTGATTCTTCTGGCCCTGGCGGTCGTGGCCGTCATCCAGCTCGTGCTCCTCGTCTGGCTGCTGGCCCGCCGGGCGCCGCCGCCCGATCATGGCGAACTGCTCGCCGCCAACGAGCGCACCGAGCGCGAACTGCGCCGCGAGATCGCGGAGAGTTCGCGCGGCGCGCGGCAGGAAACCGCGCAGGCCTTCGCCACCTTCCAGCAGTCGCTGGTGATGCAGGGCGCGGAGGCCACGCGCACGCAGAACGCCCAGCTCGATGCCTTCGCGCTGCAGCTCGCCGCGCTGCAGAAGACGCTGGCCGACACGCTGGCGTCGCAGCTGCAGGGCCTGTCGGAATCGAATGCGCGCCGTCTCGCCGAGGTGCGCGCCACGATGGAAAGCCAGCTCACGCAACTGCAGCAGGGCAATGCCGCCAAGCTCGACGAGATGCGCAAGACCGTCGACGAGAAGCTGCAGAGCACGCTCGAGGCGCGCCTCGGCGAGAGCTTCCGGCAGGTGGCCGAGCGGCTCGAGCAGGTGCACAAGGGGCTGGGCGAGATGCAGACGCTGGCCGTTGGTGTCGGCAGCCTGCAGCGCGTGCTGACCAACGTGAAGACGCGCGGCATCTTCGGCGAGGTGCAGCTCGAGGCGCTGCTCGAGCAGGTGCTCACGCCCGAGCAGTACGCGCGGCAGGTCGAGACCAAGCCGCGCAGCGGGCAGCGGGTGGACTTCGCGATCCGCTTCCCGGGCCGTGGCGACGAGGGCGCGCCGGTCTGGCTGCCGATCGACGCCAAGTTTCCGCGCGACGACTACGAGCGCCTGATCGAAGCCCACGAGCAGGCCGACGCGGTGGCGGCCGAGCTCGCCGCCAAGGCGCTCGAGGCGCGCATCCGCGCCGAGGCCAAGTCCATCGCCGAGAGCTACCTCGCGGCGCCGCACACCACCGATTTCGCGATCCTCTTCCTGCCGGTCGAGAGCCTCTACGCCGAGGTGCTGCGGCGTCCGGGCCTGATGGACGCGATCCAGCGCCAGCACCGCGTGACCCTGGCCGGCCCGACCACCTTGCTCGCGATGCTCAACAGCCTGCACATGGGCTTTCGCACGCTGGCGCTCGAGCGCCAGGCCTCCGAGGTCTGGAAGGTGCTGGGCGCGGTCAAGACCGAGTTCGAGCGCTACGGCGAGTGGGTCGAGCGTGTGAAGGAACAGGTGGCGAAAGCCTCTGACACGCTCGACAAGGCCGATACGCGCGCCAGGCAGATGCGCCTGGCGCTGCGCAAGGTCGAGGCGCTGCCCGAGGGCCAGGCGCAGGCGCTGTTGCCGCCGCTGGCCGCGGGCGCCGAAGGCATCGACGCCGATCCCGACACCGGCGGCAAGCCGTGAAGGGCAGCGAACTACTGCGCGTCATCGGCGCGCAGGTCTGCCTCCACGCCACCATGGCCGGCATGCGGCTGGCCACGCCGCTGCTGGCGCTGCAGCAGGGCTACAGCGCGGCGGCCGTCGGCGTGCTGATCGCGCTGTTCGCGCTGACCCAGGTCTTCCTCGCGCTGCCGGCCGGGCGCTTCGCCGACCGCCACGGTTTCAAGCGGCCGCTGCTGCTGTCGGTGATCGCGGCCTCGCTGGGCGCGGGGCTGGTCTGGGCGTTCCCGGTCTTTCCGGCCATGTGCGTGGCGGCGCTGCTGACCGGTGGCGCCACCGGCGCGACCGTGATCGCGCTGCAGCGCCACGTGGGCCGCTCGGCCACCACGCCGACCGAGCTCAAGCGGGTGTTCAGCTGGCTCGCGATCGCGCCCGCGGTGGCGAACTTCGTCGGCCCGTTCCTGGCCGGCCTGCTGATCGACCACGCGGGCCGCGCGGCGGCCGACATGCTGGCCTTTCGCGTCTGCTTCGCCGCCATGGCGCTGCTGCCGATCCTGTGCTGGCTGATGGCGCGCGGGGCGCACGAGCCGCCGCCCACGCCGCCGCTGCCCGGGGCCGTGCCCACGCGCGCCTGGGACCTGCTGCGCGAACCGATGTTCCGCCGCCTGTTGTTCGTGAACTGGCTGCAGTCCTCGAGCTGGGACGTGCATGCCTTCGTGCTGCCGGTGCTGGGGCACGAGCGCGGCATCAGCGCCTCGGTGATCGGCTCGATCCTCGGCGCCTTCGCGATCGCGGCGGCCGTGATCCGCATCGTGCTGCCGGCGATCGCCTCGCGCGCTTCCGAGCGCAGCGTGATCTTCGTCTCGACCCTGGTCACGGTCGGCGTCTTCCTGGTCTACCCGTTGCTGCCCTCGGCCCTGAGCATGGGCGTGTGCTCGGTGGTGCTGGGCTTCGCGCTCGGCGCGGTGCAGCCGATGGTGATGAGCATGCTGCACCAGATCACGCCGCACAGCCGCCACGGCGAGGCGCTGGGGCTGCGGCTGATGACCATCAATGCCTCGAGCGTGGCGATGCCGATGCTGTTCGGCTCGCTGGGTGCGCTGATCGGCATCGGCGGCGTGTTCTGGGTCGTGGGCGGGGTGGTGGCGCTCGGTGCGCGCGCCACCTGGGGCTTGAAGGTGAGGGAGGAGGGGCATTGAACGGCGCGGAAGCCACTGCCGCCTTCCGGGAGACCCTGATCCAAATAAGATTAATTCTCATCTGATTGACAAGATAGTGACTTGAAGTCAGTATCGCCGCCTCTTCAACGAATCCCGAAGGCGGTCCCATGGACTCCCCATCCCGGGCGGCGATCGACGATCCGCGCCGCCGGCTCGCGCTCGTCGCCGCGGTCTATCTCGGCAGCTTCATCGCCACGCTCGACGTGAGCATCGTCAACGTCGCGCTGCCCACCCTGCAGCGCGCGCTCGCCACCGACCTCGCGGGCCTGCAGTGGGTGATCGACATCTACGCGCTGTGTCTGTCGGCCTTCATGCTCTCGGCCGGTCCGCTCGGCGACCGTTACGGCCGCAAGCGCGCCTGGCTGGCCGGCGTGGTGGTGTTCACCGTCGGCTCGGCGATGTGCGCCATGGCCGGCACCCTGAGCACGCTGCTGGCCGGCCGCGCGGTGCAGGGCATCGCGGGCGCGCTGCTGATCCCGGGCGCGCTGTCGATCCTGGCCCATGCCTTTCCCGAGCCGGCGAGCCGCGCGCGCGTGATCGGCGGCTGGTCCTCGTTCACCGCGATCTCGCTGATCCTCGGGCCGATGCTCGGCGGCCTGCTGGTGGACCACACGGGCTGGCAGAGCATCTTCCTGATCAACCTGCCGATCGGCCTGCTGACCGTGGGCCTGGGGCTCTGGGGCATCCGCGAGACCTCGCATCCCGAGCATGCGGCGCTCGATCCGGCGGGGCAGGTGCTCAGCGTGCTGTGGCTCGGGGCGCTGACCTTCGGGCTGATCGCAGCCGGCGAGCACGGCTGGCTGTCGGGGCGCACCACGGTATCGCTGGCGCTGGCCGCGCTCGGGCTGGTGCTGTTCCTGGCGGTGGAGGCGCGCGTGCAGCGGCCGCTGCTGCCGCTGGGCCTGTTTCGCGACGCGCGCTTCTCGGTCACCAACTTCGCGTCCTTCGTGCTGGGCTTCTCGGCCTATGCGAGCCTGTTCTTCTTCTCGCTGTTCCTGCAGCAGGTGCAGGGCTGGTCGGCCACCGACACCGGCTGGCGCATGGTGCCGCAGTTCGTCGCGACCGGCATCGTGTCCTCGCAGTTCGGCCGGCTGTCGCGGCGCCATGGCGTCCACGCGCTGATGGTGGCGGGCTACGGCCTGATCGGCACCGCGATGCTCGCGATGACGCTGCTGGCGGCCGACACGCCCTACGTGGTGCTCGCGCTGCTGTTCGTGGTGCTCGGCGCCGGCACGGGGCTCGCGGTGCCGGCCACCAGCACGGCGGTGATCGCCTCGGTGCCGGCGCAGCGCTCGGGCATGGCCTCGGCCACGATGAATGCGCTGCGCCAGGCCGGCATGCTGATCGGCATCGCACTGCTCGGCACCTTGATGAGCGGCCGCGCCACCGCGCTGCTGGCGGCGGCACTCGAGCGCAGCGGCCTGCCGGCGGCGCGCGCGCAGGAGATGGCGGTGGCCGCCGTGGCGCGGCACGACACCGCCGCGCTGGGCGCGCTCGATCCTTCGCTGGCCCATGGCCTGGTGTCGGGTGCGCTGGCCGGCGGCTTCCATGCGGCCGTGGCCTGTGCCGGGCTGGCCGGCCTGCTGGCGGCCGGGCTGCTGCTCGGCGTCAGGCCGCGCACCGCCGCGGTGCCGGCCCGCGCCTGAGGAGCGTCTCTCCAATGCCCGCCGCGCGCGTGCCGCTGCGCCTGTCCGCGCGTCGCCTTCCCGTTCTTCGTTCCCGGACCGTCATCAAGGAGTTGTCCATGATCCATCACGAACTCGGCCAGTGGCCGCTGGTCATCAGCGTGTCTTCGGGGTTGCAGACCCTCGAGGACATGCAGGTCTTCACCGAGGACTGGAACCGCTGGCTCGACCGTGGCGAGCCTTTTGCCTCGCTGCGCGTGTTCGCCGACGCCGACGCGCTGGTGCATCCCGAGGGCAGCGCGCAGAGCGCGAAGCAGTGGCTGCAGGCGCGCGGCGCCGACATCCGGCGCCATATGATGGGCATGGCCAGCGTGGTGCCGCCCGATCAATACGAGAAAATCCGCAAGATGAATGTCGAGAAGCTCTTCGGCGTGCCGGCCGACACCTTCGCGCGCACCGACGAGGCCATCGCCTGGCTCGGCGAGCGCGTGCTGGCGCCGCGCGGCCTGGCGCTCGACGCGGCCGCGGTGAACGCGGCCATCGCGGCGGCACGTGCCGCCGCAGCCACAACCTGAGGGAACCGAATGACGACGGGGCGCCGCACCATCACTTCTTCCACGCCCGATGCGGCGGACCCGTCACCGCCTTCGGAGGCGTCCGAACCGCGCCGCCGCGTCAAGGCGCCCGAAACCCGCGCCGCGGCGCTGATGGACGCGGCCGAGCGGCTGTTCATCGAGAAGGGCATCGCCACCACCAGCATCGACGACATCGCGGCCGGCGCGCAGGTGGCCAAGGGCACCTTCTATCTGTACTTCCCGTCGAAGGAGGCGCTGCTCGGCGCGCTGCAGCAGCGCTTCGTCGACAGTTTCTGCGCGCGGCTGCAGGAGGCAATGGACCGTCATCGTCCCGAGGACCACAATGGCCGCATCAAGGCCTGGGTCGAGACGGGGCTCGAGACCTACCTCGACAACGTCGCGCTGCACGACGTGGTGTTCCACGAGTACCGGCCCGAGGACCGGCGCATGCGCAACGACAACGCGGTCATCACGCAGCTGGTCGGCCTGCTCAAGCATGGCGACGCGGCGGGCGTGTGGGAGGTCGAGGACCCGACCCTCACGGCCGTGATCCTGTTCAATGCGCTGCACGGCGTGGCCGACGATGCCGTGGCCATGGGCCTCGCGACCGGGCCGGGGCCCGAGCGGCGCCGGCGCGCCAAGGCGCTCACGCGCTTCTTCGAGCACGCGCTGCGGCCCGATGACGACGATGGCGACGACGAGGCCGCCTAGTCGAGGCGCGGCCCGCGCCCGCTCGGATCAGAGCTTGTAGAAGCGCTTGATCGCTTCCCACGCGTCTTCGGGCGCATCCACGTACTCGAAGAGCTTGACGTCGCCGGGCGAGATCACGCCTTCGTCGACCAGGAAGTCGAAGTCGATCAGGCGCTTCCAGTAGTCCGAGCCGAACAGCACGATCGGCACCGGCTTCGACTTGCGCGTCTGCACCAGCGTGATCACCTCGAACAGTTCGTCGAGCGTGCCGAAGCCGCCCGGGAACGCCACCAGTGCCTTCGCGCGCATCATGAAATGCATCTTGCGGATCGCGAAGTAGTGGAACTTGAAGCTCAGCGCTGGCGTGACGTAGGGATTGGCCGCTTCCTCCATCGGCAGCGCGATGGCCAGGCCGACCGACAGGCCGCCGGCCTCGTGCGCGCCGCGGTTGGCCGCCTGCATGATGCCGGGGCCGCCGCCGGTGCAGATGAAGAGCTTGTCCTGCGGCTCCTTGTTCTCGCTGTGGCGCGCGACCAGCTTGCCGAAGGTGCGCGCCTTCTCGTAGTAGTGCGAACTGCGCGCCAGCCGGCGCCAGCGCTCGGCCGCGGCGGTGTCGCCGGCCTTGTCGGCCTCGACGATCAGCGCGGCGGCTTCTTCCTCGCTGCGGAAGCGCGCGCTGCCGAAGACCACGATGGTGTTCTCGATGCCGTGGGCGCGCTGCTCGATGTCGGGCTTCATCAGCTCGAGCTGCATGCGCACGCCGCGGGTTTCGCGGCGCAGCAGGAACTCGGGATCGGCGAAGGCGATGCGCGAGGGATCGGGATCGAGCGGCAGCCCCTTGTCGGCATGGGACTGGAGCGTGGCCCAGGCATCGGCGAGGCGCTTGTCGTGAAGGTCGTGCGTGCTGTTGGTCATAAGGATGGGATTGTGCAGCGCGGGATTCGTTGCGTGCGGACGGGCCGCAAAGACAAAAGGCTCCTTGCGGAGCCTCTTGCGGGTGGTGGTCAGCCGGGGAAGGCGGCGCTCAGACGCGCTTGCGGTATTCGCCGGTGCGCGTGTCGATTTCGATCTTGTCGCCTTGCGAGACGAACAGCGGCACGGGCACTTCGAAGCCGGTGGCGATCTTGGCGGGCTTCAGGACCTTGCCCGAGGTGTCGCCCTTGACAGCCGGCTCGGTCCAGGTGATTTCGCGCTCGACGCTGGTCGGCAGTTCGACCGAGATGGCCTTGCCGTCGTAGAACACCACTTCGACGGCCATGCCGTCTTCGAGGTAGTTCAGGGCGTCGCCCATGTTCTCGGCTTCGACTTCGTACTGGTTGTAGTCGGCATCCATGCAGACGTACATCGGGTCGGCGAAGTAGGAGTAGGTGCAGTCCTTCTTCTCGAGCACGATCTGGTCGATCTTGTCGTCGGCCTTGAAGACCACTTCGGTGTTGAAGTTGGCGATCAGGCTCTTCATCTTCATGCGCACGGTGGCGCTGTTGCGGCCGCCGCGGCTGTATTCGGTCTTGAGCACGACCATCGGATCCTTGCCGTGCATGATGACGTTGCCGGCGCGGATTTCTTGAGCGATTTTCATATCAGGGTCTCTGGATGTAAGCCGCTCGGTGCGCGGGGTTTCCAGAATCCGGGCAGGAGTGCCGGTTGGAAAAAGCCCCGCGGTACATGTCCCGCGGCAGGTTCAGCGGAGTGCATCTCGAACCCCCAGGAATTTCCCAGGATCCGGGCCGAAATCCGCAAAGCCCGCTATTTTAGCTTTTTCCGGCGACGAAATGCTGCAGTTGGGTCACGAGATCGTCCTGCGCGAGCAGGCGCTCGCGCCCTCGGGTCACGGCAAGACGCCATTCTTCGCCGATGTCGGCGAGCGACAGGGTCGCGTTGCCGAAGCCGTTCCAGGCGTGGTGGAAGCGCCGCATCGAGGCCGGCGCTTCCAGCCAGTCGAGCCAGGCGTTCAGCTTCACGTGGTGCGCGTCGTCGTCCTGCGCATAGATCTGCCAGACCAGCGGCGCGCCGGCCCAGAGGGCGCGCACCAGCGAATCCTCGCCGCGCACGAAATTCAGGTCGCAGGCCCAGAGCAGGTGGTCGAAATCGGGCTGGTCGAGGGGCGGCAGGTATGAAATCGATAGCGCACTCGCATGGCTGGGCGAGCGTTCGAGCCATTCCGTACTCGAAAGGCAGGCCTTGACGGCCTCGGTCGCCCGGCCCGGCGTCACCAGCAGCCGGGTCGGCGTGCCGTCATCGGCCAGTTGCGCCAGCAGCGCCGCCAGGGCCGGCGGCTCGTAGCAGAACAGCGACACCAGGCGTTCGCCTTCGCGCCAGGGCAATTGCCGTTGCGCGAGCCAGGCAGCGCGATCGAAGGTCGCGCGCCGCCGGGCCAGGTCCGGTTCGCGCAGCAGGCCGCCGGTGGCCTGGGTGAAGCCTGGATAGAAGAAGCGCTTGGTGAGCCCGGCGCCCGGTTCCCTGAAGACCGGCGAGGGCAGGCCATGCAGCCGCTCCACATAGGGTTCGGCCGAGAGGTATTCGAGGTTGATCCAGGCGCGCGGGGCGCCGTCGGCGGCCGAGGCTGCGGCGAAGCGCGCGATCAGCGCGGGCGCCGGGTCGCAGCCGAAGGCCTCGATCAGCACCTGGGGCGCCGGCTCGGCCGCGGCCGCGCTCACCGCGGCCGGATCGCTCCAGTCGATCACGCGCACGCCCGCACAGCCTTCGGGCGCCATCCAGGCCAGCGCGCTGGCGTCGTCGACCCAGAGCCGCACCTGTTCGCCGAGGCCGGCGAGCTGGCGTGCGAGCCGCCAGCAGACGCCGAGGTCGCCATGGTTGTCGATGACCTTGCAGAAGATGTCCCAGTCGCGTTGCATGGCCGCGAGTGTGCACCTTGCGCCTTTCTTCTGAATGGCCCTCGCGCGGGGCCGTCGCTATGCTGGCCGCACACCACAACCACAACGGAGAGAGCTAATGAGCCTGAAGAAGATCCGCGCCCGCCATCCCGGCGCCGCCTTGCCTGCGACCTCGCGACTGCGCACGTTGCGCAGCGCGCTGGCTCTGTCCCTCGCGCTCGGCGGCCTCGCCACGGCGGCGGCCCAGACGCTCACGCCGCAGCAGCAGCGCTTCCGCGAGATCTACAAGGAGCTCATCGAGATCAACACCACCCACTCGGTGGGCGACAACACGCAGGCCGCGCGCGCGATGGAAAAGCGCCTGGTCGAATCGGGCTTCGCACCCGGCGATATCCAGATCTTCGAACCCTTCCCCAAGAAGGGCAACCTCGTGATGCGCTTCAAGGGCGATGGCTCGAAGAAGCCGTTGCTGCTGCTGGCCCACATCGACGTGGTCGAGGCCCGGCGCGAAGACTGGAAGACCGACCCGTTCAAGCTGCAGGAGTCGGGCGGCTACTTCACGGCACGCGGTTCCATCGACGACAAGGCGATGGCCTCGGCGCTGGTGTCCGTGCTCGGCCAACTGAAGCAGGAGGGCTTCAAGCCCAGCCGCGACATCATCCTCGCGCTGACCGCGGACGAGGAACGTGGCGATGCGCTGAGCAACGGCGCCTTCTGGCTCATCAACAACAAGCCCGAGCTGCTGCAGGCCGAGTTCGGCATCAACGAGGGCGGCGGCGGCGAACTGCGCAACGGCAAGCCGAACCTGCACCGGCTGCAGGTGGCCGAGAAGATGTACACCACCTACATGCTCGAGGCGCGCGACGTCGGCGGCCACAGCTCGGTGCCGACGAAGAACAACCCGATCTACGCGCTGTCGGCCGGCCTGGAGCGGCTCGGCAACTACGCCTTCCCGATCAAGCTCGCCGACGTCACGAAGACCTATTTCGCGCGCAGCGCGCCCTTCGCCACCGGCCAGCTGGCCGAGGACATGCGCGCCATCGGCACCGGCAACCCCGACGCCGGCGTGCTCGAGCGCATGACGGCCAACCCGGCCTACAACGCCCAGCTGCGCACCACCTGCGTGGCGACCATGGTGCAGGCCGGCCACGCCGAGAACGCGCTGCCGCAGTCGGCCAAGGCCACGGTCAACTGCCGCATCCTGCCGCACGACGATCCGGACGAGGTCGAGCGTTTGCTGACCCAGGCCGTGGGCAACGACAAGATCGTGGTGCGCAACCTCGGCAAGCCGCTGCGCAGCCCGGCGTCGCCGCTGCAGGGCGACCTGGTGAAGACGGTGGAGCGGCTGACCGAGCAGATGTGGCCGGGCGTGCCGGTGATTCCCGCGATGAGCACGGGCGCCACCGACAGCCGCTTCCTGCGCAATGCCGGCATTCCGATGTACGGCGTGACCGGCATGTTCCTCGAGCCCTCGGATGCGCGCGCCCACGGGCTGGACGAACGCATCGAGATCCAGCGGCTCTACGACGGGCGCGAGTTCCTCTACCGGCTGGTGAGCGAACTCGCGAAGTAGGCGCCGCCGGGCTTCGGGCCCGGATCAGGGCGTGAAGGTATCGCCGAGCACGATGCCTTCGCGCCGGGGATCGGCGCCGCCCGTGAGCACTGGCTGGCCACCCACGTTGGTGCGGATGATGGTGCTGATGCCGCTGGACTGGGCGCCGAAGTTGACCGTGTGGCCGAGTGCGCGCAGGCCGGCGATCAGCGGATCGTTGTTGCCCGAGTTCGAGGTGTCGATGGCGGGGTGTTCGCCGCCCACGTTGGTGGGCGAGAACTTGTCTTCGGCTTTCGCCTTGCTGTTGGTGGCGCCGAAATCGACCAGCGAGGTGGCCTGCTGGGCATCGAGGCCCCAGTCGAGCGCGCCGACCAGCGTCTTCACCACGTACTGGATGATCGTGCCGCCGCCCGGGGAGCCCGTGCCCATCACGAAATCGCCCATGCTGCCGTCGGCGTTCTTCTTGAACACCAGGGTTGGCGCCATCGTGCTGCGTGGGCGCTTGCCCGGCTCGACACGGTTGGCAACCTTGATGCTCGGATCCTTGGCGTCGTTGGGGTCGGCCGAGAAATCGGTCAGCTGGTTGTTCAGCAGGAAGCCCTGGGTCATGTGGAACGAGCCCATCGAGGCTTCCACCGTCGTGGTCATCGTCACCACGTTGCCCTGCTTGTCGACCACGGTGAAGTGGGTGGTGCCGCGCTCCTCGGTCTTGTCGATGCCCCGCGGTACGTTGTCCAGGTTGCCGGGGTCGGCCAGACCCATGCTCTTGGTCAGGCTGATCAGGCCTGCTCGCTCCTGCAGGTAGGACTTGCGAAGCATCTTGTCGGGCGAGCCACCAGGCAGCGGTACGAAGTCGGTGTCGGCCACGTACTTGTCGCGGTCGGCATAGGCCAGGCGCTCGGCTTCGCTCACGAGGTGCACGCCCATCACGCTGGGCTTGCCGCCCTCGAGGTCGATGGCCGTCGGCTTGTACTGGCCCATGTTGAAGTTCTCGAGGATGCCGAGCGCCTGCACCACCGCGATGCCGCCCGAGGAGGGCGGCGACATGCTGCAGATGTAGTAATCGCGGTAGGTGCCGCAGACCGGATCGCGGCGCTTGGCCACGTAGTTCGCCATGTCGGCCATGGTCGTCTTGCCGGGTGTGATGGCCGAGCCGTCGACGGCCTTCGAGACCGCGATCTTGTCGACGATGCCCTGGGCGATCGCGCCGGTGTAGAACGCGTCCGCGCCTTGCGTAGCGAGGGTCGTGAGGGTCTTGGCATAGGCCGGGTTCCTGAGCCGCGTGCCCAGCGCCTTCGGCGTGCCGTCCTCGTTGAAGAAATAGGCGGTCGCGTCGGCGTCGCGCTTGATGTCGGTGGCCGCGCCGGAGATGGCCGTGGCCATGCGGCCACCGATCGGGAAGCCGTCGGAGGCCAGCGTGATGCCGTAGCCGAACAGATCCTTCCACGGCAGCTTGCCATGGTCCTTGTAGGCGATGTCGAGCATGCGCACGGCACCGGGCGTGCCGATGGAGCGGCCGCTCGCGCGCAGCCGCGAGGTGGGCTGCGGCGGGTTCTTGTCGCTGACGTCGTCGATGTAGCGCAGGTAGTTCTCGGTGGCTGCGGCGGGCGCCATCTCGCGTCCGTCGTAGGCCTGCACCTTCTTGGTCTTCGCGTCGTAGTGCAGCATGAAGGCGCCGCCGCCCAGGCCGCTGGACTGCGGCTCGACCAGGCCCAGCACCACCTGCACCGCCACCGCGGCGTCGACCGCGCTGCCGCCGGCCTTGAGGATGTCGCAGCCCGCGCGCGTGGCCAGCGGATGGTTGGCCACCACCATGTAGTTCTTGGCATAGACCAGCTTGTGGCCGACCACGTAGCCCGAGGCCGGTTCGGGCGCGGCCGGGTCGCCGGGGTCGCCCGAGCCCACCGTCACCGGCGTGCCGCTGTCGCCGATCAGGCAGCCCTTGTCGGCCGCCGGGGGAGGCGGCGCCGGCGGGTTGGCCGCGTTGATGGCGGCGATCGCCGCGATCAGCGCCGCGTTGTCCTGCCCGCCACCACCGCCGCCGCAACCGGCCACGGCCAATGCGAGCGCCAAGGGCGAAAGCGCCCGCCAGCCCAGCGGCTGAATCTTCTTTGTCATGGAGAGTTTTCCCGAATAGTTTTGATGGAACGACGCGGGCGCTCCTCGTGCCCGCATCCCATCATCTGCAGATTCCGTTCCACCCACCTCGGGGTTTGCGCGGGGCCGGCCATGGCACCCGCCGCCGCGCGCCACAATAGCCGCCATGTCAGACGTGCATTCCGATCAACTGCTCAGCGAAGTCGCGGCCCTGCCGCAGCTGCCGGGCGTCTACCGCTACTTCGACGCGGCCGGCGCCGTGCTCTACGTGGGCAAGGCGCGCAACCTCAAGAAGCGGGTCGCCAACTACTTCCAGAAGAGCCACGGCGGCACGCGCATCGGCCACATGATCTCGAAGATCGCGCGCATGGAGACCACCGTGGTGCGCTCCGAGGCCGAGGCGCTGCTGCTCGAGAACAACCTCATCAAGACGCTCAAGCCGCGCTACAACATCCTGTTTCGCGACGACAAGAGCTACCCCTACCTGAAGATCGCCTCGCACCAGTTTCCGCGGCTGGCCTACTACCGCGGCGCGGTCGACAAGAAGCACCGCTACTTCGGGCCGTACCCGAGCGCCTGGGCCGTCAAGGAGTCGATCCAGCTGCTGCAGAAGGTGTTCAAGCTGCGCACCTGCGAGGACACGGTGTACGCCAACCGCACCCGGCCCTGCCTGCTCTACCAGATCAAGCGCTGCACCGGTCCCTGCGTGGGCCACATCTCGACCGAGGCCTACGCGCAGGACGTGGCGAGCGCCGAGGCCTTCCTGCGCGGCGACACGCAACTGGTGCTCACCACGCTCGAGCAGCGCATGACCTCGCATGCCGAGAAGCTGGAGTTCGAGCAGGCGGCCGAGCTGCGCAACCAGATGTCGGCCATCTCGCGCGTGCTGCACCAGCAGTCGATCGAGATCGCCTCCGACAAGGACGTCGATATCCTCGCGGTCAAGGTGCAGGGCGGCAAGGCCTGCGTGAACCTGGCCATGGTGCGCGGCGGCCGTCACCTGGGCGACCGGCCCTATTTCCCGGTGCACGTCGAGGATGCCTCGCTGATGCAGCATGGCGAGCTCGACAACGACGAGGGCGAGGGCGAGGGCGAGGGCGCCGTGCCCGCCGTCACCGATTCGGTCGAGGTGCAGGTGCTCGTAGCCTTCATCGCGCAGCACTACATCGACGTGCCGGTGCCGGCCACTTTGGTGCTCAGCGAAACCGTGGGCCGTGAGCTGATCGAGGCGGTGTCGCTGCAGTCGGGCACGCGCGTGACGGCCGTGTTCCAGCCGCGCGAGCAGCGCCGCCACTGGCTCGAGATGGCCGAGAAGAACGCCAGCCTGCAACTAGCGCGGCTGCTGGCCGAAGAGGGTTCGCAGCAGGCCCGCACCCGCGCGCTGGCCGATGCGCTGGAGCTCGCGAGCGACGACCTCGACAACTTCCGCGTCGAGTGCTTCGACATCTCGCACACGGCGGGCGAAGCCACGCAGGCCTCGTGCGTGGTGTTCGAGCACCACGCGATGCAGAACAAGGAATACCGCCGCTACAACATCGACGGCATCACGCCCGGCGACGACTATGCGGCGATGCGCCAGGTGCTCCATCGCCGCTACGGCAAGCTGGCCGAGGCGATGGCGGCCGAGACCGAGGCGCTGCCGCCCGGCGATGCCGAGAGCGAAGGTGCAGAGGGCGTCGAGGGTGCGGCGGCTCCGGTGCGAGCCCGCGGCGCGCGCATGCCGGAGCTGGTGCTGGTCGATGGCGGCAAGGGCCAGGTGTCGATGGCGCGCGAGGTGTTCAGCGAGCTGGGCCTGCCGCTGTCGCTGATCGTCGGGGTCGAGAAGGGCGAGGGCCGCAAGGTCGGCCTCGAGGAACTGGTGTTCGCCGACGGCCGCGAGAAGGTCTACCTGGGCAAGGATTCGGCGGCGCTGATGCTGGTGGCCCAGATCCGCGACGAGGCGCACCGCTTCGCCATCACCGGCATGCGCGCCAAGCGCGCCAAGGTGCGCGTGGGCGGCAGCCAGCTCGAGGACATCCCGGGCATCGGCCCGAAGCGCCGGGCCCGTCTGCTGCAGCGCTTCGGCGGCATCCGCGGCGTGGCGGCGGCGAGCGTGGAAGACATCGCCTCGGTCGAGGGCATCGCCTTCGACCTGGCCGAGGAAATCTACCGTGCGCTGCACTGAACTTGACGGCGCGGGAGCAGGCCGCCGGCACGGCTTTGCCCCCGTTCTCGAATCCATCGTTTTCGCGTGACACAATCGAGCGCATGTTCTGGACCCTGCCGACCATCATGACCTGGACGCGCATCGTCGCGATCCCCCTGATCGTCGGCGTGTTCTACCTGCCCATCGCCGACCCGATGCGCAATGTGATCGCCACGGTCATGTTCATCGTGTTCGCGGCCACCGACTGGCTCGACGGCTTCCTGGCGCGCAAGCTCAACCAGACCTCGGCCTTCGGCGCCTTCCTCGATCCGGTGGCCGACAAGTTCCTGGTCTGCGCCTCGCTGCTGGTGCTGGTGCACCTGAACCGGGCCGACGTGTTCGTGGCGCTGATCATCATCGGCCGCGAGATCGCGATCTCCGCGCTGCGCGAATGGATGGCCCAGATCGGCGCCAGCAAGAGCGTGGCAGTGCACATGATCGGCAAGGTCAAGACGACCGTGCAGATGGTCGCGATCCCGTTCCTGCTCTACGACGGGCAGCTGTTCGGCTTCATCGACACCGGCCTGTGGGGCCAGTGGCTGATCTGGGTCTCGGCCGTGCTCACCGTGTGGTCGATGGTCTATTACCTGCAAAAGGCCATTCCCGAGATCCGGGCCCGGGCCAAATGAGCGCCGCCTCAGCCCGCGAGGCGGGCTGGTTGCGGGCCATGCCCGCGGTCTTCGTGCTGATCTGGAGCACGGGCTTCATCGTCGCGCGCTACGGCATGCCGCATGCGCCGCCCTTCAAGTTCCTGGCCGTGCGCTTCGTGCTCTCGTTCCTCTGCTTCGGCCTGTGGGTCGCGCTGGCGCGCGTGGCGTGGCCGTCGACCCGGGCGCAGTGGGGGCACCTCGCGGTCACCGGCATCCTGATGCAGGCCGGCTACCTCGGCGGGGTCTGGGCCGCGGTGCGCGCGGGCATGGGCTCGGGGCTGGTCGCGCTGCTGGTCGGTATCCAGCCGGTGCTGACCGCGATCTGGATGTCCTTCAACGGCGGGCGCGTGTCGCCGCGGCAGTGGCTGGGCCTGGCCCTGGGTTTCGCGGGGCTGGTGCTGGTGGTGTGGCGCAAGCTGGGTGACGGCTCGGAGGTCAATGCCGAGACCATGAGCCTGGCGCTCATGGCGCTGGGGGCGATCACCGCGGGCACTCTCTATCAGAAGCGCTTCGTCGCGCCCTGCGACGTGCGCAGCGCCAGCGCGGTGCAGATGGCGGCGGCCGTGGTCGTGACCTTGCCGTTCGCACTGCTCGAGCCCGAGGCCATCGCGTGGAACGCGCATTCGATCGGCGCGATGGCCTGGTCGGTGCTCGCGCTCTCGCTGGGTGGGAGCTCGCTGCTTTACATACTGATCCAGCGCGGCACCGCGACCGCGGTCACGAGCCTGCTCTACCTGGTGCCGCCTTGCACGGCCCTCATGGCCTGGCTGCTGTTCCGCGAGCAGATCACGCTGGCCACGCTGCTGGGCACCGCGCTCACGGCGGTGGGCGTGAGCCTGGTGGTGCGCGCGGCCCGCTGAGGCTCGGGGCTTTCGCCTAGCGCGCTGGCTTCCAGGGCTCGCCACGAAAGCGTTCGGCCAGGTGGTCGACCAGCAGCCGCACCCGCCGCGGCGTCTTCGGCCGCCAGGGCGCGATCCAGTGGATGTCGGCATCGGGCATCGCGTACTGTGGCAGCACCCGAACCAGCGTGCCCGAGGCCAGCTGCGGCGCGATGTCCCAGAGGCTGCGCAGCATGATCCCGTGGCCCGCCAAGCACCAGTCGCGCACCATCTCGCCCGAGTTGCTCGACAGCGGCCCCTGCACCCGCACGCGCGCCGTGCTGCCGTCGCGGCCGTGCCGCAGCGACCACAGCGCATATTCCTGCCGATGGAGCTCGCCGTTCTCGCGCGCGACCAGGCAGTCGTGCGCTGCCAGGGCCTCGACGCTGGCCGGCGTGCCGCGGCGCGCGAGGTAGGAGGGCGACGCCGCCAGCACGCGCTGGTTGCGCGCGATGCGGCGCGAGACCCAGTCCGAGGCGTGGCGCTGCTGCACCGCCCACAACCACAGCGCACCGTCGTAGCCTTCGGCGCCGAGGTCGGGCAGGCGCTCGGTCAGTTGCAGCTCGATGCGCAGGGCCGGGTGGCCAGCCTGGAACTCCGCCAGGGCCGGACCGAGCCAGCGCCGGCCGAAGCCGAAGGTGGCGGCCAGCCGCACCGCGCCCGTGAGCTCGTTCTGGCGCTCGCCGAGTTCGCCCTCGAGCGCCGCGAAGCCTTCGAGCAGTTGCTTCGCGTGCCGGCACACGGCCTCGCCTTCGGCCGTGACACTGAGCCGCCGCGTGGTGCGGTCGAACAGCCGCTGGCCCAGCCGCGCCTCGAGCGCGCCGAGCCGCTTGGTGACCACCGAGGGCACGACGTCGAGCGCGCCGGCCGCGCCCGCGAGGCTGCCGTGTTCGCGGATGGCGAGCGCCAGTGCCAGGTCGCCGCGCTCCAGTGCCAATGAATTCATGCCAGAACGGAAAGTATGAATTGGCCGATTGTTGCTTGATGGACCCGGGTGCGCAACGCACAATCGCCGCGTGACCGCCTCCTTCCTCGACTTTCCCGTCTTCGACATCGAACGCGATGGCGTGCGCGTGCATGGCCGCATCGGCGGCAGTGGGGCACCCCTGCTGCTGCTGCACGGACACCCGCAGACGCACGCCATCTGGCACCGTGTCGCGCCCGCGCTGGCCGAGCGCTTCACCGTGGTGGCGATCGATTTGCGCGGCTACGGCGATTCGGGCCGGCCTGCCGCCGATGCCGCGCACGAGAACCACAGCAAGCGCGCGATGGCGCTCGATGCGCTCGCGGCGATGCGGCATCACGGTTTCGAGCGCTTCGGCGTGCTCGCGCACGACCGCGGCGCGCGCGTGGCGCACCGGCTCGCGGCCGACCATCCGGCGGCGGTCGAGCGCATGCTGCTGCTCGACATCGCGCCCACGCTCGCCATGTACGAGCACACCTCGGAAGCCTTCGCGCGCGCCTATTGGCACTGGTTCTTCCTGATCCAGCCGCCGCCGCTGCCCGAGGCGCTGATCGCCTCCGATCCGGTGCGCTACGTGCGCAGCGTGATGGGCGGGCGCCATGCGGGGCTCGCGCCCTTCGCGCCCGAGGTGCTCGCGGAGTACGAGCGCTGCGCGGCCATCCCGGGCAGCGCCGAATCGATCTGCGAGGACTACCGCGCCTCGGCCGGCATCGACCTCGACCACGACCGTGCCGACATCGCCGCGGGCGCGCGGCTCGCGATGCCGCTGCGCGTGCTGTGGGGCGCGCACGGCGTGGTCGGCCGCGCCTTCGACGTGCTGGCGCTGTGGCGCGAGCGCGCCGACCGGGTCGAGGGGCATGCGCTGCCCTGCGGCCACTACGTTCCCGAGGAGGCGCCGGGCGAACTGCTCGCCGAGGCACTCGACTTCTTTGCACCGCTCATCCCATCGGAAGGACCCAGACCATGACCACCCACAGAATCGCAGTCATCGCCGGCGACGGCATCGGCAAGGAAACCACGCCCGAGGGCGTGCGCGTGCTCGATGCGGCGGCGCGCAAGTTCGGCATCGACCTGAAGTTCGACCACTTCGACTTCTCGAGCTGGGACTACTGCGAGAAGCACGGCAAGATGCTGCCCGACGACTGGAAGGACCAGATCGGCGGTCATGACGCCATCTTCTTCGGTGCGGTCGGCTGGCCCGAGAAGATCGCCGACCACATCTCGCTGTGGGGCTCGCTGCTGCTGTTCCGCCGCGAGTTCGACCAGTACATCAACCTGCGTCCCGCGCGCCTGATGCCCGGCATCGTCGCACCGGTGGTGCGCCGCGACGGCTCGCCGCGCCAGCCCGGCGAGATCGACATGTACATCGTGCGCGAGAACACCGAGGGCGAGTACTCGAGCATCGGTGGGCGCATGTACGAAGGCACGCCGCGCGAGATCGTGGTGCAGGAGACCGTGATGTCGCGCGTGGGCGTGGACCGCGTGCTCAAGTTCGCGTTCGAACTCGCGCAGTCGCGGCCGAAGAAGCACCTGACCAGCGCCACCAAGTCGAACGGCATCTCGATCACCATGCCCTACTGGGACGAGCGCGTGGCCGAGATGGCGAAGGCCTACCCGGGCGTGACGCTCGACAAGTTCCACATCGACATCCTCACCGCGCACTTCGTGCAGCGGCCCGACTTCTTCGACGTGGTGGTGGCGAGCAACCTGTTCGGCGACATCCTGTCCGACCTGGGACCGGCCTGCACCGGCACCATCGGTATCGCGCCGAGCGCCAACCTCAACCCCGAGCGCACCACGCCCTCGCTGTTCGAACCGGTGCACGGCTCGGCGCCCGACATCGCAGGCAAGGGCATCGCCAACCCGATCGGCCAGATCTGGTGCGGCGCGATGATGCTGGAGTTCCTCGGCCACAAGGACGCGCACGACGCGATCCTGTCGACCATCGAGAAGGTGCTCGCGCCCGGAAGCGGTGCGCCGCGCACACCCGATATCGGTGGCAAGGCGAGCACCAGCGACCTCGGAAAAGCGATCGCCGAGGCCTTGTGAGACGGCCGCGGCCCCGGCGGAAAAAGGTCTTCGCGAAACGCCCCTAGAATCGCGCGCTCCGCTGCGCCGCACGGGCTGATGTCGTATTGACACCCCGCAGGCCAGTGGTTGTAATCCCCGATGGCAGCGCGCTGCCGGGGCGTCAGGCCTGCCAAGCTTCTGCGTCGCACCACGTCGCGACCGACTCGCCAGCCGACGAAAGCCGACCAACTTTTTTCTACAAGGGGCCCTTGTGAACAAGACCGAACTGATTGAGCACATCGCAAAGAACGCCGATATTTCCAAAGCAGCCGCCACGCGCGCGCTCGAATCCACCATCGGCGCCATTCGTACAACGCTCAAGAAGGGCGGCTCCGTGTCGCTCGTCGGTTTCGGTACTTTTGCAGTCGGTAAACGTGCAGCCCGTACGGGTCGCAATCCCCGCACCGGCGACGCGATTAAAATCAAGGCCGCCAAGATTCCGAAGTTCCGTCCCGGCAAGGCCCTCAAGGACGCGTTGAACTAAGTCGACGACGAGAACTCGGAAGAAAAGTATTCCCGGTGGGGTGCTTAGCTCAGCTGGTAGAGCGGCGCCCTTACAAGGCGTAGGTCGGGGGTTCGAGCCCCTCAGCACCCACCACCACCCGATGCAAAGGCGAACAACGGTTCGCCTTTTTTATTGCCGTCCGACAGCCACCGCATGAGAGTGTTCAAGCATGTTTGATTTCTTCCGCAAGTACAACAAGATCATGATGATTGTCTTGTTCTTGCTGATCATCCCGTCGTTCGTGCTGTTCGGCGTCGAGCGCTACCAGGGCTTTTCCAAGGACGAGGCCGTCGCGCATGTCGATGGCGCCAGCATCACGCGGCCCGAATGGGATGCGCAGCATCGCGTGGAAACCGACCGCATCCGCCAGCAGTCGCCCAACGTCGACCCGCTGGTGCTCGACTCCGATGCGCTGCGCTACGCCACGCTCGAGAAGATGGTTCGCGACCGCGTGCTGACGGTGGCGGCCAACAAGGCCAACATGACGGTCTCCGAGGAGCGCCTCTCGCGCATCTTCGCGCAGGATCCGGGCCTCGCGACCTTCCGCACGCCCGAGGGCAAGTTCGACCGCGACGCCTTCCAGCGCGTGACCGGCCGCACCCCCGAGCAGTACGAAGCGTCGATGCGCGCCGAGCTCGCCACGCAGCAACTGTTGCTGGGCGTGTCGGGCACCACCTTCACGCCGCCCGCGCTGGCCGCCGCCACCATCAACGCCTTCTACGAGCAGCGTGAGATCCAGGTGTCGCGCTTCGCGCCCGAGGGCTTCGCGTCGAAGGTCACGGTCAGCGATGCCGACATCGAGACCTACTACAAGGACCACACGTCGCAGTTCCAGGCGCCCGAGCAGGCGAGCATCGAGTACCTGCTGCTCGACCTCGAAGCAGCCAAGAAGAACGTGACGGTCAACGAGGCCGAGCTCAAGAGCTACTACGACCAGAACACCTCGCGCTTCGGCACCAAGGAAGAGCGTCGTGCGAGCCACATCCTGATCACCGCGGCCGCCAGCGCGCCGGCGGCCGATCGCGCCAAGGCGAAGGCCAAGGCCGAGCAACTGCTGGCCGACGTGCGCAAGGCGCCCAACACCTTCGCCGATGTCGCGCGCAAGAACTCGCAGGATCCGGGCTCGGCCGAGAAGGGCGGCGACCTCGACTTCGTCACGCGCGGCGCGATGGTCAAGCCTTTCGAAGACGCGATGTTCGCGTTGAAGAAGGGCGAGATCAGCAACGTCGTCGAGACCGAGTTCGGCTATCACATCATCCGCCTGGACGACATCAAGCCGGCCGTGGTGCCTCCGTTCGAGCAGGTGCGCGCCACCCTCGAGAACGACTACCGCGCCCAGCAGGCCACGCAGGAGTTCGCCAAGGCTGCCGAGACCTTCACCGATGCGGTGTACCAGCAGCCCGACAGCCTGAAGCCAGCGGCCGAGAAGCTCAAGCTCACGATCCAGACCGCGACCAACATCGGCCGCACGGCCGCACCCGGTGCGACCGGACCGCTCGCGAGCCGCAACTTCCTGAGCGCGCTGTTCTCGCCCGATTCGCTGAGCCGCAAGCAGAACACCGAAGCGATCGAGGTCGGCACCAACCAGCTCGCCTCGGGCCGCGTGACCCAGTACTCGGCCGCGCATCCGATTCCGCTGGCCGACGTGAAGGACAAGATCCGCGCACAGCTCGTCACCGAGCGCGCCGCCGCCCTTGCGAAGACCGAGGGCGAGGCCAAGCTCGCGGCCTGGACCACGAAGGCCGACGGCGCCAACTTCGCGGCGCCCGTCACCGTGTCGCGCATCGATGCGAAGGCGCAGCCGGGCGTGGTGGTCGAGGCCGCGCTGCGCGCCGACGCCGGCAAGCTGCCGACCCTGGTCGGCGTCGACCTCGGCACGCAGGGCTATGCCGTGGTGCGTGTGACCAAGGCCGTGCCGCGCACCGCGCCGACGGCGGAAGTCGCCAAGCAGGAGAACGCGCAGGTCGGCCAGTCGATCGCCGCCGCCGAAGACGCCGCCTACTACAACCTGCTGAAGGACCGCTACAAGGCCGAGATCCTGGTGCCGCGTCCCGCGACCGACGGACTGCCGTTCGCCGGCGCACGCTGACCGGGTCGCGCCGCGAGGCGCTTCCTCTTCCCTTCGCGGGCCGCCTTGTGCGGCCCGTTGCTTTTTCCGTCTCGCGTGGGACAAGCGCCGCGGTCGCTTCTTGCCAGAATCCGCGCATGGGAACTCTCTACCTCGTGCGCCATGGCCAGGCCAGCTTCGGCGCGGCCGACTACGACCACCTGAGCGAACTGGGCCACAGGCAGTCCGTGCGGCTCGGCGAGTACTGGCGCGAGCGCGGCATGCGTTTCGACGCCGTGATCACCGGCACCTTGCGCCGGCATCGGCAGACCTGGGAAGGCATCGCGCAGGGCCTCGGTCTGACGCGCAACGACGTGCTGCCATGGCCCGGCCTCAACGAGTACGACAGCGAGGCGGTGATCGCGACCATCCACGAGGGCAAGCTCGAGAAGCCCGATTCGCCCGAGATGTACCGGCATCACTTCCGCCTGCTGCGCGAAGGGCTGGGCGCGTGGATGCAGGGGCGCACGAAGCCGGTCGGCATGCCCAGCTACGTGGACTTTCTCGCGGGCGTGACCACCGCGCTCGATCACGTGCGCGACAAGCACCATGGGGCCAAGGTGCTCGTGGTGTCGAGCGGCGGGCCGATCAGCACGGCGGTGGGCCATGTGCTGGGCACCAGCGCCGAGACCACGATCGAGCTCAACCTGCGCATCCGCAACTCGTCGGTGACCGAGTTCGCCTTCACGCCCAAGCGCCACATGCTGGTGACTTACAACACGCTGCCGCATCTCGACGGGCCGGCGTACGAGGACTGGGTTACCTACTCCTGAAGCTCAGGCCTGCCAGACGCCGTAGCCCGCCTTGCGCAGGGCGATGCCGAGCTCGACTTCCATCGAGCGCGCGTCTTCATAGTTCATCGGGTTGTAGCGCTCGTAGAGCGCGGGCAGCAGGTGCAGGCCGTAGTCCTGCACGAAGCTGTTGGCCTGGATGCCGGCCTTGTGCTTGTCGAAGCGGATGTCGGGATCGAGCCCGGTCATGCCCACGTAGACGAAGGGCTTGCCGAGCTGGTAATCGGGATTGGCGCGCCGGAAGCGGCCGATGTTCCAGACGCGGTCGTCGAGTTCGACCACGTAGACATGGTGGTGCGCGCGGGGTTTGCGTGGCATCGGCCCCGCCCGATGGCCTGGCGGCTCAGCTCTTGCGCTTGATGAGGCCGTAGAGGATCAGCAGCACGATCGCGCCGAGCACCGACGCGATGAAGCCGGCGCCCTGGCCGGCGGTGTACCAGCCGAGCGACTGGCCGACGTAGGTGACGATCAGCGAGCCCGCGATGCCGATCAGCGTGGTGACGATGAAGCCCGCGGAGTCGTCGCCCGGCTTGACGGCGCGTGCCACCAGACCTACGACGAAGCCGATCAGGATGGTCCAGACGATGCTCATGAGTGATCCCTTTGGTTCGTGAATGAAGCGGCGCCCGCATGGCAGGGCGCGGCCATGATAGCGGCCGGATGCGCCGCGCGGGCGCTGCGAAAGCGCGTGCAGACGAATCGGGATGCAAGGCTGCGCGATTTGGCGCCGACGGCTGCGGCCGGCCCGCTGTGGCGTCCTACAGGGCTGCGGCGAACGGGACGCTATACCCTTGGCATGCTCGAAAAGTTGCCCGAAGTCATCGGCCAGGCCCTTCACGGCGTGCGTGCCGGCCTGGACAAGATCGTTTTCAACACGCTCGGCCTGCGCGAAGGCATGGCCACTATTTCGCTGACCAGCCTGGCCTTTGCCGATCACGCGCCGATTCCGCCGCGCTACACGGCCGATGGCGAAGGGCTGTCGCCGCCCCTGCAGTGGGAGGGCGTGCCGCAAGGCACCGCCTCGCTGCTGCTGGTGGTGGAGGACGCGGATTCGCCCACGCCGAACCCGCTGGTGCATGCCATCGTCGTCAGCCTGCCGCCCGGCGACACCCGGTTGGTCGAGGCGGCGCTGCCGAGCCAGGGCAACGAAGGGCAGGACACGGTGCATGCCGGGCGCAATTCCGGGCTGCAGGCCGCCTGGCTGCCGCCCGATCCGCCGCCCGGGCACGGTGTGCATCGCTATGCCTTCCAGCTGTTCGCGCTCGACCGGGCACACGAGTTCTCCGTGGCGCCCGGGCGGGACGAGGTGGTCGACGAACTGAAGGCGCATGCGATCGCCAGCGGCCTGCTGATCGGCACCTTCGAACGGTCGGATGGTTCGATCCGGCAGAAGGACGCCGCGCACGAGGAGGCGCCGCAGGTGGCGCCTTCCGGCCCGCTGGCGGCGGGTTGAGTGGGCCGCGCGCATCATTCTTTCAAACCGGGGTCGGGCGCGCGGCTTTTATGGCTATAATCGTGGACTCTATTACGGTGGCTGTAGCTCAGCTGGTAGAGTCCCAGATTGTGATTCTGGTCGTCGTGGGTTCGAGTCCCATCAGCCACCCCATATGAATTCCGAAGAAACGGCCCTGGAGCGATCCAGGGCCGTTTTTCTTTTGGGGCGCGGCTATAGCGCCTTTTGCATGCAATGCCGGGCCGGGCATTTCTTTCCTGCTTCCGAATAGGCGCGAGCGAGCCGAAACGGGCCACGGCGGTACCGCGGCATTCAATTTCTTCGCTGTGCCATTGCAGCCGAGCGTTCAAAACCCTGGCCCAGCCTTCGATCTTGCCCAAGAACGGGGCGTTTTACCCCCTCGGCTGTTGTAAAACGCCAAGCGGCCCGGATTTTTCTGCTCGGGTTTGCTCAAAATCAATTGCAAACTGAATTAAACTGCGGGCGTTTTCATTTACAGGAGTTCGCCAATGGCCTCGACGCTCGCAGATATCAATTCCCAGATCCAGAAGCACGACGAACAGATCGCGCAATTGCGCAAGCAGGCCGAAGAACTGCGCAACCATGAACGTGCCGGGGTGATCGAGGAGATTCGCAAGAAGATCGCCGACTATGGTCTGACCGCGTCGGATTTGAAGCTTTCGGCCGGCCGTGCCGTTTCCGTCAAGCGCGCCGCCAGCACGCCGGCGCCCAAGGCCGCCGCCAAGTACCGCAGCCCGACCGGCGAAACCTGGTCCGGTGGCCGTGGCCGCAAGCCGCGCTGGGTGACCGAGGCGCTGGCCGCCGGCAAGTCGCTGACGGATTTCGAGATCAAGTGAGCGTGGTGCGCGAACACGCGCTGGCCGACTCCGCAATAAAAAAGCCCGCATGCGCGGGCTTTTTTTATTGCGGGCATGGACACCCATCTCGGGATGCCCAGGTCCGTGGCGATCAGTTCACCATCACGAGCTTTCCCTTGACGCCGCGCGAGCCCATGTGCGCGTAGGCGGCTTTCAATTCGGCCATCGGCATCGTGCTGTCGATCACCGGCTTGATCTTTCCCTGGCCATACCATTGCGCCAATTCGGCCATCATCTGCGCGTTGGCCTTCGGCTCGCGCTTGGCGAAATCGCCCCAGAACACGCCGACCAGCGACGCGCCTTTCAACAGCGTGAGGTTCAATGGCAGCGAGGGAATCGGGCCCGACGCAAAACCCACGACCAAATAGCGGCCGCGCCATCCGATCGAGCGAAATGCGGGTTCCGCGAAATCGCCACCGACCGGGTCGTATATGACGTCCGGGCCTTTGCCGTCGGTCGCGGCCTTGATGGCATCCCTGAAACCGTTGGGCAGCGCATGCGTGGTGTAGTTGATCGTCGCGTCGGCACCGATCGAGCGGCACAGCTCGCATTTCTCGTCGGTGGAAGCCGCCGCGATCACCTTGGCGCCGGCCGCCTTGGCGATCTGGATGGCGGCCGTGCCCACGCCGCCCGCCGCGCCGAGCACCAGCACGGTTTCGCCGGCCTTGAGCTGCGCGCGGTCCATCAGGGCGTGCCACGAGGTCGCGTAGATCATGATGAAGGCTGCGGCGTCGACATGGCCGAAACCTTCGGGCAGCGGCATGCACAGTGCTGCGGGCGCCAGCGTGTGGGTGGCGAAGCCGCCGGTGCCCGAGAGGCAGGCAACGTTCTGGCCGACCTTGAGGTGCGTGACGCCTTCGCCCACGGCCTGGACGATCCCCGCGTATTCCGAGCCCGGCACGAAGGGCAGCGGCGGCTTCATCTGGTACTTGTTCTGCACGATCAGCAGGTCGGGGAAATTCAGGCTCGCGGCCCGGATCTCGATCAGCACCTGGCCCGGGCCGGGTGTCGGCGTGGGCAGCTCTTTCCAGGTGAGCGCGTCGACGCCGACGGGGTTCTCGCAAAGCCATGCGTGCATGCTCGGTCTCCTTCGAAACGGGTAGTAATGTTGAGGCAATGAAGCGCGCGATGATAGGCGTCGCCCTCGCGTGTCCTTGTCCCTGCTGCGACGCACCCGACGCCTACAATCCGTTGCACCGCACCGCATCATGAAGATACTCATTTCCAACGACGATGGCTTCCAGGCGCCAGGCATCGTCGCACTGCACGACGCGCTCAAGGATCTGGCCGACGTCGAGGTGGTGGCGCCCGAGCACAACAACAGCGCCAAGTCGAACGCGTTGACGCTGGCCGCACCGCTCTACGTCCACACCGCGCACAACGGCTTCCGCTACGTGACCGGCACCCCGGCCGACTGCGTGCATATCGCGCTCAAGGGCCTGCTCGGCTACCGGCCCGACCTCGTGGTCTCGGGCATCAACAACGGCGCCAACATGGGCGACGACACCATCTATTCGGGCACCGTCGGCGCAGCCATGGAGGCCTACCTGTTCGGCATTCCCGCGATCGCGTTCTCGCAGATCGAGAAGGGCTGGGCCCATGTCGACGCGGCGGCCCAGGTGGCGCGCCGGCTGGTGCAGCGCATCGAGCGCGAGCGCATGCTCGAGGGTGGCGCCTTCCTGCTCAACGTCAACGTGCCGAACCGGCCGTTCGACGAGCTAAAGCCGGTGAAGGTGTGCCGTCTGGGCCGCCGCCACGCGGCCGAGAAGGTCATCACGCAGGAAAGCCCGCGTGGCGACACGATGTACTGGATCGCCGGCGCGGGCAGCGCCAAGGACAGCGGCGAGGGCACCGACTTCCATGCCACGGCCGAGGGCCACGTGGCGCTGACGCCGTTGCAGATCGACCTGACCGACCACGCCAACCTGGGCCAGTGGCGCGACGCGGTGGTCCGGCTCGCCGACTGACATGGCGACCCAACGGCCTGGATTTCCGGCTCGCCTCGCGCCCACCGTCTCGGCTTCGACGCCGGCTTCGTCCGCGCTGCGCGGACGGCAGCCCGCCGTGTCGCCCAAGCCGCCGGTCCCGTCGACGCCATCGATGGCCTCCGACGCGGTGCGTACGCGCATGGTGCAGAAGCTGGCCGCGCAGGGGATTTCGGATGCGCGCGTGCTGCGCGCCATGGGCGCTGTCGAGCGGCATCGCTTCGTCGACAGCGCGCTGGTCAACCAGGCCTATGAAGACACCAGCCTGCCGATCGGACTGGGCCAGACCATCTCCAAGCCCAGCGTCGTTGCGCGCATGATCGAACTTTTGCTCGCGGCCCCGGCTCTGAGTGGCAAGCCGCAGGACCGTCTGGGGCGCGTGCTCGAGATCGGCACCGGTTGCGGCTACCAGGCTGCGGTGTTGAACCACGTGGCCACGGAGGTCTACAGCATCGAACGGTTGCGCGGCCTGCACGAGCGGGCACGGACCAATCTGCGGCACTTCCGGCTGGCCACGGTTCACCTGATGTTCGGCGACGGCATAGTCGGCTACGCCAAGGGTGCGCCCTATGCGGGCATCATCGCCGCCGCCGGTGGCGAGGCGGTGCCCGAGGCCTGGATCGAACAGCTCGCGGTGGGGGGGCGAATCGTCGCGCCGACGCACTCGGCGAAGGGCGGCCAGGCCCTCGTCGTGATCGACAAGACGGCCCGCGGTCTCGAGCGCCTCATTCTTGAGGCGGTTCACTTTGTCCCCCTAAAATCGGGCGTTGCTTGAAGGAATAACAAATGCAGGGTTTTGGCAATCGGAGTTGGTACGCTGGCGTCACGTTGGCCGTCGTGCTCGTGATCGCGGGGTGTTCCACGCCGCGCGGCCCGGCACCGGTCGAAGACCGCGGCACGATGACTCGCGCCCCCGGCGCGGCCGCGCCCGTTCCGGGCGGTCCGACCATCACCACCGACGCCTCGGGCAAGCCGCTGGCCGGCATCGAGAACTTTGGCAAGCCGGGCTACTACGCCGTGCGTCCCGGCGACACCATCCGCCGCATCGCCAACGACACCGGCCAGACCTGGCAGAACCTCGTTCGCTGGAACAACCTCGACAACCCCGACCTGATCGAGGTGGGGCAGGTGCTGCGCGTGATTCCGCCCTCGGGCCCGGGTTCCACCGTGGCCGCCGCGCCGTCGGCGCCGAACGAGAACGGCGTCGTCACCAAGCCGGTGACGCCGCAGCCTGCAGTCGTGCCTGGCGCGGCCGCGAGCGGTGCCGCCGCTGCGGGCACCAAGCCGCCGGTCACGGCCTCGCCCTCGAGCCCGGCTGCATCGGGTGGCGATGAGGACATCGGCTGGATCTGGCCCGCCCATGGGTCGCTGATCGCGGGCTTCGACGATGCCAAGAACAAGGGCTTCGACATCAGCGGCAAGGCCGGCGACCCGGTGCTGGCCGCCGCCGACGGTCGCGTGGTCTATGCGGGTGCGGGCCTGCGCGGCTACGGCAACCTGATCATCCTGAAGCACAACAACACTTACCTCACGGCCTACGCGCACAACCAGACGCTGCTCGTGAAGGAAGACCAGTCGGTCCAGAAGGGCCAGAAGATCGCCGAGATGGGCAGCAGCGATGCCGATCGCGTGAAGCTGCACTTCGAGATCCGTCGCCAGGGCAAGCCGGTCGATCCGGCGCGCTACCTCCCGAACCGGTGATGCCATGGCCGGTTCCCGCCCCCGTCGCACGCTGCCCGTGCGCCGGTCGGCGGGCAGCACGGCCGAAGCGGTATCCGGCGGTGAGGCCTCACCGCCTGTCTCGTCACCCGATGGCCTGATCGCGCCCGAGCCGAACGCCGAAGCGCTCGCGCGCACCGGCGACGACACGGCCGACGCGCTCACCGTCTACCTGCGCCGCATCCGGCGCACCGAGCTTTTCACCCCCGAGCAGGAATACGCGGCTGCCTGCGCCGCGCGGGCCGGCGACTTCGCGGCGCGCCAGTCCATGATCGAGCACAACCTGCGGCTCGTGGTCAACATCGCCAAGGCCTACCTCAACCGCGGCGTGCCGTTCTCCGACCTCATCGAGGAGGGCAACCTTGGCCTGATGCATGCGATCACCAAGTTCGAGCCCGAGCGCGGCTTCCGCTTCTCGACCTATGCGACCTGGTGGATACGCCAGTCGGTCGAGCGCGCGCTGATGACCCAGTCCCGCACGATCCGCCTGCCGGTGCACATCGTGCGCGAACTGCAGCAAGTGCTGCGCGCGCGCCGCACGCTCGAGGGCGATCCCGAGTTCCTCGCGCGCCGGCCCGACGGGGTGCGCGTGGAAGACGTGGCGGCGCTGCTGGGCTCGGACGTGCAGTCGGTGGCCGACCTGCTGGCGCTGGCCGAGGCGCCGCGCTCGCTCGACGCGGGCGAGTCGCATGGCGAAGAGAGCTACGCGCTGTCCGATTCGGTCGCGGCGGACAGCGAGGAGAGCGATCCCACGGGCGCGACCCAGGCGCACGAGGTCGAACGCCTGCTCGACGGCTGGGTGGCCGCGCTCGATGCGCGCGAGCGCGAGGTGCTCGAAGGCCGCTACGGCCTGCACGACCGCGAGCCCGAGACGCTCGAGGTGCTGAGCGTGCGGCTGGGCCTGACGCGCGAGCGCGTGCGCCAGATCCAGAACGAGGCGCTCGCGAAGATGCGGCGCCAGCTCGCGCGTTCGGGCGTGGGGCGGGACGCCCTGTTCTAGCTCCGCCGGGTTCCGCGCGAGGGCCTCTTCCCACGCTGAGACAATCGGGGCATGACGGAATCCATCAAGAAAGATAAATCCCCCACGGACACCCCCACGAACGCCGGCGGCGAATGGCTGCACGTGGAATCGCTGGACCTCGATGCGCAGGGCGTGGCGCACAAGGCCGACGGCATGGTCGTGTTCATCGAAGGTGCGCTGCCCTTCGAAGAGGTGCAGCTCAACGTGCATCGCCGCAAGAACAACTGGGAGCAGGGCACGGTCACGCAGATCCGGCGCGAGTCCTCGCAGCGCGTGCGGCCCGGCTGCCCGCACTTCGGCCTGCACACGGGCGCCTGCGGCGGCTGCAAGATGCAGCACCTCGACGCCGCGGCGCAGGTGGCGGTGAAGCAGCGCGCGCTCGAGGACAACCTCTGGCACCTCGGCAAGGTCCGCCCCGAGAACCTGCTGCGTCCGCTCGAGGGCCCGGCCTGGCACTACCGCTACCGCGCGCGCCTGTCGGTGCGCCACGTGGTCAAGAAGGGCACGGTGCTGATCGGCTTTCACGAGCGCAAGAGCCGCTACCTGGCCGACATGCAGGTCTGTCCCGTGCTGCCCAAGCAGGTCAGCCAGATGCTGATGCCACTGCGCGCGCTGATCGCCTCGCTCGACGCGCGCGACACCTGCCCGCAGATCGAACTGGCCTGTGGCGATGCGCCGGGCACCCAGGCGCTCGGCACCATCGCGCTGGTGCTGCGGCATCTCGAGCCGCTGTCGGGCGCCGACATCGGTCGCCTCAAGGCTTTCGCCGCGAAGAACGAGCAGGTGCAATGGTGGCTGCAGCCCAAGGGGCCCGACACCGTGCGGCTGCTGGAGGAGGGCGGCACGCCGCTGGCCTACGGGCTGCCCGAGTTCGGCGTGACGATGCCGTTCCGGCCCACCGACTTCACGCAGGTCAATCCGCACATCAACCGCGCGCTCGTGGGCAAGGCGCTGCGCCTGCTCGACGTGCAGTCCGACGAGCGCGTGATCGACTGGTTCTGCGGCCTCGGCAACTTCACGCTACCGCTGGCGAGCCGCGCGCGCGAGGTGCTGGGCATCGAGGGCAGCGACACGCTGGTGGCGCGGGCCACCGAGAACTTCCGGAAGAACCAGCCCGCGACCCCCGCGCGGCGCGCGCTGTCGCCAGCGTCGTTCGTGGCGCGCAACCTGTTCGAGATGACGCCCGAGATGCTGGTCGCCGACGGGCAGGCCGACAAGTGGCTGGTCGACCCGCCGCGCGAGGGCGCCTTCGCGCTGGCCAAGGCGATGGCGGACCTGCACCAGCAGCCCGAGCTGCGCACGGGCGGCTGGACGCCGCCGAAGCGCATCGTCTATGTGAGCTGCAATCCGTCGACGCTGGCGCGCGATGCCGGCTTGCTGGTGCATCAGGCCGGCTATCGCTGCACGCACGCGGGCGTGGTGAACATGTTCCCGCACACGGCGCATGTGGAGTCGATCGCGGTGTTCGAACGCGAATGAGACGGGCCTGACGTCGCAATGAGAAAGGGCCCCGAAGGGCCCTTTCTTTTTTCACCGATCGATAGCCTGCGAGGCCATCGAAAGAGGAAGCGTCAGTCGCGTTCGCCGCCCGCGAGGCCCAGCAGCGCCAGCAGGCTCTGGAACACGTTGAACAGGTCGAGGTACAGGGCGAGGGTCGCGCTGATGTAGTTGGTTTCGCCGCCGTCGATGATCTGCTTCAGGTCATAGAGCATGTAGGCCGAGAAGATGCCGATGGCGGCGACCGAGATCGCGAACATGCCGGCGGTCGAGCCGACGAACACGTTGATGACCGCGCCGACCATCAGCACCATCGCGCCGACGAAGAGCCACTTGCCCATGCCCGACAGGTCGCGCTTGATCACGGTGGCCAGCGAGGCCATCACGAAGAACACGCCGGCGGTGCCGCCGAAGGCCGTCATGATCAGTTCGGGACCGTTCTTGAAGCCCAGCACCATCGAGATCAGGCGCGAGAGCATCAGGCCCATGAAGAAGGTGAAGGCCAGCAGCACCGGCACGCCGGCGGCCGAGTTCTTGGTCTTCTCGATCGCGAACATGAAGCCGAAGGCACCGCCGAGGAAGACGATGAGTCCGAGGCCGCCGGTCAGCGAACGGGTGATGCCGGTCTGCACGCCCAGCCAGGCGCCCAGCACGGTGGGAAGAAGGCTCAGCGCCAGCAGCCAGTAGGTGTTGCGCAGCACGCGTTGGCGGTCAGCCTGCGGCAGCACCTGACCGTAGCCGGTGGAAGTGTCGAGGGTTGTAACGCGGTCGTTCATGGCCGAAGCTCCTGTGGTTGCTGCCGTAGCAGTTGGGCGCATTCTAGAAGTCTGCAAGAGCGCGGCCCGCAAAGACCGTATGGGGGGTGTTCCTTAGACGGCGCGCCGTCCGACAGGGGGGAGGCCGCACGGCGGGCCGGTATGCTCTGGGGTTCGACGCAACAAGACTTTGATCACCATCATGCAAACCAAATCATTCCTTGAACTCGCCGATGTCAAGCTGATCGCCGCCGCCGCCGAAGCCGAGGCGCTCAAGAACAACTGGGCCGTGACGATCGCCATCGCAGACGACGCGGGCAACCTGCTGTGGCTGCAGCGCCTCGACGGCGCGGCCGCGCTGTCCTCGCACATCGCACCGGCCAAGGCCCACACGGCCGCCCTGGGCCGCCGCGAGAGCAAGGTCTACGAGGACATCATCAACGGCGGCCGCACCGCTTTCCTGACGGCACCGCTGGTGCACGGCCTGCTCGAAGGCGGCGTGCCGATCGTGAAGGACGGCCACGTGATCGGTGCCGTGGGCGTCAGCGGCGTGAAGTCGAACGAGGATGCGCAGGTCGCCAAGGCCGGCATCGCGGCTCTCGGTCTCTGAGCTGCCGCGCGGGCGCCTCGGCGCCTGCACGAACGAAAACGCCGACTCGAGAGTCGGCGTTTTTGATTGGACGTTCAGCGTGAAAAAAAGCTTGGCTAGTCGGCGAACCGTTGGCTAGCAAAAAACGACCCTTCGGAGAAATGAATCTCCTGGAGTCGCCCCACGATGAAACTTGCGCGAGGGGCGGCTGACCGGGACCTACTTGGTCAGGATCAGCTTGCCCAGTTTGGTGGCCTGCAGGCGGTACAGCGAGCCGTTGTGCATGATGCCGACGGTCTTGCTGCCCTTGAGCAGTTCGGTGCTCTCGACCATCGGAACCGGTCGTTGAGCCTGGATGGTGGCGTGACCGCCGCCCGATTGATCGAGCGAAGGGTGGCTCAGAACAGCAAAGGCGTTGGTGGTGGCTGGCATCTCGAATTCCTCTTATCGAAGCGATGATTGAATGATAATAATTCTCAACAAGAAGTCAATCGCTGCGATGAAAAATTTTGTGACCCGCGGGGCAGTTATTTCGCGTCGGGTTCGGTGATGAAACCGATCTTGCGCACGCCGGCTTCGCGCGCCTCCGACATCGCCTTGGCCACGCGTTCGTAGCGCACCGCCTTGTCGCCGCGGATGTGCAGCTCGGGCTGCGGCTCCTTGGCGGCCTCGGCGGCGAGGCGGGTTGGCAGCTCGCTGTCGGAGATCTTCTGGTCGTTCCAGTAGTAGTCGCCCTCGGCCGTCACGCTGAACAGGATGTTCTCGGGCTTCGGCTGCTCGGGTTCGCTGGTGGCGCGCGGCAGGTCGATGTTCACCGCGTGTTTCATCACCGGCACGGTGATGATGAAGATGATCAGGAGCACCAGCATGACGTCGACCAGCGGCGTCATGTTGATCTCGTTCATCACCTCATCGGGTTCGTCTTGGGTTCCGAAAGCCATGATGTTCAGCCCTTCTTGAGCGGAACCACGATCGATTCGGCGCCGCTCTGGACGCGGGCACCGGTCACGAAGTAGGCGTGCAGGTCGTGCGCGAAGGCGTTGAGCTTGGTCAGCACGAACTTGTTGCCGCGCACCAGGGCGTTGTAGCCAAGCACGGCGGGAATGGCGACCGCGAGGCCCAGGGCCGTCATGATCAGCGCTTCGCCGATCGGGCCCGCGACCTTGTCGATCGTGGCCTGGCCGGCCGAGCCGATGCTCATCAGCGCGTGGTAGATGCCCCAGACGGTACCGAACAGGCCGATGAAGGGCGCGGTCGAACCGACCGACGCCAGCACAGCCAGGCCGGTCTGCAGGCGCGCGGTGAAGGCGTCGATGCCGTTGCGCAGCGAACGCGTGATCCAGTCGCTGACGTCGAGCGCGTCATGCAGGTGCGCCTTGGTGTTGCGGTGATGCGCGGCGGCTTCGCGGCCCTCGAGCGCCAGGGCGCGGAAGGGGTTGCTGTCGTCCTTGCCGAGCTTGTTGAGCGCGGTGGCGAAATCCTCGCTGTGCCAGAAGTCCTGCGACTGCTTGGCGAGACGCTTGTAGCGGATGACGTCGAGCGCCTTGACGATGATCACGATCCACGACGCGAGCGACATGGCGATCAACAGCACCGCGACGGCCTTGGTGACGAAGTCGCCTTGGTGCCAGACATTCATCAAGCCAAATTGGGAATCCATAGGGGTCTCAGTTACTTAGGTTGGTTGAAAACGATGGGCGCGGGCAGCATGAAGAGGGTCTCGTCGCTCGCGTTCGGATAGTTGCTCACGGTCACGGACGACTTCAGCACCGCATCGCGGGCCGCGCGGTCGAGGCGGTCGTAGCCGCTGGACTTGAGGATTTCGGCACGGCGCACGAGGCCGCTGCGGTTGAAGTACACGGCAATGGTCACCGTGCCGGCCTCTCCGAGCCGCGAACTCAACTGCGGATAGACCGGGGCCGGAGGACGCAGCCACTGTGCCTGCGCGGCCGTCACTTCGACCACCTTGGGCGGTGCGGGCGGTGCCGGCGGAGGAGCCGGCGGCGCGGGAGGCGCGGGCGGCGGCGAGGGCGGTGTCGGGGCCGGCGGCGGTGGTTCCGGATCGCCCACGGGGGCTTGCGGCGCCGGCGTGGGCTTGGGCTCGCGGATGGCTTGCGGCCGGGGCGGCGGCGGCGCCTTCACGCGCGGCTGGGGCGGCGGCGGTGGGGGAGGCGGCGGCGGAGGCGTGGGCTTCGGCGGCTCGACGAACTGGCTCATGATCTCGACCGGGATCACCACTTCGGCGGCCCGGCGGAGCAGGCCGCTCTGCAGCGCCCAGAGCGCGGCGGCGTGGAAGACGATCACGCCGCCGGCGATGGCAGCGTTGCGCGAGAGGCCGAAAACGGAGGGAGGGGGGGCAAAGCGGTCAGACACGATCAACCATTCGAGTGCGAGCACGTGGGTACGTGCCCCGATTGCAGCAAAACCGCTACGACGACGTCTACTTCTATTTACGAAGGATCCACCAGACGGAGCCCGCCACCAGGATCAGGCTGCCGCCGAGTGCAGAGACGAGTTCCATGCTTTGCTTTCCTTGATGGAGTTGGCAAGCTGGATCGACTTCGGTTCCGATTCGCAGTGCAGGGCCGCGACCGGGTGCGAAGCGCTGCACTGCGCGACGATATCGCGCGCACATCCTTCACATTGGCCACACTGGGTGGCCACGCCGAGTTCGAATTGCACTTCGTCGAAGGTCATCCCCGCGCGCACATGGCGTGCGATTTCGCGGTCGGAGACTCGGCGGCAAATGCAAACGATCATGGCTGTGAAAGCGGCAGTTTGGCTGGCTGTTGGATGTAGCGATTATAAATAAGAATCCCTCGCATTTGCAATAACTATCGTATTCGTCAGCGCCCGGCGCGACAGCTATTCGCTATGAGGGGTGGTCCGGCTATATCTCCGACCAGAGCCGAAGCAGGTTGTGATAGTGGCCGGTCAGGGCCACGGTTTCCTGGGATTCGCCCAGCCGGGCGCGCAGTTTCTGGATGTTCTGGTCGAGTTCGAACAGCATTGCGCGCTGCTGGTCGTTGCGCACCATGCTCTGGGCCCAGAAGAAGGCGCACACGCGCGCGCCCCGGGTCACCGGGTGCACCCGGTGCAGGCTGCTCGACGGATACAGGATCAGATCGCCGGCCGGCAGCTTGACCTCGTGCGAGCCGTAGGTGTCGACCACCTCGAGCTCGCCGCCGTCGTAATCGTCGGGGTCGCAGAGAAACAGGGTGCACGACAGGTCAGTGCGCAGCGGCTGCTCGCTGCCGGGCACGGCGCGCACCGCGCCATCGACGTGCAGGCCGTAGTGCTCGCCGCCCTCGTAGCGGTTGAACAGCGGCGGCACGAAGCGCGCGGGCAGGGCGGCCGAAAAGAACAGCGGATTGCGCGCCAGCGCGGCCAGCACGGTCTTGGCGAGCTCGCGTCCGACCGGCGAATGCTCGGACAGCTGCCGGTTGCGCTTGACCTGCGCGCCCTGGTCGCCGACGGTCTCGCGCCCGTCGACCCACTGGGTGGCATCGAGCGTGGCGCGCATCCTGCGCACCTGGTCCGGGCTCAGCACTTCGGGCACATGCAGCATCATCTTCGGGAACTCCGGAAGGAAAAAAGCCCCGGCGCGGGCCGGGGCTCGAGTGTCGCACCGCGGCGCCCCGGCCCTGGCCGGTGGCGCGCCGTGGCGAACGATCAGAACGCGAAGTTCGCGGTGACCTTGAACGAGCGCGGCGTGCCCGGCGTGTAGCGGTAGCCCGACTTGTTGATGGCCGCCACGTAGTCCTTGTCGAACAGGTTGTAGACGTTCAGCTGCAGATCGACGTTCTTGTTGATCCGGTAGGACGCCATGGCGTCGACCACCCAGTACGACTCGACGTAGGCCGGCGTGCCGACCGCGCCGTCGGTGCCGCGGTACAGCTTGCCGTTGTAGCGCGCGCCGCCGCCGATCGTCAGGCCGAACGGAAGCTGGTAGGTGGTCCACAGCGTGAAGGCGCGCTTCGGGGTGTAGGCCAGCGAGGTCGAGCCGTCGGCCAGCACCGAGGGGCCGCTGAGCACGCGGGTGTTCATCGTCGTGAAGCCGGTGGTCACGCCCCAGTTGTCGGTGATCGCACCCGACACGCCGAGTTCGATGCCCTGCACGCGCTTCTTGCCGGTCTGGTAGTACTGCTGCGAGATCGCGTCCTGCACCACTTCGTTGCTGACGTCGGTGCGGTAGAGCGCGGCCGTCAGCGCCACGTGCTTGTTGAGCACGTCCCACTTGGTGCCGAGTTCGTAGGTCTTGGCCTTCTGCGGCAGGAAGTCGGTGCGCGCGGCGCTGTTGCCGGTGCCGCCTGCTGCGAGCTGGAAGTTGGCGCCGCCGGGGGGCTGTGCCGCCGTGCCGTAGGCCGCATAGAGGCTGCCGTTCTCGGTCGGCTTGTAGACCAGGCCGATCTTGCCCGACCACAGGCTGTCCGACAGCTTGAGGTTGGTCGGGGTCAGTGCGCCGGTGGTGGCGTTCAGTGCCGTCGAGTCGAACTTGGTCGAGTAGTGGTCGTAGCGCAGGCCGCCGGTCAGCATCCACTGCTCGTTGAACTTGACCGTGTCGAACACATAGGCGCCGACGGTGGTGGTTTCGCCCGAGGTGGTGGTGCCGTTCTGGATGCGGTTGTAGCCGCCGAACACGTAGGGGTTCGGTGCGTAGACGTTGGCCGCCGGCCAGGCGCCGCTGTTGGTGAAGCCGGGCACGTTGAAGACCTTGACGTTCTGGCCGTAGTAGCCGTTCGAGTCCTGCTTCTCGCGGATCAGCTCGACGCCGGCATTGAGCGTGTGGCCCACGCTGCCGGTGTTGAACTTCGCGCTCACGTTCGTCTGGTTCGTGAAGATCGTGTTTTCCTGGTCCTTATTGGTGGGCGAGCTGCGCGCCACGGTCCAGCCGAGGGGGAGGAACTGATTTGGCGTCAGCAGGTTGGCCGTGCTGCCCATGAAGGAGGTCAGCAGGTAGTCCTGCTGCGTCTTGGCATAGCGCGTCGTGTTGCGGATCGTGATGTCCGGCGTCAGGTCGTGCTCGACGCGCGCGGTGAACATGTCGGTCGTGACGTTGTCGAAGTCCGCGCTGGTGCCGTAGAAGTTCTTCGAGCGCACCGGCGCGGCGTAGCTCAGGTAGCCGCGCTTCGGATCGGGCGTCGAGTAGCCCGGCAGGCCGATGGTGGGCACGCCGCCGTCGGGGATGTTGTTCTGCTTGACGTGCACCAGATCGAAGTAGAAGCGCGTCGGGCTGTTCAGGCCCAGGGCCAGCGAGGGCGCGATCGCCCAACGCTTGTTCTTCACGAAATCGCGGCCGGCCACGCCGGCGTCCTCGGCCACGGCGTTCAGGCGGAAGGCCGCACCGATGCCGTTCTCGCCGCTCAGCGATTTGTTCCAGTCGATGCTGCCGCGCTTGAAGTCGGCGCTGCCGAAGCCCAGCGAGCCCGTGAAGCTGTCGTCGAGCTTGGGCTTCTTGGTCACGAGGTTGATGTAGCCGGTGGGCGAGGTGCGGCCCACGTCGGTGCCCGAGGGGCCCTTCACGACTTCGACCTGGTCGATGTTGAAGGTGTCGCGCGAGATCGAGCCGACGTCGCGGATGCCGTCGACGAAGATCGCGCTCGAGCTGTCGAAGCCGCGCATGAACACCGCGTCGCCCGTGTTGGTGTTGCCGTTCTCCCCGAGGAAGAAGGTGCCCACGCCGGGGGTGTTGCGCAGCGCTTCGGTCAGCGTGGTGGCGCCCTGGTCGCGCAGCACCTGTTCCTTGATCACCTGCACGGTCTGCGGCGTGTTCACCAGCGGTGCCGTGAACTTGGGATTGGCCGAGGTATCGGCCTTGAAGTCGGCGGCGACCGAGCCTTCGACGCGGATCTCGGGCAGCACGCGCGAGGGCTGCTGCTGGGCGATGGCGGGGGCGGAGAGGGCGATCAGCGTGGCGGCTGCGGCGCCCGAGACCTGGGGAACGGCGCGCGCGACAGCGTGCTTCCGGCTCTTGATATAGGAGTTGGCCATGAAGGTTCTCGAAGAAGGAAAAAACGGCCCTGAGAACTCGACTGGCGATGCCCTGCGCGCGTGCCGAGGAGGCACCGGGGGCTGGCTGGGTGAGTGGACCTGCGGGAGGGCAAAGGTAAAAACCGTGTCAAATGATAATGTTTATCAATACGGGGCTTAGTACTTTTGCCGGCAGGCGCTTTGTAAAGTAGATACTTTGTTGCACTGAAGCAACTCTAATTCTGGGGGAATTGTTGACAGCGCGGAGTCGCTGGTAGGCCTGCTGTCAGGCCTCCACGGAGGCTGGTGGGCCTCGCGTGGCTCAGTACACGTCGCGCCTGTAGCGCCCCGAGCCGACCAGCTCGGCCCACAGCGTTTCGCCGGCCACCTGCCGCAGCGCGGCATCCACGCCCGCGGCCATCCCTTGCAGGCTGCCGCACACGTACACCGCCGCGCCGCGCGCGAGCCATTCGCGCAGCGCATCGGCGCGCTGCAGCAGCCGGTGCTGCACGTAGAGCCGTTCGGCCTGGTCGCGCGAGAACACCATGTCGAGCGCCGCCAGCGCGCCTTCGCGCTGCCAGGCCTCGATCTCGTCGCGGCAGAGGAAGTCGTGCGCCGCGTGGCGTTCGCCGAACACCAGCCAGTTCTCGTGCCGGCCCGCCGCGACGCGCGCGCGCAGATGGGCGCGCAGGCCGGCGAGGCCAGTGCCGTTGCCGATCAGGATCAGCGGGCGCGAAGCATTGCCCTCGAGACGGAAGCCGCGGTGCGCGCGCAGGCGCAGCGTCACCGTGTCGCCGATGGCCAGCGTCGAGGTCAGATGGCCCGAGGCCATGCCCAGCGTGCCGTCGGGGTGCTGCTCCTGCCGCACCAGCAGCTGCAGTTCGCCGTCGGCGGACAGCGAGGCGATCGAGTAGTCGCGCGGTCGCGTGGGATCGCTCGCGACCGCCATCTGCACCAGGTCGCCCGAGTCCCAGGCCGGCATCGTGCCGGCCTGCGGTACCAGGCCGAGCAGGAAGACCGGTGCGCCCGCGCTGCCGGGATTGAGCAAGCTGCGATGCACGAGACGCCACGGAGCGAAGGCGCTGCTGTCTTCCTCGTCGTGCGCGACCTCGGCATCTCCCCACTGGGCATGCCATGTGGCCAGCGCTTCGGGGTCGCCGTTGTCGACCTCGACGCGCGCGAAGGACGGTGTTGCGCCCCGGCCGCTCAGCCAGTCGTCGAGCTGGCGCCCGAACCCGCAGAAGTTCGCGTACTGGCGGTCGCCCAGGGCCAGCACCGCATAGCGCAGCGCGGACAGATCGGGCTGCTCGGCCATCGCCTTTTCGGCGAACAGGCTGGCGCCGTCGGGCGCATCGCCTTCGCCATAGGTGCTGGCCACGAACAGCGCCTGCCGCGCGTCGCGCAGGGTGGCGGCGTCGAGCGCATTGAGTTCCATCACGCGCACCGGCGTGCCGGCCGCACGCAGGCGGCGCGCGGTCTGCCAGGCGATGGCCTCGGCCTGGCCGGTCTGGCTGGCGAACAGCACCAGCGTCGAAGGCGTTGTGCCGTCGCCCGCCAGTGCCTGCGCGGCGCGCGCGGTGGCCGCGACGGCGCGGCGTTCGCGCGTGTAGATCGCCAGGCACATCGCGCCGTAGGCGGCCACGGTGGAGCCCGCGGCCAGCGCGCGCAGCAGCGTGTCGTTCATGCGGAGGCGGTCCGTTCGGCCCAGGCCGGGGTCGCGCGCAGGCTCGGCGGTCCGTCGCCGTCCGCCGCATGCGCGACGAACAGCGCCGCGATGCCACGCGCCTCGGCGAAGGCGAAGCCTTCCTCGGGCCCGAGCACCGTCAGCACCGTGGCGAGCGCGTCGGCGTGCATGCACTGCGCATGCAGCACCGTGACGCTCGCGAGCCCGGCGGGCACGGGTTCGCCGCTGCGCGGATCGATGGTGTGCGACCAGCGGCGGCCTGCGTGCTCGCGCTGGTGCCAGCGGTCGCCCGAGGTGGCGATCGCGAGGCCGTCGAGCGCCACGTGCACCGGCGCGGGCAGTTCGCCGTCGACCTGCACGCGCCATGGCTGTCCGCCGGGACGGCGGCCCACGCCGCGCAGTTCGCCGCCGATCTCGAACAGGAAATCCTCGAGGCCGAGCGCGCGCAAGGCCTCGACGCCGTGATCGACTGCGAAGCCCTTGGCGACGCCCGACAGATCGAGCGCGAAGCCGCCGGGTTGGATCAGCGTGGCCGTTGCGTCATCGGCCATGTCGAAGGCGAGCTTTCGCCAGCCCGTGCGCTCGCGTGCCGCTTCAAGGGCGTCCGTGTCGATGGGGCCATCGTTTGCATCGGGGCCGAAACCCCAACTGGCGACCAGCGCGCCAACCGTCGGATCGATCGCGCCGCCGCTGTCCTCGGCCCATTGCAGCGCGCAGGCCATCACGCGCGCGAACTCGGCCGACAGCGTGTGCCGCGTGCCCGCCGGCGCGCGGTTGAAGCGCGAGATCTCGGCGTCGGCCTCCCAGTGGCTCATCTGTGCGATCACGCGCGCCAATGCCGACTCGACCGCCTCCCGCACCGCGGCGAGCGGCCGCATGGCCGGGTTGTCGAAGCGCAGCGACCAGGTCGTGCCCATGGTCCGGCCGGCCAGCTGGTGCAGGCGGGCCGGATCGGCGAGGCGCGGCACCGCCGCGTTGGCGTAGCCGCCGTGCCAGGAACTGCGGGAGGCGAACGAAATGCCCAAGGCGGTGCGCGAAACGTCGCTCGGGGTCAGGGCATCACTTCGAGCGTGGCCGCGTAGCTCAGGCGGCGCTCCTTGGCGTTCGGCACGGTGGTCTTGTTGTCGCGCGTGGACACGTCGAGCCAGTACATGCCGGCGCTCGGCCAGGTCACGCTGAACTGGCCTTTGTCGTCGGTCTTGACCTTGAACTCCTCGAGCTTGTCGCGGTACTGCGTGTTGCCCGCGGTCACCGTCACTTCGAGGTCCTTGGCGGGCTGGCCGTCGAGCTGCAGCGTGAAGCTGGCCTTCTCGCCCTTCACGAGGTCGGTCGGGCTGCCGCTGGCGATCAGCTCCAGGCCCTGGCCGATCGGCTTCAGCGCCGAGGGCTTGCCGACGGTGACGAAGGTCTCGATGCGGCCCGCCGACTGGGTGATGGTCACGTCCTGCGCGTCGGCCGGAATCTCCTTGGCGATGGTCTCGGGCGTGCCGCGTGCGCGCTTGTTCTGGCCGGTGGCCTTGTCCTTCCAGCTCGCGAAGGCGCCGCCGTTGATCACGGCGATGCGGTAGGTGCCGGGCTGCGCGACCGGCACGTCGAACACGTTGCGCTGCTTGAGCTTGGCTTCGCTCTCGGGCTTGATGGCGCTGCCGTCGGGCGCGGTGATCTGCAGGCCCTCGAGGCGCAGCGGCGCATGGTTGGCGACGAACAGGTCGTTCGACACCGCGGCATCGACGCTGACCGTGTCGGCCTTCGAGAACACGGTGCCCGAGGGCAGCAGCCAGGCGTTGTGCGCGTGGGACAGCGGGGCGATGGCGACGAAGGCGGCGGCAATGGCGGCGGCGCGCAGGCGGAGGGTGTTCATGGCGATTCCTTGAAGGTGGGCGGCGAAGGTGCGGGGCGGTGCGGCGGTCAGGGCTTGAGCTCGAGCTTGATCTCGCCCAGTTCTTCCTTGCCCGAAGCGCTCGGCTGCGAGGCGCTGGTCGGCGGCCACTGGAACGGGATGCTCACGACCTCGCGGCCGCCGACTTCGCGCGCGGCTTCCACCACCAGCTTGTAGCTGCCCGGCGCCAGTTGCGGCATCGGCGCGCTGCCGTCGCTGAAGTTCAGCTGGTGCTTGCCCGCGGGCTTGGTCGCGCCGGTCACGCCGTCGATCGGCACCGACAGGTCGCGGCCGCCGCGGCGCCACCACTGACGCATGTCCTTGAGCCACTTGGTGCCTTCGCCCTCGGGGTTGTTGGTCTTGGTGCGCACGTCGTACCAGACCGCCAGCGTGCCCGCCACGGTGTTGTCGGCGCGCTCGATCCAGGTCGCGATGTAGGGACGGTGGTACTCCGACACGTTGAGGCGCGGCACCTCGATGTTGACGCCGAGGCTGGCCGAGAAGGCCGGGGCGGCGAAGAGCGCCGACATGGCGAGCGGTGCGAGCGAGTAGCGGATGTGCACGAGAGGAACCTCTTTCACGAAACGGACGAAACCAAAGTCAGTGGATGAAAAGCAGCGCGAGCAGCACCGGCACCACCAGCCCCATGCCCACCATCGGCCAGGTGAAGGGGCGGTTGCCCGCATGCATCTTGAGGATGAACAGGCCGGTGATCGAGAAGACCAGCGCGGCACCCGCGAAGATGTCGATGAACCAGCTCCAGGCGGTGCCGGTGTTGCGGCCCTTGTGCAGGTCGTTGAAGTAGGAGAGCCAGCCGCGGTCGGTGCGCTCGTATTCGGCCTCGCCGTCGGCCAGGCTGAGGCGCAGCCAGGCGTCGCCGCCGGGGCGGGGCAGTGACAGGTAGATCTCGTCGTCCGACCATTCGGCCTCGCGGCCGGCGGTGTCGATGTCCCAGCGCTGGCGCACCCAGGCCTGGAGTTCGGCGGGCAGCGCGGCCTTGCCCTTGAGCGCGGTGTTCGACTTGACCTCGGCCATGGTCGCTTCGAGGCGGGTGCGCAGCGCCTCGTCGATGGTCGCGTGCAGCCGCGTGACCTGCGGCTTGCCCTCGATCTGGCCCGCGTGGTTGAGCGTGAAGCCGGTGACGCTGAACAGCACCATGCCGATCAGGCAGATGGCGGAGCTGACCCAGTGCCATTCGTGCAGGGTCTTGAGCCAGTAGGCACGGCGGCGGTTGTCGGTCGGGGCGGCATTCATTGGCGGCCGGCATTTTAGGCTCGCAAATGAGAATTGATTTCGTTTGGCAATCGGGCCCGACCCTTGCCGAGGCGGTCGATCCGGCGGGATCGAAGGTAAATCCTTTGTCTTATGCTATCGATTGAATAGCATGTGAAGTTTGGTAAAGCGAAAACGCCGGGCCAAAAAAAGCGGGACCGAAGTCCCGCAGTTGTTCGTGGCGTGCCGTGTGGCGCGCGAGGGCGAGGCTTACTCGAGTTCGCCCATCTGCGATTGCAGGTAGTTCTGCAGGCCGACGCGGTCGATCAGGTCGATCTGGGTTTCGAGGAAGTCGATGTGCTCCTCGGTGTCGTCGAGGATTTCCTGCAGCAAGTCGCGCGAGACGTAGTCGCGCACCGATTCGCAATGCGCGATGCCGTCCTTGATCGTGGCCTGCGCGCCGGTCTCGGCCCCGAGGTCGCAGCGCAGCAGTTCGGGCACGTCTTCGCCGATGTTCAGCTTGCCGAGGTCCTGCAGGTTCGGCAGGCCGTCGAGCATGAAGATGCGGTCCATCAGCTTGTCGGCATGCTTCATCTCGCCGATCGATTCTTCGTATTCCTTCTTGGCCAGCTTGTCGAGGCCCCAATGCTTGAGCATGCGGTAGTGAAGGAAGTACTGGTTGATCGCAGTCAGCTCGTTCTTGAGCTGCGCCTGCAGATGCTCGATGACCTTGGGATCGCCCTTCATGGTGTTTTTCCTTGTTATGAAAGCAGTAAAGGCCGCGATTGTCGGAGCGCGAAGGAGGGTGGCGCAAGCAAAGCCATGCATTCGCGCTCTGCATGCGTTTGATGCTGATACACGTTCGTATCCGGAGGGCGAGCCATGCCGCCAGGTATGCGGCCCGCCCATCGCAAGACATAGGGGGCTGCAATGCATTTAATAGCTATGAACTATTGAAAGATGCCATTTGGTAGCTATACTCATGGTTCGCTTCTTTCATCACCACCAAGGAAACCAGCAATGTCCCTGATCAACACCCAAGTCCTGCCCTTCAAGACCCAGGCCTACCTCAACGGCAAGTTCATCGATGTGTCCGACGAGACGCTCAAGGGCAAGTGGTCCGTGCTGATCTTCATGCCGGCGGCTTTCACCTTCAACTGCCCGACCGAAGTCGAAGACGCGGCCGACAACTACCCCGAATTCCAGAAGCTGGGTGCCGAGGTCTACATCGTGACCACCGACACGCACTTCTCGCACAAGGTCTGGCACGACACGTCGCCGGCCGTCGGCAAGGCCAAGTTCCCGCTGGTGGGCGACCCGACCCACACGCTGACCAACAATTTCGGCGTGCACATCCCCGAAGAAGGCCTGGCACTGCGCGGCACCTTCGTGATCAACCCCGAAGGCATCATCAAGACCGCCGAAGTGCACTCCAACGAGATCGCCCGCGACGTCAAGGAAACCCTGCGCAAGCTCAAGGCAGCCGTCTACACCGCCGCCCACCCGAACGAAGTCTGCCCGGCCAAGTGGAATGAAGGCGACAAGACCATCGCCCCGTCGTTCGACCTCGTCGGCAAGATCTAAGGCGCTCCGCGCGAAAGCCCGGGCGCTCACGAGGCCCCCGGGCTTTCTTGTCCCCAGTTGATAGTTTCCAGTTATCGAAAGAGAGTTCCTCATGCTCGACGCCAGCACCAAAGCCCAATTGAAGAGTTACCTCGACCGCGCCACGCAGCCGATCGAGATCGTCGCCTCGCTCGACGACAGCAAGGCCTCGGACGAAGTGCTGTCGCTGCTGAAGGACGTGGCGGAAGCCTCGCCGCTGGTCCGCCTGAGCGAAAGCCGCGACGACAACCACCGCAAGCCCTCGTTCTCGGTCAACCGCCCGAGCGAAAACCACGGCCCGCGTTTCGCCGGCCTGCCGATGGGCCATGAATTCACCTCGCTGATCCTCGCGCTGCTGCAGATCGGCGGCTACCCGCCGAAGGTGGAGCAGGCCGTGCTCGACCAGATCAAGGCGCTCGACGGCGATTTCGAGTTCGAGATCTACGTCTCGCTGACCTGCCACAACTGCCCCGACGTGGTCCAGGCGCTGAACCTGATGGCGGTGCAGAACCCGCGCATCCGCACCACGATGATCGAGGGCGGCACCTTCCAGGAAGAAGTGAAGGAACGCCAGGTGATGGCCGTGCCCACCGTGTTCCTCAACGGCACCGAGTTCGGCCAGGGCCGCATGAGCCTGGAAGAGATCCTCGCGAAGATCGACAACAGTGGCGTCGAGCGCGAAGCCAAGAAGATCGCCGCCAAGGACCCGTTCGACGTGCTGATCGTCGGTGGCGGCCCCGCGGGCGCCGCGGCGGCCGTGTATGCCGCGCGAAAGGGCATCCGCACCGGCGTGGCCTCCGAGCGTTTCGGCGGCCAAGTGCTCGACACCATGGGCATCGAGAACTTCATCTCGATCAAGGAGACCGAGGGACCGAAGTTCGCCCATGCGCTCGAGGAGCACGTGCGCGACTACGAGGTCGACATCATGAACCTGCAGCGCGCCAAGGCGCTGATTCCGGGCGAGGGCCTGATCGAGGTGCAGCTCGAGAGCGGCGCGTCGCTCAAGAGCAAGTCCGTGATCATCTCGACCGGCGCGCGCTGGCGCAACATCAACGTGCCCGGCGAGCACGAGTTCAAGAACAAGGGCGTGGCCTACTGCCCGCACTGCGACGGCCCGCTGTTCAAGGGCAAGCGCGTGGCCGTGATCGGCGGCGGCAACTCGGGCGTCGAGGCGGCGATCGACCTGGCCGGTATCGTGGGCCATGTCACGCTGATCGAGTTCGACACGCAACTGCGCGCCGACGCCGTGCTGCAGCGCAAGCTGCACAGCCTGAAGAACGTCGACGTGTTCACCAACGCGCAGACCACCGAGATCACCGGCGACCAGAAGGTCAACGGCCTGGTCTACAAGGACCGCGCGACCGGCGAAGCCAAGCGCGTCGACCTCGAGGGCGTGTTCATCCAGATCGGCCTGGTGCCCAACACCGACTGGCTCAAGGGCACGATCGAACTGTCGAAGCACGGCGAGATCGTGGTGGATGCGAAGGGCCAGACCTCGGTGCCCGGCGTGTTCGCCGCGGGTGACGCGACCACGGTGCCGTTCAAGCAGATCATCATCGCGGCCGGCGACGGAGCGAAGGCGGCACTCGGTGCATTCGATCACCTGATCCGTACTTCAGCCCCAGCTTGAGTGGGTACATCGGCGGTCAGATGAGAATTATTCTCATAAAATAGTTTTCAGAGGCTCGCGCGCCGCGCACCGCGGCGAGAACACCAAGAAAAGGGAACCGAGCCTCCCGCCGCCAGCCAGGTCAGCCGCGCAGCTTCCGCTGCGCCGAGGTCCAGCAAGCCGTTGTCCATTCCAACGCTTGCCGGACCTTTTTCGTGGCCGCCACCTCTACACGTTTCTCGCGCTTCGAGCGCCCGTTCTCCTCTTCTTCCTCTTCCCGACCCGTGCGCGCACGCCGCGCGCTGCTGCCCTGGCTGATCGCCAGCGGCTTCGGTGCCGCGACGCCCGCCTGGGCCCAGCAGCCACCCCCGCAGCAGGTTGCCGCGCTCGGCGAGATCGTGGTCAGCGGCTCGCGCTCCGAACAGGAGAAGGACGCGCTGCCGGTCAGCGTCGAAGTGCTCAACCGCGAGACCCTCGAGTCCAAGCAGATCAACGACATCCGCGACGCGGTGCGCGACCTGCCGAACGTCTCGGTCAAGCGCTCGCCGGCACGCTTCGGGCTCGCGCAGGGCAACACCGGCCGCGACAACAATGCCGGCTTCAACATCCGCGGCCTCGACGGCAACCGCGTGCTGCTGCTGACCGACGGCATCCGCACACCGCGCAGCTATGTCTTCAGCGCCAACGCCTTCGGCCGCGACTACTTCGACATCGGCCTGATCGAGCGCATCGAGATCCTCAAGGGCCCGGCCTCGGCGCTCTACGGCTCCGACGGCCTCGCGGGCCTGGTCAACTTCATCACGCGCGATCCGTCCTCGTTCCTGCGCGACGGCAAGAGCTTCGGCGGCAGCGCCAGCCTGGGCTACAGCGGCGACGACAACGGCCGGCGCGCCGGCGTCACGCTCGCGGGCAAGCCTAACGAGACCTTGCAGTGGCTGCTCTCGGCCAACCTCGGCCGCTCGCACGAGCTCGAGAACCGCGGCAGCTACAACGCGCCCAACGCCGACCGCACCACACCCAACCCGCAGCGCGACCGCAGCGGCGCGCTGCTGGCCAAGGTCATCCTCACGCCGAATGCCGACCAGCGCCACGGCTTCACCTTCGAGCATATCGAGAAGACCAGCCGCTACGACCTGCTGTCGGGCCTCGCGAAGCCGCCCTATGCCTCGACCTCGGTGGTCGGCCTCAACGCCCGCACCGACCTGCAGCGCGACCGCTTCACCTACGACGGCCGGCTGCGCCTCAACTCCGTGATGGCCGACAGCCTGCAGACCACGGTGAGCTACCAGAAGTCGAAGTCGCGCGAGTACATCTTCGAGGACCGCTTCAGCGCCGCCGACCGCTCGCGCGACGTCACCTACGACGAGAGCACCTGGCAGTTCGGCCTGCAGGCCGACAAGCTGGTGCGCACCGGTGACTGGGCCCAGAAGATCACCTACGGCTTCGACTACGCGCGCACCAACGTCGAGAACCTGCAGACCGGCCTGGTGCCGCCTGCCGGCGAGAGCTACCCGCTCAAGCGCTTCCCCGACACGCGCGAAACCTCCTCGGCCTTCTATGTGCAGGACGAGTTCATCCATGACCGCTGGAGCATCACGCCCGGCATCCGCTTCGACCGCTTCTCGCTCGATGCCGATCAGGCCGGCTTCGGCGCACAGGCGGTCTCGCTCTCGGGCTCGGCGGTCTCGCCCAAGCTCGGGGTGCTGTTCCGCGCCACGCCGCAATGGAGCGTCTACGGCAACTACGCCTCGGGCTTCAAGGCGCCGAACGCGTTCCAGGTCAACAACTTCTTCGAGAACACGATCTCGGGCTACCGCACGATCCCGAACCCCAACCTCAAGCCCGAGAAGAGCCAGAACGTCGAGCTCGGCGTGCGCGGGCGCACCGGCCTGCTGAACTTCGACGTCGCCGCCTTCAGCGGCAACTACAAGGACCTGATCGAGAACGACCGCCAGGTCGGCGGCGTGTTCGGCTCGCGCGTGAACCCGGCCACCTTCCAGTCGGTCAACATCGGCCGCGCGCGCATCAGCGGCTTCGAGGTCAAGGGCGAGCTCGACTTCACCGACAACGGCATGGGTTTCTCGGTGCCCTTCGCCTGGGGCCAGACGCGCGGGCGCGACCGCAGCAACAACCGGCCGCTGAACTCCATCGATCCGCGCAAGATCAACCTCGGCCTGGCCTACAAGGCGCCGGCCTGGTCGGTGCGGCTCGACGCGGTGCACCATGCGGCCAAGAAGCGCTCCGACGTGGATGGGGCCGAGATCACCACCGGCGGCGTGCAGTTCCTCACGCCCTCGGCGACCACGCTGGACCTGAGCGCGCAGTGGCGCATCAACCGCGACCTGCGCCTGAACGCCTCGATCACGAACCTCACGAACAAGCGCTACTGGATGTGGAGCGACGTGCGCGGCCTGACCTCCACCGCGCTGATCCGCGATGCCTACACGCAGCCGGGACGCAGCTTCAACGTCTCGCTCGTGGCCGACTTCTGAGCCACCGAATTCAAACCAGGAAGGACCACCAACGATGAATGCCGACGACATCCGCCACCGTTTCGCCGAGCTGCGCGCCAAGGGCATGCGCCACAAGGACGCCGCGGCGGCCATGGGGCTGGCCGAGGGCGCCGCGATCGCGGCCCATGCGGGCGCGTACGACAAGGCCCTGCGCGCCACGCCGCTGCGCGGGCCGTGGCTCGCGCTGCTGCAGTCGCTCGAGGCCTGCGGGCCGCTGCTGGCGCTCACGCGCAACGAGACCACGGTGCACGAGAAGACCGGCATCTACGAGAAGCTCTCGGGCGGCGAGGCCATGGGGCTCGCGCTCGGCGAGGCGATCGACCTGCGGCTGTTCTTCAGCCGCTGGCACGCGGGCTTCGCGGTGGACGAGGCGGCCGCCAACCCTGGCGTGCCGTCCTCGCTGAGCCTGCAGTTCTTCGACGCGCACGGCCTGGCGGTGCACAAGATCTTCGTGCGCGAGGCCACCGACCGTGGCGCACTGCAGGCGGTGATCGATGCGCATGCGGCGCCGGAGCTTCAGGTGGCGTTCAAGCCGGCCGAGCCCAAGCCCGCGCCGCGCGCCGACGCCGCCATCGACGCCGGCGCGCTGGCCGAGGCCTGGCGCGGCATGCAGGACACGCACGAGTTCTTCGGCCTGCTCAAGAAGTTCGATGCCGAGCGCCAGCAGAGCTTCCGGCTCACCGAGGGCGAGTTCACGCAGCGCGCAGCGCTGCATGCGGTGGGCGACCTGCTGCAGGAAGCGGCCTTCAGCGGCACGCCGATCATGGTCTTCGTGGGCAGCCCCGGCTGCATCCAGATCCACACCGGGCCGGTGGTGCGGGTCGAGCCGATGGAGATGCCGGCACGTGGCGACGCTGCGCCGATGCGCTGGCTCAACGTGCTCGACCCCGGCTTCAACCTGCACCTGCGCGAGGACCGCATCGCGAGCGTGTGGATCGTCGAGAAGCCCACCAGCGACGGCCATGTGACCTCGGTCGAGGCCTTCGACGGCGAGGGCGAACTGATGGCGATGTTCTTCGGCGCGCGCAAGCCCGGCGTGCCCGAGCGCGAGGACTGGCGCAAGCTGGTGCGCGGGCTCGCGCGGTTGCCCGCGGCGACACCGGCCGCCTGATCGCGCGGACGTTTTTCTCCTTGCCCCACGTTTTTTCTCCATGACCGAAGAACGCATCTCCCCCTCCCTCGTCCGCCGCCGCGACGCACTGCGCCTCGCCGCCGCGGCCTCGTTCGGCGCCGCCGCGCTGCCCCTGTTCGCCCAGTCGCCCGAGGCGAAGAAACTGCCGCGGCTCATCACCGTGAGCGGCGCCATCACCGAGGTGGTGTACCTGCTCGGCGCCGAGGGCCAGCTCGTCGGCACCGACACCACCAGCCTCTATCCGGCCGCGGCGCGCGGCACGCCCAAGGTCGGCTACATGCGGCAGCTCTCGGCCGAGGGGCTGCTGTCGCTCAAGCCCGATGCCGTGATCGCCACCAACGAGTCGGGTCCGCCGGTGGTGCTCGACCAGGTGCGCTCGGCCGGCGTCAAGGTCGAGATCGTGCAAGCCGACCACAGCTGGGGCGAGGTGCAGCGCAAGATCCAGGTGGTGGGGCGCGCCGCGGCCCGCGAGGCGCAGGCGCGCGCGCTGCAGGCCAGGCTCGATGCCGAATGGGCGCAGGTGCAGCAGCGCGTGGCGGCCGCCCAGGGCCGCAAGCCGCGCGTGCTGTTCGTGCTCTCGCACAGCGCGAGCCCGCAGGTGTCGGGCGAGAAGACCGCCGCGCACGCGGTGATCGGCTATGCGGGCGGCGTCAATGCGCTCGGCGGCTTCGAGGGCTACCGCCCGATGACCGCCGAGGCCATGGCCACGGCCGCGCCCGACATCGTCATGACCAGCGACCAGAGCATCGAGGCCCATGGCGGCATCGAGCGCTTCTGGCAGCGGCCCGAACTGGCGCTCACGCCCGCGTTCAGGAAGCGCTCGCTGGTCACGCTCGACGCCTTGCTGCTGCTGGGCTTCGGCCCGCGCATGCCGGCGGCGATCGCCGAGCTGCATCCGAAGTTCATGGCCGCGGTGGCATGAGCCAGCGCTTCCCGCCGCGGGCCGTGCTGGCCGGCTGCGCGCTGCTCCTCGCCTTCGCGCTGGCGCTCGGCGCGGTATCGGGCGCCTACGCGATCAGCCTGCCGCAACTCTGGAACGTGCTGAGCTCGCTGGGGCAGGGCATCGCGGCCGACAGGTCGCCCGAATACCTGGTGTTCGTCAACATCCGCCTGCCGCGCCTCGTGCTCGGCGTGGCGGCCGGCGCGGGCCTGGGCATGGCGGGCACGCTGATGCAGGGGCTGTTTCGCAACCCGCTGGCCGATCCCGGCCTGGTGGGCATCAGCAGCGGCGCCGCGCTGGCGGCCGGCGTGACCATCGTGCTGGGCGCCTGGTTCATGCCGGTGCTGCCGCGCACGCTCGGCAGCTGGACGCTGGTGGTGATGGCCTTCGGCGGCGGCCTCTCGGTCACCTTGCTGATCTACGCGCTGTCGCGCAGCGAGGGCGGCACGCGCATGGCGCTGATGCTGCTCGCGGGCATCGCGGTCAATGCGCTGGCGGGCGCGGGCCTCGGCTTCCTCAGCGTGATGGCCACCGACGAGCAACTGCGCAGCCTGCAGTTCTGGCTGCTCGGCAGCCTGGGCGGCGCGCGCTGGAGCGCGGTGATCCTGGTCGGCGTGGCGGTGCTGCTGTCCTGCGTGGCGGCGACCTCGCTGGCCGCGCCGCTCAATGCCATCGCGCTGGGCGAGTCGCAGGCGGCGCTGCTGGGCGTGGACGTGGAGCGCATCAAGCGGCGCGCCATCGTCGTCACGGCGGTGGCGGTGGGCGCCGTGACGGCCACCACCGGGATCATCGGCTTCATCGGCCTGATCGCACCGCACTGGGTACGCATGGTGGCCGGACCCGACCACCGGGTGGTACTGCCCGCCTCGGCGCTGCTGGGCGCTGCGCTGGTGCTGGTGGCCGACACGGTGGCGCGCACCGCGATGGCGCCGGCCGAGCTGCCGCTGGGCGTGCTCACGGCCTTCATCGGCGTGCCGATGTTCCTGCTGATGCTGCGGCACTTCCGGGGGCGCATATGAAGGCGCCGGACCTGAACCTCGGGCTGCGTTGCGAGGATGCCGAGGTAAGCATCGGCGCCAAGGCGCTGCTCTCACGGGCCACGGTACAACTCGCGCCCGGCCGGGTGACGGCGATCCTCGGCCCCAATGGCGCGGGCAAGTCGACCCTCCTGTCGGTGCTGTCGGGGCAGCGCGAGCCCACGGCGGGCCGGGTGCTGCTCGACGACCGGCCGCTGCGCGCCCACGGCATGCCGGCACTCGCGCTGCGGCGCGCGCTGATGCCGCAGGAAAGCGCGGTCGCCTTCGACTTCAGCGCGCGCGACGTGGTCGCGCTGGGCCGCTATCCGCACCGGCTGGCGCCCGCGCCCGACGAGGACGCGATCGTCGCCGCGGCGATGGCGCTGACCGACGTGTCGGCGCTCGCGCCGCGCATCCTCAACACGCTGTCGGGCGGCGAGAAGGCGCGCGTGCACATGGCGCGGGTGCTGGCGCAGCTGTGGCATCGGCGCGCCGACGGGGCCGCGCGCTGGCTGCTGCTCGACGAGCCGACGGCCGCGCTCGACCTGGCCCACCAGCATGCCGCGATGCGGCTGTTGCGCGGCTGGGCCGGGCAGGGCGTCGGCGTGGTGGTGGTGCTGCACGACCTGAACCTGGCGCGGCGCTATGCCGACGAGGTGGTGGTGCTGGGCGTGCCCAATACCCCTGGCGGGTTGTGCCAGGGCCCGACCGGCGAAGTGCTGGCGCCCGTGCTGATCGAGGCGGTCTGGCGCATGCCGTGCCAGAGCGTGGTCGGCGCGGACGGGACGGTGCAGTACCTGTTCGGCTAGGACCGCGGACGGGCGGTCAGCCGGTCAGTAGGTCAGCCGCTCCGGCCGCAGCTCCTGCAGGATCGTGGTCGCGATCTCCTCGATCGACTTGGTGGTGGTCGAGAGCCAGCGGATGCCGGCGCGCCGCATCATGGCCTCGGCCTCGCTGACCTCGTGGCGGCAGTTCTCGATGCTGGCGTAGCGCGAGTTCGGCCGGCGCTCGTTGCGGATCTCGCTGAGCCGCTCGGGCTGGATGGTCAGGCCGAAGATCTTCTTGCGGTGCGGCATGAGCGCCGGCGGCAGCTGGCGGCGGTCGAAGTCTTCCGGAATCAGCGGGTAGTTGGCCGCCTTCAGGCCGTGCTGCATCGCCAGGTAGAGCGAGGTGGGCGTCTTGCCGCTGCGGCTCACCCCCACCAGGATGACGTCGGCGCCCTGCAGGTCGCGGTTGCTCTGGCCGTCGTCGTGCTGCAGGCTGAAGTCGATCGCGGCGATGCGGTCGTTGTATTCCTTGCTCTTGCTGACGTCGCTGAAGCGGCCGATGCGGTGGTTGGACTTCATCGCCAGCTCGATCTCGAGCGGGCGCACGAAGGTGCCGAACATGTCCAGCAGCATGCCCTTGCAGCCGGTTTCGATCACTTCCAGCACGTCCATGTTGGCCAGCGTGGTGAAGACGATCGGGCGCACGCCCTCGAGTTCGGCCGTGTGGTTGATCTGCCGCACCGCCTGGTGGGCCTTGTCGACCGTGTCGGTGAAGGGCAGCCGCACGTGGCGCGGTTTCATCTCGAACTGGGCGAGCACGGCGTTGCCGAAAGTCTCGGCCGTGATGCCCGTGCCGTCGGAAACGAAGAAGACAGTTCGTGTGTGCATGGTCTGGCGGTGTTGTCCTGCGACGCGCGCGGCCCCGGCGCGCCTACAATCCGCCCCATTATCGGGATTCCGCCCCTCGGCACCCACCGTATCTTTCCTTCCATGCCCACCGCGTCCGCACCCAAAGCAACGACAACGATCGTGCCGCGCCGTCCGCATGGAATGCAGCAGGTTTCAACTTCTGGAGCTTTCCCATGTCTGCACTTTTCGACGCGACCGCCCTGGTCGTACCGTTTGAAAACCTGAGAATGACCGACGTCGAGGCGGTTGGCGGCAAGAACGCCAGCCTCGGCGAGATGATCTCGCAGCTGCCCCAGGGCGTGCGCGTGCCCACGGGCTTCGCGACCACCGCCCATGGTTTCCGCCAGTTCCTGGCCCACGACGGGCTGGCCGACAAGATCAGCAAGCGCCTGGCCGCGCTCGACACCGAGGACGTGCGCGCGCTGGCCACCGCCGGCGCCGAGATCCGCGCCATGGTCGAGGCCCAGCCGTTCCCGGCCGACCTCGAGAAGGCCATCCGCGACGCTTTCGCCGCCCTGAGCGCCGGCAATCCGCAGGCCTCGTTCGCCGTGCGTTCCTCGGCCACCGCCGAAGACCTGCCCGACGCCTCCTTCGCCGGCCAGCAGGAGACCTTCCTGAACGTCGTCGGCATCGAGGACGTGCTGCGCAAGATGAAGGAGGTGTTCGCCTCCCTCTACAACGACCGCGCCATCAGCTACCGCGTGCACAAGGGCTTCGCCCACGACGTGGTGGCGCTGTCGGCCGGCGTACAGCGCATGGTGCGCTCCGACCTCGGCGCGGCCGGCGTGATGTTCACCATCGACACCGAGTCGGGCTTCGAGGACGTGGTGTTCATCACCTCGAGCTACGGCCTGGGCGAAACCGTGGTGCAGGGCGCCGTGAACCCCGACGAGTTCTACGTCCACAAGCCCACGCTCAACGCCGGCAAGCGCGCGGTGATCCGCCGCAACCTGGGCTCCAAGCTGATCCAGATGGAGTTCGCCACGCCCGAGGAGAAGAAGGCTTCCGGCAAGCTGGTCAAGACCACCGACGTGAAGGCCGAGCAGCGCAACCGCTATTCGCTGACCGACGACGAGGTCGAGCAGCTCGCCAGGTACGCGCTGGTGATCGAGCAGCACTACGGCCGCCCGATGGACATCGAGTGGGGCAAGGATGGCACCGACGGCCAGATCTACATCCTGCAGGCGCGTCCCGAGACCGTGAAGAGCCAGCAGCAGGGCAAGGCCGAGCAGCGCTTCAAGCTGCTGGGCCGCGGCGCCGTGCTGGCCGAGGGCCGCGCGATCGGCCAGAAGATCGGCACCGGCCCGGTGCGGCTGGTCCACAGCATCAGCGAGATGGACAAGGTGCAGGCCGGCGACGTGCTGGTCACCGACATGACCGACCCGAACTGGGAGCCGGTGATGAAGCGCGCCGCGGCCATCGTCACCAACCGCGGCGGGCGCACCTGCCACGCGGCCATCATTGCGCGCGAACTGGGCATTCCGGCCGTGGTCGGCTGCGGCGACGCCACCGACCTGCTGAAGGACGGCACCCTGGTCACCGTGAGCTGCGCCGAGGGCGACACCGGCTACATCTACGACGGCCTGCTCGAGACCGAGGTCACCGAGGTGCAGCGCGGCGTGATGCCCGAGATCGACATCCAGCTGATGATGAACGTCGGCAACCCGCAACTGGCCTTCGACTTCGCGCAACTGCCCAACCACGGCGTGGGCCTCGCGCGGCTCGAGTTCATCATCAACAACAACATCGGCGTGCACCCGAAGGCGATCCTCGACTACCCGAACGTCGACAACGACCTCAAGAAGGCCGTCGAGTCGGTGGCCCGCGGCCATGCCTCGCCGCGCGCCTTCTACGTCGACAAGGTGGCCGAGGGCATCGCCACCATCGCCGCGGCCTTCTGGCCCAAGAAGGTGATCGTGCGCCTGTCGGACTTCAAGTCGAACGAGTACCGCAAGCTGATCGGCGGCAGCCGCTACGAGCCCGAGGAAGAGAACCCGATGCTGGGCTTCCGCGGCGCGGCGCGCTACCTCAGCGAGGACTTCGGCCAGGCTTTCGCCATGGAATGCGAGGCGCTCAAGCGCGTGCGCAACGACATGGGCCTGACCAACGTGCAGATCATGGTGCCCTTCGTGCGCACGCTGGGCCAGGCCGAGCGCGTGACCGGCCTGCTGGCCAAGTACGGCCTGAAGCGCGGCGACAACGATCTCAAGCTGATCATGATGTGCGAGGTGCCGAGCAACGCCATCCTGGCCGACGAGTTCCTCGAGTACTTCGACGGCTTCTCGATCGGCTCGAACGACTTGACCCAGCTCACGCTGGGCCTGGACCGCGACTCGGGCCTCGAGCTGCTGGCGGCCGACTTCGACGAGCGCGATCCGGCCGTGAAAGCCATGCTGAGCCGCGCCATCAAGGCCTGCAAGGACAAGGGCAAGTACGTCGGCATCTGCGGCCAGGGCCCGTCGGACCATCCCGACTTCGCGCTGTGGCTGGCGGAGCAGGGCATCGAGTCGATCTCGCTCAATCCCGACAGCGTGATCGACACCTGGCAGCAGCTCGCCAAGCGCTGAGCCGGCGACCGACCTGCGGGAATCCCCATCGGGGGATTCCCGTGTCAGGCGGGTGCCCATCTTCGGGAATGGCGTTTCCGGTGTCAGACTCGTGAAATTCATCACGAAGCGGCGCGCACCGGCCTTCCTTCCGTGGCGCGCGGCGATCCCGCTCGCAGCGGGCGTCGGTCACAGCACCGCCGGGAGACACGCATGATTCTTGTCAAGACGGAGACCGGCCAGCAGGTCCTCAAGGACCGCTCGGTCCCGCTGTCGCCGCGGCAGCGCACCGCTTTCATCCTGTTCGACGGCAAGCGTTCGGTCGACGACGTGATCGCGGCCGGCGCGGGCATCGCGCGCGAGGACATCGACCAGATGGTCGCGCTGGGCTTGCTGAGCCCGCTGGGCGGCGCCGTCGCGGAAACGCCCGCGAGCTCCGCCGAGGGCGCGCCCAAGGCCGGTTCCGGCCGCAGCAGCCAGCAGCGCTATACGGACGCCTATCCCATCGCCACGCGGCTCACGGCCAGCCTCGGGCTCAAGGGCGTACGGCTCAACCTGCAGGTGGAGGGGGCCGGGGGCTACGAGGACCTCGTGGCGCTGGCGCCGAAGATCCGCGCGGCGGTCGGGGCCGAGAAGGCCGAGCCGCTGGACCGGGCGCTCTACGACTGAATCTGGGCGGTCATCCGGGCCGCTCGAGCGCCCGATTTGGCGTTTCGCCAAAGATATGGCTACAATAGCCGGCTTTGCCTTGCCACACTGCGCCGACGCTGCGGGTGGCTTCAACCCCTTCTTCCGGGCAAAAAGCGGAAGAAGAAACCCACAAGGAGTGCCATGCGTCACTACGAAATCATTCTGCTGATCCACCCGGATCAAAGCGAGCAAGTTCCGGCCATGCTGGAGCGTTACAAGGGCCTGATCACGACCGGCGGCGGCAAGATCCACCGCGTCGAGGACTGGGGCCGTCGTCAACTGGCTTACCAGATCAACAAGCTCAACAAGGCGCACTACCTGTGCGTCAACATCGAAGCCGAACAGGCCGTGATGAGCGAACTGGAACACGCCTTCAAGTTCAACGACGCCGTGCTGCGCCACCTGACCGTTCAGAAGAAGAAGGCCGACACCGGTCCTTCGTCGATGATGAAGACGGTCGAGCGCGAAGAAGCCCGCAAGGCTCAACAGGCCGAATACGCCGCCGCCAACAACAACAACTGATGTCGGCGTGAGTGCTGCCGCTGCGGCAACCGGGGTCAACCAGCTTCTGCTGTCCGCCCATGTTGCCGAACTCGGTGCCTTGCGATTCACCCCGGCCGGTTTGCCCGCCATCGACCTGAAGCTCGAACACGAGTCGACCCTTCAGGTGGCGGGACAGTCCAGGCAGGTGAAGACGGCCCTCAAGGCCGTTGCGTTCGGCGCCATCGCCGAGCGGCTCGCGAAGCAGTCGATGGGAAGTCTCTGGCGATTCCAGGGGTTCCTCTCGACACCGGCCAACGGCAAGCTTCCGGTCCTGCACATCCAGGATTTTCAGCAAGATTAATTTTCGACAAGAGGTCCCACAATGGCCACGTTCAAGAAATTCAACAAAGACAAGCGCCCGAAGCGCAACACCCAGTCGCTGCTGTTCAAGCGCAAGCGTTTCTGCCGCTTCACCGTCGCTGGCGTCGAGGAAATCGACTACAAGGACATCGACACGCTGCGTGACTTCATCAGCGAAAACGGCAAGATCATCCCGGCCCGCCTGACCGGCACCCGTGCGATCTACCAGCGTCAGCTCAACACCGCGATCAAGCGCGCCCGCTTCCTCGCCATGGTCCCGTACAGCGACCAGCACCGCGTCTAAGAAGGAGACACAGCATGCAAGTCATTCTTCTGGACAAGGTCGTCAACCTCGGCACCCTCGGTGAAATCGTCAAGGTCAAGGACGGTTACGCCCGCAACTTCCTGATCCCGTCGGGCCGCGCCCGCCGCGCCACCGCCGCCAACAAGGCCGAGTTCGAAGCCAAGCGCGCCGAACTCGAAAAGGCAGCCGCTGCCAAGCTGGCCGAGTCGCAAGCCCAGGGCGAAAAGCTCGGCGGCACGACCGTCAAGCTGACGCAGAAGGCTGGCGTCGACGGCCGCCTGTTCGGCTCGGTCACCAACAGCGACATCGCTGAAGAACTGGGCAAGCAAGGCTACAAGGTCGCGAAGTCGCAGGTTCGCCTGCCGAACGGCCCGATCAAGACCGTCGGCGACACCACCGTCAGCGTCTCGCTGCACACCGACGTGGTGGTCGACATCAACGTGACGGTCTACGGCGAAACCGCCTGATCGTTCCGGCGCGTCCTAGATGCGCTGCCAGAAGCCGCCTTCGGGCGGCTTTTGTTTTTTGTGCCCGCCGGCGGAAGTTGTCCCGCCCGCTGCACCGGAAGTTCACCTGTTATTCACAACCTTGTCCACGTGACGCCGCGGGGTGCGCGGGCTAGCATGGAGGGTTGCAAGGAAGCCCATGGCCGCCGTCTTCTCCTACGCCGACAACGATCCCTCCGACCGCCAGGTCGCGCAGCTGCGTATTCCGCCGCACTCGATCGAGGCCGAATCGAGCGTGCTGGGCGGCTTGCTGCTCGACAACACGGCCTGGGACCGCATGGGCGACCTGCTGGTCGACGGCGATTTCTACCGCCATGAGCACAAGCTGATCTTCGCCGCCATCGGCGGCCTGATCAACGGCAGCAAGCCTGCCGACGTGATCACGGTCTACGAGCAGCTGCAGACGCTCGGCAAGGCCGACGAGAGCGGCGGGCTGGTCTACCTGAACTCGCTCGCGCAGTACGTGCCGAGCGCGAGCAACATCCGCCGCTACGCCGAGATCGTTCGCGAGCGCTCGATCCTGCGCAAGCTGGTCTCGGCCAGCGACGAGATCGCGACCAACGCCTTCAACCCGCAGGGCAAGACGGTCGACAAGATCCTCGACGAGGCCGAGCAGAAGATCTTCAACATCGGCGAGGAAGGCACGCGGATGAAGCAGGGCTTCCAGAGCATGGATGCCCTGGTGGTCGAGCTGCTGGACCGCGTGACCGAGATGGCCGACAACCCGAACGACATCACGGGCGTTCGCACCGGCTTCTACGAGTTCGACAAGATGACCTCGGGCCTGCAGCCCGGCGACATGATCGTGCTGGCCGCGCGTCCTTCGATGGGGAAGACCTCGCTGGCGATCAACATCGCCGAGCACGTGGCGCTCAACGAGGGGCTGCCGGTGGCGGTGTTCTCGATGGAAATGGGTGCCTCCCAGCTCGCGGTGCGTATCGTCGGCTCGATCGGCCGCATCGACCAGGGCCACCTGCGCACCGGCAAGCTCACCGACGAGGAATGGCCGCGCTTGACCGAGGCCATCGAGAAGCTGCGCACCGTGTCGCTGCACATCGACGAGACCCCGGGCCTGTCGACCAGCGAACTGCGCGCCAATGCGCGCCGGCTGGCACGCCAGTACGGCCGCCTCGGCCTGATCGTGGTCGACTACCTGCAGCTGATGTCGACCAGCATGTCGGGCGACGAGAACCGGGCCACGGCCGTGGGCGAAATCTCGCGCGGCCTGAAGATGCTGGCCAAGGAGCTCAAGTGCCCGGTGATTGCGCTGTCGCAGCTCAGCCGCGGCGTCGAGAGCCGCACCGACAAGCGCCCGATGATGAGCGACCTGCGCGAATCGGGCGCCATCGAGCAGGACGCGGACATCATCATGTTCATCTACCGCGACGACTACTACAACAAGGAGTCGAAGGAGCCGGGCGTGGCCGAGGTGATCATCAGCAAGCACCGGAACGGCCCGACGGGCACCGTCAAGCTGGCCTTCCTGAAGCCCCTCACCAAATTCGAGAACATGGCGATGGGCAGCGACGACTTTTGAGTTAGCGCCTTCAGCGCGGCTCGGTGGAGCGCGCGAGCGCGACGCCCGCATCGGGCGCGGTCGGAACGCCCTCGGGCCAGCTCTTCTGCAGCCGCTTGGCCTCGGCCGCCTCGGCCTTCACCTGGCGCAGCATGTCGGCCATCGCTTTGCCGGGCTCGTCGCGAAAGCGCTCGGCCAGCACCTCGACCGCGTCGATGCGGTCGATGCGAAAGCCGCGGAAGTCCTCGCGCAGCTCGCACCAGGTCGACAGCGTCCAGACCTTGCCCCAATAGAAGCAGCCCAGCGGCCGCACCGTGCGCTCGCTGGGCTCGCCCGCCACGTCGCGGTAGACCAGGTGCAGCTTGTGGTGCGACTGCACCGCTTCGCGCAGCGTCTGCAGGCGTTCGCGCAGCAGGTCGCTGAGCCCCAGCGCGGGCGCGTAGAGCGCGAGCGCCTCGGCCGACACGCGTGCCGAAGGCGGCAGCACCGAGAGGATCTTGCCCAGCCCGGTCTCGATGTCGCGCGCCATCGCCGGGTCGACCCAGCTCTGCGCGAGCCGGGCCGCGGCCACCAGCGCCGAGGCCTCGTCCTGGGTGAACATCAGCGGCGGCAGTTCGAAACCCGCGCCGAGCCGGTAGCCCACGCCGGCCTCGCCCTCGATCGGCACGCCCTGGTGCTGCAGGTCGGCGATGTCGCGGTAGACCGTGCGCTCCGACACCTCGAGCCGCTCGGCCAGGAAGGCGGCCGTGGTCAGGCGCCGGCCGCGGATCAGCTGGACGATCTGGAACAGGCGATCGGCGCGGCGCATCAGCGCGTTCCCGCCAGCTTCTTCGCGAAGTCTTCGACGAAGTAGCGCTTGCCGCGCTGCACCACGGTGTGGCCCTCGGCCTCGAGCCGCGACATCTGCGCCTCGACGCCGCCGGGGTAGTTCGCATTGAGTTCGCCGCCGCTCTTGAGCGTGCGCCACCAGGGCACGACGGCATCGCGCGCCGTCCCCTTGCCGCCGGCCGACTCCTCCACCGCATGGGCCACCATGCGCGCGAAGATCGCCGTGGTCACGGTGCAGCCGATGCTGGCCTGGTGCCGCGCCGCGATGTCCTCGCCGATGCCGAAGACCGTGGCGAGCCGCCCTTCGGGCACATCGCGCATCGCCGCCTCGACCTCGGCCGGCGAGGGCGTGGCGATGGTGCCCTCGCCGCGCCGCGCGCGCAGCGCGTCGGGGATCGGCTTGACGCTCGGCAGGTGAGGGTAGCTGGCCAGTCGGTCGCGCCAGCGCTTCGGGGGGCTCATGAAACTCCGATGTGGATCGCCACCTTGTCCGGCCCGTCGTAGGCTTCGAAATCGCTGCGGTAGCGGCGCGCGATGTCCGGGTGCGCCTCGAAATACTGCCAGATGCGCTGCCAGGTGGCGATCACCATCTGCGGCATTTCGCCCTGGCCGTCGAAGACCAGGTAGTCGCCGGCCTCGATGGCCACGCTGTCCGCACCGCCCGAGACGGCCACGCCCACCGTCAGGTCGAAGGGGCCGTGGGCATCGGATTCATAGGCGGCATAGACGCCGAAGATGCGCGTGTCGCCCGTGCGATGCGGCGTCGTTTCGTAGGTCTGCTCGCCGAAGAAGCGCCCCCACAGCGCGCCGATGCGGGCGGTCGCGGGGTCGTTCTCTTCGCGGTTGGTGGTGCGGACCGTGAGGCCTGCGACCGCGAAGGCGTCGTGATGTAGTCGCACGGGTTCCATGGGGGTCTTCTCCTGCGGAGGTGTTCGGGTTGTCTGGTTCAAAGGGCCAGTGTCTTCAGGTCGGCCTTCATGCAGCGCGCGATCAAGGCCATGTCGGCATCGCCGATGTCGAACAGGCCGAAGCGGAACTTGTAGCCCCATTGCTTCGGGTTCTCGATGAAGGCGAGGCGCTCGATCATCGGTGCGATCGGTGTCTCGTGCGCGACGGCATAGCGCACGTCGCGGCGCCAGGGCACGAAGCCGCCGCCCATGTCGAATTCGTAGGCCTCGCCAGGCTGCACGATGCCGATCGACACGAAGCTCTGCAGCCTGTCGGTGCCGCCGAACACCGTGGCCGGCGAATAGTAGGCCACGCGGTCGCCCGCGGCGACCCGCCGGAGCGGGCCCGGTTTGCCGTGGCAGGTCTGCATGAAGCCCTGCGGTCGGTGGTCGCGCCCGCGCCGGGCATGCTCGGCGCTCGCGACTGCAATCCAGTTGCGCTGCGGCATGGCGCTTCAGGCGAGGGCGTGCAGGCCGACTTCGTTTCCTTCGGTGTCGCGCAGATGGGCGATGAAGCCCATGCCGGGCGGCAGCGCCGACTTGGACGCCACGATCTGCCCGCCGGCCGCCTCGATGCGCGACAGCACGGCGTCGATGCTGGGTGCGCAGTCGAGGTAGATGCGGATGCCGGTGCCCGCCTTCGCCGCCCCCTTCGCGCCGGCTTGCAGGGCGCCGCCGGTCGCGGGATCGTCGTAGGGGAACACGGCCAAGGGGTCGCCGCCGAGGGTCTCGCGGCGCAGCTTGCGGCCGAGCACGGTTTCGTAGAAGGCCTGGGCACGGTCCAGGTCGGCGACGGGGATCTCGAACCAGCTGATGGTCTTGGACATGAAGGGCTCTCTTTCGTTGGTGATGAAGAGCCTCGATGGTGCGGACCGGCTCCTGACAACGTCTTGTCAGGAGCCTGTCATCGCGCGACGAAGAAAAGCCCGCGCTGCTCCGGGGAGCGGGCGCGGGCTCGGGGCCGGCGAGGCGGTGTCTTAGAGCACGTCGCTCGCGAAATCGGCCAGTCGCGAGCGTTCGCCGCGCGCCAGCGTGATGTGCCCGCCGTGCGGCCAGCCCTTGAACTTGTCGACCGCGAAGGTCAGGCCCGAGGAGCCTTCGGTGAGGTAGGGCGTGTCGATCTGCGCGAGGTTGCCCATGCAGATGATCTTGGTGCCCGGACCCGCGCGCGTGATCAGCGTCTTCATCTGCTTGGGCGTGAGGTTCTGCGCCTCGTCGATGATCACGTACTTGTTGAGGAAGGTGCGCCCGCGCATGAAGTTCATGCTCTTGACCTTGATGCGGCTGCGGATCAGCTCGTTGGTGGCCGCGCGCCCCCATTCGCCGGCACCGCCGCCGTCGCCCTTGGCGAGGAACTCGAGGTTGTCGTCGAGCGCGCCCATCCAGGGGCCCATCTTCTCTTCCTCGGTGCCGGGCAGGAAGCCGATGTCTTCACCAACGCTCACGGTGGCGCGGGTCATGATGATCTCGGTGTAGCGGCGATCGTCGAGCACCTGCGTGAGGCCCGAGGCCAGCGCCATCAGCGTCTTGCCGGTGCCGGCCGTGCCGGTCAGCGTGACGAAGTCGATCTCGGGGTCCATCAGCAGGTTCATCGCGAAGTTCTGCTCGCGATTGCGCGTGTTCACGCCCCACACCGCGTTCTTGCCCGAGCTGTAGTCCTTGAGCGTCTTGAGCACCGCGGTCTTCTCGCGGATCTCGGTGACGCGCGCATACATGCTCGGCTCGCCGGGCGCCTCGAAGAACACGAACTGGTTGATGTAGAGGTTGGGCACGATCGGGCCGCTGATGCGGTAGAAGGTGCTGCTGCCGCTTTGCCAGCTCTCCACCGTCTTGCTCTGGCGGGTCCAGAAGTCGGGCGGCAGGGCGAGCGAGCCCGAATAGAGCAGGTCGCCGTCTTCCAGCGTCTTGTCGTTCTGGTAGTCCTCGGCGTCCAGGCCCAGCGCGCGCGCCTTGACGCGCATGTTGATGTCCTTCGACACCAGCACCACCTCGCGCCTGGCGCGGTCGGGCGCCTCCTTGGCGTAGAGGTCGCGCAGCGCGTGCACCACGCCGAGGATCTGGTTGTCGGCCTTGCCCTGGGGCAGGCTCAGCGGCAGCGCGTAGTCGAGCGGCTCGGTCTGGAAGAACAGCTTGCCGCCGGCCTCGCGATGGCCGGTGGTGTCGAGCTTCAGGCCCTTGGCGATGTCGGCGTCCTGCGCGGCGGCCAGGGCATCGAGCGTGCGGCTGGTCTGGCGGCCATTGCGCGCGACCTCGGTCGTGCCCTTCTTGTGGCCGTCGAGCTCCTCGAGCACGATCATCGGCAGGTAGATGTCGTGTTCCTCGAAGCGGAACAGGCACATCGGATCGTGCAGCAGCACGTTGGTGTCGAGCACGAAGAGCTTGGCGGGACCGCTCGAGCGGCTGCGCTTGGGCTTCGGTGCCGGCTGCGGCGCGGGCGCCTCGGCACGCGGGGCTTCGGCCGGCGCCGAACGGGTCAGGGCCTGCTGCTGTTGCGGCGCCGGGGTGGGCGCGGGTGTCGAGCGGGGCTTGCGGCGGGGGCGGGCGGCCGGTGCCGGCGGGGCTTCGAGGCCGCCGCCGGGGACTTCGGCCGAATGCCGGTCGAACAGTTCCAGCGCTTGCGGTCCGCTCGGCGCCTCGGTGTCGGCGCGTGCATCGCCGGACCGGCGGGACCCCCTGTGCGAAGAACGGGCGGGCGCGTCAATCGCGTCCGGAGAAAGCAGTGCGGCACGTTTCGTGGGGGCGGGGGGCAATGGCATGTGTCAGGTCGCTCGCAAAAAGGTGGGAACCAGAAAACGAAAAAGCCGCCTGAAGACCCAGGCGGCTTTGTTCGGAGGATGCGGTCGTGGAGCTCAACAGCATGCGGCCATTATGCACACCGCCTCTGGGGCGTCAGGACCACTTTACGCCGTTCGTTGGACATTCCCCACGCGAAAGCGCATTTGCGCACGCCTGACACGCGGGTGAAACCTTCGACCGGGCGGACTCGGTGGCTTAGGCCGGCTTCTTCAGGGTCTTGACGGCCTTGAGGACTTCGTCGACGTGGCCCGGCACCTTGAGGCCACGCCATTCGGCCTTCAGGATGCCGTCGGCGCCGATCAGGAAGGTGCTGCGCTCGATGCCCTTGACCTTCTTGCCGTACATGATCTTGTTCTTGACCACGCCGAACATGTGGCACATCTTCTCTTCCGTGTCGGCGATCAGTTCGAACGGCAGCTCGAGCTTGGCCTTGAATTCGTCGTGCGACTTCATGTTGTCGCGCGAGACGCCGAACACCGTGGCACCGGCTTTTTCGAAGTCCTTGTAGCGATCGCGGAATTGCATGGCTTCGGTCGTGCACCCCGGAGTGTTATCTTTCGGGTAAAAATACAGGACCAGGACATGGCCGAGGTGCGAAGTATTCGAAACCTTGAGGCCACCGGTGGCGTTGGCGTCGAATTCGGGAATGGGTTTGTTGACAACGATCGCCATGAAACTTGTTTTCTCCGTTTGTTTCCACTGCCCGAGCCTGCCTGTGTCGAGCTGAAGCGCCTTTCGGTGCCGCTCGCCAAAATCTCGGGTCCTCGGTTGATGGAAGATTGGTCGTTGCTAACTCTGGGTGCCCGGTGGCCCCCAAAAGGAGCGCGCCAGGCGGTTCGCAACCCGAGATTTTACCCCGAAAACCCCTCTCTCAGCCACCCTGGGGCCGCTCGACCAGCAGGGCCGCGACCACGTGCCGGCCTTCGCCGGCCAGGATGTTGTAGGTGCGGCAGGCCGCGGGGGTGTCCATGGTCTCCACGCCGGTGCGCTGGGCCATCAGGGGTTTGAGCCACGCGGGCTGCGGGAAGCGGATGCGCGCGCCGCTGCCGAAAATGACCAGTTCGGCGCCCAGCGCGGCCAGTTGGGCGAAGTGCTCGGGGCCCAGGTCCTCGAAGCGGCTGCAGTTCCATTCGAAGCGCTCGCCGCGCGAGCCGACGACCACGCTGCCCTCGACCTTTTCGTTGTTGATGGCGACCCAGCCCGGGCCGTGCGCGGTGAGGGTCTGGGTGTCGGATTTGTCGGGCTGGAGCTTCATCGGGGCACTGGGAACTGTGGTCAAATTATAGGTTTTCCCTAGTGACACGAGGCTCGCCAGGGCCTTTGCGGGCCGCGCGGCGATCCACGCAGTCTTCACACTTTCTTGCATGAACCGCGCCCGGGAGGGCCCTTTGAAGCAGCTCAAGAAATCGGCCAAGCTGGCCAACGTGCTCTATGACATTCGCGGTCCGATCATGGACGCGGCGAAGCAGATGGAGGAGGACGGCCAGAAGATCATCAAGCTCAACATCGGCAATCTCGCCGTGTTCGGCTTCGATGCGCCCGAGGAAATCCAGCAGGACATGATCCGCAACCTGCCCACCTCGGCCGGTTACTCGGACAGCAAGGGCGTCTTCGCCGCGCGCAAGGCGGTGATGCACGAGACGCAGAAGCAGGGCATCGCGGGCGTGACCCTCGACGACATCTACCTGGGCAACGGCGCCAGCGAGTTGATCGCCATGTCCACCAATGCGCTGCTCAACGATGGCGACGAGCTGCTGCTGCCGGCCCCCGACTATCCGCTGTGGACCGCCTCCACGAGCCTGTCGGGCGGCACGCCGGTGCACTACCTGTGCGACGAGGACAACGGCTGGATGCCCAATCTGGCGGACATCCGCGCCAAGATCACGCCGCGCACCAAGGGCATCGTGGTCATCAACCCGAACAACCCGACCGGCGCGCTCTATTCCGACGCGCTGCTCAAGAGCATCGTCGAGATCGCGCGCGAACACGGCCTCGTGATCTTCGCCGACGAGGTCTACGACAAGGTGCTCTACGACGACGTGAAGCACACGGCGATCGCCAGCCTGTCGAGCGACGTGCTCACGCTGACCTTCAACTCGCTGTCCAAGAGCTACCGCTCCTGCGGCTACCGCGCCGGCTGGCTCGTGGTGTCGGGCGACAAGCGCGCCGCGCGCGACTACATCGAGGGCCTGAACATGCTCTCGAACATGCGGCTGTGCGCCAACGTGCCCGGCCAGTGGGCGATCCAGACCGCGCTCGGCGGCTACCAGAGCATCAACGAGCTGGTGGGCGAGGGCGGCCGGCTGCGCCGCCAGCGCGACCTGGCCTACGAGCTGATCACCGCGATCCCCGGCGTGAGCTGCGTCAAGCCCAGCGCCGCGCTCTACATGTTCCCGAAGCTCGACCCGAAGGTCTACCCGATCGAGGACGACCGCCAGTTCTTCCTCGAGCTGTTGAAGGAAACCCGCGTGATGCTGGTGCAGGGCACCGGCTTCAACTGGGCCACGCCAGACCACTTCCGGATCGTGTTCCTGCCCCACGAGGACGACCTGCGCGAGGCCATCAACCGCATCGCGAAGTTCCTGGAGCAGTACCGCCTGCGCCGCAAGACGGAGTCATGAAAGCCGCCTGCGCCGCCGCGGCCCTGTCGCTCGCCGCGTTGTCCGCCTCGGCCGCCGGGCCTGCCGCCAAGGCGCCGGTGTCCTTCACGCACAACGACTGGGAACTGGCCTGCGACAACACGCGCACCTGCCGCGCGGCCGGCTACCAGTCCGAAACCGGCGCCAACGAGCCGGTCTCGATGCGCATCACGCGTGCCGCCGGGCCGGGCACCGCGCTCGAGATCGACCTGCAGATCGGCACCGAGGACGTCAAGGGCCCCTTGCGCCTGACGGTCGGCAAGGCCGTGGTGCCGGGCCTGAAGAACGATGCCCTGAGCCTCGATGCCGCCCAGATCCGTGCCGTGCTGCCCGAGCTGCTCAAGGCCGACAGCGCCAAACTCGCGGCCGGCGGCGGCCGCGAATGGCAGCTCTCGCTCTCGGGCCTGAATGCCGTGCTGCTCAAGATGGACGAGGCCCAGGGCCGCATCGACACCCCCGGCGCGCTGGTGCGCCCCGGTGGCAAGGCCGAATCGACGGTGCCGGCGGCCGTGCCCGCGCCCGTCGTGCGCGCGGTCCAGCCCGCGAAGCCGAAGCCCGGCGACGACGCCCTGGCGGCGCGCATCTTCCCCTCGCTCGACCTCAAGAAGGCGCTCGAGTACTGCAACAACAGCGAGAAGGTCGACCCGAAGTCGCTCGAGGTGCATCGCCTCACCGGCACCAGGGTGCTGCTGTCGCTGGGTTGCGGCATGGGCGCCTACAACTACTCCAGCCTGCAATGGCTGGCCAACGACAAGCCGCCCTATGCGCCGGTCGCGCTCGAGGCCAACGGCGAGTACGACGACAAGGACGCCAGCATCACTTCCAGCTTCAAGGGCCGCGGCATCGGCGACTGCTGGTCCAGCGAGACCTGGCATTTCGACGGCCAGGGCTTCGTGCGCACGGCCGCCGAGAGCGACCATATGTGCCGCGGCTTCGCCGGTGGCGCCTGGTCGCTGCCGCGCTACGTCAGCCGCGTCGTGAGCGCCGCGCCGTCCACCACCCCATCCAAACCATGAACGCGACTCTCCCCATGAAACCCATCCAAGTAGGCCTGCTCGGTGCAGGCACGGTCGGCAGCGGCACCTTCAAGGTGCTCCAGCGCAACCAGGAGGAAATCAAGCGCCGCGCCGGCCGCGGCATCGAGATCACCATGGTGGCCGACCTCGACACCGCGCGCGCCCGCGAAGTGGCCGGCGACGGCGTCAAGGTGGTCGGCGACGCGCGCGAGGTCATCGCCAATCCCGACATCGACATCGTGATCGAGCTGATCGGCGGCTACGGCATCGCCAAGCAGCTGGTGCTCGAGGCCATCGCGGCCGGCAAGCACGTGGTCACGGCCAACAAGGCGCTGCTCGCGGTGCACGGCACCGAGATCTTCGCGGCCGCGCATGCCAAGGGCGTGATGGTGGCCTTCGAGGCCGCGGTGGCCGGCGGCATCCCGATCATCAAGGCGCTGCGCGAAGGCCTCACGGCCAACAGCATCCAGTGGCTGGCCGGCATCATCAACGGCACCACCAACTTCATCCTCTCGGAGATGCGCGACAAGGGCCTGGACTTCGCGACCGTGCTCAAGGAAGCGCAGCGCCTGGGCTATGCCGAAGCCGATCCCACCTTCGACATCGAGGGCGTCGACGCTGGCCACAAGGTCACGCTGATGAGCGCGCTGGCCTTCGGCATCCCGGTGCAGTTCGACAAGGCCCACATCGAGGGCATCACCAAGCTGGCCGCGCAGGACATCAAGTACGCCGAGCAGCTCGGCTACCGCATCAAGCTGCTGGGCGTCACCAAGCGCACTGCCAAGGGTATCGAGCTGCGCGTGCATCCCTCGCTGGTGCCGAGCAAGCGCCTGCTGGCCAACGTCGAGGGCGCGATGAACGCCGTGGTGGTGCATGGCGACGCCGTCGGCACCACGCTCTACTACGGCAAGGGCGCGGGCAGCGAGCCCACCGCCAGCGCGGTGATCGCCGACCTGGTCGACATCACGCGCCTGCACACGGCCGATGCCGCGCACCGCGTGCCGCACCTGGCCTTCCATCCCGATGCGCTGAGCGACCTGCAGGTGCTGCCGATGGCCGAGGTGGTCACCAGCTACTACCTGCGCCTGCGCGTGGCCGACCAGGCCGGCGTGCTGGCCAAGGTCACGGGCCTGCTCGCGACCGCCGGCATCAGCATCGACGCCGTGCTGCAGCGCGAAGCCGACGAGGTCGGCGGCGAGGGCTCGACCCAGACCGACCTGATCATCCTCACGCACGACGCGCGCGAAGGCACGGTCGACGAAGTCATGGCCGAGCTGCAGGCGCTGCCGACGGTGCTCGAGCCCATCGTGCGCATCCGAAAGGAAGAGTTGAAGTGAACTACCTGAGCACCCGCGGCCATCCCGACCGCAAACGCTTCTGCGAAATCTTGCTCGAGGGCCTCGCGCCCGACGGCGGCCTTTACCTGCCCGAGCGCTATCCGCAGGTCGATGCCGCCACGCTCGCGAAGTGGCGTTCGCTGTCCTATGCCGAGTTGGCCTTCGAGATCCTGTCGCTCTACATCGACGACATCCCGCCGGCCGACCTGAAGGCGCTCTGCGCGAAGACCTACACCGCCGAGGTCTTCGGCAGTGACGAGATCGTGCCGCTGCGCGAGCTCGAGGACGGCGTCTACCTCGAAGCCCTGTCCAACGGCCCCACGCTGGCCTTCAAGGACATGGCGATGCAGCTGCTGGGCAACCTGTTCGAGTACGAGCTGGCCCGCCGCGGCGCCGAGCTCAACATCCTGGGCGCCACCAGCGGCGACACCGGCAGCGCGGCCGAGTACGCGATGCGCGGCAAGAAGGGCGTGCGCGTCTTCATGACCTCGCCCGACGGCCGCATGAGCCCGTTCCAGCAGGCACAGATGTTCAGCCTGCAGGACGAGAACATCCACAACATCGCCATCACGGGCGTGTTCGACGACTGCCAGGACATCGTGAAGGCGGTCTCGAACGACCTGGCCTTCAAGCGCAAGTACCGCATCGGCACCGTCAACTCGATCAACTGGGCGCGGCTGCTGGCGCAGGTGGTCTACTACTTCGCCGGCTACTTCCAGGCCACGGCGAATGACGAACAGCCGGTGAGCTTCACCGTGCCCTCGGGCAACTTCGGCAACATCTGCGCCGGCCACGTGGCGCGCATGATGGGCCTGCCGATCCACACGATGGTGGCCGCCACCAACGAGAACGACGTGCTCGATGAGTTCTTCCGCACCGGCGTCTACCGCGTGCGCGGCGCGGCCGACACGCACGAGACCTCGAGCCCGTCGATGGACATCAGCAAGGCCAGCAACTTCGAGCGCTTCGTGTTCGACCTGGTCGGCCGCGACAGCGGCAAGCTGCGCAGCCTGTTCGTCGACGACCTGAACCGCCAGGGCTTCTTCGACCTGAGCGCCGATCCCGCCTTCGCGCAGGCCGCGTCGCGCTTCGGCTTCCGCAGCGGCCGCAGCACGCACGCCGACCGCCTCGCGACCATCCGCGACACCGAGAAGCGCTTCGCCACCCTGGTCGACCCGCACACCGCCGACGGCCTCAAGGCCGCGCGCGCGCACCTGGCGCCGGGCGTGCCGATGGTGGTGCTCGAGACCGCGCTGCCGATCAAGTTCGCTGCCACGCTGGTCGAGGCCCTGGGCGAGGAGCCCGCGCGGCCCGCGAAGTTCGAGGGCATCGAGGCGCTGCCCAAGCGCGTGGTCAAGCTGCCGGCCGATGCCGAAGCGGTGAAGGCCTACATCGCGGAACACTGCGACTGAGCGATCGACACCAAGGGGTGGCCGGGCGGCCGCCCCCGATTGGCATTCAAAGCTATCCCCTGAATAGCATCGGAGACATCGGATGAAAGTGGTCGGCTTCGCCGGTTACTCGGGCGCCGGCAAGACCACGCTGGTCGAGCGGCTGATTCCCGTGCTCAAGCGCGCCGGACTGCGCGTGTCGGTGGTCAAGCACGCGCACCACAAGTTCGACATCGACCATCCGGGCAAGGACACCTGGCGCCACCGCGAGGCCGGTGCCTTCGAGGTGGTGGTCGCCTCCGACCGGCGGCTGGCGCTGATGCGCGAGTTCGAGACCCCGGTCGATCTCGACGTGCACCAACTGATCGCCGAGCTCTACAGTGGCGCAGACTGGGTGCTGGTCGAGGGCTTCCGCCACAGCGACCTGCTCAAGATCGAGGTCTGGCGCCCGTCCGACGAGGGCGAGGATCCGCGGCCCTCGCTCTATCCCGAAGATCCCTTCGTCGTCGCGATCGCCGCCAATGCCGCGCTGCCGGTGCCCACCGAGCGGCCGGTGTTCGACCTCGACGACGCCGAGGCCATCGCGCGCTGGCTGATCGACAGCGGCGAGCGCTTCGACTACAACCCCGAGCACCATGGCTGACTCTCCCGCTGTTCCCTTCGCCGCCTCCTCGCGCCGGCCGCCGCTGCTGCCGCTCGACGACGCGATCGCCCAACTGCTCGCCAAGGCCCGGCCGGCACTGCCGTCCGAGCTGGTCAGCACCTTCGATGCCGACGGCCGCGTGCTGGCCGCGGACCTCGTGGCCGGCCTCACCGTGCCGCCGCGCGACAACAGCGCGATGGACGGCTACGCGCTGCGCGTGGCCGATTGCGCCGCGCCCGGCGCGCTGCTGAAGGTGGCGCAGCGCATTCCCGCGGGCACGGTCGGCACGCCGCTGCTGCCCGGCACCGCGGCACGAATCTTCACCGGCGCGCAGATTCCCGAGGGCGCCGATGCGGTCGTGATGCAGGAAGACACCGCCGCCGTCGCCGAGGAGGGCGGCCTGGGCAGCGTGCGCATCGAGATCGTGCCCGCGGCCGGCCAGTGGATCCGCCGCGCCGGCGAGGACGTGGCGGCCGGCGACGTGGTGCTGCGCAAGGGCGAGCGTCTCACGCCCGCCGCGCTGGGGTTGGCGGCCAGCATCGGCTTCGACCGGCTGCCGGTCGCGCGCAAGCCGCGCGTGGCGCTGCTGTCCACCGGCGACGAGCTCGTGATGCCCGGCGAGGTCCCGCCCGAGGCGATGAAGCCCGGTGCGATCTACAACTCCAACCGCTTCTTCATGCGCGCGCTGCTGCACCGGCTGGGCTGCGAGGTCCACGACCTCGGCATCGTGCCCGACCGGCGCGAGGCCACCATCGAGGCGCTGCGCGAGGCGGCCGACCACAACGACCTGATCATCACCACCGGCGGCGTGTCGGTCGGCGAGGAGGACCACATCCGCGCCGCGCTGCAGGCGCTCGGCGAGATCGAGCTCTGGTCGCTCTCGATGAAGCCCGGCAAGCCCTTCGCCTACGGCTCGATCCCGCGCTCGGGCCGGGGAGACGCGCAGGGCCACTGCCATGTCACCGGGCTGCCCGGCAACCCGGTGTCGAGCTTTCTGACCTTCCTGATGCTGGTGCGGCCCTTCCTGCTGACCCTGCAGGGCGCCAGCCGCTTCACGCCCGAGCCGGTGCGCATGCGCGCCGACTTCGACTGGCCGCGCGCCGACAAGCGCCGCGAGTTCCTGCGCGCGCGCCGCAATGCCCAGGGCGGGCTCGACCTGTTCGGCAACCAGAGCTCGGGCGTGCTGACCTCGATGGTCTGGGGCGACGGACTGGTCGACAACCCCTCGGGCCAGACCATCCGGGCCGGCGATCCGGTCGAATTCATTCCCCTCGCAGCCCTGCTGTCCTGACGCGCATGAAGGTCCATCTCCGTTATTTCGCCTCGGTGCGCGAAGCGCTCGGCAAGAGCGACGAAACCATCGACACCGCGGCGCCCACGCTGGCCGCGCTGCGCGACGAGCTGATCGCGCGCGGCGGCGCCTACGCCACGGTGCTCGCGCGCGGCCGCGCGCTGCGCATGGCGCTCGACCACACCATGAGCGACGAGGCCGCAGCCCCGCACGAAGGCTGCGAGGTCGCGTTCTTCCCGCCCGTCACGGGCGGCTGAGGGCCGCGTCCAGCGCCACCAGGCGCTCGCGCAGCGCGTCCGAGGCGCGCGTCATCGGCGAGCGCAGCTCGTCGCGCAACGCGCCCTGGTGCGCCAGCAGGGCCTTCAGCGGGCCCGGATTGGCTTCCGTGAACAGGCCCTCGACCAGCGGCTGCAGCGGCTGCCACAGCGCGCGCGCCTCGGCCAGCCGGCCCTCGCGCAGCAGCGCGATCAGCCGCACGAAGCGCGCCGTCTGCACGTGGCCGCTGGCCGCGATCGCGCCCACGCCGCCCTCGGCCACGGTGCCGAAGATCTGGCCGTCCTCGCCCGCGAGCACCTGCAGCCGGCCATCGGCGATCACGGCGCGGGTCTTGCCCGCGTCGCCGCCGCAGTCCTTGATGCCGCGGATGCGCGGGTTGGCGGCCAGCGCCAGCAGCGTGTCGCGCGCGATCGTGGCGCCGGTGCGGTAGGGGATGTCGTAGATCAGCAGCGGCGCGGCGCTGGCCTCGGCGATGGCGCCGAACCACTCGAGCAGGCCGGCCTGCGAGGGCCGGATGTAGTGCGGCGCCGGCACCAGCAGGCCCGCGAGCGGGCGCTGCGCGAGCCGGCGCACCCAGGCCGTGGTCTTGCCCAGGTGGTAGCCCGAGAGACCCATGATCAGCGGCAGGCCGCCCGCGGCCTCGGCCACCGTGTCGAGCGCCGCGAGCTGCTCGGTCTCGTCGAGCGCCGCGGCCTCGCCGGTGGAGCCGCAGACCACGAAGCCGGCCACGCCGTCGGCGGCCAGGCGGCGCGTGAGCGCGGCCAGCGCCGCATGGTCGAGCGCGCCGTCGCGAAACGGGGTCACGAGGGGAATCCACAGGCCCGAGAAATCGGGAGCGGCGGTGGCGGAGGAGGGATGGTTGGCGGGCACGCGGGCGTCCTTTCGACGATCGACCGATGGAAGGAACCATCGTCCGATGCGCGCGCAACCCATGCGGGGCCAGTGCCTGTGCCGGTTCCGTCGCTCATCCGACGACGGAACCGAAGCTCCGGTCAGACGAGCTTTGGTTTTTTGGCTTTGCCGCCCAGGCGTGCGCCGTTCGTGCCTTCGGTCGAAGGTGCGGGCGAACGTGCGGTCAGGGCGAACATGGGGCTGGAGTTTAGCCGCGAGCGCCGCGGTGCCACAATTTGCACATGGCATTTCCGCAACGCGTCACCATCCAGACGGCCGATTTCGATCTCGGCGCCGAAGTCGCCGCCCTGCGCGCGAGCGACGCGCGCATCGGCGCCGTCTGCAGCTTCATCGGCACCGTGCGCGATCGCAACGACGGCGCCGATGTCGCGTCGATGGAGCTCGAGCACTATCCCGGCATGACCGAGAAATCGATCGAGGCCATGATCGACGAAGCACACAAGCGCTTCGACATCCTCGGCGTGCGCGTGATCCACCGCGTGGGCCTGCTGCAGCCGCTCGCGCAGATCATGATGGTGGCGGTGGCCTCGGCGCATCGCGGCGAGAGCTTCCAGGCCTGCGAGTTCCTGATGGACTACCTCAAGACCCAGGCGCCGTTCTGGAAGAAGGAGCAGACGCCCGAGGGCGCCCGCTGGGTCGACGCGCGCGTCGCGGACGACGCGGCGCTCGCGCGCTGGGGCATCAGCGCGTCGAACGCCTGAACGCCCTCACAGCGGCTTGAAGCCGCTCGACTGGATGATCCGCTCCCAGGTCTGCGTGTAGCTGCGCACGCGGCCCGCGAACTGGCCCTGCGGCTCGTAGCCGACCGTCAGGCCCAGCGTGGTGAGCTTCTGCTTCACGTCGGGCATGGCCAGCACCTTCTGCAGCGCCTCGCCGTACTTGTCGATGATCGGCTGCGGCGTGCCTACGGGCGCGAAGATGCCGTAGTAGGGCAGGTCCTCGAGGTTCGCGAAGCCCAGCTCGGTGAAGGTCGGCACGTTGGGCAGCAGCGCCTGGCGCTTGGCGCCGATCGAAGCCACGATGCGCAGCTTGCCGGCCTTGTGGTTCTCGATGAAGTCGGGCACCGAGGCGATGCCGGCCGTGATCTGGTTGCCCAGCATGTCGGCCGTCATCGGCGCGCTGCCGCGGTAGGGCGCGGGCTGCACGTCGATCTTGTACTTGTCCGAGATCATCTTCACGAGGAACTCGGGGATCGAGGCCGGCGCCGGGATGCCGATGGTCTCCTTGCCGCCCTTCTGCGTGCGCACCCACTTGACGTACTCGTCGATGCTCTTGGCCGGCGTGCCGCCCGACACCGCGAGCACGTTGGCGAAGGTCGCGAAGCCGGCCACGGGCACGAAGTCGGTGGCGGGATTGAAGCCCGGGTTCTTGACCACCTGCGGCAGGATCGAGATCGTGTGGTCGTGCGTGAGGAACAGCGTGTGGCCATCGGCCGGCGAGGACTTCAGCACCTGCGCGGCGATCTGCCCGCCCGCGCCCGCGCGGTTCTCGACCACCACCGGCGCGCCGAGCTCGTCCTTGAGCTTCTCGCCCAGCGTGCGCGCGATCGCGTCGGTGCCGGCGCCGGCCGGGAAGCCGACCAGGATGCGGATCGGCGTGCCGCTCTGGGCCTGTGCCAGCCCGGCCATGCCCAGGGCCGCCGCGAGGAGGCCCACGCCGAGCGCGCGGCGCACCGGTTGGACGCGCTGCATTGAAAAAACCATGATCGACTCCATTCGAGAAGAGAGAAATGCCTACGGGCGGAAGGGTGCGGGCATCGTGCAATAGCCGTGCCCGCCACGCGGGCCCGGCCCGCAACCTTGAATCGTGCCCGAACAGCCCTATTTTGGATGCAGGAATACCACCATGCGACAAGACAAACTCACCACCAAGTTCCAGGAAGCGCTGGGCGACGCGCAGTCGCTCGCGCTCGGCAACGACAACGCCTACATCGAGCCGGCCCACCTGCTGGCCGCGATGCTGCGCCAGGACGACGGCCCGCGCGCGCTGCTCGAGCGCGCCGGGGTCAACGTGCCCGGCCTCGCCCAGGCCGCCGAGGCGGCCATCAAGAAGCTGCCCCAGGTGCAGGGCCACGACATCGTGCAGGTCGGCCCCGAGCTCGGCAAGCTGCTGCAGGCGACCGAGAAGGAAGCCCTCAAGCGCAACGACCAGTTCATCGCGGGCGAACTCTTCCTGCTGGCCGTGGCCGACAGCAAGAGCGACGTCGGCCGGATCGCCAAGGAGAACGGCCTCTCGCGCAAGTCGCTCGAGTCCGCGATCGACGCGGTGCGCGGCGGCCAGGGCGTGAACAGCGCCGATGCCGAAGGCCAGCGCGAGGCGCTCAAGAAATACACGCTCGACCTCACCGAGCGCGCGCGCCTGGGCAAGCTCGATCCGGTCATCGGCCGCGACGAGGAGATCCGCCGCGCGATCCAGGTGCTGCAGCGCCGCACCAAGAACAACCCCGTGCTGATCGGCGAACCCGGCGTGGGCAAGACCGCCATCGTCGAAGGCCTCGCGCAGCGCATCGTCGCGGGCGAGGTGCCCGATTCGCTCAAGGGCAAGCGCGTGCTGTCGCTCGACATGGCCTCGCTGCTCGCGGGCGCCAAATTCCGCGGCGAGTTCGAGGAACGGCTGAAGACCGTGCTCAACGAACTCGCGAAGGACGAGGGCCAGACCATCGTCTTCATCGACGAGCTCCACACCATGGTCGGCGCCGGCAAGGCCGAGGGCGCGATGGACGCGGGCAACATGCTCAAGCCAGCGCTCGCCCGCGGCGAGCTGCACTGCGTGGGCGCCACCACGCTCGACGAATACCGCAAGTACATCGAGAAGGACGCCGCGCTCGAGCGCCGCTTCCAGAAGATCATCGTGGGCGAGCCCAGCGTCGAGGCCACCATCGCCATCCTGCGCGGGCTGCAGGAGAAGTACGAGGTGCACCACGGCGTGCAGATCACCGACCCGGCCATCGTGGCCGCGGCCGAGCTCTCCGACCGCTACGTCACCGACCGCTTCCTGCCCGACAAGGCCATCGACCTGATCGACGAGGCCGCGGCCAAGATCAAGATCGAGATGGACTCCAAGCCCGAGGTGATGGACCGCCTCGACCGCCGCCTGATCCAGCTGCAGATCGAGCGCGAGGCCGTGCGCCGCGAGAAGGACGAGGCCTCGCAGAAGCGCTTCGGCCTGATCGAGGACGAGATCGCCAAGCTGCAGAAGGAGATCGCCGACTACGACGAGATCTGGCAGGCCGAGAAGGCCCAGGCCCAGGGCAGCGCGCACGTGCGCGAGGACATCGACAAGATCAAGTTCCAGATCGAGGAATGGAAGCGCAAGGGCGACTTCAACAAGGTCGCCGAGCTGCAGTACGGCCAGCTGCCGGCGCTCGAGAAGCGCCTGAAGGAGGCCGAGGCCAGCGAGGCCAGCAAGGGCAAGTCGAGCGCGCACACGCTGCTGCGCACCCAGGTCGGCGCGGAAGAGATCGCCGAGGTCGTGGCGCGCGCCACCGGCATCCCGGTCGCCAAGCTGATGCAGGGCGAGCGCGACAAGCTGCTCGTGATGGAGGACAAGCTGCATGAGCGCGTGGTGGGCCAGGACGAGGCCATCGGCGCGGTCGCGAACGCGATCCGCCGCTCGCGCTCGGGTCTGTCCGATCCGAACCGCCCCACGGGCTCGTTCCTGTTCCTCGGCCCCACAGGCGTGGGCAAGACCGAACTCTGCAAGGCGCTCGCGGGCTTCCTGTTCGACAGCGAAGACCACCTGATCCGCATCGACATGAGCGAGTTCATGGAGAAGCACTCGGTGGCCCGCCTGATCGGCGCGCCGCCCGGCTACGTGGGCTACGAGGAGGGCGGCTACCTGACGGAAGCCGTGCGCCGCAAGCCCTACAGCGTGGTGCTGCTCGACGAGGTCGAGAAGGCGCACCCGGACGTGTTCAACGTGCTGCTGCAGGTGCTCGACGATGGCCGCCTGACCGATGGCCAGGGCCGCACCGTGGACTTCAAGAACACGGTGATCGTGATGACCAGCAACATCGGCTCGCCGATCATCCAGGCCATGGTGGGCAAGCCGGGCGAGGAGATCAAGGAAGCGGTGTGGGACGAGCTGAAGAACTACTTCCGCCCCGAGTTCCTCAACCGCATCGACGAGACGGTGGTGTTCCATGCGCTCGACGCGAAGAACATCGAATCGATCGCCGCGATCCAGCTCAAGGTGCTGCAGGCACGGCTCGCGAAGATGGACCTGGGCCTCGAGGTGTCGCCGGCGGCGCTGGCCGAGATCGCCAAGGTCGGCTTCGACCCGGTGTTCGGTGCCCGTCCGCTGAAGCGCGCGATCCAGCAGCGCATCGAGAATCCGCTCTCGCGGCTGCTGCTCGACGGCAGCTTCGGGCCGAAGGACACGATCGAGGTCACGACCGACCCGATCCGCTCGCCGGGCCAGTTCGGCTTCGCAAAAGCAGGAAATCCCGGAAAAACCGGGGAACCTGCGGCCGAAGCCTCGGCCTAAGATGGAATGATGAACTTCATTCTTCGCGTGATCCTCGTGATGCTGGGCCTGGTCTTCGCGGCCAGCCTGGCGGTTGCCGTGGTGCTGCTGGCCGCGGTGTGGGGCGTGCGCTACGCCTGGGGCCGTCTCACGGGCAAGCCCGTGACGCCGTGGGTGATGCGCTTCAACCCGCGTTCGGGCTTCGAACGTTTCCGCAGCGCCGCCCAGCCGGCCGAGCCCTCGGCCGCCGATGTGGCCAATGCGCGCGCGCGTGGCGAGTCGGTGCGCAGCCCGCTGCTGCGCGAGCGCGGCGGCAACGTGACGGACGTGCAGGCCCGGCCCGCGACGCGCGGCGAGTAAGCAGCTGCAACACGGCTGCAGTTTTTTCAGATCACGAAAGGCCGGCTTCGCGCCGGCCTTTTCTTTTCTGGCGACCCTCAGGCGTACAGCGCCTCGATCTCCCCCGCATAGGTCTTGTAGATGCTCGAGCGCCGCACTTTCATGGTCGCGGTGACCTCGCCATCGTCGTGGTCGAGTTCCTTGGTTAGCAGGTGGAAGCGCCGCACCTGGGCCACCTGCGCGAGGCGCGCATTGCCGCGCTGCAGCTCGGCGTCGATCAGCTCGCGCACGCGCGGCAGCTCGACCAGCGAACGGAAGTGCGTGAAAGCCAGGCGCTGTGCCTCGGCCCATTTGCCCACGGTCTCGTAGTCGATCTGCACCAGTGCCGAGACGAACTTGCGCCCCTCGGCGATCACGATGCATTCCTTGACGTAGGGGCTGGCCTTCATCGTGTTCTCGATCTCCGAGGGCGTGAGATTCTTGCCGCCCGCGGTGATCATGATGTCCTTGAGCCGGTCGACGATGCGCAGCTGGCCGCCTTCCTCGGCCACCACGTCGCCGGTGTGCAGCCAGCCGTCGCGGATCGAGGCGGCCGTGGCCTCGGGGTTCTTGTAGTAGCCGCGGAACACCATCTCGCCGCGGATCTGCAGCTCGCCCTGGTCGCCCACGCGGTGCTCCACGCCCTCGGTGGCCGGCCCCACGGTGCCCACCTTCACCTGGTCGAGCCGGTGGCCGCTGACCATGCCGGTCGATTCGGTGAGGCCGTAGACCTCGACCAGCGGCACGCCCAGCGTGCGGAAGAAGCGCACCACGTCGGGCGGGATCGGCGCGGCGCCGGTCAGCGCCACGCGCGCGTTGCGCAGGCCGATGAAGTTCTGCAGCGCGCGCAGCACGCTCCAGTAGGCGAGGCCGAAGCGCAGCCGTTCGCCCAGGCTCCACTGCGCGCGCGGCTTCTCGGCCAGCGGCGCGCAGGTGGCCAGCGCGCGGCGGTAGAGCGAGCGGCGCAGCCGGCCGGTGTCCTGCATCTTGATGCTGATGGAGGCGTGCAGCTTCTCCCAGATGCGCGGCACGCCGAGGAACATGGTGGGCGCGACCTCGCGCAGGTCCTCCTGCACGGTGCGTATCGATTCGCCGAAGTTGACCTGCGAGCCCAGGTACAGCGGCACGAAGCTGGTCAGCATCTGCTCGGCCACGTGGCACAGCGGCAGGTACGACAGGTGGGTGGTGCGCGCATCGAGTTGCAGCCGCTCGACGATGCCCGGCACCACGCCGCGGATGTTGCGCCACGAGATCATCGCGCCCTTGGGCGCGCCGGTGGAGCCCGAGGTGTAGATCATGAGGCCGATGTCGTCGAGCGACTGCGTGGCCAGCGCGGCGTCGATGCGCGCATCGCCCTCGCGCGCCTGCAGCGCGGCGCCGGCCGCTTCGAGCTCGGCGAAGCTCAGGAGGCGTTCGCGCGCTTCGGGCCCGTAGCTCGCGAGGCCCTTGATCTCGATCACGACGATGCGGCGCAGCCGCGGCAGCGCGTCGATGGCCTCGAGCACCTTGTCGGCCTGTTCCTGGTCCTCGCAGACCACGATCTCGATGTCGGCATGGCCGACCACGTAGGCCACCTCGTTGGTCGGGCTGGTGGGATAGACGCCCACGGTCACGGCGCCGATCAGGCCCGCGCCCATCTGCGCCAGCACCCATTCGACGCGGTTTTCCGAGATCACGCCCACATGGCCGCCGCGCGCCAGGCCCAGCGCCGCGAAGCCCAGGCCGACGTGGACCGCGCGCCGGTGGTAGTCGGCCCAGCTCAGCGGATGCCAGATGCCGAAGTCCTTCTGGCGGATCGCGATGCGCGCACCCTGCGCGCGCGCCTGCTCGCGCAGCATCTGCGGCAGGCTTCGTTCGGGGAGGGGATGCGTCATGACAACCAGCGCTTGCGCCGCTTGTAGTGCTTCAACTCGCGAAAGCTCCTCGATTCGCCGGCACCGCCGACGCCCAGGTAGAACTCGCGCACGTCGGGGTCGGCCGCGAGCCGCTCGGCGCTGCCGTCGATCACGATCTTTCCGTTCTCCATGATGTAGCCGCTGTCGGCCACGGCCAGCGCGAGGCTGGCGTTCTGCTCCACCAGCAGCATCGACACGCCGCGCTCGGCGTTGATGCGCGCGATGATCCCGAAGATCTCCTCCACCAGCTTGGGCGAGAGGCCGAGCGAGGGCTCGTCGAGCAGGATCAGCTGGGGCTCGGCCACCAGCGCGCGGCCGATCGCGAGCATCTGCTGCTCGCCGCCCGAGAGGTAGCCCGCGAGGCCGCGGCGCCGCTCGTGCAGCCGCGGGAAGTAGGCATAGACGGCGTCGAAGTCGCGTGCCTGCGCGCCGCGGCCGGCGCGTGCGTAGGTGGCGGCCACGAGGTTCTCCTCGACCGTCAGGTCCTCGAACACGCGCCGTCCCTCCATCACGTGCGCGAGGCCGCGCCGCACCAGCTGCTGCGGCGCGAGCCGCTCGGTGGGCTGGCCGTCGAAGGCGATGCGCCCGGCCTCGAGCACGCCGTCCTCGAGCGGCAGCAGGCCCGAGATGGCCTTGAGCGTGGTCGACTTGCCGGCGCCGTTGCTGCCCAGCAGCGCCACGATCTGCCCGCGCGGCACGGCCAGCGACAGGCCGCGCAGCACCTGCACGACCTTGTTGTAGACCACCTCGATGTTGTTGACCTCGAGGATGGGGCTGCCGCCGCCGGTGTTCATCGCCGCCGTCCGCTCACTTGTCGAGCGAGATCCAGTCGGATGCCGCCACCATCTTCTGCGCCTTCATGTCGGCGCGGTAGACGCGGCCCACGGGAATGGAGTTGCCCTTGATGGTGATCGGCACGCCGATCAGGCCGCCGGTGTCGAAGTCCTTGATGCTGTTGAGCGCGGCCTTGAGGTTCTTGCCGTCCAGCGGCTTGCCGGCATCGAGGGTGCGCTTGGCGGCCTCGGTGAACAGCATGGCGGTGAGGAAACCCTGGGTGTAGGCGGTGCTCTGGTACTCGGGGCGCAGGGCGCGAATCTTCTCGAGCATCGGCGCCTTGGCCGAGGTGTCGTAGTAGTAGCGGTAGGGCATGACGCCCATGAAACCGTCACCGGCCTCGCCCATCTTCATGACGGTGGAGCTGTCCATGGTCCAGAAGGTGCCCATCCACTTGGTGGTCATGCCCATCTGCTTGCCCTGCTGCACGAACTCGGGAATGGGCGCGAGCACGTAGCCGTGGAAGATGGTGTAGTCGGGCGCGGCGCGGCGCAGCTTGATGACCTCGGTCGAGACGTCGACGCTGCCCGCGGGCGTCATGATCTTGACGGGCACCGTGAGGCCCAGCTTCTTGGCGGCCGCCTCGCTCGACTCGATGGGGTCGCGGCCGAACTCGGAGTCGGAATAGACGAAGGCCACCTTCGCGCCGGGCTTCTCCTTGGCGATGTGGCGCAGCAGGATGCCGATCATCTCGGTGTAGTCGGGGCCGACCAGGAACTGGTTCGGGTACTTGGCCGGGTCGTTGAGCTCGGTGGCGAACGAGGCGCCGGCCATGAGGATCTGGCCGCTGCGGTCGAGCTCGGGGTTGATGGTCTTCGAGAAGCCGGTCGAATCGCCGTAGTAGAGGTTGACCTTGTTCTGGCTGGTGATCTTCTTGTAGGTGGCGACCGAGACGTCGACCTTGTAGCCGGTGTCCTCGGGCACGTAGCGCAACTTGCGGCCCTTGATGCCGCCGGCGTCGTTGACGATCTTCACGTAGTCGGCGATGCCGGCATTGATGCCGATGCCCGCGAAGGCGAACACGCCGGTCATCGGGATCGAGCCGCCGATGACGATGTCCTCGCCCGCCTGGGCATGCACGCTGAGCGGCGCTGCGAGCGCGGCGCCGGCGGCCACGATGAGTTCGCGGCGGCGCAGGACGGGGGTCTTCTTGTCGGATGCCATGCTTCGTCTCCTTGTCAGTTCTTGAAAGGCCACAGATGAAAGAAACGGCGAATGCGCCGCCACACTTCGGCGAGCCCGTGCGGCTCGAACACCAGGAAGCCGACGATCAGCAGGCCGAAGACGACCGTGCGCACCGGCGACAGGAAGACGGTCATCTCGTGGCCGCCCGGCAGCAGGTCGAACACCAGCTTGAGCAGCTCGGGCACCATGGTCATGAACACGGCGCCGAGGATGCCGCCGAGGATCGAGCCCATGCCGCCGACGATGATGGCGGCGAGGAAGAAGATCGACATCAACAGCGGAAAGCTCTCGGGCGTGACGACGCGGAAGAAGTAGGCCCAGAGGCCGCCGGCCACGCCGGCATAGAACGACGAGAGGCCGAACGAGAGCAGCTTGTAGCGCAGCAGCGGAATGCCCAACACTTCGGCCGAGATGTCGCGATCGCGGATGGCGATGAAGGCGCGGCCCACGCGGGTGCGAAACAGGTTGGCGGCGCCCAGCAGCATCAGCACGGTGATCGGCAGGATCAGCCAGTACAAACGGAACGAGGTGTCGAGTGCGACGCCGAAGAGCTGCGCGGGCGGCAGCGACAGGCCGGTGGTGCCCCCAGTGAGCTTGAGGTTGGCGAACAGGAAGTGGGTGATGAACGAGGCCGCGATGGTGGCGATGGCGAGGTACAAACCCTTGACCCGCAGCGAGGGAATGCCGACGACGAGACCACCCACCATGGCCACGACGCCGCCCGCGAAGAGGTTGAACAGGAAGGGTGTGCCGAAGCGAATCTGCAGGATGGCGACGGTGTAGGCACCGAGGCCCATGAACGCGGCCTGGCCCATGCTCACGAGGCCGGTGTAGCCGGTGAGGATGTTGAGGCCGGTGGCGCTCGCGACGTTGATGGCGACGAGGCAGGCGAGGTAGAGCCAGTAGTCGCTGGCCATGAAGGGGAACAGCACGAGCAGGGCGGCGCCGACCCACAGCCAGGTCTTCTGGGTGCGGGAGTCGAACAGCGCGGCGTCTGCGATGTAGCTTTGCTTGAGGGTGCCTATGCGCATCTGCGTGCCTGTCTTGAAGAGGGGCGAGGATGCGCCGGGGCGCGTGCACAGGACAGCGGGTACTTCCCTCCGCGAATGTCCCCCGCCTTCGGCTCCTCCTTTATTTCGCTGCGGGAAGCACCCACTGCCCTGTGCACGAGGAGCGCAGTCGTTGTGCGGCCGGTTCTACCGCCGTGTCCAGGCTCACGTCGATGGGGTACTCCCCGCAGCGAAATAAAGGAGGAGGCCGCAGGCCGGGGGACATTCGCGGAGGGGAGTACCCCGTCGGCGTGAGCCCACCCCGAACAAAGCGATCGCGTGAAAGAAGAGACCCTCATTCAGAGCCTCTCGATCTCATGCGTACCGAACAACCCGTAAGGCCGGATCATCAGCACGATCACCAACACCACGAAGGTCGCGAGCAGCTTGTATTCGCCGCCGAGGTAGGACCCGGCCAGCGCCTCGACCAGCCCGATGAACAACCCTCCCACCAGCGCGCCGAGCACGCTGTCCAGACCGCCCACGATCACCACCACCAGCACCGAGAGACCGAAGATCCCCATCGAGGAGGAGATGCCGCCGATCGCGCCGACCACGATGCCGGCGACCGCCGCGATCATGGCCGAGGCCACCCAGGCCAGTGAGAACACGCGCGGCACGTTGATGCCCATCATGTAGGCCGCGCCCTGGTCCGACGCCGTGGCACGCAAGGCCACGCCGCCGCGCCAGAAGCGGAACAGCAGCAGCACGAGCACGATCAGCACCAGCGCCGCGAGCGCGCCGTAGGCCACCTTGGGCGCGAGGAAGGCTTCGCCCACCATCACCGGCGCGCTCGGCATGAACTCGGGCAGCCGGCGCTGGTCGGCGGTCCAGACGATCTCGACCAGGCCCACCAGCACCGAGGCCAGGCCCACCGTCACCATGAAGGCCGAGATCGGCGGTTCGCCCAGCAGCGGGCGGATCATCGTGCGCTCGATCACCGCGCCCAGCAGGCCCGTGCCCAGCACCGAGCCCAGCACCGCGAGCCAGATCGGCAGCGAGAAGGTCGCGGCGAAGGCGAAGAACAGGTAGGCGCCGATCATCAGCATCTCGCCGATCGCGATGTTGACCACCCGCGTGGCCTTGTAGACCAGCACGAAGGCCAGCGCCGCGAGCGCATAGAGTCCGCCGCCGGCCAGCCCGGTCAGCGCGATCTCGAACAGGTAGGCCCAATCCATCACGCCACCGCCGTTGCCGTTGTCGCGGTGGCCGCCGCCTGGCCGCGCAGCCTGCGCCGCAGCTCGCCCACGTCGCCCGCGCCCAGGTAGGCGCGCACCACCTCGGGATCGGCCTGCACCTGCGCCGGCGTGCCCTGCGCGATCACCTGGCCGAAGTTGAGCACCACCACGTGGTCCGACAGGTCCATCACCATCCCCATGTCGTGCTCCACCATCAGCACCGTGATGCCCCATTCGCGCCGCACGTCGAGGATGAAGCGCGCCATGTCCTCGGTCTCCTCGCGGTTCATGCCGGCCACCGGCTCGTCGAGCATCAGCACCTTGGGGCGCATCGCGAGCGCGCGCGCCATCTCCACGCGCTTCTGCAGGCCGTAGGGCAGGGCGGCCACGCTGGCATGGCGGATGTGGTCGATCTCGAGGAAGTCGATGATCCGCTCCTCGATATCGCGGCGCAGCTCGGCCTCCTCGCGGCGCGCGCGGCCCAGGTAGAACAGCGCGTCGAACACGTTGGCCTTCAGGTGCACGTGACGGCCGAGCTTGATGTTGTCGAGCACCGTCATGCCGCGGAACAGCGCGATGTTCTGGAAGCTGCGCGCCAGCCCGAGCGCGGCGCGCCTGGGCGCCGGCAGCCGCGTGATGTCCGCGCCCTCGAAGACCACGCGGCCGGCGGTCGGCCGGTAGAAGCCCGAGACCGTGTTGAACAGCGAGGTCTTGCCCGCGCCGTTGGGACCGATCACCGCGGTGATCGAGCCGGGCTGCACGTCGAAGCCCACGCCGCTGAGCGCCTTCACGCCGCCGAAGGCCAGGGTGAGCGCCTCCACGCGCAGCACGGGCGCGGCGGCGCTTCCGTCGGCGGGCGAGGTGGCGCGCGGGCGCTCGGTGTCGGCGTGCATGGCGTCGAGTCGTGTCCTGTGTCCGGGCTTCTGGACGAGGAGGGAAAAAGCAAGTGAGCGATGCGCCGCCGCCTCAGGGTTCCTCCGGCATCCGCATCGCGGGCTACTTGCCCGTAGAATTTCTACTCCTCGGTAACGTCCGCGATCTTCCAGACGCGACTTCGCCGCGGCATCAGGACTTACCCCTGCGCGCAAACCCGGATCGCCCCATGACCCTCACCAAGCGCCGTGCCTCCGCCGCCAAGGCCCCTTCCACCGAGACCGCCGAGGCCGCCGACGAATCGCCCTGGGTGCCCTCGGCCCAGCGCGCGATGCAGCGCGAACTCAAGCGCCAGGCCGTGCTGCAGACGGCGGCGCAGCTGTTCAACGAGCGCGGCTTCCATGCCACCTCGCTCGACGACATCGCCGAGCGGCTGCACGTGACCAAGCCCACGCTCTACTACTACGTGAAGAGCAAGGACGACATCCTGCTCGAGTGCGTGCGTGCCGCGCTGGGCATGATGCAGGAGGGCATCGACGAGGTGCGCCGCAACGGGGGCCGCGCGCTCGACCAGCTCATGGCCTGCATGCGCAGCTATTCGGCCATCGTCTGCGAGGAGTTCGGCAAGTGCGTGATCCGCATCGGCGAGGACCCGCTGCCCGAGCCGCTCAAGAAGGAGCTGCGCCGCCTCAAGGCCGGCATCGACCACGAGTTCCGCCGCCTGATCGACGAGGGCATCGCCGAGGGCTCGATCGCGCCCTGCGACCCGAAGATGGCCGCCTTCATGCTGGCCGGCGCGCTGAGCTGGATCGGCCGCTGGTACCGGCGCGACGGCGACCTCACCCCCGAGCAGATCGCCGACCAGGCGATCGCGCTGCTGCTCAACGGCGTGCTGCAGCCGGTGCCCGCGGCACCGGCGCGGCGCAAGCCGCGCGCGACCGCCGCCTGAACTTCCCACGCCATGGAGCAGACAACGATGACCGACACAACCACCCCCGACACCCCGCTCGAGTTCGGCCGCGAAGGCGCGGTCGCCACGCTGCGCTTCAACCGCCCGGCGGCGCTCAACGCCATCGACGTGCCGATGGCGCAGGCCTTCCTCGCGGCGGTGCGCGCCATCGCGGCCGACCGTTCGGTGCGCGCGGTGCTCATGAGCGGCGCCGGCAAGGGCTTCATGGCCGGCGGCGACCTCGCGCTGCTGAGCGCCGATCCGCAGGGCGGCGCGGCCGCGCTGATCGGCCCGTTGCACGAGGCGCTGGAAGTGCTCGCCACCATCGACGCGCCGGTGGTCGCGCAGGTGCACGGCGTGGCGGCCGGCGCTGGCCTGAGCCTGATGCTGCAGGCCGACTTCGTGCTCGCGGCCGAGGGCTCGCGCTTCAACCTGGCCTACGTCAACATCGGCGCGAGCTGCGACGTCGGCGCCTCGTGGGCGCTGCCGCGCTGGGTCGGGCTGCGCCGCGCGCTCGAGATCGCGATGCTCGGCGACATGCTCGACGCGCCCGAGGCCGAGCGCATCGGCCTCGTCAACCGCGTGCTGCCGGCCGATGCGCTGGCTGGCGAGGCGATGGCGCTGGCGCAGCGCCTGGCCAATGGGCCGACCGTGGCGCTGGGCCAGTTGCGGCGGCTGATGCGCGGCAGCTTCGAGCGTGAGCTGCCGGCACAGCTCGCCGCCGAATCGGCGGCCTTCCAGGTCTGCGCCGCGAGCCAGGATTTCCGCAGCGGCGTCGACGCCTTCTTCGCGAAGAAGCCGGCGCGCTTCGAAGGCCGCTGATCCCTTTTCCCCTTTTCTTGTTCATTTCATCCAGGAGCAGTTCATGACCTCACGCGAGATCTTCGTCGTCGGCAGCGCCCGCACGGCCATCGGCACCTTCGGCGGTTCGCTGAAGGACGTGCCCAACACCCAGCTGGCCACCACCACGGTCAAGGCCGCGATCGAGCGCAGCGGCGTCGCGCCCGCGGCCATCGGCCACGTGGTGATGGGCAACGTGATCCCCACCGACACCAAGGACGCCTACCTCAGCCGCGTGGCCGCCATCGATGCCGGCTGCCCGATCGAGACGCCGGCCTTCAACGTCAACCGCCTCTGCGGCTCGGGCCTGCAGGCCATCGTGTCGGCGGCGCAGGCGATCGCGCTCGGCGACTGCGACATCGCGATCGGCGGCGGCTCCGAATCGATGAGCCGCGGCCCGTACTTCGACACCGCCGCGCGCTACGGCGCGCGCATGGGCGACGTGCAGCTGCTCGACTACATGCTCGGCATCCTCCACGACCCGTGGGAGAAGATCCACATGGGCATCACGGCCGAGAACGTGGCCGCGCGCTACGGCATCACGCGCGAGCAGCAGGACGCGCTGGCCGTGTCCAGCCAGCAGCGTGCCGCGGCCGCCATCGCCGCGGGCCGCTTCAAGGAGCAGATCGTTGCGGTCGAGGTCAAGACGCGCAAGGGCGTGGTGCTGTTCGACACCGACGAGCACGTGCGCGCCGACACCACGCTGGAGACGCTCGCCAAGATGAAGCCCGCCTTCAAGAAGGATGGCCTGGTCACGGCCGGCAATGCCTCGGGCATCAACGACGGCGCCGCCGCGCTGGTGCTGGCCGAGGGCGCGCGCGCGAAGGCCGAGGGCCTGAAGCCGCTGGCGCGCCTCGTGGGCTATGCGCACGCGGGCGTGGAGCCGGCCTACATGGGCATCGGCCCGGTGCCGGCCACGCGCAAGGTGCTCGAGCGCACCGGCCTCAAGGTCAGCGACTTCGACGTGATCGAGTCGAACGAGGCCTTCGCGGCCCAGGCCTGCGCGGTGATCCAGGAGCTGGGCTTCGACCCGGCCAAGGTCAATCCCAACGGCTCGGGCATCTCGCTGGGCCATCCGGTGGGCGCCACGGGCGCGATCATCGCGGTGAAGGCGATCGCCGAGCTGCACCGCGTGCAGGGCCGCTATGCGCTGGTCACGATGTGCATCGGCGGTGGGCAGGGCATCGCCGCGGTGTTCGAGCGCGTCTGATCCGGCGCGAGCAACGGAACGCGGTGTGTGGCGGCATCCTCCACAAGGAGGATGGCCCGAAGCGACACCCCCGCTAATCTTCTGCCTGCCCGGAGAGGAGGAGCGAGTGATCGAGGAGAGGACTCCGGGTGTGTGCAGCGCGTCGGGCGGGGTGGTCTGCCCGACGCGACATGCCTCCTTCCAGACCGCTCTCCCCACGCTCCCTCCAGCCTTCCGCTTCGCCGCACCGCGCACAATGCAGCCCGTGCAGCACCGTCCCCCCATCCTCGTCGACGAATCCGAGATCGATTTCAGCGCGATCCGTGCCCAGGGCGCGGGCGGGCAGAACGTCAACAAGGTCTCGAGCGCGGTCCACCTGCGCTACGACATCCGCGCGAGTTCGCTGCCCGAGGACCTGAAGGAACGGCTGCTCGCGCTGCGCGACAGCCGCATCACGCAGGAGGGCGTGCTGGTGCTCAAGGCTCAACAGCACCGCAGCCAGGAGATGAACCGCGCCGATGCGATCGCGCGCCTGCAGGCCGTGGTCGACAGCGTGGCGACGGTGCCGCGCGCGCGGCGCGCCACCAAGCCCACCTACGGTTCGAAGCAGCGCCGGCTCGAGGGCAAGAGCCAGCGCTCGCAGGTCAAGAGCCTGCGCGGACCGGTCCGGGGGGACTGAGCGGCGCGGTGCCTCCGCGCAACCGCCGGATCTGCAGGCTCAGGCCCACCGCATAGAGCACCAGCAGCACGCCGGTGATCGCCTTGAGTTCGGGCGCATCGGCGTTCGGCAGCAGTGGCGCGCCGAGCGGCAGCCGCGTCAGCGTCTCGGTGAAGGTCGGAATCCAGTGGAACATGAAGGTGGCCGAATAGGCCGCCAGCTCGGCATGGCGCGCGAAGCGCCCGAAGAGCCGGCCGCGCCCGGCCTGGAAGCCGATGGCCAGCGCCAGCAGGGTCACGATGCCCAGCACGTGCGGCCGGCCGAAGCCGCCATGCTGGAAGATGCCGAAGCCCGTGAGGCAGGTCAGCACCGTGGTCCAGACGTAGAGCCGGCCGAGGCCGGTGCGCCAGGAGATCTCCTTGTAGCGGATCAGGGCCAGTGCCCCCGCCGCCAAAGCCACCAGGCTGATCGCCGTATGGACGATCCCCAACGAAGTCAACCCCAGCCAGACCGTTGCCGCCATGTGCTGCTCCTCATGTTTCGTGGTGCGCGCGATTCTGTCGTGTTCGGCCGCTTTTGGGGAGGGGCCGGTTAAGTCCTGCTTAAACCTGCGCCAGGGCGCTGCTTGCACAATCCAGGCCATGACCGCTTTCCCGATGCATTGGCGGCCCGTGCGGGCCGTCGCCCTCTCGCTGGCACTGGCCGCGGGGCTGCTGGCCGGATGCGGACCCGAGCGTGCCGCGCCGGCCAGCGCGGCCGCCGGCGTGGCGCCCGAGCTCAAGTGGGAGGAACTGATCCCCAAGAGCTGGGACCCGACCCAGCGCTACCGCAACATCAGCCTCGAATCGCTGCGCGACAACGACCCGCGCGCGATCCAGATGCTCGACGAGATGCGCGCGGTCTGGGACAACGCGCCGGTGAACGTGGCGCTCGACGGCGTCGACGGCCGCCTGACCGGCTTCGTGGTGCCGCTGGACGCCTCGCCCGACGGCATCCGCGAGTTCCTGCTGGTGCCGTACTTCGGCGCCTGCATCCACACGCCGCCGCCGCCGGCCAACCAGATCGTGCGCGTGATCGCCCACGAGACGGTGAAGGGCCTGCATGCGATGGACACGGTGCATGTGCGCGGCACCCTGCGCGCGGCGCGCTACGCCTCGGCCGACATGGGCGTGAGCGGCTACGAGATCCGCTCGGCGGCGGTCGAGCCCTTCGTCGCCAAGGCGCAGTAGCCTGCGCGGCGCGGCTCAGTCCGCGAGCCGCTCGGCCAGGAAATCCAGGAACGAGGTGATGCGCGCCGACAGCTGCGTATTGCGGTAGTAGACCGCGTTGACCGGCTGGCGCACGTCGACCGTGTCCCTGGCCAGCACCTGCACCAGCGCGCCGCTCGCGCGGTCGGCCGCGGTCATGAAGTCCGACAGGCACACCATGCCCACGCCGGCCAGCGCGAGCTGGCGCAGGGTCTCGCCGCTCGAGGCCGCGAGGCCGGGCACGATCTGCCATTCGTCGCCATGCGGGCCGCGCAGCGGCCAGCGGTTGAGCGACTCGGGCTGGGTGAAGCCCAGCAGCGCGTGCGTGGCGAGCTCCTCCACCTTGCGCGGCCGGCCATGGGCCTCGAGGTAGGCCGGGCTCGCGAGCACGCGCAGCCGGTGCGTGCCCAGCGGGCGCGCATGCAGCGTGGAGTCGCGCAGCGGGCCGATGCGGATCGCGATGTCGGTGCGGCGCTCCAGCAGGTCGATCGGCAGGTCGTCGGTGTCGAGCTCGAGCTCGATCTGCGGATAGCGGCGGCGGAACTCGGCCACCAGCGGCACCACCGCATGCAGCATGTAGGGCGAGGCGGCATTCACGCGCAGCCGGCCCGCGGGCTGCTCGCGGCGCGAGGCCATCTGCTCCTCGGCCTCGTCGATGGCGTCGAGGATGGCGCGGGTGCGCTGCAGGAAGGCCGCGCCTTCCTCGGTCAGCTCGAGCCGCCGGGTGGTGCGGCGCAGCAGCGTGGTGGCCAGCTTCTGCTCGAGCCGGCTCAGCGCGCGGCTCACGCCCGAGACCGTCTGCGAGAGCTGCTCGGCCGCGGCCGTGATCGAGCCGGTGTCGACCACGGTGCGGAAGGCCAGCAGTTCCTCGATCGTGGTCTTCATGGGCGCTCGCTCAGTGCGCGGCCTGGGCCTCGGCCTCGGTAGGCAGCGGCACCTCGATGCGCGGCACCAGCGCGGCCAGCGCCTCGCCGTCGGTGCGGTAGCTGAACAGCAGCGGCCCCGGCGCCAGCAGGCCGGCGCGTTCCAGCACCTGCATCGCGGGCAGCTTGAGGCCGCTCAGGTGCAGCCGCACGCCGCGCGACTCGAGCATGCGGCGGATCGAGCCGAACACCTCGGCGCCCGTGATGTCGATGCGGTTGATCGGCTGGGCGAACAGGCACACGTCGGTGAGGTCGGGCCGGTCGGCCAGCGCCACCGTGAGCGCGCGCTCGAGCGTGGAGGCCGAGGCGAAGTCGAGTTCGGCGTCCATGCGCAGCGCATGCAGGTGCGGCGCCAGCGGCGGCAGCTTCCACAGGTGGCGGTCGCGCAGGCTGCCGTCGGGATGCAGGCCGACCTCGATGATGCGCGGATGCAGGTGGCGGTACATGTAGTTCGCCAGGCTCGCGAGCAGGCCGCCGAGCACGCCCCAGTAGATGCTGGGTGCGGTCGCGATGGTGAGCACGAAGGTGCCGATGGCGATGCCGGCCTCGAGCCGCGAGATGCGCCACAGCGCCGTGAAGCTCGAGGGCTTGACCAGCCCGAGGATGGCCGTCACCACCACCGAGGCCAGCACCGCCTGCGGCACGTGGTAGAGCAGCGGCATCAGCCACAGCAGCGCGCCGGCCACGACGACCACGCTGAACAGCGTGGCCCAGCCGGTCTGCGCGCCGGCGTAGAGCGTGATCGCCGAGCGCGAGAACGAGGAACTGGTGGGAAAGGCGCCCGTGAAGCCCGAGGCCAGCTTGGCCAGGCCCTGGCCGATCAGGTCCTGGTTCTCGTTCCACAGCGTGCCGGCGCGCGCGTTGTCGACCTTGGCACTCGAGGCGGTCTCGAGGAAGCTCACCAGCGTGATCATCAGCGCCGGCAGCACCAGCGCGCTGAAGGTGCTGGCCGGCAACAGGCCGGGCCAGTAGAAATCGGGCAGGCCCGAGGGCAGGCTGCCGACCACCGCGCCGCCGCGCAGCGCATAGCTGATGCCCCAGCTCAGCGCGGCCGCGCCGGCCACCAGCGCCATGGTGGTGGGAAAGCGCGGCACGAAGCGCTTGCCCAGCCACAGCACGGCGATGCCGCCGAGGCCGAAGGCGATGGCCGTGAGGTCGGGCAGCGGGCCGTCGCCGCGCAGCACCTGCGGGATGGTGCGCCCGGTGAAGCCCAGCAGCGCCGGCAGCTGCGAGATCGCGATCAGCACCGCCGCGCCCTGCGTGAAGCCGATCAGCACCGGCGAGTTCACCAGCCGCAGCATCCAGCCGAAGCCGCCCGCGCCCAGCACGATCTGGATCGCGCCCGACATCAGCGTGAGCCACACCGCCATCGCCACCCATTCGGGGCTGCCGGCCACCGCCAGCGGCGCGAGCGAGGCGCCCACGAGCAGGCTGGTGAGCGCGGTCGGACCGACCGACAGCCGTTGCGAGGAACTGAACATCACGGCGATCAGCGCCGGGAACAGCGCCGCGTAGACGCCGGTGACCAGTGGCATGCCCGCGAGCGCCGCATAGGCCACGCCCTGCGGGATCACCATCAGCGCGACCGTGATGCCGGCCATCGCCTCGCCGCGCAGCAGGGCGGCGGAGGGGCGGGGCCAGCCCAGACAGGGAACCCAGCGCGCCAGGCGCTGGCGCAGGGACGGGGAAGAAGCGGAGGTGGCGGGTGGCGGCGTCATGGAAAGCGGTCTGTCGCGCACGCGGGGCGTGGGCGGACGCGGCACGGGAACGAAGGGAAGAGGAAAAATGCCGCGACCGTGCGATGTTAGTGCGCCGCGCGGTGCCGGCGCAGCACGGTTTACCCCGGCATCGCCGCTGCCGGGGCCCCGGGCCTCAGAGCAGCTTGGTCGCGTTCTTCAGCACGTAGTCGCAGCCCTTTTCCTTCACCTTCGAGGTCAGCAGCTTGAAGTTGAGCGTCTGGCCGTCGCCGCCCTTGAGCAGGCCCTTGGCGCCGTTCGCGAAGCCGGTCTGCTGCTGCTTCTGGCCGGTGATCCTGGCCAGCAGCTTGTCCTTGACCGAGGCCGCGTCGCCGCCGCCCAGGTAGTTGTTCTTGATGCAGTACTGCAGCACGCCGGCCGCGTTGCCCATGGTGTTGTTGCCGATCGCGGGCATCGAGAAGCCGAGGTTCTCGGCCAGCCCGGCGGTCGCGCCGCCGCTGCTGCCACCGTTGCTGCCGGCGCTGGCCGCGCCGCCGCCCATCTGGTTCTTGAGTTGGTCGAGCAGCTTCGATTCGGCGCTGGCCGAGACGCCGGCCGCGAGCAGGGCGAGCGCGATCAGGGTGGAACGGAACTTCATGGCGACCTCCTTGGTGCGAATGGATATGCGGGCACAGCATACGCCGCCCCGGTGGCGAAAGGAGGTCGCCGCGCGGACCGGCTCAGCGCGTGCGCGCCGGGCGCTTGGGCAGCAGCGGCTCGCTCACGCCCGCGACGCCGACCAGGCCGAGCACGGTCACCAGCGAGTTCTGCGCGCCCTTCCAGCCGTCGGTCACGTCGATCCACTCGCTGAGCGCGTGGAAGCCGCCGGTCTTGCCGCCGCCGCCGATGATGATCGCGGGGATGCCCAGCGAGATCGGCACGTTGGCGTCGGTGCTGCCGCCGCGCAGCAAGGTCTTGTGGCCGAAGGCCGCGTTGGCGCGCGTGGCGGCCTCGACGATCACCGAATCCGGTGGGGTGCGGCCACCGGGGCGGTCGCCGATCAGCTTGGTGCTCACGCTCAGCGTGTTCACGTTCCAGCGCTTGTTCTCCTCGGCCACGGCTTCGTCGAGCGTGGCGAGGATCTTCTTCTCGGCCTCGAGCAGCGAGGCCATGTCGTCCGAGCGGATGTCGATCGCCATGCGCGCATCGGGCGCGATGGTGTTGACCGAGGTGCCGCCGCCGACCGTGCCGACCGTGAAGGTGGTCTTGGGAAAGCTGGGCGTGCGCACCTCGGCGATCTTGGCGATGGCGCGGCCCATGCCGTGGATCGCGCTGGGCACCTGGCCGAAGGCGCCGAAGCTGTGGCCGCCCGGGCCCTTGAAGCTCACTTCGTAGCGATGGCTCGCGGTGCCCAGCACCAGCACGTTGCCGTCGGGCGAGGGCTCGAGGCCGACCATGCCGTCGATGTCGAGGTGGTCGCGGAAGATCGCCTTCATGCCGCGCAGGTTGCCGAGTTCCTCCTCGCCGACATTGCCGACGAACAGCAGGTCGCCGCGGGTCTGGATCTTGTTGTCGTTGAGCACCTTGAGCCACGACAGCAGCACCGACAGGCCGCGCGTGTCGTCGGAGATGCCCGGGGCGAACAGCTTGCCCTCGCGCTCCTTCACTTTCACGTCGGTGCCGGCCGGGAACACGGTGTCGAGGTGGGCCGAGATCAGCAGCTTCGGACCGTGGCCCGTGCCCTTGCGCAGGCCGACCACATTGCCTTCGGCATCGATCTTCGCGTCGGCCAGGCCCAGTGCCTTCATGCGCGCGAGGAAGGCTTCGGCGCGCTTCTGTTCCTTGAACGGCGGCGCCTCGATCTCGGTCAGCAGCTTCAGGTCTTCCACCGAGCGCTCGTGGTCGGCCTTCACCGCGTCGAGCAGCTTCTGGACCGTGGGCGCGGCCATCAGTTGCGTGTAGGCCTTCTCGACCTCCGGGCTCACCTGGGCCGGCGTGGGCGCCACCGCCGCGCTCTGCGCATGGGCGAGCGGGGCGGTGCCGAACACCGCGAGGGCGAGGGCGAGCGGGGCGAGGCGGAGGGAAGAGGGCGCGAGACGGGGCATGCGGTAGTCCGGGAGTGAAGGATCCTGTTGAAAGAAAAACCGTCGTTCGACGGAACCGGAGGGATTCGAAGCCTCGACGATGGCATCACCGGTTCGCCGGGGACGAAGCGTCGGCGATTCTTCCTTTCAGTCGGCTGTCGTGCTGGGGTTTAATCTTCGACTCCGTCAGTTTTTCTAACGAACACCATGCGACGTCACATTCCGAGCACGCGCGCGCTGCTGGTCTTCGACGCGGTCGCGCGCCAGCACGGCGTGAGCCGCGCCGCCGAGGAGCTGTGCCTCACGCACAGCGCCGTGAGCCAGCAGCTGCGGCTGCTCGAAAGCCAGATCGGCGTGCGGCTGGTGCAGCGTTCCGCGCGCGGCACCACGCTGACCGAGGCCGGCCGGCGCTACCACGGCCAGATCTCGGGCGACCTGATCCGGCTGCAGGACCACACGCTCGAGGCGATGGCGCGGCGCACCGACGGCCTGCGGCTGATCGTGGGCGCGGTGCCGGTGCTGGCCGAGGGCTGGCTGCTGCCGCGGCTGCCCGGCTTCACGGCGCTGCAGCCGGGCTGCAGCCTGCACCTGCAGGTCTTCCCGACGCTGCGCTACATGGAGGACCTGCCCTTCGACGTCGGCGTGCAGTACGACGACGCGGTCTGGCCCGGCGCCCACACGCAGCCGCTGATGGCCGAGGCCTGCGTGGCGGTGTGCGCACCCGGCGCCCGCGGCCGCGCCGAGATGGCGCGCGGCGATTTCCGCGCGGCGCCATTGCTGCAGCTGCGCAGCCGGCTCGGTGCCTGGGAGGAGTGGTTCGCGCAGGCGCCCACCGCGATGCAGCCGCCCGAGAACCTGATCGCCGGCCATCGCTTCGACCTGTTCTCGATGCTGGTCGAGGCGGTGCGGGCCGACCTCGGCGTGGGGCTGGTGCCGCGCTACTACGTCGAGCGCGCGCTGCGCTCGGGCGAACTGGCGTTGGCCTGCGAACACGAGGCGCCCTCGCGCCGCGGCTACAGCGTGTTCGTGCCGCCGCAGCGTGCGGCCGATCCGCTGGTGCAGGCCTTCATCGACTGGGTCTGCGAACTGCCGACCGCTTGAGGTCGACGCGATTCAGGCGCGGCGGAACAGCAGCACCGAGTTCGTGCCGCCGAAGGCGAAGGAGTTGCTGATCGCCGCCTCGAGCGCGGGCGCGTCGGCATCGCCGGCGGCCACGAGGTTCAGCGCGCAGTCGGGATCGGCCTGGCCGCCGTTCACGTTGGGCGGCAGCCGGCGTTCGCGCAGCGCGAGGATGGTGATGACCGCCTCGAGCGCGCCGGCGCCGCCGAGCAGGTGGCCATGCAGCGCCTTGGTCGAGCTGGTGCGCAGGCCGTCGAGATCGTCGCCCCAGACCGCGGCCAGCGCATTGCGCTCCACCGCGTCGCCGATGCGGGTGGCGGTGCCGTGCGCGTTGCAGTAGCCCACGTCGCGCGGCGCCAGGCCGGCCTGGCGCAGGGCCGAGCGCAATGCGCGCGCCTGACCGGGCGCGTCGGGCTTGGTGAGATGGGTGGCGTCGCTGCTCAGGCCCCAGCCGGCGAGCAGCGCATGGATGCGCGCGCCGCGCCGGCGTGCGCGCTCGGCCGATTCGAGCACCACGAAGGCCGCGCCCTCGCCGAGCGCGAAGCCGCTGCGGTCGGCCGCGAAGGGCTTGACGGCCTGCGCCGCCTCGCCGGGCTGGAAGCCGGCCAGCGTCATCATGGCCTGCCAGGCCAGCACCACGCCGGGCACGATCAGCGCTTCGCTGCCGCCCGCGATGGCCAGGTCGACCTCGCCGCGCTGGATCGCCTTGGCGGCCTCGGCGATCGCCACCGACGACGAAGCGCAGGCCACCGAGTAGGTGAGCACCGGGCCCTGCACGCCCTGGCGCATCGACACATGGGCCGCCGGCGCATTGGGCATGAAGGCCGGAATGGTGAGCGGCGACACGCGGCCGTTGCCGCGGTAGGCGGCCTCGAGCGCCGCCGCGCCGCCCATGCCGCAGCCGCCGTAGACGCCCACGCGCTCGGCATCGAGGCCGCTGTCGGCGAGGGCGGGAATGCCGGCATCGCGCATCGCGAGGTCGGCGGCGGCCACCGCGAGCTGGCTCACGCGGTCGACGCCCGCGAGCTGCAGCTTGGTGAACCAGCGGCTCTCGTCGAAGGCGACGGTGGCGGCGGCGGCCGGCTTGGGGAGTTCGGGAAACACGGGCGCGATGGCCGAGCGGCCCTGCAGCAGGGCCTCGAACAAGGTGTCGGGATGGTCGCCGTGCGGGGCGACGACGCCCAGCCCGGTGACGGCGACCTCCGAAGGCGTGTTCACGCTGGCTTGGCGGCGCGGACCTTGTCGACCAGCACGGCCAGTTCGGCCAGCGTGTCGATGTTGGCGTCCTCGTCGGGCATGGTGATGCCGAAGTGGTCTTCGATGGCGAACAGGAATTCGGCCAGCGCCAGCGAATCGAGGCCGCCTTTCTCCCGCATGGAGGCATGGGGGTCGAGGGTCGACGGTTCGATGCCGTACTTCTCTTGGATCAGGTCCTGCAATTCCTTCAGCGAACTCATCGTGCGATGCCTGTGGTCTCTCTTGCCAGCCGCTGATCGATTGCAATCGATCCCTTCCTCGCTCGGCGTATGTCTAGGGTCGGTGAGCGCCAATGATATCCGCTCCCACCGCAGGGACATGCCGGCCGGAAGGGGGAGTCAGCGTGCTCGGTAACCCGGACGCCAGCGCAGCGAGGGCAGCGCGAAGGCCAGCCCGAGCAGCGCGCCGGCCAGTGCATCGAGCGCCACGTGCTGCTTGACCGCCAGCGTCGACCAGGCGATGGCCGCGAACCAGAGCCAGTTCAAGAGCCGCGGCCACAGCGGGGTGCGGGCCTCGCGCAGCACGTGCTCGAGCCGCACCGCGGTGAAGATCGCCACCGCCACGTGCATCGACGGGCAGGCGTTGCCGGCCGCGTCCACGCCCTGCAGCATCTCGAAGCCCGGATAGCCCGAAACGTCGATGGCCAGAGGAGGTATCTGCGTCGGCCACAGGTAGAACAGGCCCAGCCCGGTGAGGCACAGCCCGCCGACCCAGAAGCCGTAGGCCAGCAGCTCGCGGAAGTTCGGCTGCAGCCCGGGCGCCACGCCCACGTAGAGCCACAGCGACAGGTAGGCACCCAGGAAGTGGGGCTGGAACGGGACCAGCGCGTCGAGCGCGGTCAGCGGCATCACCGTGACCGGAAAGGCCGGGTTGCGCAGCAGGTGGAAGTAGCCGATGAAGAACAGCCAGGTGAAGACCGTGGTGCCGACCGCCTTCAGCAGGAACAGGCTGCGCACGCGGCGCCCGATCTCGGCGCCCCAGGTGGGCGTGGCCGGTGCGGCGGGCAGGGGCAGGGGGAGGGGGCGGTTCATGGCGGGCTGGCGGCCGATCTTGCCAGAGCCCCATGACCGGGCGCTGCAAAGCACCTCAGGCGTGCGCGGACGAGGGACCGCGCTTGCGGTGCTGGAACGAGGTCGGCGAACGCCCGGTGGCGGCCTTGAACATGGCGCAGAAGGCGCTGTCGGTGGCATAGCCGCTGGCGGCCGCCACCTGGCTCACGGCCATGCCGCGCGCCAGCAGCGGCAGTGCATGCGCCATCACCGCCTGCTGGCGCCACTGCTGCCAGCTCATGCCGAGCTGGTCGCGGAACATGCGCGCCACCGTGCGTTCGCTGGCGCCGATGCTGGCGGCGCGTTCGGCCAGGGTGGCGCGGTCGGCCGGATTGCGCAGCAGCGCCTCGCAGAGCTGGCGCAGCCGCTTGTCGGCGGGCAGCGGCACGTCGATGCGGATCTGCGTGGCGCGCTCGAGCTCGTCGACCAGGAGCGGCGCGATCATGCGTTCGCGCTGCGGCGCATGCGCGTCGGTGGGCGGCAGGCCGTCGGGCGTGGTGTCCAGCGCCAGCATCAGCGCGCGCAGCAGCGGGCTGATCTCGAGCACCTCGCATTTCTCCCAGGCCGGGCCCAGCCAGGCATGCAGGTAGATGGTGCGCAGCTCGGCGTCCTCGATCAGCATGATGCTGTGCGGCATGTCGGCCGGCACCCAGACCGCGCGCGAGGGCGGCACGATGTAGCTGCCGTCCTGGGTGTTGAGGCGGATCACGCCGCGGGTCGAGAAGGTCAGCTGCGGCCACGGGTGCTGGTGCAGCTCGACGAAGGTGTCGGCGCTCAGGAAGTGTTCCTTGGCACGCAGCGGCCGCACCGCGTCGGGCGCGTACAGGTGCGGCGTGAGCGAGGCCACGCTGGTGACCGGCGCGGGCACCGGGGCCGCGCGCGGCTTGTCGGGTCGCGGAACGCCGTCCGCAGGGGTGGGGGGCTCGCTTGGCATGGTTTCGACAAATGTTGTCGCGGTATCGCCATTCTGCCGTCGAGCCCGGACATAGCATCGGGGCTTGCCCCGGTTTTTTGTAGCAATCCATGTCTTCCTCCGCCTCGACCACTCCCAACGCCACCCCCCCGACCACCCTGCGCAACGACGCCCAACTGATCGGCCTGGTCGGGCTGGCGCATGCGATCAGCCACTTCAGCCAGCTGATCCTGGCGCCGCTGTTCCCCTGGCTCAAGGACGCCTTCGGCGTGAGCTACACCGAGCTGGGCGCGGTGCTGACCGTGTTCTTCGTGGTCTCGTGCATCGTGCAGGCCGCCTCGGGCTTCATCGTCGACAAGCTGGGCCCGCGGCCGGTGCTGTTCGTCGGGCTGGGCGCGCTGGGCCTGGCCGCCTTCGGCTACGCGCTGGCGCAGAGCTACTGGATGCTGCTGCTGTGCGCCGTGGTCGGCGGCATCGGCAACGGCGTGTTCCACCCGGTCGACTACACGCTGTTCAACCGCAAGGTCGCGCCCACGCGGCTGGGCCATGCCTACAGCGTGCACGGCATCACCGGCAGCCTGGGCTGGGCGCTGGCGCCGGCCTTCGTGGTGCCGATCGCCATCGCCACCTCGTGGCGCGTGGCGCTGGCCTCGGCCGGCGTGCTCGCGATCGTGGTGCTGCTGGTGCTGTGGGTCTACCGCCGCGTGCTCGACCTCGACGTGAAGGCCGTGCACAAGGCCACCGGCCAGGGCGAGGCCGCGGTGGGCGGGCAGTTCGACTTCCTGCGCATCCCGGCCGTGTGGATGTGCTTCGGTTTCTTCTTCTTCTATGCGGCCGTGATCAGCGTGGTCCAGACCTTCGCGCCGGTCGCGGCCGGCCACCTGCACGCGGTGCCGGTCGGCATCGTGGCGGTGTGCCTCACGGTCTACATGGTGGCGAGCTCGGCCGGCATGGTGGCGGGCGGCTTCCTGGCCTCCGATCCCTCGCGCTGCGAGCGCATCGTGGGCCTGGGCTTCGGCATCGCCGCCGCGCTGGCCTTGGTGCTGGCCTTCGCCGACTTCCCGCCGCTGGTGGTGCCGGTGCTGTTCGGCGCCATGGGCTTCGTCTCGGGCGTGGCCGGTCCCTCGCGCGACCTGCTGGTCAAGCGCTCGACGCCGCCCAATGCCACCGGCCGCGTCTATGGCGTGGTCTATGCCGGCCTCGACATCGGGCAGGCCGTGGCGCCGCTGATCTTCGGCCGCCTGATGGACCATGGCCAGTACGTGGCCGTGATCGTGGGCCTGGCGCTGGTGCAGGGCGTGCTGATCGCGAGCGCCTTCAACGTGACGCGCGTGCGCCGCACGGCGCTGGTGCCGGCCTCGGTCTGAGTCCCTGCGCTCGCAGGGGGCGGCCGATATCATCGGCCGCATGCAGGCCTTGTATCTCTATGTGATCGTCGGCGCGGTGCTGGCGGGATTCGTGCAGGGCCTGTCCGGCTTTGCGTTCAGCATGGTGTCGATGTCGGTCTGGGCCTGGACCCTCGACCCGCAGCTCGCGGCCATCCTCGCGCTGTTCGGCGGCATGACCGGGCAGCTGATCACCGCCTTCAGCGTGCGCCGCCGCTTCGACCGCCAGCTGCTGTGGCCCTTCGTCGCCGGCGGCCTCGCGGGCATTCCCTTCGGCGTCTGGCTGCTGCCGCACCTGGACGTCGAGCTGTTCAAGGTCTGCCTCGGCGTGGTACTGGTGCTGTGGTGCCCCGCGATGCTGATGTCGCAGCGGCTGCCGCGCGTGCGCTTCGGCGGCCGGGTGGCCGACGGCGTGGCCGGTGCCATCGGCGGCGCCATGGCCGGCATCGGCGGCTTCTCGGGCGTGGTGCCCACGCTGTGGTGCACCCTGCGCGGCTTCGAGCGCGACACCCAGCGCGCGGTGATCCAGAACTTCAACCTCACGATGCTGGTGGTGGCCTTCTCGCTGCACGTGGCGCGCGGCGGCGTCGCCGTGTCGACGATCCCGCTGCTGGGCCTGGTCGCGGTGGCCGTGTTCGTGCCGGTGCGGCTCGGCGCGCGGCTGTACATCGGCATCAGCGAGGCCACCTTCCGCAAGATCGTGCTGAGCCTGCTGACGGCCTCGGGCGTGGCGATGCTGGCCTCGGCGCTGCCGGTGCTGCTGCGGCGCTGAAGAAGAGAGAGAGAGAGAGAGAGAAAAGTCGCGGAACCTTCGCGCGAGGCCCGCCTCCAAACCGGCCCGGGGCCTTTCAGGGCCCTTTCGTTTTTTCCGGAGCGTCCCCCCGAAATGCGCCTTTGAGCCTTCCTTGATCGCCGCGATGCATGACCACCGTGCATCGCCTTGCCAACGATTCATCGGAGGGCCGGCATGGCTCATCGCACGCACGCACCGCGCCCGGGTTCAGGGCCGGACGCTTCCTTTTCTCTTTCCGCCACCGCGAGCTTCGAGCTGCGCCACGCCAGCCTCGCGCTGCCGGGCGGGCACCTGTTGTTCGACGATCTCTGCGAGACCTTCCAGCCCGGGCGCATCGGGCTGGTCGGGCGCAATGGCGCCGGCAAGTCGATGCTGCTCGACCTGCTCGCGGGCCGGCGCGAACCCACCGCGGGCGCGATCGTGCGGCCGTCGCGCTGCGTGCACGTGGCGCAGAACGCCGGCGCCGCGCCGGATGCGGACTTGGCCGCGCTCGCGGGCCTCGCACGCCCTTTCGCCGCGCTCGCGCGCATCGAGGCCGGGCAGGGCACGCCCACCGACTTCGACGATTCCGAGGGCTGCTGGGACCTGCCCGCGCGCTTCGCGGCCGCGCTCGCCGACGCGGGCCTGCCTTTCGCCATCGACCGCCGCGCCGACAGCCTGAGCGGCGGCGAGCGCACCCGCGTCGCGCTGGCCGGTGCCTTTCTCTCGGGCGCCGATGCGCTGCTGCTCGACGAGCCCAGCAACCATCTCGATGCCGATGCGCGGCGCTGGCTGCGCGAGCGGCTCGCGGCCTGGCGCGGCGTGGTGGTGGTCGCGAGCCACGACCGCGAACTGCTCGAGGGCATGGACCGCATCGTCGAGATCACGCCGGCCGGCGGCCTGCGCGGCTGCACCGGTGGCTGGCAGGCCTACAGCGACTGGCGCGAGCGCGAGGCCGATGCCGCGCAGGCCCGGCTCGCGCATGCGCGCAACGAGCGCGACGCCGCCTTGCGCGAACTGCGCCGGCAGCACGACGCGCAGCAGCGCCGTGTTGCACGCGGCGCCGCCTGGGCGCGCGATGCCAATCTAGGCGGGCTCTACCTGGGCCGCCTCCAGGGCAATGCCGAGGCCCACGCGGGACGCGAGCACGAGCGGCAACGCGAGCGTCGCGCGGTGCTCGATGCCGCCGTGCGCGAGGCGGCCGCCGGCGTGGCGCCACCGTCGGCCATCGCGCTCGCATTGCCGGGCTCGATGGTTCCCGCCGGGCGCCGCGTGCTGTGGCTCGAGGGCGCGGTGCCCGCGCAGCCGGCCGGGGCGAAGCCGCTGGACCTGTGCCTGCAGGGCCCCGTGCGCATCGGCATCGGCGGCCCCAATGGCTGCGGCAAGACCAGCCTGCTGCGCATGCTCGCGGGACAGCAGGCGCCGATCGCCGGGCGTTGCGAAGCACCGCTGCGCTCGGCATGGCTCGATCAGGATGGCGGTGCCGCGATGCCGCCCGATCGGTCGTTGCTGCAGCAGCTCGACGCGCTGCATTCGCCGCTGCCCGAAGGCGAACTGCGCACCCGGCTCGCACTGCTGGGGCTCGGTGCGGCCGAAGTGCTGCGGCCGCTCGCGCAACTGAGCGGCGGCGAACGGCTCAAGGCCGCGCTGGCCTGCGCGCTGTGGCGCGGCGAGCCGGCCGAGATGCTGTTGTTCGACGAGCCCACGAACCATCTCGACATCGCCTCGGTGCTCGCGCTCGAGCAGGCGCTCAAAGGCTTTCCGGGCGTGCTCGTCGTGGCCTCGCACGATGCGCGCTTCCTCGACGCGCTCGCACTGACCCATCGGCTGGCGTCCAGCGACAACGGCTGGACGCTGCGCGAGGCGGACGGCCCTTAGGCCGCAGGCAGGATCTCGCGCACCCGCTCCCAGGGCCGGCACATCAGCGTGCCGCGCGGCGACACCACGATCGGGCGCTGCAGCAGGATCGGGTGCTCGACGATGAAGCCGAGGATCTGGTCGTCGCTCCACTTCGGGTCGTCGAGATTCAGCGCGGCGTACGGTTCTTCCTTGGTGCGCAGCAGTTCGCGCGCCTTCAGGCCCATCGCGTCGGCGAGCTCGCGCAGCTTCTTCTTCGACGGCGGCGTCTTCAGGTATTCGACGATCTCGGGCTCCACGCCGCTTTCGCGGATCAACGACAGCACGTTGCGCGAGGTGCTGCAGTTGGGCTTGTGGTAGATCGTCATCGGGTAGTCGGTGGTGGCTTCTTTGCGGGTCATGGCGCGATTATCGGAAGCCGCGGACCGCCGGGCGTCACTCGCCGCGTTCCCAGCCCGGCGCGAACGGAAAGCGCTCGGCCCAGAACGCGGCCAGCCGCGGTTCGGCGTCGACGCGCTTCACCACCTCGGCCATGCGCGGCGCCTCGCGGTAGAAGCGTTCGCGGCAGGGTGTCCAGCGCGACATCACGGCCACGTAGAGGTCGAGCATGCCGATGCGCTCGCCGAGCAGGTAGGACGAGGGCTCGGCGATCTGCGTGTCCATCAGGTGCCAGCAATGGGCCACGCGCTCGGCCGAGCGCTCGAGCATCGCGGGCTGCGCCGCCTTGTCGGGCACCAGGCGCGCGGGATCGTCGCGCACCCAGAACATCGAATAGATGGCGGCCGGCAGGTAGACCATCCAGCGCAGGTACTGCGCGCGCAGCGCATCGCCGGGCGCGGGGCAGAGGCCGGCCTCGGGATGGCGGTCGCCGAGCCAGATCAGGATTGCCGCGCTCTCGGTCATCAGCTCGCCCGAGGGCAGCACCAGCGCCGGCACCTGGCGCATCGGGTTGAGGCCGGCGATGCGGTCGCGCTCGGCATCGCCTTCCCAGGTCGCGATGTCGACCGTGTCGACCTGGTCGCCGAGGCCGATCAGCGTGAGCGCCGCATGCACGGGCGTGGCGCCCGAGCCGGGCGCGCCGTAGAGCGTGTAGCGACCAGGCGCGGCGGAAGGTGGGGTGGTGGGGGATGACGGGGAGGCCATCCTCCCAGACTAGCGCGCCCGCGTTCAGGCCGCCAGCAGCGTTTCGACCTCTTGCAGACCTTTCAGCGTCTTGACGCAGGCCTCGGCCACCTCGGAACCCTTGACCGCGAAATGGCGGTGGAAGTACTTGCGGTGCTCCACGTGCTCGTGGAAGTGGTGCGGCGTGAGCACGGCCGAGAAGATCGGCACGTTGGTCTCGAGCTGCAGCGACATCAGCGTGCTGACCACCGTGCTGGCCACGAACTCATGGCGGTAGATGCCGCCGTCCACCACCAGCGCGCAGGCCACGATGCCGGCGTAGCGGCCCGACAGCGCGAGCCGCTTGGCATGCAGCGGGATCTCGAAGGCACCGGGCACGTCGAAGACGTCGATGCGATCGCGCGGCACGCCCAGGCGCTCCATCTCCTCGAGGAAGGCGTCGCGCGCCTGGTGGACGATGTCGGAATGCCACTGCGCCTCGACGAAGGCGATGCGCTGGCCGCGCGGCGCGTCCGTCGCGGCGATGGCGGAAAGGGGAAGGTCGTTGATCTGACTCATGGTGTGCCTCTTCAAAAGCAGGTTTCCTGAATCAGGGCGCACGAAACCACGGAGCAGACCGCACGCTCCATGGCAGAAGCGCGCGGGCCGGCCCGCATTTCGCGCTCTCTTTCATCCGGACTGTGACCGTCGGCCCCGGGATCGCACCGGGTCTGCTGACCCCGCGGCTCGTTGCAAGCCGCGGGCGCTCGCGGGCTCATGCAGTACCTTCTTTCGAAGAACACCGCCATCACCGCCGGTGGGGAATTGCACCCCGCCCTGAGAACGCTTGCCCCGGCTCGCACCGGGGCGAGGGCGATTCTAGGCAGGCGGCGCGCCCGGCCCTGTCGCGCACGGGCCAAGACCCCAGGCCGCCGGGGGTGGCCCGCGGCCGGCTCAGCGCGCCGCGAGGAACTCGGCCATGCGCCCGAGCTCGTCGTCGAGTGCCGCGCGGAAGGCCGCGCCGTGCGGCTTGCGGCCCTCGACGTAGCCGAAGGCGGGCTGGGGCCGTCCCTCGGGTGCGCTCACGTTGGCCCAGCCGATCACGCGGTCGTGCCACAGCAGCGGCAGCGCGTAGTAGCCGAACTGGCGCTGCGGCGCGGGCGTGTAGGCCTCGAACTTGTAGGTCCAGCCCCAGAGCAGCTCGAAGCGGCGGCGGTCCCACACCACGGGGTCGAAGGGCGCGAGCAGGCGCACCGCGTCGTCGGGCGCATGGCGGCGCGAGGCCGGGTTCTCGTCGGCCGGCCAGTACCAGGTGGTGCCGTCGATGCGCAGGCTCGCGAGCTCCTCGCGCGCGAGGCGCAGCGCGGCCTGGGTCTGTGCTGCCAGGTGCGGCGCGCCGTAGCCGAGCAGCCGCACCAGGTAGGTCAGGCTGCCGGCCGGCAGCGGCGCGTACTTGCGCACGATCAGTTCGATCAGCGCGGCGGCGCGGCGCGCGCGGCCGGCCGGGCTTTCGTCGGCCGGCGCATGCTCGACCGCCTCGTAGATGCGCGTGCCGCTGTCGCGCCGCACGACGCGCAGCAGGCCGCGGTAGTGCATGCCGTCGAGCAAATGCGTCGACGCATTGCCCGAGCCGCCCCAGTAGTTGCGCATGCGGCCGTGCGCGAAGTGCTGCTCGACCTCGCGCGGATGCACGCGGCCGCGCTCGCGCACGAAGGCCAGCACCTCGGCGGCCTTGCGCCGCGTCTCGGCGTCCCAGGGCTTGGCGGCCTCGCGCGGATGCATCAGCGCCAGGTGCTCGCGCGGCAGGAAGCCGTAGTTGACCAGGCAGTCCTCCTCGATCGCGAGCCGCGTGTAGCGGCGCTCTAGATCGCCTGCGCGGTAGTCGTTGACGCGGTGGCGCAGCGTCAGGTCCTGCGCGCGCGCCGGGGCGCGGATCGGATCGGCCTGCACGAAGCCGAGCTTCTTGATCGCGCCGGGGAGCGTGGTGGGCTTGAACAGGGTGCGCGCCACGGCGTAGCGGCGCAGGTCGTCGAGGCTGGGGGCGGGCATGGGCGCATTGCAGCACAGGCCGCCATGGCTTGCTCGCCCCGGGGCCGTGCTCAGACCGCGCTGCGATGCCGCTCGATGCAGACGTCGAGTGTCTCGGCCCCCGGCCGCTGCCACCAGTCGAGGTTCGAGAAGATCTCGACCTCGCTGAAGCCCGCGAAGCCGGCGTCTTCCACCCAGCCGCGGATCTTCTTCAGTTCGACCACGCCGTCGCCCATCATCCCGCGGTCGGACAGCAGGTCGCGCGTGGGCGTGAGCCAGTCGCAGACGTGGTACGCCAGCAGGCGCTCGCGGCCCGCGCGCGCGATCTGCTGCTGGAGCTTCGGGTCCCACCACACGTGGTAGATGTCAAGCGCCACGCCGAGCATGCCGCTCCTGCCGGCATCGAGCTCGTCGCAGAGGTCGAGCGCATGCTCCAGCGTGTTGATGCAGGCGCGGTCGGCCGCCTGCATGGGGTGCAGGGGCTCGATGGCCAGCGGCATGCCGACCTCGCGTGCGTACTCGAGCGAGGCCGCGATGCCGTCGCGCACCTCGCCACGTGCGCGGGCGATGTCACGGTAGGCGGCCTTACCGTCGAGCGCGCCGGGCAGCGCGCCGACCACCAGCACGAGGCAGGGCGCATCGAGCGTCTTGGCCTCGTCGATGGCGCGGCGGTTGTCGTCGAGCGCGGCCTTCAGGCCCGCAGCATCGGGCGCCGGGAAGAAGCCGCCGCGGCAGTAGCCCGAAAGCCCGATGCCGTGCGCCTTCAACTGCCGCGCGATCTTGTCGATGCCGACGGCCGCGATCTGGTCGCGCCAGGGGCTGATGGCGCGGATGCCGCGCTCGGCGCACTGGTCGACGATGCGGTCGAGCGGCGCCTCGACGCCCGACTGCTTGCGCACCGTGGCGGTGTTGATCGAGAGCCAGTCATGGTTCTGCGAGAAATCGCGCATGGACGGGCTCACTCGACGCCGTGCAGCGACAGCAGCGTCTTCATGCGCCGCACCGCGAGCTCGGGCTGCTCGAACAGGTTGGCCGCGTCGGCCAGCCGGAACAGCTCGGCGAAGTGCTGCAGCGAGCGCGTGCTCTGCTGGCCGCCGACCATGGTGAAGTGCTTCTGGTGGCCGTTGAGCCAGGCCATGAACACCACGCCGGTCTTGTAGAAGCGCGTGGGCGCGGCAAAGATGTGGCGCGACAGCGGCACGGTGGGGCCGAGGATCTCGTGGAAGCGCTCGACGCGGCCCGCGGCCAGTTCGCCGAGGGCGGCGCTGGCGGCCGGCGCGATGGCGTCGAAGATGCCCAGCAGCGCGTCGCTCTTGCCGTGCGTGGGATGGCTGCCGTGGCTGTCGCCCGCGATCAGCTCGGCGTAGTTGAAGTCGTCGCCGGTGTACATGCGAACGCCCTGGCCGTCGGGGCCGCCGGTGGTCGGCAGGCGCCGGCGCATGGCGATCTCCTTGTCCTTGTCGAGCAAAGAGATCTTGATGCCGTCGACCTTGTCGGGATGGGCCGCGATCACGCCGAGCGCGGTCTCCATCGCGGCATCGACGTCGGTCGTGCCCCAGTAGCCGGCCAGCGCGGGGTCGAACATCTCGCCGAGCCAGTGCAGCACCACGGGCTGCTTCGCCTGGCTCAGGATGCGGTCGTACACGCGCTCGTAGTCGGCCGGGCCCTTCGCCACGCGCACCAGCGCGCGGCTGCACATCACGATCAGCTTGCCGCCGAGCTTCTCGATGGCGGCCATCTGTTCCTCGTAGCCGCGGATCACGTCGTCGACGCTCTTCACCGCATCGAGGTCGAGGTGGTCGGTGCCGCAGCCCGAGGCCACGAGCGCGCCGGGGATGTCGCTGGCGGCGTCGATCGAGCGGCGGATCAGCTCGAGCGAGGTCGGCCAGTCCAGGCCCATGCCGCGCTGCGCGGTGTCCATGGCCTCCGCCACGCCCAGGCCGAGCGCGTAGAGGTGGCGCCGGTAGGCGAGGGTGGCGTCCCAGTCGACCGCGCATTGCAGCCAGGGATCGATGGCCGCGAACGGGTCGGCCACGACGTGCGCGGCCGAGTAGGCGATGCGGTCGAAGCGAACGCCCGCGGGCGGCTTCGGCGGCGTGCTGCCGCGCAGCGCGTAGTCGGCGAGCGCGCCGCCGGCGGTGGGGAGCTTGAGCGAGAGGGCCATGCGGTCGGGTCTCCGGGTCTCAGACCTTCAGCGCGGGCACGTCGACCCAGCGGCGGTCCTGCCACGATTCGAGCGCGGCCTCGACCAGCTGCACGCCCTTGGCGCCCTCGGGCAGGGTCCACTTGTAGGGCGCGTCCTCCACCACGTGGCGGATGAAGTGTTCCCACTGGATCTTGAAGCCGTTGTCGTAGACCTGCGAGTCCGGGATCTCCTGCCACTGGTCGAGGAAGTTCATGGTCTGCTTCTCGTCGGGGTTCCACACCGGGCGCGGCGTGGCCACGCGCGACTGGGCGCGGCAGCTCGACAGGCCGGCCACGGCCGAGCCGTCGGTGCCGTCGACGTGGAAGGTCACGAGGTCGTCGCGGCGCACGCGCGTGACCCAGCTCATGTTGATCTGCGCGATCACCGGCTCGCCGTTGTGGCCGGTGAGCTCGCAGGTGGCGTAGGCGGCGTCGTCGGCGGTGGCCTCGTAGGGCTGGCCGGCCTCGTCCCAGCGCTTCGGGATGTGGGTGGTGCCCAGGCACGACACCGACTTGACCTCGCCGAACAGGTTGTCGAGCACGTAGCGCCAGTGGCACATCATGTCGAGGATCATCCCGCCGCCATCTTCCTTGCGGTAGTTCCAGCTCGGGCGCTGGATCGGCTGCAGGTCGCCCTCGAACACCCAGTAGCCGAACTCCAGGCGCACGCTGAGCATGCGGCCGAAGAAGCCGGCGCGGCGCAGCATGTCGAGCTTGCGCAGGCCGGGCAGGAACAGCTTGTCCTGCACCGCGCCGTGCTTGAGGCCTTGCTTCTCCTTGGCTTCCTCGGCCAGGCGCGCGATCTCCACCGCCTCGTTGAGGTTGGTGGCGATGGGCTTCTCGCAGTAGACGTGCTTGCCGGCGCGGATCGCCTTGGCCAGCAGGGTGGGGCGCATCTGCGTGGTGCCGGCGTCGAAGAAGACGGTGTCGTCCTTGTTCTCGAGCGCCTTGTCGAGGTCGGTCCCCCAGCGCTGGATGCCGTGGGCCTTGGCCAGCGCCTCGATCTTCTCGGCGTTGCGGCCGATCAGGATCGGGTCGGGCATCACCTTGTCGCCGTTCGACAGCGTCACGCCGCCCTGGGCGCGAATGGCGCAGATCGAGCGGATCAGGTGCTGGTTCATGCCCATGCGGCCTGTGACGCCGTGCATGATGATTCCTAGACGTTGGGTGGGCATGTTCTTTCCTTGAGTGAGAGAGGGGACGGAGAAGCGCTGCTTCAGTAGACGGAACGCATGGCGTCCCACGAGATGCCCGCGCCGGGCTGGCCGGTGGCGAAGCCGGGCGCGGAAGCGAGCGAGGACAGGGCGAGCTGTCCGCCGCGGATCGCGAGGCGCACCGCGCCATCGCTGGATTCGTAGAGATCGGGGTGGGCGCGCAGCAGTGCCTGCTGCTCGGCCTCGGGCACGGCCGCGAGGCCGTTGACGTAGTGGTGGCCGTTGCGCTCGACATGCGAGAGGCCGAGCCAGCTCACGAGCGCCAGGTCCTGCTGCACGCCGAGGCCGGCCTGCATGGTCAGGTCCTCGCCCGAGAGAAAGTAGCGCGTGCCGTCGTCGGCTGCGTTCCAGCGCGCGCAGCGCGCCGCGTTGACGGCCGACTTGTAGAAGCCCTTGCAGCTCTTGCTCGACACGCCGGTGTAGCCGAGTTCGCGCGCCCGCACGAAGGCATCGAGCGTGGCATCGGATTCGTCGATGAGCAGCGGGATGCGCCGGCCGAGCGCGCGCACGTCGCGCTCGAGCGCGGCGTCGCGCCGGATCGGCTGCTCGACGAACACCGTCTTCTTCGCGAGCGTCCACAGCGCGGGCGTGGACAGCAGGCGGTCGAGGAAGGCGGCGAAGGCATCGGCATCGGCGTACTGCTCGTTGCCGTCGAGCGTGACCAGCTGCGCATGGCCGTCGATGGCGCGCGCGATGCGCTCGAGCCGGTCGATGTCGCGCGCGGTGTCGCCGCAGAGCTTGAGCTTGAAGTGCGTGAGGCCGTAGCGGCGCACGGCGGCCACGAGCGTGGTGGGCAGGCCGTCGGCCGGCGCATCGGGCAATGCATCGCCGTCGTCGATCGCGTCGGCCAGGCCCACGGTGTGGCGCGCGGCGATGCGCTCCGCGGGGTGCTGCCGCGCGAGGAAGCCGGGCATGTCGAAACCGGCGAGGTCGTCGGCCAGGCCGCTGCCCGCGATGTCGATGCCGCCGAGGTTGGCGCTCATCGCGGCGGCGAAGCCGGTGCCGGCATGCAGGCACAGCGCATCGAAGATCGCGCGGTCGATCAGGGCCGGCCCATAGCCCGCCACCAGCGGCTGCAGGCCCTTGGCACGGGCGCGCGCCATCAGGGCGGCGTAGTTGGCGGCGAAATGCGTCCACGCGGTCTGGGCATCGGCCTCGCCGGTGTAGGCCTCGCGCGCGTCGCGCAGCGCGAAGCGCAACTGCTCGAAGTTCTGTTCGTTGGTGAGCGCGGGGTTCTTGTCGAACCACTTGGGCACCATCATCTCGGCCGCGCAGCCGCTGGCCGTGCGGCCGTCCTCGAAGCGGATGCGCGCGCGCACGTAGACCTGCGGGCAGGCGGTGACGGTGGCGGCGCCGAAGCGGAACGGCAGCCGCAGCGCGACGTCGCGCTCGGCGAAGCGGATCTCCTCGACGTGGAAACGGGGCGCGTCCATGGTCAGTGGTCCAGGATGCCCTGCGAGAAGAAATGCGCGCGCACCAGCTTCGTGTAGTGGCCGAACTCGCTCGAGGCCATCATGTCCAGGGTGCGGGCGCGCGGCAGTTCGATGTCGTAGACGGCCGCGATCGAGCCCGGGCGCTCGCTCATCACGATCACGCGGTCCGACAGGAAGATGGCCTCGGGGATGCTGTGGGTGATCAGCATCACGGTCTTCTTCGAGGCCATCCAGATGCGCTGCAGCTCGAGGTTCATCTTCTCGCGCGTCATCGCGTCGAGCGCGCCGAAGGGCTCGTCCATCAGCAGCACCGACGGATCGTGCAGCAGCGCGCGGCAGATCGAGGCGCGCTGCTGCATGCCTCCCGAGAGCTGCCACGGGTATTTGCGCTCGAAGCCCTTGAGGCCGGCCATGGCCATCAGTTCGTGGGCGCGCGCCTTGGCGGCGTCCATCGGCAGGTGGCGCATCTCGGCCTGCAGCAGGATGTTGTCCTCCACGCTGCGCCAAGGCAGCAGCACCGCGCTCTGGAACACGATGCCCACGTCCTTCTGCGGTCCCTGGATCGGCTTGCCGGCCAAGGTGAGGCTGCCGCCGCTGATCGGCAGCAGGCCCGCCACCATCTTCAGCAAGGTGCTCTTGCCGCAGCCCGAGGGGCCGACGACGGAGACGAACTCGCCTTCCTTGATGGCGAAGTCGAGCGGCTTCAGCGACTCGACGGGGCCATCCTTGCTTTGGTAGATCTTCGAGACGCCGCGCGCTTCGATCAGTTGGACTGGAGACATGGAGCGTAGTAAAGGACGAAGCGAACGAGGTGACGGGGCGCTTGTGGCGTTTTCGGGGAACACCGCGGAACCGGCTTTGCCGGGCCGCTGGTGTTGCCCCCGGTAGGGGGTGGGAGAAGCGACACGAAGTGCGCGGAGCCTGGGGGCGAGCCGTTTACGGCAGGAAATCGAGCGTCACGTAGTCTTCTGGTTTGCCGCGCGTCGAGGCGTCCATGCCGCCGTACTGCACCAGCAGGTCCAGCGAGTCGTTGACGTTCTTCATCGCCACGCGGAAGGGGCGCTGGTTCGCCGTGTCCTTGGTGTGATAGAGCGCCACGCTCTGCTTCATGCCCACGATCAGCGTGTCGCGCACGCCGGCCTTGGGGTTGGCCTTGAGCATCGCGTCGACCGCGGCCTCGGGGCTCTTCTCGGCGGCTTCGGCGGCCTTGGTCGAGGCGCGCATGAAGCGCTTCACCAGGTCGGGGTTCTCGGTCAGCAGGTTCTTGTTGGTGATGATCCCGGAGCTGATCTGGTTCACGCCCGAGTCGGCGAAGCGGATCGGCGACACCGGCTTGCCGGTGGCGTCCTGCAGCTTGATGGCCTGGTCCATCACGTAGCCCAGCAGCAGGTCGGCCTGGCCGTTGATCACCGCATTGAGCTTGGTCTGGCCGTCGCCCGAGACGATCTTCACCTGGTCGGGCTTGATGTCGTTGACCTTGAGGAACAGCGGCCACATCTGCGACATCGAGTCGCCCGGCGTGACGGCCACGGTCTTGCCGACGATGTCCTTCGGCGTCTTGATGTTCTTCTCGGTGAAGCCCATGACCGACATCGGGCTGACCTGGAACAGCACGCCGGTGGACTTCAGCGGCGCGCCCTTGGCGGCGGCCTTGATCATGGTCGTGACGTCGATGTAGCCGAAGGTCGCCGACTTGGCGGCCACCGCCTGCGCGGTGACGGCGGAGCCGCGGCCTTCCTGGATGTCGAGGTCGATGCCCTCCTCGGCGTAGAAGCCCTTTTCCTTGCCGAGGAAGAAGGGCGCGTGCTCGCTGTAGAGGTACCAGTTGAGCATCAGCGTGACCTTGTCCTTGGGCTTGTCGCCCTGCGCATGCGCGGGGGCGATGGCGAAGGTGGCGAGCGCGGCGGCGGCGAGCAGCGAGGGAAGCAGTTTCTTCATGTCTTGTCTCCAGGGAGTTGTTGGCGTGGGCGAAGGAACCAGAAAGAAAAAGGGGCGGGATGGATCAGTCCGCGTGGCGCTGCGAGGCGTGCCAGGGAATCATCAGGCGCTCGACCAGGTCGACCGCCACGAACAGGATCACGCCGATGCTCGAGAGCACGACCAGCGCGGCGAACATCAGCGGCAGGTCGAAGTTGCCGTTGGCCACCTGCAGCACGTAGCCGATGCCCGAGTTGGAGCCGACGAACTCGCCGACCACCGCGCCGACGACGGCCAGCGTGACCGAGACCTTGAGGCCGCTGAAGATCTGCGGCAGCGCCTGCGGCAGGCTGATCTTGAAGAAGGTCTGCAGCCGGCTCGCGCCCATCGAGCGCGCGAGGTCGAGCATGTCGGGCTCGACCGACTTGAAGCCCATCACGGTGGAGACCACCACCGGGAAGAAGCCCAGCAGGAAGGCCGAGATCACCTTGGGGAAGATGCCGAAGCCGAACCACACCACGAACAGCGGCGCGATCGCGACCTTGGGGATGCTCTGCGAGAACACCAGCAGCGGATAGACGTAGGACTCGACCAGCCGCGAGTAGGCGATGACCATCGCCATCGGAATGCCGATGAGGATGGTGAGGCCGAAGCCGCCGAGCGTGGCCAGCGTGGTCTTCCAGCTCTCGGCCAGCAGGCGCGGCCATTCGTTGATCAGCTGCTTGACCACCTCCCACGGCGGCGGGATCAGGTAGGCCGGGATCTTGAAGAGGCGGATCGCCAGGTCCCACAGCACCAGCAGCAGCAGGATCAGCAGGAAGGGGCGCAGCGCCGGGGAGAGCAGGAGTTTGCGGATCATGGAGAGCGCGCCGGTGGCGGCGCGGGACGTTCGGTCGGAAGTCGGTGGGCTGCGGGCGGAGCGGGGGAGGCGGGCGTTGGCGGAAGCGGCGTTACTGCTGGACCGCGAGGCCGGCGGCCTTCACGAGCTCGGCGTTGCTCGCGATCTCCTGCTTGATGTAGGCATCGAACTGCGCGGGCTTGAGCGTCCAGGCATCGGCGCCGAGCTTGAGGAAGCGCTCCTTCACCTCGGGCGTGGCGAGGGCCTTCGCCACCTCGTCGTGCAGGCGGTCGACCACGGCGCGCGGCGTCTTCGCGGGCGCCATCATCCCGATCCAGAAGTTGAATTCGGAGCCGGGCACGCCGGCCTCGGCGGTGGTGGGCACGTCGGGCAGGGCGGCCGCGCGCTTGGGCGAACCCACGGCGAGCGCCAGCAACTGGCCTTCCTTGATCTGGCCGATGACCGGCGCGATCGGCGAGAAGTAGTAGTCGACGCGGCCCGAGAGCACCTCGGTGACGGCCTCGCCCGATCCCTTGAACGGGATGTTGGTGGCGTCGATCTTGGCGGCCATCTTGAACTTCTCGGCGTTCAGGTGCGTGGCGCTGCCCTGGCCGGCCGAGGCGAAGTTCATGCTGCCGGGCTTGGCGCGCGCGGCGGCCAGCAGTTGCGGCAGCGTCTTGATGTTCTTCGAGGGCGCGATCACCAGCGCGTTGGGCAGCGAGGAGATCGGCGTGACACCCGCGAAGTCGTTCACCGTGTCGAAGGGCAGCTTGGCGAAGGTGGAGGGGCTGACCGTGTGCGACGAGGAATGGATCATCACCGTGTAGCCGTCGGCCGCCGCGGTGGCCACCGCCTGCTGGCCGATGGTGCCGCTGGCGCCGCCGCGGTTCTCGATCACCAGCGGCTGGCCCATGCTCGCGCCCATCTTGTCGGCGATGGCGCGGGCAATGATGTCGGTGGTGCTGCCGGCCGCGAAGGGCACGATCACGCGGATCGGCTTGCTGGGATAGGCGGCTTCCGCGCCGGCGAGGGCGGGGAGCAGGGCGCCCAGGCCGACGATCGCGGCCAGCGTGGCGGTGCGTGCGAGTTGCTTCATGGGTGGTGTCTCCGCGCGGCGAGGCCGCTGGTGTCGTTGCGAGCTTAATTCACCAATAAGTGAATTGCTGATTCTAGGAACGCGGGCGCGGCAGCGTCAACGGGTGGACCCTGGTGGATACCCGTAGATCAGGACGGCGATGGGAGGCGTCTCGCGCGGCGATGGCGCGCGCGGCTCTGCCGCCGCGAGAGGGGCGGCGGGAGGCTGAGGAAGGGCTTGTCAGTGCAGCACGTAACCGAGCACGAGGTCGGTCATGTGCGAGAGGCGCTGCGCCATCGCCTTGGGCGCGCGCAGGTCACGGCCGAAGATGGCCGAGAGCGTGTGGTTGTTCGAGAGGTAGAAGTAGCACAGCGAGGCGATCGAGATGTAGAGCTGCACCGGATCGACGCCCGCGCGGAACAGGTTGTCGCGCCGGCCGCGCTCGAGCACCGTGTCGAGCAGCTGCACCAGCGGCGAGTTCATCTCCTGGATGCGTTCCGAGCGCTTGAGGTGCGAGGCCTGGTGCAGGTTCTCGCTGTTGAGCAGGGTGATGAACTCGGGATGCTCGAGGTAGTAGTGCCAGGTGAAGGACACCAGCTGGCGGATCGCCTCGACCGGATCGATCTCGTCGAGGTGCAGCCGCTGCTCGGCTTCGCGGATGTCGGCGTAGGTGCGCTCGAGCACCGCGAGGAACAGGTCGTCCTTGCTGCCGAAGTAGTAGTAGATGAGCCGCTTGTTGAGGCCCGCGCGCTCGGCGATGCTGTCCATGCGCGCACCCGCGAGGCCGCGCGCCGAGAACTCGTCGCGCGCCGAGGCGAGGATCGCGAGCTGCGAACGGTCGGCATCGCGCGAGCGGGGTTCCAGCGTGTCGGGGGCGGTGGCCTTCATGGCGCGAATTTAACCATTTGGGGAATTAAAACAAGGGAGGCGGGGCGGGCGCACATAATCGCCGCGGACAAAGTGTTGGAGTTCTACTGCTCATGAGTACATCACAACCCGCAGGCCACCTGATCGTCGAGTGCCTGCTCGAACAGGGCATGGAGATCGCGTTCGGCGTGCCCGGCGAGAGCTTCCTCGCGGTGCTCGACGGCTTCCATGCCTACGGCGAGCGAGCGCGTTTCATCGTCAACCGGCAGGAGGGTGGCGCGGCCTTCATGGCCGAGGCGCACGGCAAGCTCACGGGCCGCCCCGGCATCTGCTTCGTGACGCGCGGCCCGGGCGCCACCAATGCCTCGATCGGCGTGCACAACGCCTTCCAGGATTCCACGCCGATGGTGCTGTTCGTCGGCGACGTGGGCAGCGATTTCCGCGACCGCGAGGCCTTCCAGGAGGTCGACTACGGCAGCTTCTTCGGACCCAGCACCAAGGGCTTCGCCAAGCGCGTGGAGCGCATCGACGATGCGAACCGCGTCCCCGAGTACATCGCGCGCGCCTTCTCGACCGCGATGAACGGCCGCCCCGGCCCGGTGGTGCTGGTGCTGCCCGAGGACATGCTGCGCAGCGAGACCGCCGCGCGGCCGCTGCCGCGCGTGGAGGCGGTCGAGCCCTGGAGCGACCCGGGCGCGCTGCGCACCCTGCGCGAGCTGCTGTTGAAGTCGCGCCAGCCGCTGGTGATCGCCGGCGGCGGCGGCTGGACCGCGCAGGCCGCGCAGGCGCTGCAGCGCTTCGCCGAGAACTGGCGCCTGCCGGTGGCCAATGCCTTCCGGTTCCAGGACACCTTCGACAACCACCATCCGCTCTATGCGGGCGACGTCGGCATCGCGATCAATCCGAAGCTGGCGCAGCGCGTGAAGGACGCCGACCTGATCCTCGCCATCGGCCCGCGCCTCGGCGAGATGACCACCGGTGGCTATACGCTGCTCGAGGCGCCGAAGGCGAAGCAGACGCTGGTCCACATCCATGCCAGCGCCGAGGAGCTCAACCGCGTCTACCAGGCCGACCTCGCGATCAATGCCGGCATGAGCGCCGCGGCGCGCAGCCTCGAGGTGCTGAGCGCGCCGCCCACGTTGCCCTGGGAGGACTGGGCGCTGCAGGCGAACGCCGACTACCAGGCCTGGCTCGAGCCGCAGGCACTGGCCGGCATGCCCACGGAAACGCCGCGCGGCGCGGTCGACATGGCGGCGGTGGTGGCGACGCTGCAGAAGCACCTGCCGGCCGATGCCACGATCACCAACGGCGCCGGCAACTTCGCGAGCTGGGTGCACCGCTACTTCCGCTACCACGGCCTCGCCAAGGGCCACAAGACGCAGCTGGCGCCCACCAGCGGCGCCATGGGCTACGGCGTGCCGGCCGGCATCGCCACCAGCCTCGCGACCGGCCGGGTGGCCTTCACGATCGCGGGCGACGGCGATTTCCTGATGACGGGCCAGGAACTGGCCACGGCCGCGCAGCATGGCGGCAAGAGCATCGTCGTGCTGCTGAACAACGGCATGTTCGGCACCATCCGCATGCACCAGGAGCGCGAGTATCCCGAGCGCACCAGCGGCACCGCGCTGCGCAATCCCGACTTCTGCGGGCTGGCGCGCGCCTACGGCTACGCGGCCGAGCGCGTGACCGAGACCGCGCAGTTCGAGGCCGCGCTGCTGCGCGCGCTGGCGGCCGACACCGGCACGCTGATCGAGATTCCGCTCGACCCCGAGGTCATCACCACGCGCGGCACGCTGTCGTCGATCAGGCGCGCGGCGCAGCAGCAGGCGCGGGGCTGAGCGCGGCGCGATGCCTCGCGACCTCCGCGCGCAGGGCTGCGGAGCGCAGCTCGAACACATCGAACAGGCCGAGCGCCTCGAGCGCGGGGATCAGCGCGACGAGGTCCTCGTGCGCGGCCTGGCGCTGCGCCTCGCCGGCCTGGGCGTCCTCCAGCACGCGCACGTTGGCGAGGAAGGCACCGACCGAGCCCTTGCGCACGGGCTGGCCGTTGAGGACGGCGAAGTTCTGGTCATCGGGCAGGACATCCTGGGCTTTCATGGCGACTCCTTGAAGAAGAAAGGGAAGGGTGGATCGATGGCTTCGATGCTAGGCAGGCGCCACGTTGCGGGCTTGCGGCGCGGTGCCAATCGGTATCGCCATCGGGCCATGCCGCAGATGGAGCGACGCGATGGCTGAGGCCGTGGTGCGGCTCGATCTCAACGCCTACGAGGCACCGCGCACCACGGGCGCGCATGCGCACGAGGAAGGCCAGCTGTTCGCGCTGCGCGCCGGCCTGCAGCTGATCGAGACCAGCGCGGGGCGTTGGGTGCTGCCGCCCGGATGGATCGGCTGGATCGCGCCGCGCTGCGCGCACGCGGCGCAAAGCCACGGCGCGACGGCCGGGTGGAGTCTTTATCTCGATCCGGCGCTGACGACGGCCTTGCCCGCGCAGCCGCATGTGTTCGCGTCGACGCCGCTGATCCGTGAATTGGTGGGGCGGCTGGTGTCGCTTGGCGAAGAGGGGGAGACAGCGCGCCGCCTGCGGCTGGTGGCCGTGCTGGTCGACGAACTGGCTGCGGGCGCGCGGACCTCGCTGCACCTCGCGCTGCCGCAGGAGCGGCGCCTGCTCGCGCTGGCCACCGCGCTGGCCGACGATCCCGCGCGCGACGACACGCTCGAGCAATGGGCCGATCGCATCGGCATGGCACGCCGCACGCTCACGCGCCGCTTCGCCGCCGAGACCGGCCTGAGCTTCGCGCAGTGGCGCCAGCAGGCGCGGCTGCTCAAGGCGGTGCAATTGCTGGGCATGGGTGAGCCCGTGACGGCGGTGGCGCTGACGGTGGGCTACAGCTCGGTGAGCGCGTTCATCGAGACCTTCCGGCGCCATTTCGGCTGCACGCCCTCGCGCTTCTTTGCGCAGGGTGCCGACACTTCGCGCTGAGGCGCTCGCAAAAGGTAGGGACGAAAAAAAGCCGGCTGTCGCCGGCTTTCCTGATCGACCCGGAGGTCGTTCGAGTGGTGCGCTTACTTGACGTGCTTGCCGATCAGCGCGGCCAGTTCGAACATCGACACTTGGGCCTTGCCGAAGATTTCCTTCAGCTTGGCGTCGGCGTTGATGTTGCGCTTGTTGGCCTTGTCTTGCAGGTTGTTCTTCTTGATGTAGTCCCACAGCTTGCTCACGACGGCGGTGCGCGGCAGCGGCGTCGAGCCGACCACGGCAGCCAGTGCGGGGCTGGGGGTCAGGGCCTTCATGAAGGCGGCGTTCGGGGTGCGCTTCTTGGCGGGAGCCTTCGCAGCAGCCTTCTTCGCGGGTGCAGCCTTCTTGGCAGGAGCAGCAGCCTTCTTCGCCGGTGCAGCAGCCTTCTTGGCAGGAGCAGCAGCCTTCTTCGCCGGTGCAGCGGCCTTCTTCGCGGGAGCAGCAGCCTTCTTCGCGGGAGCAGCGGCCTTCTTTGCCGGAGCTTTCTTGGCCGGAGCCTTCTTTGCAGTTGCCATGGTTGATTTCCTTTTTTGGTTGAACAGTCACCAATGAAAAACAGGGTCTCCACTGGCATCGCGGATGCTAAATGAGAAAAAACGCGTTTCCAAGGGAAAAAGCGGTTTTTTCATTGGAGGCTGTTGTTTTTTCAGAGGGGAGAGCGCCCGTTTTGCCTGCGGCGCGCGGGCCAGGTCGCCAGGAAGACGCCAGCGAGAGCGAGCGCGAACGCGAACAGCTGCACCAGGGAGAGGCTTTCGCCGAGCACGAGCACGCCCACGAGGGCCGCGCTCACGGGCAGCATCACGGCGAAAACACCGGCCTGCGCGGCGGGAATGTGGCGCAGTCCGGTCATCCAGAGCCACACGGTCCAGATGCTCGCTGCGAGGGCATAGGCGACCAACAGCAGCCAGAGGCCGGGGCGCACCGCGGCGAAGTCGAACTGCAGCGCGAACCAGATGCCCAGCGGCGTGCTGAGCACGAAGCCCCAGAGGTTGATCAGCGAGGAGATCCGCTTGGGGCCGAGCCGCCCGGTGAGCGACTTGCCGATCACCGCGTAGGCGGCTTCGCAGAGCACCGCGCAGAACACCAGCAGGTTGCCGAGCCACGGCATCGACGAGGACGCTCCCGTGCCCGGATGCGCGCTCGCATGCGCCGGCGCGAGCGCGAGCAGCCCGATGCCGATCGCCGCGCAGAGGATCGCGAGGCCGATGCGCAGCGTGATGCGTTCGCGCAGGAACAGCCAGCTCGCCACCGCGACCGCCGCCGGGATCGACGCCATGATCACGCCCGCCGAGACCGCGCTCGTGAGGCTCACGCCGAACAGCATGCAGATCGAGAACAGGAAGTTGCCGAGGAAGGATTCGAGGAACACCAGCCAGCGCGTGCGCGCCGTCATCGGCGGTTCGTCGGGCGCGCGGCGCAGCCAGTGCGGCATGGCGAGCGCCGCGATGCCGAAGCGCAGCCAGGCCAGCAGCAGCACCGGGAAGGCCGCGACCAGCGGCTTGGAGAGGGCGACATAGCAGCCGACGAGCGACATGCTCAGCGCGAGGCAGCCGTAGGCCATGAGCCGGCCTGGGGCGGGTGCGGCGGGGTTCAATAGACTGGGGTGATTTGGGAAAGGAGGCATCGATGATGCCAAAGGAGGCATCGATGATGCCGCAACCGACGCACGCGCCGGGCGTGCGCCACGTCTTCGTCTACGGCACCTTGCGCGCGGGTGGGCGCAACGACATCGCGCGCTTCGCGCCGCTGCCGCGCCGCGTGGCCGATGCCGAGGTCGCGGGCACGCTATACGACCTCGGTGCCTATCCGGGCATGGTGCTCGGTGGCGAGGGCCGCGTCGCGGGCGAGATCTACGCGATCGATGCGCAGGTGGAGGCCGCGCTCGACCGGCTCGAGGAAGTCGCCGACGACGATTCGGGCGAGTACATCAAACGCTGGCTGCGCGTGCAGGCCAGCGACGGCCGCGCGTTCGATTGCCTGGTCTACGAGATCCATCCGTCGCGCATCGAGGGGCGTGCGGTGATCACGGGCGGCGACTGGATCGCGCATTCGCGGCGTTGACGGTGCGCGTTCCTGCCCGCGTTTTTCACAGACGAAAGAGTGATTGCGCATCGTGAAAATCACCGCTGCTGCACCGCAGTATTTTTTCTCGATATGAGAAAGTTGTTTTCTCATTGAGAAATATCTCCGTAAGTTGTTGATTTTGTTGATGCAAAAATATGTCTTCTATAAGACATAAGAGTGGGCGACGCGATTACAGTAAGCCCATGGCCGCAGCGCCGAAACGCTCAAAACCAACCCTTCAATCAACTCACGGAGTGACCATGCCCCAGACCCTCACCGAACAACTCAGCCGCGAACAGCAGATTGCCGCCCTCGAGAAAGAATGGGCCACGGACCCCCGCTGGAAGGGCGTGAAGCGCGGCTACAGCGCGGCCGACGTGGTGCGCCTGCGCGGTTCGTTCCCGATCGACTACACGCTCGCCAAGCGCGGTGCCGAGAAGCTCTGGGACAAGATCAACGGCGGTTCGAAGAAGGGCTACGTGAACGCCTTCGGCGCGATCTCCGCCGGCCAGGCCATGCAGCAGGCCAAGGCTGGCCTCGAAGCCGTGTACCTGTCGGGCTGGCAAGTGGCCGCCGACGGCAACAGCTCGGAAACCATGTACCCCGACCAGTCGCTCTACGCGTACGACTCGGTGCCCACCATGGTCCGTCGCATCAACAACACCTTCCGTCGCGCCGATGAAATCCAGTGGGGCCGTGGCGTGAACCCGGGCGACAAGGAGTTCATCGACTACTTCCTGCCGATCGTGGCCGACGCGGAAGCCGGTTTCGGCGGCGTGCTCAACGCCTTCGAACTGATGAAGAACATGATCGCCGCGGGCGCTGCCGGCGTGCACTTCGAAGACCAGCTCGCCGCCGTCAAGAAGTGCGGCCACATGGGCGGCAAGGTGCTGGTGCCGACGCGCGAAGCCTGCGAGAAGCTGATCGCCGCGCGCTTCGCCGCCGACGTGCTGGGCGTGCCCACCATCGTGCTGGCCCGCACCGATGCCGAAGCCGCGAACCTGATCACCTCCGACCACGACGCCAACGACAAGCCCTTCCTGACCGGCGAGCGCACCTCGGAAGGCTTCTACCGCGTGAAGAACGGCCTCGAGCAGGCCATCAGCCGCGGCGTCGCCTACGCGCCCTATGCCGACCTGGTGTGGTGCGAAACCGGCGTGCCCGACATCGGCTTCGCCCGCGAGTTCGCGCAGGCCGTGCATGCCGCCTGCCCGGGCAAGCTGCTGTCGTACAACTGCTCGCCGTCGTTCAACTGGAAGAAGAACCTGGACGACAAGCAGATCGCCACCTTCCAGGAAGACCTCTCGGACCTGGGCTACAAGTACCAGTTCATCACGCTGGCCGGCATCCACGTCAACTGGTACAACACCTTCAAGTTCGCGCACGCCTATGCACGCGGCGAGGGCATGAAGCACTACGTGAACATGGTGCAGGAGCCGGAATTCGCGGCGCGCGAACAGGGCTACACCTTCGTGTCGCACCAGCAGGAAGTCGGCGCGGGTTACTTCGACGACGTGACCACCGTGATCCAGGGCGGCCAGTCGAGCGTGAAGGCATTGACCGGCTCGACGGAAGAAGAGCAGTTCCACTGAGCAACTGACTCGACATTCGCTGTCACCTTGAAGCCCGGCCGCGTGCCGGGCTTTTTTTCGTCCGTGCCCGGCCCGCCTCAGTCGCGCATGCGCACTTCGCGCACGCCGCGGCCCAGCTTCTGGCGCAACAGGGTGCGCAAGGTCACGCCGTCGGCATAGCCGACCAGCGCGGCGATCTGCTCGAGGCTCCGGTCGCTGGTCTTGAGCAGGTGCACCGCGCGCTCGACGCGCAGGTCCTGCACGTAGCCGAGCGGGCTCTTGCCGAGCACCTGCTGCAGCCGGCGCGCCAGCGTGCGCTTGCTGGTGCCGACGGCGCGCGCCGCGTCGTCGAGCGAGAAGCCGTCGGCCAGCCGCGCGCGCGCCCAGCGCTCGAAGCGCTCGACCATCGGATCGGCATGGCTCAGGTGGTCGTGGATCACGTAGGCGGATTGCGCGGGCCGCGAATCGACGATCAGGTAGCGCGCCACCGTGGCGGCCAGCTCGGGACTGACCTGGCGCACCAGCCACAGCGCCATGTCGACATGGCCGAGCGCCGCGCCGGCGGTGACCAGCGACGGGCCGGAGGGAACGAGCATGCGCGTGTCGTCGAGCCGCACCTCGGGATAGCGCTGGCGGAACATCGAGGCGAGCCACCAGGTGGTGGTGGCCTGCTGACGATCGAGCAGGCCCGATTCGGCCAGCACGAAGGTGCCGATGCAGGCGGCGGCGATCTTCGCGCCCTCGTCGGCACGTTCGCGCAGCGCGACACCGGCATCGGCGATGTCCTTGCGTTCGAGCGCCCGCGCCAGGCCCTCGGGCATCTTCTCGCCGATGGCCGGGATCGCGATCCAGTCGGGTGCCTTGGCGGCGGCGAACGGCACGACCGGCACGCTCAGGCCTTGTGCCGTGCGCACGCGCTTGCGCAAGCCGGCAAGGCGGACCTCGAACGGCGGCACGCCGAGCGCGAGCAGGCCCGCCAGTTCGTTGGCGGTGGTGAAGACGTCCGCCACCGTGGCCAGGCCGGTGTCGAACACGCCGTCGAGCGCGAGGATGTCGAGTCGCATGGCAATAACAATATCAAAGATGTCAAAAATGCCAATAGGTGAGAGCGAGGGGCGACTCTAGAGTCGCCACAGCGGTTGCGATCCGCGCGCCGCTTCCACCTTGCAACGACCGGAGATGTCCATGATCAAGTTCGCCCTGTTCGCCCGCCTCGAAGCCAAGCCCGGCAAGGAGGCCGAGGTCCAGCAGTTCCTCGAGGCCGGCCTCGCGATGGCGCGCGACGAAGCCACCACGCCGATCTGGTTCGCGCTGCGGCTGTCGCCGACCACCTTTGGCGTGTTCGATGCGTTCGAGACCGAGGCGGGCCGCCAGGCGCACCTCGTCGGCCCGATCGCGCAGGCGCTGATGGCGAAGGCGCCAGAGCTGTTCGCCAAACCGCCAGCGATCGAGCCGATCGACGTGCTGGGGCTCAAGAACGCGGCGGGCGTGGCGTAATGGGCCGCTCGGCACGGCCCGCGCGCCGAGCGGCTAGAATCCGAGGCTCCACTGTCAACAAGGGCGAGAAAGGCACTTTGGTTATGACACCGCGAACTACTCCGCAAGCCACCTGCGGTGTTTTCTTCTTCGAAGGAAGCGCCCGCTAAACCGCGCGCGCTGGTTCGAGCCAGCTTCCCTGCCACAGCAAAGCGCGGTCATCCACCGCGCTTTTTTGTTTTTCGCCCGAGGTTTTTCATGATCCACATCACGCTCCCCGACAACTCGCAGCGCGAGTACCCCGGCCCGGTCTCGGTGGCCGACGTTGCCAAGTCCATCGGCCCCGGCCTCGCCAAGATGACGGTGGCCGGCAAGGTCGACGGCCGTCTGGTCGATGCCAGCGACGTCATCGACCACGATGCCAAGCTCCAGATCATCACGCCCAAGGACGACGAGGGCCTGGAGATCATCCGCCACTCGACGGCCCACCTGGTCGGCCACGCGGTCAAGCAGCTCTATCCGACGGCCAAGATGGTGATCGGCCCGGTGATCGAGGAGGGCTTCTACTACGACATCGCGTTCGAGCGCCCCTTCACGCCCGAGGACATGGCGGCGATCGAGGCGCGCATGCGCGAGCTGATCGCGCAGGACTACGACGTGGTCAAGAAGATGACGCCGCGCGCCGAGGTGATCGAGGTCTTCAAGTCGCGCGGCGAGGACTACAAGCTGCGTCTGGTCGAGGACATGCCCGACGAGCAGGCCATGGGCCTGTACTACCACCAGGAATACGTCGACATGTGCCGCGGCCCGCACGTGCCGAACACGCGCTTCCTCAAGGTCTTCAAGCTCATGAAGCTGGCCGGCGCCTACTGGCGCGGCGATGCCAAGAACGAGCAGCTGCAGCGCATCTACGGCACGGCCTGGGCCGACAAGAAGCAGCTCGACCAGTACATCCAGCGCATCGAGGAAGCCGAGAAGCGCGACCACCGCCGCCTCGGCAAGGAACTCGACCTGTTCCACATCGACGAAGTGGCGCCGGGCGTGGTGTTCTGGCATCCCAAGGGCTGGGCGATCTGGCAGCAGGTCGAACAGTACATGCGCGGCATCTACCGCGACACGGGCTACTGGGAAGTGAAGGGTCCGCAGATCCTCGACAAGAGCCTGTGGGAGAAGACGGGCCACTGGCAGAACTACCGCGACAACATGTTCACGACGGAGTCGGAGAAGCGCGAGTACGCGTTGAAGCCGATGAACTGCCCGGGTCACGTGCTGATCTTCAAGAGCGACCTGCGCAGCTACCGCGACCTGCCGCTGCGCTACGGCGAGTTCGGCCAGTGCCACCGCAACGAGCCGAGCGGCGCGCTGCACGGCATCATGCGCGTGCGTGGCTTCACGCAGGACGACGGCCACATCTTCTGCACGGAGGACCAGATCCTCGACGAATGCATCGCCTACACGGCGCAGCTGCAGAAGGTGTACGCGGACTTCGGCTTCACGGACATCCTCTACAAGGTCGCGACGCGGCCCGAGAACCGCGTGGGCTCCGACGAGCTCTGGGACAAGGCCGAGCACGCGGTGATGGAGTCGCTGCGCCGCTCGGGCGTGGAGTTCGTGATCGCCCCTGGCGATGGCGCCTTCTACGGCCCGAAGATCGAGTACACGCTGCGCGATGCGATCGGCCGCCAGTGGCAGTGCGGCACGATGCAGGTCGACTTCAACACGGCCGAGCGCCTGGGTGGCGAGTACGTGACAGAGTCGAGCGGCCGCGCGCACCCGGTGATGCTGCACCGCGCGATCGTCGGCAGCCTCGAGCGATTCATCGGCATGCTGATCGAACACCATGCCGGCGCGATGCCCGCCTGGCTCGCGCCAGTGCAGGTGGCGGTGCTCAATATCAGCGAAGGACAGGCCGACTACGCTGCGCAAGTTGCGAAAACGCTGCAAAATCAAGGGCTTAGGGTCCAGCTTGATCTGCACAACGAGAAGATTACGTATAAAATACGCAAGCATTCGTTGCAAAAGCTCCCTTACATCGTTGTCGTGGGCGACAAGGAAAAGGAAGCTGGCGCCGTCGCAGTGCGCGCCCGGGGCAACCAAGACCTCGGTGCAATGTCCCTCGAATCGTTCGTGCAACGGGTCGTCCAGGATATTGCTGACAAGCGTTGATTTGTCGTCGAAACACCCCACATGTTTCTGTGCCAAATATACCGCTTGCCCGCGAGGACTGAGCGGCTTTCGCTACTTTTTTTGTAGCAAAACTTAGAGGATACCAACCATCGCTACTGCATTTCGCGACCGCCGCCACCGCGAGGAACGCCAACATCGCCTGAACCGGGAAATCATGGCCCCGGAAGTCCGCCTGATCGGCCCGGATAACGAGCAATTGGGTGTTGTGAGTCTTGCGGAGGCCTTGCGTCTCGCCGGTGAGCAGGACGTGGATCTGGTGGAGGTCGTCGCGGCGGCCAATCCACCGGTGTGCCGCCTGATCGAGTACGGCAAGTTCAAGTACCACGAGCAGAAGAAGGCGGCCGAGGCGAAGTCCAAGCAGAAGGTCATCGAGGTCAAGGAAATCAAGTTCCGGCCCGGTACCGACGATGGCGACTACAACATCAAGATGCGCAACATCCGGCGCTTTCTTGAGGATGGCGACAAGTGCAAGATCACGCTGCGCTTCCGGGGGCGCGAGATCACGCACCAGGAACTCGGTCTGGCCCTGCTGCAGCGCATCCGCGACGAGCTCGGCGACACGATCCTCGTCGAGCAGTTTCCGAAGCTCGAAGGCCGGCAGATGATCATGATGATCGCGCCGGGCCGCAAGAAGCCCGGCAGCGCGCCGGCAAAGTCGGCGACGGAAGCCGCCGCGGCACCGACCACCGTCGGCGCCTGAGTGAAGGATCCGGCCGGGCCCGGCGGCGAAAGCCCCGGGTGCCGACGGAAGTGAGAATTTGAAGGGATTTCGTCGATCGCCGGCGCGTGCCGAAAGGCAAGCGCAGGCGGTGGCGGGATGAAGAAGTGTCTCGGGGCCAACAAGTCCATGGAGTTCATCCAAGGCGCCTCACGAGCACAAATTAAAGGAGCATTCACATGCCCAAAATGAAGACCAAGAGCAGCGCGAAGAAACGTTTCCGCGTTCGTCCCGGTGGCACCGTCAAGCGCGGTCAAGCCTTCAAGCGTCACATCCTGACCAAGAAGACCACCAAGAACAAGCGTCACCTGCGTGGTGCGGTGTCGGTGCACGAAACCAACATGGTTTCGATGGCCGCGATGCTGCCCGGCATGGGCATTTGATCAACTGACGAACAAGGAGTAATCACATGCCTCGCGTCAAACGTGGTGTAACGGCTCGCGCCCGCCACAAGAAAGTTCTCGCACTCGCCAAGGGTTTCCGCGGTCGCCGCGGCAATGTCTTCCGCATCGCCAAACAGGCGGTGATGAAGGCAGGCCAATACGCCTACCGTGACCGCCGCACCAAGAAGCGCGTGTTCCGTCAACTGTGGATCGCGCGTATCAACGCCGCCTCGCGTGAACTGGGCCTGACCTACAGCCAGTTCGCCAACGGCATCCGCAAGGCCGGGATCGAGATCGACCGCAAGATGCTTGCGGACATCGCAGTGCACGACAAGGCCGCTTTTGCGGGCATCGTGGAGCAGGTCAAGGCCAAGCTGGCTGCTTGATTCTGCACAGCGGGAAACCGTCCCCGGACAGTTTCCTGCGCCCACGGCACAAGGGCTGGCGCTTGAAAGAGCACCAGCCCTTTTTTATTTTTCCCCGAAGAAATCTGTTGTTGCTATGAACGAGTTGGACTCCCTGGTCGACACCGCACGTGCCGCCTTCGCGCAGGCGAAGACCCCCGCTGAGCTCGAGAACGCCAAGGCCCAGTTCCTGGGCAAGTCGGGCCGCATCACCGAGCTGATGAAGGGCATGGCCGCACTGAGCGTCGACGAGAAGAAGTCGCGCGGTGCCGCCATCAACGTGGCCAAGCAGGCGATCGAGTCCGCCCTCAACGAACGCCGCCAGCAACTGGCCGACGAGGAGCTCTCGCAGCAACTGCGCGCCGAGGCGCTCGACGTGAGCCTGCCCGGCCGCCGCCGCATCCCCGGCGGCCTGCACCCGGTGAGCCGCACCCTCGAGCGCATCGAGGAGATCTTCTCGAGCATGGGCTTCGACGTGGCCGACGGCCCCGAGATCGAGAGCGACTGGCACAGCTTCACCTCGCTCAACAACCCGCCGAACCATCCGGCGCGTTCGATGCAGGACACCTTCTACGTCGACCTGAACGGCGAGGACGGCATCCCCTACAACCTGCGTCCGCACACCAGCCCGATGCAGGTGCGCTACGCCCACCAGCACATCAAGAAGTACGCGGCCGAGTTCGCGGCCGCGGCCGCCGACACCACCGGCACGGTCAAGGCGCCCGAGATCCGCGTGATCGCGCCGGGCCGCACCTACCGCGTCGACAGCGACGCCACCCACTCGCCGATGTTCCACCAGTGCGAAGGCCTGTGGCTCGGCGAGAACGTGAGCTTCAAGGACCTCAAGGTCGTCTTCACCGACTTCTGCCGCACCTTCTTCGAGCGCGACGACCTCGTGCTGCGCTTCCGGCCGAGCTTCTTCCCGTTCACCGAGCCCAGCGCCGAGATCGACATCCAGTTCCAGAGCGGCCCGCTGGCCGGTCGCTGGCTCGAGGTGTCGGGCTCGGGCCAGGTGCATCCGAACGTGGTGCGCAACATGGGCCTCGACCCCGAGCGCTACATCGGCTTCGCCTTCGGCATGGGCCCCGACCGCCTCACGATGCTGCGCTACGGCGTGAACGACCTTCGCCTGTTCTTCGACGGCGACCTGCGCTTCCTCTCGCAATTCCAGTGATCGGCTGACGCGCGAGACGAAACGAGACCTTCCACACCAGAAAAACAGATCGAGATCGAAGAGATGCAATTCCCGGAATCCTGGCTGCGCGAGTTCTGCAACCCGCCCATCGACAGCGCCGAACTGGCCGAGACCCTCACCATGGGCGGCTTCGAGGTCGAGGAGCGCCGGCCGGCGGCGCCGCCCTTCACGCGCATCGTGGTGGGCGAGATCAAGGAAGCCGTCCAGCACCCGAACGCCGATCGCCTGCGCGTCTGCCAGGTCGACGCGGGGCAGGGCGCCTTGCTCAACATCGTGTGCGGCGCGCCCAATGCGCGCGTCGGCATCAAGGTGCCGTGCGCGCTGGTGGGCGCCGAACTGCCGCCCGGCGAGGACGGCAAGCCCTTCCTCATCAAGCTCGGCAAGCTGCGCGGCGTCGAGAGCCAGGGCATGCTGTGCTCGGCACGCGAACTGCAGCTGAGCGAAGACCACGGTGGCCTGCTCGAACTCGCGGCCGACGCGCCCATCGGCGTCGACGTGCGCGAAGTGCTCAAGCTCGACGACACGCTGCTCACGCTCAAGCTCACGCCCAACCTCGCGCACGGCCTCAGCGTGTACGGCGTGGCGCGCGAACTCGCCGCGCTGACCGGCGCGCCGCTCAAGCCGCGCACCGTGGCGCCGGTCGAGGTGGCCTTCGCCGACAAGCTGCCCGTGAAGGTCGAGGCGCCCGAGCTCTGCGGCCGTTTCTCGGGCCGCATCGTGCGCGGCGTCGACACCCAGGTCGCCACCCCGGCCTGGATGGTCGAGCGCCTCGCGCGCTGCGGCCAGCGCAGCGTCACGCCGCTGGTCGACATCTCGAACTACGTGATGTTCGAGTACGGCCAGCCCAGCCACATCTTCGACCTCGACAAGATCCACGGCGGCCTCACCGTGCGCTGGGGCAAGGCTGGCGAACAGCTCAAGCTGCTCAATGGCAACACCATCTCGGTCGACGACAAGGTGGGTGTGATCGCCGATGCACGCGAGGTCGAATCGCTCGCGGGCATCATGGGCGGCGACGCCACCGCGGTCTCGGACGACACGCGCAACATCTACGTCGAGGCCGCGTTCTGGTGGCCCGAAGCGGTGCAGGGCCGCTCGCGCCGCTTCAACTTCTCGACCGACGCCGGCCATCGCTACGAGCGCGGCGTCGACCCGAGCCGCACCGTCGAGATCATCGAGCGCATCACGCAGCTGATCGTCGAGATCTGCGGCGGCCAGGCCGGCGCCATGGACGACCAGATCCTGCGCGTGCCCGAGGCGCTGCCCGTGACGCTGCGCGTGGCGCGCGCCGCGCGCGTGATCGGCATGCCGCTGACCCAGGCCCAGTGCGTGGACGCGCTGCGCCGGCTGGGCTTCGCGCTGACCGAGGGCGATGGCACGCTGACCATCGTGCCGCCGCCGCATCGCTTCGATCTGCTGATCGAGGAAGACCTGATCGAAGAGGTCGCGCGCCTGATCGGCTTCAACAACCTGCCGACCACCGCGCCGCTCGCGCCGATCACCGCGCGCGTGCGTCCCGAGGCGCAGCGCAGCCGTTTCGCGGTGCGCCGCGGCCTCGCCGCGCTGGGCTACCAGGAAACCATCAACTTCAGCTTCGTCGAAGCCGACTGGGAGAAGGAGCTCGCGGGCAACGACAACCCGGTCAAGCTCTTGAACCCGATCGCGAGCCAGATGAGCGTGATGCGTTCGTCGCTGCTCGGCTCGCTGCTGCAGGTGCTCAAGTTCAACCTCGATCGCAAGGCGCCGCGCGTGCGCGTGTTCGAGGTGGGCCGCGTGTTCCTGCGTGACGACAGCGTGGCCACCACCGACAGCACCGTGCGCGGCGTGCACCAGCCGATGCGCGTGGCCGGCCTCGCCTGGGGCGATGCCGACGAAGCGCGCTGGGACGGCAAGGCGCAGCGCGTCGACTTCTACGACGTGAAGGGCGACGTCGAGGCGTTGCTCGCGCCGCTGGTGCCGCGCTTCGAGCCTGCCGAGCATCCGGCGCTGCATCCGGGCCGCTCGGCGCGCGTGACGATCGACGGCAAGGCCATCGGCTTCGTCGGCGAGCTGCATCCGCGCTGGCGCCAGAAGTGGGATTTCGCGCAGCCCGCCGTGCTGTTCGAACTCGACCTCGATGCCGTCACCGCGCGGCCCGTGCCGGTGGCGCAAGCCGTGCCCAAGCACCAGGCGGTCGAGCGCGACATCGCGGTGGTGGTGGCGGAAGCCGTCACGCACGATGCGCTGATCGACGCCATCCGTTCGACCGGTGGCGCGCAGGGCCTGCTGCGCGACGCGGTGCTGTTCGACATCTACCGTCCGCAGCCCGCGCGCGACGGCACGGTGGCCGCGGCCGGTGGCCTTGCACCCGGCGAGAAGAGCATGGCGGTGCGCCTGAGCTTCCAGGGCGACAGCGCCACCCTGACCGACGAGCAGGTCGAGCCGGCCGTGCGCGCCATCGTCGATCAACTGGCTGCGAAGGTGGGCGGACGCCTGAGAGGATGACCCGAATGAATGCCGTCGAATTCACGCTCGAAGCACTCGAGACGCCCGCGCTCACCAAGGCGCATCTGGCCGACCTGCTGTTCGAGCAGATCGGCCTGAACAAGCGCGAGTCCAAGGACATGGTCGAGGCTTTCTTCGACCTGGTTGCCAACAGCCTGATCGAAGGCACCGACGTGAAGATCTCGGGCTTCGGCAACTTCCAGATCCGCGTGAAGGCGCCGCGTCCGGGCCGCAATCCGCGCACCGGCGAAGCCATTCCGATCGGCGAGCGTCGCGTCGCGACCTTCCATGCGAGCGCGAAGCTCAAGGAACAGATTCACGGAAACATCGATCCGAACGCCGCACCCGAGGTCGAGTGGAGCCTGGGTTCCGAATAGGACTTGTTCGGGCGCGCTTCCGTGGAGTAACCTCTGAGGTTTGCCGCGCGCAGACTTGATTTCAATGGAGAACATGGCCGACAAGGCACTCCCGCCCATTCCCGTCAAACGCTACTTCACCATCGGTGAGGTCGGCGAACTCTGCGGGGTGAAACCGCATGTGCTGCGCTACTGGGAGCAGGAGTTCACGCAGTTGCGCCCGATGAAGCGGCGCGGCAACCGGCGCTACTACCAGCACCACGAGGTGCTGATGATCCGCCGCATCCGCGACCTGCTGTACGACCAGGGCTTCACGATCAGCGGTGCACGCAACAAGCTGCAGGAACTGGTGCAGCACGAACGCGACCGCCGCAAGGCCGGCGAGGTTCCGCTCGAAGGCATGGAGGCCGTCGAGATCGATCACGAGGCGTTCGAGGCCGCGCTGCACGACGAAGAAGCTGCACCGAACGCGGCCCGCAGTGTCGACCTGTCGCAGTTGTTGCAGCTTCGCCGCGAGCTTTTTGAAATTCGTGAGTTGCTGACTGTCGGACGCTGAAAAGAGAAGGCTATAATCGAGAGCTTCGGTGTGTGGCGCAGCCTGGTAGCGCACTTGCATGGGGTGCAAGGGGTCGAAGGTTCGAATCCTTTCACACCGACCAACAATCATCGTCAGATGGAACAACGGGTCAGAGCCACAAGCTCTGACCCGTTTTTTTTGTCGTCTTCGAGAGATGCTCGTTTCGTCGAGCCGCGATCAGTCGCGCGATGAATCCGGCGCACTCAGTTCGCCGTTCCATGAATTGAACAGGTAGCCGCCCGTCGCATCCTGCAGCGTTGCCTGGACCTCGATCAGCGTGTTGATCTCGTCGAGCGTTTCGTCGAGGTCGTCGATGTCGATCTCGAAGCGTGCATTGCACCGGCGCATGCCGGCGGCATGCGCCGTGCCTTCGGCGATCTCGATGGCCTCCGCGTTCACGTGCGGCGCGGCGGACAGCCTGATCCGAAGGGCGGGCCCGTCGTCCTCCCATCGAACGACGAGCGCCTCGCCATCGGCGGCCACATCCAGGCCTTGCTCGGTCAACAGGCGCGAGGCCTCGTTCAGACCGGGGCTGGAGTCGCTCGATGCGAAGAAGACCATGGAGACGTCGTCGGCCATAGGCGGAGGTTCCTCGAAACTGGGATGGGAGGTCATTGTGCCGGGCCGACCGAGCCCCTCCCTCGAGCGCTACGCCGTCGCCCGGACTTCGAAGAACGCCTCGTCCGTATCGCCCAGATCGCGGAAGCCTGCTGTCCTGGCCGTGTCGTAGGCCTTGGCCCAGCGGCGCGCGAGCACGATGTCGGCCTTCGAGAGTTCGTTCTCGCTCGATTCGCTCGCGTTCTGGAAGGCGCGCAGCGCCGGCAGCACGTCGCCGCCCAGTTGCCGCTCGAGCTCGCGCTGGAAACGCCGCTGCGCCAGGCCGATGGCTTCGTCGCTGGCGTGGGCATAGTCGGCCAGGAGCACCTCGTAAGCGGCGGGAGGCTCGGTGTCGAGTTCCGTGGAAGACAGCGCGGGCCCGGCTTTCTGCCGCGCTGGCGGTGCTTCTTCGAAGGGCTCTGGAAGGGCGCCATCGACGATGGCCGGTTGATGGAACAGCTCAACTTGGGTCATGGGAAGAATCGGCGTGGAAATACTGTTTGAATATACAGTGATTTCGCGACAAGCAGATGTCCGAAAGCGATGCGCCGATCCGTGCCGCCTGAAGCCGCGCGCCCGCGCGATATCGCCGCCAACCCTTTACCGACCGTCACAACTCCGCCGGCGCCTGACATGTTCCTGAGACCTTGTCGCGAGAATAATCCCGCACTCAAGAAAAAAATGGACATCCGATGCAGCACATCGAAATCCTCAAGAAGGGCGGCTTCGTTGCACGCCGCCACATCCAGGACCGAGAAAATGGCGAATGGCCCGCGTGGGTGACTTTCGAGAAGGAAGGCCAGGCCACTCGGCGCATCCGCCACGGCATCGGCACCTTCAGGTCCGAAGAAGAGCTTCTCTCGAACTGCGTCGCCTTTGCCCATCGCATGATCGACGAAGGAAAGACGGGCTTTCGCCTCTGAACCGCTGGGCCTCGACGCTGGGCCCTCGCACTCTCAGGTAGCGCGCACGCTCACAGCGCCGCGCTCGACGCTCACCGAGCCGCCGCCGGGCCTCTCAGAGACTGCCGAAGCCGGTCTGGCCGATGACGACATGCTCGCGTTCGACCCGAGGCTTCGGCTGTCGTCGCGGCTTCTCCGCCCGCAGGATGGCCAGCATGGCCATGAGGGCGGCGCCGGCACCGATGCCGGCTATGAAAACGAAAGCAATAAAGAAAGGGTCGGATGCTCGCATGCGGTCCTAACGTAAGTTCGCACCCCACGGTTTACAGGGGGTTACACATATACGTTTGTACCGCAAGCCAGCAGGGACCGGAAGAGCAGAGCCCCCACCCGTGACGGGCGTGCTACAGAACCCTGGCCCGCTTGGGTGGGCCTCGGCGCGGAGGCTTCCTGCTGCTCAGGCTGGCGAGGGCTCGTTCCACGTCCCGCTGGGGCAGCAGCTGCGACTTGCCGCAGTTCTTGCAGCGGTAGGGTTTCAGCCACGGAAAGAAGCGCATCCAGGCCTGCTGCGGGCTGCTGTCCAGATGCTCGATGCTGCAGGGGCAGGGCGAAAACGGGTTGGCCATGAAATTCCCGGCGCGGGCGCGGTGTTGCGTGGTCCCTGGGAGGCTCTCCGGCCATCCGCCGAGAATTGTTGCAGTGCATTGTTAAATCTCTCTTAGAGGCGCCCGCCGGCATCAGACCTGTCCTTCCCGCTTCGATCGCATCGGCGCCATGCGCCCCTGCACCAGGCTGCGCCAGGCCCATTCCAGGGGGCCGAGCCGGTAGCGCCGCAGCCACCAGCAACTCGCGGCCGCTTGCAGTGCCAGGATCGCCATGCAGGCCACGGCCAGGCCCGCCACGCCGAACTTCGGGCACAGGCCCGGGCCGACGCCGTAGAACAGGCTCAGGCCCACCAGCATCTGCACGAGACCGTTGCTCCATGCCATGCGCCCCAGCGGTGTCAGCTTGCGCAGCCGGCGCCGCCAGGCGGCATGCTGGAACAGCAGCACGAAGGCCGCGATGCAGAAAAGCCCCTGGGCCAGCGCCGCCACCGCGTGCGGCAGGCCGGTCGTGAGTCGACCTGCCGGAACGTGCATCGCGAGCAGCAAGCCCGTCGCGAGGCTCGCCAGCAGCAGCCGGCGCCAGAACCGCCGATGGGCCACCGACTGCCGCAGCACCTCCGCATGGCCGAAGACAAGGCCGGCCAACAGTCCCGCCAGCACGAGGAGCGGCCACGAGACGGCGGCGCCCGTGAAGTCGAGCGGCGAGAAGCCGCGCAGGCCCACGACCGGCACGCCGAACAACGCGAAGCCGCGCAAGGCATCGACGAGTTCGAGCCGGCGCGGCCTGGCGGCTTCCGCGACGGCAGCAGTGCGGGCCATCGGCCAGGTCGAAGAAAGAGGAAGAGGCGGCGTGGCGAGTCCGAGGGTCATCGATGTGCGGCAGGGTCTGCGAAGCGATGGAGGGAACCCGGCATGGCGCGGCAGGCCGCCAGGTGCGAGACGCCATGGCCGTGGGCGATGCGCGTCGGCCACCGATGCTAGGCAGGCGCATTGCCTCAACATTACGCAGGCTGCGTGGGCCGTCGCCTCGTGGTAGAAACCGCCGCCCGCATCGCCTTCCGGTGCGTCCATCCCCTTTGTCACACCCATCCGCTTCGTCCGCCACCTTGCCCGCAGACCGCATTGGCCGCGCATGGCCGACGCTCGTCCTCTGGTTCACGCTCGGTTTCGCGCTGCTGCTGGGCGGTTGCGCGGGCCTGCCCACCGAGGTCGCGCGCCGGTCGTCGGTGACGATCCCGAACGGCGCCGACACCACGCTCGGCCGCCTCGTGGCGGCGACCGCGCCGCGCAGCGAAGACGAGCCGCTCAGCGGCTTCCGCCTGCTGCCGATGGCGCAGTTCTCGCTGCATGCGCGCATCGAGCTGATGCGCCGCGCCGAGCGCTCGATCGACGTGCAGTACTACCTGGTGCAGAACGACGAGACCGGCCGCTACCTGCTGCGCCACCTGCGCGATGCGGCCAGGCGCGGCGTGCGCGTGCGCCTGCTGGTCGACGATCTCTACACGGCCGGCGCCGATCCGCTGTTCCGGGGCCTGGCCGCGTATCCGAACGTCGAGGTGCGGATGTTCAATCCGTTCCCCGCGGGCCGCGAGCACTTCGGCACGCGCTGGACCGCGTCGCTGCTCGACTTCAACCGCGTGCACCGCCGCATGCACAACAAGCTGTTCGTGGTCGACGACACGATGGCGGTGATGGGCGGGCGCAACATCGCCAACGAGTACTTCCTGCGCGACGGCGGCTCGAACTTCATCGACATCGACACGCTGGTGGCCGGGCCCGTGGTCCACAAGCTGTCCTCGCTGTTCGACATCTACTGGAACAGCCCCTACGTCTACCCGATCGAGTCGCTGGTGTCGGCCGACGGCGCATCGCCGCAGGCACTGCGCTCGCGCTTCGACGAACTCACGAGCGGGCCGGGCACGCCCGAGCCCGAACAGCCTTCGGCCACCGATCTGCTGGGCCACCATCCGCTGGCCGCCGACCTCGACGCAGGCCAGTTGCAACTGGCCTGGGCGCGCGCCGAGGCTTACGCGGACGCGCCCGCCAAGGCGCTGGCGCCCGAGGAGAGCCGCGGCGCGCCGGCCGACGTCTCGCCCGACAGCGTGCAGTTCAACCTGCAGCGCCACTTGCGCGGCGCGCGCACCGAAATCATGCAGACCACGCCCTACCTGATCCCGGGGCGCGGCGGCATGGAAACCATCCGGCACGTGCGCGGCAACGGCGTGGGCTACATCATGGTCACCAACTCGCTGGCGGCCACCGACGAGTCGCTGGTGCACATCGGCTACCGCCGATACCGCGCCGAGATGCTGCGCCTGGGCGTGGCGCTCTACGAGCTCAGTCCCAAGCGGGTCGAGCAGAGCCGGCGCTTCGGCATGTACGAGACCTCGAGCGGCCGGCTGCACGGCAAGTCGGCGGTGATCGACGGGCGCACGGTCTTCATCGGCTCGATGAACTTCGATCCGCGCTCGGTGCTGCACAACACCGAGATCGGCCTCTTCATCTTCAGCCCGCAGATCGCGCAGCAGCTCAACAGCCTGATCGGCTTCATCCGACTCGACGGCGCCTACCAGCTGCAGCTCGGGCCGCGCGGTGGCATCGAATGGGTGAGCCCGGCCGCGGGCGATGGCGCCGACACCATCCTGCACACCGAGCCCGAGACGAATTTCTGGGCGCGCTGGCGGCTCGAGCTGCTCGCTCCGCTGGTGCCCGAGAGTCTGCTGTGAGGCTCGCTTACTGCTGCAGCCGGCCGCTCAGGTAGGGCTCGGGATCGACGGCCACGCCGTTCTTGCGGATCTCGAAGCGCAGCTTCACGCGGTTGGCATCGCCGCCCGATCCCATCTCGGCGATCTTCTCGCCCTGGCGCACCACCGCGCCTTCCTTCACGAGGATGGTGCTCGCGTGGGCATAGGCGGTGAGGAAGGTCTCGTTGTGCTTGACGATGACCATATTGCCGTAGGCGGCCAGCTCGTTGCCCACGTACACCACGCGGCCGTCGGCCGAGGCCACGATCGGGTCGCCGAGGTTGCCGGCGATGTCCACGCCCTTGTTGCGCACGCCGTCGAAGCGGCCGATGGTGGTGCCGGCGGCGGGCCGGATGAACATGGCCTGGCGTTGCGGCGGGGCCGTCGTGGTGCGACCGGGCTGCTGCATGGGCGGCAGCGGCGTGGTTGTGCAGGCGGCGATGCCGGCGGCGAGCAGCGCCGCGGCGCCGATTCGGAAAACGGAAGTCTGAAGGTGCATGGCGCTCGGTTGGAACGGGGGCGTTCTGAAGGGTTCCTTCGGATCTCGGGGCCGGGTGGTCCCGGCCGGTCGATGCTAGCAAAGTCGCCGGCACGTTCCCATCGGGCCGGCAGGGACTTCCCGCGCGCGGCTTCAGGCGATCACTTCAGCGGGATCGGCGTGCCGCGGTCGATCGGCACCGCGGTGACGCTGTTCTTCGGCGAGCCGTCGATCAGCAGGTCGGAGTAGGTGAGGTAGACCAGCGTGTTGCGCCGCGCGTCGACCATGCGCACCACGCGCAGCCGCTTGAACAGCACCGACAGCCGCTCGCTATAGACCTCTTCGCGCTTGGGCAGCGGCTGCGTCACGTTCACCGGGCCGACCTGGCGGCAGGCGATCGAGGCCTCGGCCTTGTCCTCGGCCACGCCGAAGGCGCCCGCGATGCCGCCGGTCTTGGCGCGCGACACGTAGCAGGTCACGCCGTTGACCTTGGGGTCGTCGTAGGCCTCGATCACGATCTTGTGGTCGGGGCCGATCAGCTTGAAGGCGGTGTCGACCTCGCCCACGGTCTCGGCGCGGGCCGCGGTGGCGGCCAGCAGGGCGGTGGCGAACGCGAGCGCCGCGCCGCGTCGAAGGGAGATGGCGTGCTTCATCGGTTCAGACGATGTCGATCGTGTGGACGCGGTCGAAGCTGCCGCGGCGCCGATCCTCGAAGTAGTGCTGCAGCGCCTCGCGCACCGTGCGGAAGGCGATCTCGTCCCAGGGAATCTCCTCTTCGGCGAAGAGCTTCGCTTCGATGGTCTCGTGGCCCGGATCGAAGCGGTCGTCGAGCAGGCGTGCGCGGTAGAACAGGTGCACCTGTCCCACGCGCGGCACGCTCATCACCGCGAACAGGCCCTCGATCTCGAAATTCGCACCGGCTTCCTCGTCGGTCTCGCGCGCCGCGCCCTGGGCCGTGGTTTCCTCGAGCTCCATGAAGCCCGCCGGCAGCGTCCACTTGCCCCAGCGCGGCTCGATGTTGCGCTTGCACAGCAGCACCTTGTCGCCCAGCACGGGGATGGTCCCCACCACGTTGAGCGGGTTCTCGTAGTGGATCGTGTTGCAGGCCGGGCAGACGGCGCGTTCCTTGGTGTCGCCGTCGTCGGGCACGCGGTAGACCACCGCGGTGCCGCAGTTCTTGCAATGCTTGATGGGGATGCGCAGCAGCATGGGGCGGGCGTGCTCGCGGCCTCAGACGATCTTGACGGTCAGCACGGGCAGGCCGGCGACTTCGCCCACCAGCGTGTCGCCCGCGACCACCGCCGCCACCCCTTCGGGCGTGCCGCTGTAGATCAGGTCGCCGGGTTGCAGCTCCCAGGCGGCCGACAGGTGCTCGATGGTCTCGGCCACGTTCCAGATCAGCTTGCTCACGTTGCTGCGTTGGCGATCGGTGCCGTTCACCTGCAGCGAGATCTCGGCCTTCTCGGCATCGCCGGCCTGTGCCACCGGCACGATCGGGCCGATCGGCGCGCTCTGCTCGAAGCCCTTGCCGATGTCCCAGGGGCGGCCCTGTTTCTTCATCTCGTTCTGCAGGTCGCGGCGGGTCATGTCCAGGCCCACGGCGTAGCCGAAGATGTGCTTGTGCGCGTCGGCGGCCGCGATGTTCTTGCCGCCGGTGCCGATCGCCACCACCAGTTCGATCTCGTGGTGCAGGTTCTTGGTCAGCGTGGGGTAGTCCACGGTGCCGGTCTGGCCGGCCTCGACCACCACGGCGGCGTCGGCCGGCTTCATGAAGAAGAACGGCGGTTCGCGGCCGGTGAAGCCCATTTCCTTGGCGTGATCTTCGTAGTTGCGGCCCACGCAGTAGATGCGGTGCACCGGGAAGCGGGCGGTCTGTCCGACGACGGGAACGGAAACGGTCGCAGGCGGGGCGAAGACGAACTCGGAGGCCATGGAAAAGTATCCTTTGGAGGCGAAGCGGGAGAGGGGGAAGCCGGCAGTGTGCCAGAGGCGCCGGCCGGCCGCCGGGCACCGGGGCCGGCCATCAGGGTATGCGGGCCGAGGTGCCGCGTTCAGGGCGCAGAATACGGCCCGTTTTCCGCCCCGCCACCGCTTCGCTCCTCCCCATGCCCCTTCGATTCGGAAAAGCCGGCAAGGCCCAGGCCTGCAACGACCTCGGCAACACGCGCCAGGACGACGGCGACGAGGACGGCGCGCTGCAGGCCTATGCCGAGGCCAGCAGCCACCGTCCCGACTGGGCCGTGCCCTGGTACAACGCCGGCCTGATCCACAAGTACCGCGGCGACTGGGCCGCCTCGCTCGAGGCCAATGCGCGCGCCGTGCAGTGCGATCCGGGCAACGAGGGCGCGGTCTGGAACCTCGGCATCGCCGCCACCGCGCTCGGCGACTGGGCCACGGCGCGGCGCGCCTGGCGCCTCTACGGCATCCCGCTGGCCGAGGGCGAGGGCCCGGTCGACCACTTCGCCGGCCTGACGCCGATCCGCGTGCATGGCGACGAGGCCAGCGAGGTGCTGTGGGCCGACCGCATCGATCCCGCGCGCGCCATCCTGCGCAACGTGCCGCTGCCGGGCTCGGGCCACCGCTACGGCGATCTCGTGCTGCACGACGGCGCGCCCAACGGCTACCGGCTGCACCAGGGGCGCGAGGTGGCGGTGTTCGATGCGCTCGCGCTGATCGCGCCTTCCGACTACGCCACCTTCGAGCTCTGGATCGAGGAGGCGTCGCAGGACGAGATCGCCACCCTGATCACGCGCTTCCACGCGGTGGGCGACGGCGCCGAGAACTGGAGTCTCGGCATCCGCATGCTGTGCGCGGCCTGTTCCGAAGGCCGGCCCTACGGCGACGGCGAGGGCCACGAACATCCGGCCGACCAGACCGTGGGCCCGCGCGGGCCCTGGCGCCTGGGCCTGGCCACGCGCGGGGAGGCCGCGGCGCGCGCCCTGCTCGACGACTGGCAGCGGGAACATCCCGCGGCCGCCCCGCGCGACCTGCGCTGCGTGCTTGCCGCAGCGCCCCGCTCATGAATCGCACCGACGCTATCCTCGAAACCATGACCATGAAGCTGCACAACTACTTCCGCTCCTCCTCCTCGTTCCGCGTGCGCATCGCGCTCGAGCTCAAGGGACTCGACTACGAATACATCCCCGTGCACATCGCGCGCGGCGAGCACCGCACCGGCCCGTACGCGGCGATCTCGGCCGACAAGCTGGTGCCGATGCTGGAGGACGAGGGCGAGCGCTTCTCGCAGTCGCTGGCGATCATGGAGTACCTCGACGAGGTGCATCCCGAGCCGCCGCTGCTGCCGAGCGATCCCGCGGGCCGTGCCCACGTGCGCGCGCTGGCGCAGTCGATCGCCTGCGAGATCCATCCGCTGAACAACCTGCGCGTGCTCAAGTACCTGGTGAAGGACCTGAAGCTCGACGAGGAGGCCAAGAACGCCTGGTACCGCCACTGGGTGCGCGACGGCATGCTGGCCTTCGAACGCCAGCTCGCGCTGCAGCCCGCCAGCACCTTCTGCTGGGGCGAGAAGCCTACGCTGGCCGACTGCTGCCTGGTGCCGCAGGTCTTCAACGGCCGCCGCTTCGACTGCGACTTCAGCGACCTGCCGCGCAGCATGGCCGCCTTCGACGCCTGCATGCAGCTCGACGCCTTCCAGCGCGCGCAGCCCTCGCAGTCGCCCGACGCGGAGGCCTGATGGCGCAGCCCTGGCTGGTGCCCGACTGGCCGGTGCCGGCCCATGTGCGCGCGGTCTGCACCACGCGCGAGGGCGGCGTCTCGCAGGGGCCTCAGGGGCGTTACGCCAGCTTCAACCTCGGCGACCACGTCGGCGACGACCCGGCCCATGTCGCGGCCAACCGCGCGCGGCTGCGCGAGGCGATCGGCACGCGGCCGGTGTTCCTGCAGCAGGTGCACGGCACGGGCCTGGTGTCGCTCGATGTGCCAGGCGTGGCCGACGGCACCGCGGCCGATGCCTGCACCGCCACGGTGCCGGGCACGGCCTGCACGATCATGGTCGCCGACTGCCTGCCGGTGCTGTTCTGCGACACCGCGGGCCACCGCGTGGCGGCCGCCCATGCGGGCTGGCGCGGGCTCGCGGGCGGCGTGCTGGAGCAGGCCTTCCGCTCTTTCGAGGACGACGGGCAAGCCGGCAGCGAGGTCATCGCCTGGCTCGGCCCCTGCATCGGCCCCTCGGCCTTCGAGGTCGGCGCCGAGGTCAAGGCCGCCTTCGAGGCCCATGCGCTCGAGGCGGCCGGCTGCTTCCGGCCGGGCGCCGCGCCAGGCAAGTGGCTGGCCGACCTGCCCGCGCTCGCGCGCCAGCGGCTGCGCGCGCTCGGCATCGATCGGATCCACGGCAACGACGGCGGCGACGCCTGGTGCACCGTGCGCAATGCCTCAGGGTTCTTTTCGCACCGGCGCGACGGGGTCAGCGGGCGTTTCGCCGCGCTGGTCTGGAAGGTCTGAATGCCCGGCCTGCGCCGCCAGTTCCTCGGCGGCCGCGCGCCGTGCCGCCTCCTGCGCGGCCAGCTCCTTTTCCTTCAGCGCCCGCCGCCGCGCGGGCGTGCTCATCAGGTAAACCACCAGTGTCACGGGGGCGAGCCCGTACAGTAGAAAGGTGATGATGGCGCCGAGCACGGTGCCGGTGGTGTTGGTGGCCTCGGCCACCGCCATCATCAGCACCACGTAGAGCCAGCCGATCACGACGAGATGAATGAACATGGGAAAAGGAGAGCGGGGCGAACGAAAGAGGAAGTAAAGCGTGTTTCCACACCGGCCGTGCGATGACGGCCACCGGGGTCCGGACCGCGCCGGCGCGGCGTTGTGAGCGTCTTGCGAATGCAGCATACTCAAACGACGCAAAGCCATCCGGATCGATTTCAGGCGAGGAGCAGGAGACACCATGACGAAAGCAACGGGGGCCGACGCGTTCGAACCCTTTCAACAGGCGCTCACCCAGGGGTGGCGCAAGGCGCTGGAGTCCTTCCAGCAGCCGGCCGGGCAGGGCGCCTGGACCGGCAATGGCAAGCCCCTATGGCAGATGCCGCAAATACCTGAGATGCCCGGCATGCCTTCCTTGGGCGCGATGCCGGAATTGCCCAAGTTCTCGATCGATCCCGCGGCGCTGCAGGCCATCCAGCAGCAGTACATCGCCGAGGCCACCGCGCTCTGGGGCCAGGGCTTCCAGGCCAGGCCCGAGGGCGACCGGCGCTTCGCCGGCGAGGCCTGGAGCGGCAACCCGCTGTCGGCCTTCTCGGCCGCGATCTACCTGCTCAATGGCCGCACGCTGCTGAAGATGGCCGAGGCCATCGATGCCGACGAGAAGACCAAGGCGCGGCTGCGCTTCGCGGTCGAGCAGTGGATGGCGGCCTCGTCGCCGAGCAACTCGCTGGCCTTCAATGCCGAGGCGCAGAAGAAGGCCATCGAGACCCAGGGCGAGAGCATCGCCAAGGGCATCCAGAACCTGCTGCACGACGTGCGCCAGGGCCACCTGAGCATGACCGACGAGAGCGCCTTCGAAGTGGGGCGCAACGTCGCCACCACCGAGGGCGCGGTGGTGTTCGAGAACGCGTTCTTCCAGCTGCTCGAGTACAAGCCGCTGACCGCCAAGGTCTACGAGCGCCCGTTCCTGCTGGTGCCGCCGTGCATCAACAAGTTCTACATCCTCGACCTGCAGCCCGAGAACTCGCTGATCCGCTATGCCAACGAGCAGGGCCACCGCGTGTTCGTGGTGAGCTGGCGCAATCCCGACGAGTCGCTCGCGCAGGCCACCTGGGACGACTACATCGAGCAGGCCGCGATCGAGGCCATCCACCGCGTGCAGGAGATCAGCGGCAGCCCGCAGATCAACACGCTGGGCTTCTGCGTCGGCGGCACCATCCTGTCGACCGCGCTCGCGGTGCTGGCCGCGCGCGGCGAGAAGCCGGCCGCCTCGGTCACCTTGCTGACCACCTTCCTCGACTTCAGCGACACCGGCATCCTCGACATCTTCGTCGACGAGCCCATGGTGCAGTACCGCGAGATGCAGCTCGGCAAGGGCGGCCTGCTGCCCGGCGGCGACCTGGCCTCCACCTTCAGCTTCCTGCGTCCCAACGACCTGGTCTGGAACTACGTGGTGGGCAACTACCTCAAGGGCGAGACCCCGCCGCCCTTCGACCTGCTCTACTGGAACAGCGACGCCACCAACCTGCCGGGCCCGTTCTACGCCTGGTACCTGCGCAACACGTACCACGAGAACAAGCTGGCAGAGCCCGATGCGCTCACGGTCTGCGGCGAGAAGATCGACCTGCGCCGCATCGACATCCCGGCCTACGTCTACGGCTCGCGCGAGGACCACATCGTGCCGATCGGCGGCGCCTACGCCTCGACCCAGATCCTGCCGGGCAAGAAGCGCTTCGTGATGGGCGCCTCGGGCCACATCGCGGGCGTGATCAACCCGCCGGCCAAGAACAAGCGCAGCCACTGGATCCGCGCCGACGGCAAGCTGCCGAAGACGCAGGCCGAATGGCTGGCCGGCGCGCAGGAGCATCCGGGCAGCTGGTGGACCGACTGGTCCCAGTGGCTCAAGGGCCACGCGGGCAAGCAGATCCCCGCGCCCAAGACCTACGGCAAGGGCAAGGCCTACCAGGCCATCGAGCCCGCCCCGGGTCGCTACGTCAAGGCCCGTGCCTGACGCACCGCATTCGCGAATTTCAAATCACCTCAACGGAGAACCTCATGGAAGACATCGTCATCGTTTCGGCCGCGCGCACCGCCGTCGGCAAGTTCGGCGGCTCGCTCGCCGGCATCGCGGCCACCGAACTGGGCGCCATCGTCATCAAGGAAGTGATCGCGCGTGCCAACCTCACGCCCGAGCAGGTCGGCGAAGCCATCATGGGCCAGGTGCTCGCGGCCGGTGCCGGCCAGAACCCCGCGCGCCAGGCGTGGCTCAAGAGCGGCGGCGCCAAGGAAACGCCCGCGCTCACGATCAACGCCGTCTGCGGCTCGGGCCTGAAGGCCGTGATGCTCGCGGCCCAGGCGGTCGCCACGGGTGACAGCGACATCGTCGTGGCCGGCGGCCAGGAGAGCATGAGCCTCGCGCCGCACGTGCTGCCGAACTCGCGCAACGGCCAGCGCATGGGCGACTGGAAGCTGGTCGACACCATGATCGTCGACGGCCTGTGGGACGTCTACAACCAGTACCACATGGGCATCACGGCCGAGAACGTGGCCAAGAAGTACGGCATCGACCGCGCCGCGCAGGACGAACTGGCGCTCGCCAGCCAGACCAAGGCCGCCGCCGCGCAGGACGCCGGTAAGTTCAAGGACGAGATCGTTCCCGTCACCATCCCGCAGAAGAAGGGCGACCCGGTCGTCTTCGACAAGGACGAGTTCATCAACCGCAAGACCAGCGCCGAAGGCCTGGCCGGCCTGCGTCCCGCCTTCGACAAGGCCGGCGGCGTGACCGCGGGCAATGCCTCGGGCCTGAACGACGGCGCCGCCGCCGTGCTCGTGATGACCGCCAAGAAGGCGGCCGCCCTCGGCCTCAAGCCGCTGGGCCGCATCGCCAGCTATGCCACCGCCGGCCTCGACCCCGCGATCATGGGCATGGGCCCGGTGCCCGCCTCGACCAAGGCGCTGCAGCGCGCCGGCTGGAAGGCCGCCGACCTCGACCTGCTCGAGATCAACGAAGCCTTCGCTGCGCAGGCCTGCGCCGTGAACAAGGAAATGGGCTGGGACATCAACAAGGTCAACGTCAACGGCGGCGCCATCGCCATTGGCCATCCGATCGGCGCGTCGGGCTGCCGCATCCTGGTGACGCTGCTGCACGAGATGCAGCGCCAGAACGCCAAGAAGGGCATCGCCTCGCTGTGCATCGGCGGCGGCATGGGCGTGGCGCTCACCATCGAGCGTTGATCCCCCAGCAGCTGCCGTCGTCGCTCAGAGCGACATCGACGGCCGCTGCGCCATCGCCGCGCGCCATCGCATCAGCTCGGGGTGCTGTTCCCCGGGCTTCACGCGCACGATGCGCGCGAAATCCACCGCCACCACGGCGGTGATGTCGGCCAGGCTGAAGCGGTCGGTCGCGATGAACTCGCGGCCGGCCAGCCGGTCGTTCAGCGTCTCGAAGAAATGCTGCACCCGCGCCAGCCCGCGCTGCGCGAGCTCGGGGATCTGCGCGTAGTTCACCGGGCCCGGCAGCGCGCGGTCGGCCATGGCCGGCGAGCCGTTGCGCAGGGTCTCGGCGATCGCCAGCAGGCCCTCGAATTCCACGCGCCAGTGCCAGCTCGCGACCTCGGCCTTCTCGACCGGCGTGCGGCCCATCAGCGGCGGCTCGGGATGGCGCGCCTCAGCCCAGGCCGCGATGGCGGCGTTGTCGGTCAGCAGGCCGTCTTCTTCGGTGCGCAGCGCCGGCACCGTGCATTGCGGATTGATCGCGCGGTAGGCCGCGCCCAATTGCTCACCACGAACCAGGTCGACCTGCACCGTCTCGTGGGCAATGCCCTTCTCGGCCAGCAGGATGCGCGCGCGGCGCGGACTCGGCGCTGTGGCGCAGTCATAGAGAATGATCATCGTCTGTCCAACTCCTGGAACTCATTGCATGAATGGCACGACCGCCTATACGCCGCCCACCGTCTGGTCCTGGAACAAGGAAAGCGGCGGCCGCTTCGCGAACATCAATCGCCCGATCGCGGGTGCCACCCATGAGAAGGACCTGCCGGTGGGACGGCATCCGCTGCAACTCTATTCGCTGGCGACGCCCAACGGCGTGAAAGTGACGGTGATGCTCGAGGAACTGCTGGCGCTGGGCCACGCGGGCGCCGAATACGACGCCTGGCTGATCCGCATCAGCGAGGGTGACCAGTTCGGCAGTGGCTTCGTGGCCGTCAATCCCAACTCCAAGATTCCCGCGCTGCTGGACCGCAGCGGCGCCACGCCGATCCGCGTGTTCGAGTCGGGCGCGATCCTGCAGTACCTGGCCGAGAAGTTCGGCAATGCCTTCCTGCCGACCGAGCGCGCGGCGCGCGCCGAATGCCTGTCGTGGCTGTTCTGGCAGATGGGCAGCGCGCCCTACCTGGGCGGCGGCTTTGGCCACTTCTACGCTTACGCGCCGACCAAGATCGAGTACGCGATCGACCGCTTCGCGATGGAGGTCAAGCGCCAGCTCGACGTGCTCGATCGCCGGCTGGCCGAGAGCCGCTACCTCGCGGGCGACGACTACACCATCGCCGACATCGCGGTCTGGCCCTGGTACGGCGCCCTCGCCAAGGGGCAGCTCTACGAATCGGGCGAGTTCCTGCAGGTGAGCGAATACAGGAACGTGCTGCGCTGGAACGACGAGATCGCGCAACGCCCCGCGGCGCAGCGCGGCCGCATGGTCAACCGCGCCTGGGGCCAGCCTGAGAGCCAGCTGCACGAGCGCCACGACGCAGGCGACTTCCAGACCCGCACGCAGGACAAGCTCGGCGCCAACCGGGGCTGAGCCTGTTGATCTTGTACACCGCCCGTTTTTTGAGCAAAGTGTGGAATCTCTTTATAAAACAACGACTTAAATTCGTTTTACAAGGCTCCACATGAGTTGTCCCCAAAGTTGTGCACAGAAAGTGGGGATGAAGCGGCGGAACTCAGGAGTCGCGCGCAAGTAGGCGCAGTCCCACGGAAAACCTCCCTCAGGCGCCGGCCGCATCGGCCGCGTAGTGGCGGCACAGCGTGGCCACCAGCGCCTGCGCATACACCGGCAGCGCCGCGCGTTCCCTCACCAGCAGATAGCGCTCGCGCACGCACCAGGCGTCGCTGAGCTCGATCAGCGCGAGCTTCATGCCCTCCTGGTTGCGGCGCGCGGCCGACTCGGGCACGACGCCGATGCCCACGCCGCTGCCGATCATCCGGCACATGGCGTCGAAGCTGCCGAGCTGGATGCGCAGCTTCTGGCGCTTGCCGATGCGGTCCGTGACTTGCCCCAGGAAAGCCTGCAGCGTGCTGCCCTGCTGCATGCCGATGGCGTCCTCGTCAAGCGTCTCGGCGAAGGCGATGGTGCGCAGGTGCGCGAAGCGGTGCTGGCGCGAGGTCACGAGCACCAGCCGGTCGGTGCTGAAGTGGATCGATTCCAGGCCCAGGGTGTCGACGCTGCCCGCGACGATGCCGATGTCGGCGCGTCCGTCGCGCACGCCGCGCGGGATCTGAGCGTTCGGTTTTTCCTGAAGGTCGACGTTGATGCGCGGATTGGCGGCGAGGAAGGCCGGCAGGATCTCGGGCAGGAAGTCGGTCACGGCCGTGGTGTTGGCGAACACGCGCAGGTGGCCGCGCAGGCCGCCGCCGTACTCGAGCAGGTCGCTGCGCAGTTGGTCGGTCTGGTTCAGCAGCAGCCGCGCGTGGTGCAGGAAGGCCTCGCCCGGCGGCAGCAGGCGCACGCCGCGCGCCTCGCGCTGCAGCAGCTGCAGGCCGGCCTGGTTCTCGAGCGCCTTGATGCGCGCGCTCGCCGCGGCCAGCGACAGGTGCTGCCGGTCGGCCGCGCGCGTGAGGCTGCCGAGCTCGGCCGTGGCCACGAACAGCCGCAGGTCGGTGAGGTCGAAAAGCATGGCCCGATGGTAGCAAGCGACCGCGAGGCTTCGGCAAGGCCGAAGGCTGGGTTCCGAAATCGGAGATTGCGCCGACGTGGAGGCGCGGCGCACCATGCCGCCATGGCCGGGGAGCACCGCGGCCCTTACAACACACCGGAGACAGGCATGGGTTCTCGCGCAACGGCGCTTTCTTCTTCTCTTTTCTCGTGGTTCGCCGGGGCATGGATCGCCGTGCTGTCGGCCGGCGCCTCGGCGCAGCCGGCGGCCAGCACCTATCCCACGCGCCCCGTCACCTTGATCGTGCCGCAGGCCGCGGGCGGCACCAACGACATCGTCGGCCGGCTCGTGGGCCAGAAGCTCGGCGAACTGCTCGGCGTCGGCGTGGTGGTCGACAACCGCCCCGGCGCGGGCGGCAACATCGGCACGCAGCTCGCGGCCAAGGCGCCGAAGGACGGCCAGACGCTGCTGATGACCATCAGCAGCAGCCAGGCGATCAACCCCGCGCTCTATCGCAACCCGGGCTTCGATCCCGAGAAGGACTTCAAGCCCGTGGGCCTGATCGGCGCCGTGCCCAACGTGCTGCTGGTCAACCCCGGCTTCGCCGCCAAGACCCTGCCCGAGTTGCTGGCGCTCGCGCGGCAGAAGGGCGCGCACTACCAGTACGCCTCGGCCGGCAACGGCACGCTCAACCACCTGCTCGGCGAGATGCTCAACAGCATGGCCGGCCTCTCGCTCGAGCACGTGCCCTACAAGGGCGTGGCACCGGCCATCAACGACGTGCTCGGCGGCCAGTTGCCGATCGTGTTCGCGAGCCTGCCCTCGGCGCTGCCGCACATCAAGGCCGGCAAGCTGCGCGCGCTGGCCGTCAGCGGCGCGAAGCGCTCGCCGGCATTGCCCGACGTGCCCGCCATCGCCGAGGCGGTGCCGGGCTACGACGGCACCCTGTGGATCGGCCTGTTCGCGCCCGCCGGCGTGCCGGGCGAGGTGCTCGCGAAGCTGCAGGACACCATGCACAAGGCGCTGGCCGCGAAGGACCTGCGCGAGAAGCTCGAGCAGCAGGGCGTGGAGGTCGCGCCGCCGACCTCGCCCGAGCAGTTCGCGGCGCTGCTGCACGACGACCTCGGCAAGTGGGCGCGCATCGTCAAGCAATCGGGCGCCTCGGTCGATTGACCCGGATTCAGGAGAACGGATGACCCCACACGACACCCCCGCCATCGACGCCGCCGCGCTCGCCGGCCTGCAGGCCTGGCAGGGCCGCAGCGAAACCCTGCACGACCAGATCGTCGCGAGCCCGGTGCGCGCGCTCTCGGCCACGCTCGACCGCGACGATCCCTCGCCGGCCGCCGGCACGCCGCTGCCCGCGCTGTGGCACTGGCTCTATTTCCTGCCGCACCACCGCCAGTCCGAGATCGGCCCCGATGGCCACGCGAAGCGCGGCGGCTTCCTGCCGCCGGTGCCGCTGCCGCGCCGCATGTGGGGCGGCGGCCGGCTGCGCTGGGAGGCCGGCAATCCGCTGGCCGTGGGCGACACGGTGGAGCGGCGCTCGACCATCGTCTCGGTCGAGCACAAGACCGGCCGCAGCGGCGAGCTGGTGTTCGTGCTGGTGCGCCACGAGGTGCACAACGCGCGCGGCCTCGCGCTGACCGAGGAACACGACATCGTCTACCGCGCCGCGCCGCAACCCGGCGAGGCCGCGCCGGCGCCCAAGGTCGCGCCGAAGGACGCCACCTTCAGCCGCGACATCGTGCCCGACGACGTGCTGCTGTTCCGCTACTCGGCACTGACCTTCAACGGCCACCGCATCCACTACGACCGGCGCTACGTCACCGAGGTCGAGGGCTATCCGGGCCTGATCGTGCACGGCCCGCTGATCGCGACCCTGCTGGTCGACCTGCTGCGCCGGCACACGGGCGATGCGCCGCTCGCGCGCTTCGAGTTCCGCGCCGTGCGGCCCACCTTCGACATCGCGCCGTTCCGCGTGCATGGCAAGCCCGGCGCCGACGGCAAGAGCTTCGCACTCTGGGGCGAGGACGCCGAGGGCTGGCTCACGATGCAGGCCACCGCGGTGCTGGCCTGAGCTTCTTCTTTTCTCGGGAAATCAAGCCATGACAAGACCCCTCGACGGGATCACGGTGGTGTCGCTCGAACATGCGATCGCGGCGCCTTTCTGCACCCGCCAGCTCGCCGACCTCGGCGCGCGCGTCATCAAGGTGGAGCGCCCGGGCGTGGGCGACTTCGCGCGCGCCTACGACCAGCGCGTGGCCGGCGAGGCCTCGCACTTCGTCTGGGTCAACCGCTCGAAGGAAAGCATCTCGCTCGACCTCAAACAGCCCGCCGCGCTCGAGGTGCTGCAGGAACTGGTGGCTGGCGCCGACGTGCTGGTGCAGAACCTCGCGCCGGGCGCCGCGTCACGCATGGGGCTGGGCGCGCAGGCGCTGCAGGCCAAGTACTCGCGGCTCATCGTCTGCGACATCTCGGGCTATGGCGAGGACGGCCCGTACCGCGACAAGAAAGCCTACGACCTGCTGATCCAGAGCGAGGCCGGCTTCCTCTCGGTCACCGGCACGCCCGAGGACCCCTGCAAGTCGGGCAACTCCATCGCCGACATCGCCGCGGGCATGTATGCCTACACCGGCATCCTGGCCGCGCTGCTCCAGCGCGGCAAGACCGGCAAGGGCTCGCACATCGACGTCTCGATGCTCGAGTCGCTGGCCGAGTGGATGGGCTTTCCGATGTACTACGCCTACCAGGACGCGACGCCGCCGCCGCGCAGTGCCGCCTCGCACGCCACCATCTATCCCTACGGCCCGTTCCCGGCGGGCGACGGCGGCACGGTGATGCTGGGGCTGCAGAACGAGCGCGAGTGGAAGCTGTTCTGCGAGAAGGTGCTGCTGCAGCCCGCGCTGGCCACCGACGCGCGCTTCGACAGCAATGCGCGGCGCAACGAACACCGCGAGGAACTGCGCGCCATCATCGTCGGCCTGTTCGGCGCGCTGAGCACTGCCCAGGTGCTCGAGCGCCTCGACGCCGCCCAGATCGCCAACGCGCGCATGAACGACATGGCCGGGCTCTGGGCGCATCCGCAGCTGCAGGCGCGCGAGCGCTGGCGCCAGGTGGACTCGCCGGCCGGGCCCATTCCCGCGCTGCTGCCGGCCGGGCGCCAGAGCGCCTTCGACTACCGCATGGACGCCATCCCCGCCGTGGGCGAGCACACCGACGCGATCCTGCGCGCGCTGGGCCGCAGCGAGGAACAGATCGCGGCGCTGCGCGAGACCAAGGCCGTATGAGCGCCCAGGCCCTGGGGCTCGCGCGCACCTTCCTGTTCGTGCCGGCCGACCGGCCCGAGCGCCATGCGCGCGCGCTGGCCAGCGGCGCCGGCGCGGCCATCGTCGATCTCGAGGACGCGGTCGCGCCGGAGCGCAAGGCCGCCGCGCGCGAGGCCCTGCCCGAAGTCTTCGGCGCGCTGCCCGCGGCCGACCGCGCGCGCCTGCTGCTGCGCATCAATGCGCCCGGCACGCCTTGGCATGCCGACGACCTCGCGCTGGTCGCGCGGCTCGCGGCGGCGCGCGCCATCGCGGGCGTGGTGCTGCCCAAGGCCGAGAGCGCCGACCAGTTGGCACGGCTGGCCGAGGCCGCCGGACCGCAAGCCGTGCTGGTGCCGCTGATCGAATCGGCCGCGGGCCTCGCGGCCATCGATGCGATCGCCGCCGCGCCCCAGGTGCTGCGGCTGGCCTTCGGGCACCTCGATTTCCAGGCCGACCTCGGCATGGCCTGCGACGCGCAGGAGGCCGAGCTGGTGCCGGTGCGGCTCGCGCTGGTGCTGGCCTCGCGCCGCGCCAACCTGGCCGCGCCCATCGACGGCATCGCGACCGACTGGCGCGACCCCGAGCGGCTCGCGGCCGAGGCGGCGCGCGCGCGGCGCGGCGGCTTCGGCGCCAAGCTCTGCATCCATCCCGCGCAGGTCGCTACGGTGCATGCGGCGCTCGGGCCCGGCGCCGAGGAGGTGGCGTGGGCGCGGCGCGTGGTCGAGGCCGTGGCGCAGGCCGGCGGCGGGGTCGTGAACCTCGACGGCCGCATGGTCGACGCGCCGGTGGTCAGGCTCGCGCAGCGCCTGCTCGCGCTCGCTGCGCAGGCCTGAGCCTTTCCAGGACATTCATTCGTTCATCAACCCAAGGCAAGAAGAAGGAGACAAGAGACATGAATGCATCGAACCCCGCGCGCCAGCGCCGCCCCCTGCGCCTCGCCGCGGCCGCCGCCCTGGCCATCGGCCTCGTGGCCGCGCCCTGGAGCGCCTCGGCCCAGGGCGCCTGGCCCGACAAGCCGATCGTGATGGTGGTGCCGTACTCGGCCGGCGGCCCGACCGACGTGGTGGCGCGCATGCTCGCGGTGCCCATGGGCAAGTCGCTGGGCCAGACGGTGGTGGTCGAGAACACGGTGGGCGCGGGCGGCACCATCGCGCCGACGCGCGTGGCCAAGGCCGCGCCCAACGGCAACACCATCCTGATCCACCACATGGGCATGGCGACCGCGCCCGCGCTCTACAAGAAGCTCAACTACGACCCGCTCAAGGACTTCGAGTACATCGGCCAGGTGATGGACGTGCCGATGACCCTGCTGTCGCGCAAGGACTTCCCGGCGAACAACTTCCAGGAGCTGCTGACCTACGTGAAGGCCAACCGCGACAAGGTCTCGCTCGCCAATGCTGGCATCGGCGCGGTCTCGCAGCTCTGCGGCATGCTGTTCGCGCACCAGATCGGCGTGCAGCTCACGACCGTGCCCTACAAGGGCGCCGGCCCCGCGCTCAACGACCTGATGGGCGGGCAGGTCGACCTGCTGTGCGACCAGACCACGCAGACCGCGCCGGTGATCAAGGACGGCACGCGCGTGAAGGTGTTCGGCGTGACCACGCCCAAGCGGCTGTCGAGCATGCCCAACCTGCCCACGCTCGACGAGCAGGGCCTCAAGGGCTTCGAGGTGAAGGTCTGGCACGGCATCTACGCACCCAAGGGCACGCCGCCGGCGGTGCTCGAGAAGCTCAACGTCGCGCTGCGCGCGGCCCTGCAGGACGACATGGTGAAGCAGCGGCTGGCCGAGCTGAGCTCGGAGATCGTGCCGCTCGACAAGCAGACGCCCGAGGGGCTGCGCACCCATCTGGTGGCCGAGATCGACAAGTGGGGCAAGGTGATCAAGGCGGCCGGCGTCCAGGCCGACTAAGGCATGAGGTAGGTCAGCCCGCGCGCAGCACCTGCTCGAACAGCGCGAGCAGGTGGCGCGCGAACAGGTCCATGTTCGCGGGCCGGTCGTTGCCGCCGGTCTCGATGGTGCGGCTCCGGGACACCGCGTCCGGCCCGCCGACCACCGCGAGGCACACCCGCCCCGGCGGATCGCCATAGGGGCTGCCCGAGGGACCGGCCGCGCCGCTCTCGGCGATGCCCCAGCCCGAATGGTGGTTGTCGCGCACGCGGCCGGCCACCAGCAAGGCATAGGGCTCGGTCTCGCCACGCAGTCCGGTCATGTCCTCGGCCGTGAGCCCGAGCAGCGCGCGGCCCGCGCGCCGCGAATAGACCACCGCGCCGCCACGGAAGTAGGCCGAGGCACCGGGGATCGCGAGCAGCGCGGCCGACACCAGGCCACCGGCCGAGGACTCGACCACCGCCACCGTCTGGCCGCGCTCGCGCAGCAGCACACCGACGCGCGCGGCGAGCACCGCGAGCGGCTCAGGGTTTGCCGCCTCGGGACTTACGCTGACATCGCCATTCATACTTTGGAACTCCTTCGAAACGAAGCGAACGCAAGAGCGTATCTGCCCGCGTGGAGAATGGATGGAACGCCGTACCGCGAATACATCGTGACACCCGATAAACACGGCGGGTCAGTGTTTTTCCCGAGACGGAGGGTGGTCCGAAACTCGCTAGAGTGAAGGCGGCCGTTCAAAGGCTTTCGACAAGTACACACAAGGAATTTCTCATGAGCAAGAAAGTTGCATATGTCACTGGAGGCATGGGTGGCATCGGAACAGCCATCTGCCAGCGTCTCCACAAGGACGGCTTCCGCGTCGTCGCCGGTTGCGGTCCCACCCGCGACTATTCGAAGTGGCTGGCCGAACAGAAAGCCCTGGGCTTCGAGTTTCACGCCTCGGTCGGCAACGTCGGCGACTGGCAATCCACGGTCGAGGCCTTCTCGGCCGCGAAGGCGGCGCACGGCGCCATCGACGTGCTGGTCAACAACGCCGGCATCACGCGCGACCGCATGTTCCTCAAGATGACGCCCGAGGACTGGAGCGCGGTCATCGAGACCAATCTCAACAGCATGTTCAACGTCACCAAGCAGGTGGTGGGAGACATGGTCGAAAAGGGCTGGGGCCGCATCATCAACATCAGCTCGGTCAACGGCGCCAAGGGCCAGGCGGGCCAGACCAACTACTCGGCGGCCAAGGCCGGCATGCACGGCTTCACGATGGCGCTGGCGCAAGAGCTCGCGGGCAAGGGCGTGACGGTCAACACCGTGAGCCCCGGCTACATCGGCACCGACATGGTGAAGGCCATCCGCCAGGAAGTGCTCGACAAGATCGTCGCCACGATCCCGGTCAAGCGCCTGGGCGAACCGAGCGAGATCGCTTCCATCATCGCGTGGCTGGCCACCGACGAGGGCGGCTACTCGACCGGTGCCGACTTCTCGGTCAACGGCGGCCTGCACATGCACTGAGCGAGCTTCGCGAGAACACACAAACCCGCTTCGGCGGGTTTTTTCATGCCCGCGGCTTCCCAAGCGGACAACCGGAGCACAGCGCTTCCCGTGCACAGGGCACCGGGTACTCCCCGCAGCGAAATCAAGGAGGAGCCCGAAGGCCGGGGGACATTCGCGGAGGGGAGTACCCGGTGTCCTGTGCACGCACCCACGGCCATACCCCAAGAAATGCAACTGCCTTGCATACGTGTAATGAAAGAACCTCCCACGTTCCTGCAAAATCGGCCGATGCCCCACAGCGTCTCACTCATCAACACGATCGCCGCCGGCCTCGGCCTGGCCCTGGTGTTCGGCTTTCTCGCCGCACGCCTTCGCCTGCCGGCGCTGGTCGGCTACCTGCTGGCCGGCGTCATCATCGGTCCCTTCACGCCCGGTTTCGTGGCCGATGCCGGCATCGCCGCGCAGCTGGCCGAGATCGGCGTGATGCTGCTGATGTTCGGCGTGGGGCTGCATTTCTCGCTCGACGACCTGCTGGCCGTGCGCAAGATCGCGCTGCCCGGCGCGCTGGCGCAGATCACCGTGGCCACGCTGCTCGGTGGCGGGCTCGCGCTGTGGTGGGGCTGGAACCTGGGCGCGGCGCTGGTGTTCGGGCTGGCGCTGTCGGTCGCGAGCACCGTCGTGCTGCTGCGCGCGCTCGAGAGCCTGGGCATCCTCGATTCCTTCACCGGCCGCGTCGCCGTCGGCTGGCTGGTGGTCGAAGACCTCGCCATGGTGCTGGTGCTCGTGCTGCTGCCCCCGCTCGCCGAAACCCTCGGCGGCCGCGCCGCCGGCACCGACGCCTCCCCGCTGTGGCAGACCCTGGGCCTCACGCTGCTGCAGGTCGGCGGCTTCGTCGCCCTGATGCTGATCGTCGGGCGCCGCGTGTTCCCGTGGATCCTCTGGCAGGTCGCGCGCACCGGCTCGCGCGAGCTGTTCACCCTGTGCGTGGTGGCCGCCGCCGTCAGCATCGCCTTCGCCTCGGCCGCCCTGTTCGGCGTCTCCTTCGCGCTCGGCGCCTTCTTCGCCGGCATGGTGATGCGCGAGTCGCAGTTCAGCCACCGCGCAGCCCAGGAATCGCTGCCGCTGCGCGACGCCTTCGCCGTGCTGTTCTTCGTCTCGGTCGGCATGCTGTTCGATCCCTCGGTGCTGATCGAGCGCCCGCTGCAGGTGCTGGCCGTGGTGCTGGTCATCGTGCTGGGCAAGTCGCTCGCGGCCTCCGCGCTGGTGCTGGTGCTGCGCTATCCGCTGGCCACCGCGCTCACCGTCAGCGCCAGCCTGGCGCAGATCGGCGAGTTCTCGTTCATCCTCGTGGGCCTGGGCGTCTCGCTCGGGCTGATGCCCGCCGAGGGCCAGAGCCTGATCCTGGCCGGCGCGCTGATCTCCATCGCCACCAACCCGCTGTGGTTCAGCCTGATCGCGCCGCTGCAGAAATGGCTGCATGCCCATTCCTCGTTCGCGCGCCGCCTCGAGGCGCGCGACGACCCGCTGGCCGAGCTGCCGATGAGCACCGAGGCGCGCTACCTCTCGCGCCAGGTGGTGCTGGTCGGCTATGGCCGGGTCGGGCGCCGCATCGCGGCCGAGCTCAAGGCGCACGACATCCCCTACGTGGTGGCCGAGCAGAACCGCGAGCTGGTCGAGAAGCTGCGCGAGGAGGGCGGTGCCGCCGTCTATGGCGACGCGGCCGATCCCGCCGTGCTGATCCAGGCCCACATCGCGCGCGCCCGCGTGCTGGTGGTGGCCACGCCGGCCGCGCTCAACGTGCGGCAGATGATCGAGACCGCGCGCACCCTCAACCCCAGCATCGAGACCGTCATCCGCAGCCACAACGAAGCGGAAGCCGATCTGCTCACGCGCGAGGTCTCGGCTACCGTGTTCCTCGGCGAGCACGAGCTGGCCCAGGCGATGGCGCGCGACGTGGTGCGCCGCGCCGTGGCACCGCCCGCGCCCCATGGCGCGAACGGCGCGCCCACCGTGCCGGGCGCGCCGGCCTGAACGTGCGCTAGTTAGAGGTCCTCGATCACCAGCATGCGATAGCGCTGGGCGATCGAGTACGGCACCGTGCGCACCACCTCCATCATGCGTTCGGCATCGTCCTGTTCCTCGGTGCGCACCAGCAGTGCCGTGTGGCCTTCGCGCGCCAGCTTGGTGTAGGCGCGCACCGTCGCGCCCTCGGTGCCCGCGGAGGGCAGGGGGTTGTCCGCATCGGCCACCGTGGGCGTGATCTCGGCCAGCACCGTCCGGGGCGGCAGCAGGAAGATGTCGTCCGCGCTCACGCCCTGCTCGACGAGCTGGCGGCCGATGCGCTCGGCGTCCTCGGCGCTCGCGAACATCACCACCGAGTAACCGGTGGGATAGAACGCGCCGCCGATGGTCGCTCGCATCGAGGGATCCAGGGTGAATCGCTTCATGGGGCCTCCTGTCGTCTGGGCTTGCGGCGTGCCGCGGGTGTTTGATCCATGGGCAAAACTTAGGTCGCGCACCAACGCCCGCCTGTAGGAGAAGCCCGGAAGCTGGGAACGGTCGGGGCCACCGCCTGCCGCAGGAAGCACACAGGGTTTTCGCCGGCGGTGAACGTGATGAAGTGCCCGCGCGTTGTGACAGGGCGTGTCTACGATTCCGGCGCTGCGCCGCTTTCGCCAACGCCCACCTTCCAGAGCTTCGCGTGAACACCATCCCCGCCACCCTGTCGCCGTCGCCCCGCAACCTCGCGCTGACCGTCCACGAGCTGGAGCCCGGCGAGTTCTACTGGGTGCTGATGGAGGCGGTCGACGATGCCGCGGGCGAGGGCGTGGTGCATTCCTACCTGCCGCTCGAGGCGGCCATCGAGCCGCATTCCAGCTATTCCAATGCGCTGGTGGCCGGCGTCAGCGTGCTGCGCCGGCTGTTCGGCACCGAAGGCCCGGGCCGGCCGCAGGACACCCGCACGCCGGACGTTCCCGGCGGCACCCGCTCCCTATAATCCCCGCCGTTCGGTGCAGTCTTTCTTCTAAAAGCAAAGACCGCACCGGCACCACGGTTCGAAGGTGCCCCGCCAGCCATGCATGCCATGGCCACGGGGTTAAACGGGAAGCAGGTGCGACGCGTCGTCCGGACGCCTCCATTCCTGCGCTGCCCCCGCAACGGTCAGCGGATCTGGAAGTCCTCACGCCATGCCCCCAGGGCATCGGCAGCCACTGCGCCCCCAAGGCGTGGGAAGGCGAGGGCTTCCGCAACGGCGCTGCAGTTTCGACTGCGCGCCGCTGCGCTCCGCGAGCCCGGATACCGGCCTTCGTCACCGCCTCGGACGCTGCGGGAGTGCGTGTCCGGGCCGCCGGCCGGCGAAGCGCTTGCTTTTCCCGCCGCCGGTCCCGGCCATCGATCGACTTCCCGCCGCGTCCACGTTCGGTCAGAGAGCCTGCGGGGACGCGGGTCGGAGGAGAAGTCACATGGATCACGCATCGCCGTCGGGCGATCGCACGGGCGCGGCCGGCCGCCGCCCGCACCGCCACCGGGGTCGCCCCGCCGCCCGCCGCCTCGGCGGCATGTCCGCCGCCATCGGCCTGGCCTTCGGCGCCGGCAGCGGCTTCGCGCAACAGGCCGCCACTAGCCTGCCGCCGGTGCAGGTCGAGGCCGGCGCCCAGACCGCGCTGTCGCTCGCCGAGCCCACGCAGACCGGCAGCCGCCTCGGCCTCACGCCGCTCGAGACGCCCGCCAGCATCGAGGTGCTGACCGGCGAGGCCATCCGCGCGCGCGGCGATGTCTCCGTCATCGAGGCCGCCACCCGCGCCACGGGCATCACGGGTTCGCCCGCGCCGGGCAACGGCAGTACCTCGATGGCCGCGCGCGGCTTCTCGGGCCATGGCTCGGTGATGCAGCTGTTCGACGGCACGCGGCTGTTCGCGGGCGCGGGCACCGTCACCTTCCCGTTCGACACCTGGTCGGTCGACCGCATCGAGGTGCTGCGCGGCGCGGCCTCGGTCATGTACGGCGAAGGCGCGATCGGCGGCGCGATCAACGTGGTGCCCAAGAAGCCCACGCGCGGACCGATCCATAACGAGGCGCTGCTGAGCTACGGCTCCGACGCCACGCGCCAGGCCGCCTTCGGCAGCGGCGGCGCGATCAACGACAAGCTTTCGTACCGCTTCGACATCAGCCACCGCGCCACCAACGGCTTCATGGCGCGCGGCGAGGGCGAGAGCCTGGCCGTGGGTGGTGCGCTGCGGCTGGACGTCTCGCCCGAGCTGCAGTTCACCCTGTCGCACGACGAGGGCCGCCAGTCGCCGCAGCGCTACCAGGGCGTGCCGCTGATCGACGGGCGCCTGAACGACCAGACCCTGCGCCAGAACTACAACGTCGACGACGCCGAGCTCAAGTACGACGACAAGTGGACCCGCCTCGATGCGCTGTGGACGCCCAGCGATGCCGTCACCGTGCACAACCAGCTCTACCGGCTCGCGAGCCAGCGCCACTGGCGCAACAGCGAGACCTACACCTTCAATGCCGCCACGCGCCGCGTGACGCGCGGCGACTACCTCGAGATCGGCCACGACCAGGAGCAGGTCGGCAACCGCACCGACGCCACCTTCCGGCACGAACTGTTCGGCATGAAGAACCAGGTGCTGGTGGGCTTCGACGTGAACCGCATCGACTTCCTGAACTCGAGCGACTCGCCCTACGGCGGTCGCTCGGTGGTCGATCCCTTCGTCTTCCTGCCCGGCTACTACGCTTCGCCCGTGGCCTACACGCCGCGCTACAAGACCCGCACCCACACCCACGCCGTGTTCGCCGAGGACAAGCTGGCCTTCGACGAGCGCTGGTCGCTGGTCACCAGCCTGCGCTGGGACCATGCCAAGGTGGCGCGCACCGACCTGGCCAACGCGGCCAACAGCCTCACCAAGACCTTCGAGTACGCCACCGGCCGCATCGGCGCGGTGTATGCGCCCGATGCCTCGCAGTCTTTCTATGCGCAGCTGGCGCACGCGGCCGATCCGCTGACCTCGCTGATCAGCACCTCGACCACGCAGGCGCCGTTCGACCTCAGCACCGGCAACCAGGTCGAGGTCGGCTACAAGCGCCAGCTGGCCGACAACCGCGGCGCCTGGACCGTGGCCGCCTACCGCATCGAGAAGAAGAAGCTGTTGTCGCGCGACCAGAACAATCCCACCGTCTCGCAGCAGGTCGGCAAGCAGTCGTCCGAGGGCATCGAGGCCACGCTCGACCTCGCGCTGACCCCGACGCTGCGGCTCGAGGCCAATGCGGCCAGGCTGCGCGCGCGCTACGACGACTTCAACGAGGTCGTGAGCGGCCGGCTGGTCTCGCGCGCCGGCAACACGCCGTTCGGCGTGCCCGAGGAAGCGGCCAACGTGTTTCTGCACTGGCATTTCCTGCCGCAGTGGGAGGCCGAGTTCGGTGTGCGCTATGTCGGTTCGCGCCAGGTCGACGCGGCCAACTCGCGCAAGATCGGTTCCTACACCGTGGCTGACGCCTCGGTGAGCTGGCAGGCCAACAAGTCGCTCAAGCTCGCGCTGCGCGGCTACAACCTCGGCGACCGCCGCTATCCGCTGTCGTTCTCGAACAGCGGCAACCAGTGGCTGTTGGGCCGTCCGCGCTCCTTCGAGCTGTCGGCGCTGGTGAACTTCTGAGATGACGCACGCCGCGCGCCGCGCCCGCGCCGACCGCACTGCCTGGCAGCGCGCGTGGCCGCTCGTGCGCCACTGGCTCTACTGGACCCACCGCTGGCTCGGCATCGGCGGCTGCCTGCTGTTCGTCATGTGGTTCGTCTCGGGCGTGGTGATGATGTACGTGGGCTATCCCACGCTCACCGAGGCCGAGCGGCTCGCGGGCCTGCGCGCGCTCGATGTCGGCCAGGCCCGGGTCTCGCCCGTGGCCGCGCTCGAGGCCCTGCCCGAAGCAGCGCGCCAGCAGCCGCCGCGCCGCGTCGCGCTCGAGATGCAGGGCGGCGCGCAGCCGCAGCCGGTGTGGCGCATCGTCGATGCGCGTGGCGGCCGCCATGCGGTGTCGGCGCGCGACGGCCGGCTGCTGGCCGGCACCGACGCCGCGCAGGCCGAGGCGGTGGCGCGCGACTTCTCGGGCCAGCCCGGCGCGCGCTGGGCCGAGACGCTCGAGCGCGACCAGTGGACCGTGCCGCAGGGCCTCAACCCGCTGCGCCCGCTGCACCGCATCGAACTCAACGACGCGGCGGGCACCGAGCTCTACGTGTCGGCGCGCACCGGCGAGGTGGTGCGCGACACCACGCGCTCCGAGCGCTTCTGGAATTGGCTCGGCTCGGTGCCGCACTGGATCTACTTCACGCCGCTGCGCGCCGACCCGCCACTGTGGCACGACGTGGTGGTGTGGCTCTCGGCCGCCTGCATCGTCTCGGCCGTGACCGGCATCGTGATCGGCATCCTGCGTCTCCGGCTGCGCCGGCGCTTCCGCAACGGCGCCGTCACGCCCTACACCGGCTGGATGGCCTGGCACCACATCGCGGGCCTGGTCGGCGGCTTCTTCGTGCTGACCTGGATCGTGAGCGGCTGGCTCTCGATGAACCCGAACCGCTGGTTCGAGCGCAACCCGGTCGACGCGGCCGCGATGGCGCGCTACACCGGCGGCGAGATATCGACCTTTCCGTGGCCGCCCGCCACGCTGCCGGCAGGCGAGGGCGCAGCGGCAACGCGCGAGGCGCTGCTGCAATGGTTCGACGGCCGGCCGCTGCTGCAGCTGCGCGATGCGCAGGCGCGCGTGCGCGTGGTCGATGCCGCGAGCGGCGCGCCCGCTTCGATCGCGCGCGAGGACATCGTGCGCGCGGCCGCCCGGCTGCGGCCCGGCGCCACGGTGAGCGAGGCCGTCCTGCAGACCGACTACGACTTCCACTGGTACGGCCACCACCGCGAGCGCGTGCTGCCGGTCTGGCGCCTCGCGTTCGACGACCCCGCGCGCACCCGGCTCTACATCGACCCGGCCAACGGCCAGCTGGCCGGCAGCAGCGACCGCAATGCGCGGCTGCGGCGCTGGCTCTTCAACGCGGCCCACAGCCTCGACTTCCCCTGGCTGATCCAGTACCGGCCGGCCTGGGACCTGGTGGTGTGGCTGCTGTCGATCGTCGGCGCCGTGGCCTCGGCCAGCGGCGTGGTGATCGGCTGGCGCCGGCTGCGGCCGCGCTCGCGTTCTCCCACCGTGACGCTCGCGCGGCGCCTGTCGCAACGTTCATGACGCGGACCTGCCATCGCGGGTCCATGATCCAATCCACTTTCGCACTGCGGTGCCTTTCAGGAGCTGTCCCATGCACATCGAACCCGGTCTCGTCGACGGATCCAAGATCTTTCTCAGCTATGCCACCGGCGCCGCGGCGCTCGCCTACACCGGCAAGGTGGCGTTCGACACCCTGCTGAAGGACGGCCTGGCCGCTCTCGCATTGCGCTCGGCGATCGCCGTGGCGCTGGTGTTCTGCTTCTTCGAGGTGCTGCCGCACCACCCGGTGGGCGTGTCGGAAGTGCACCTGATCCTCGGCACCACCTTGCTGCTGGTGTTCGGGCTCGCGCCCGCGTCCATCGGCCTGGCGGGCGGGCTGCTGGTGCAGAGCCTGTTCTTCGAGCCGCAGGACCTGCCGCAGTACGGCATGAACGTCACGACCCTGCTGGTGCCGCTGTTCGCCACGGCCGTGCTCGCGCGCCGCATCATTCCCGAGAAGCTGGCCTATGTGGACATCGGCTACCGCGAGGCCTTCAAGCTGTCGGTGGCCTACCAGGGGGGCATCGTGGTGTGGGTCGGCTTCTGGGCGCTCTACGGCCGCGGCACCGGGCTCGCGAACCTCGGCGAGATCGCCAGCTTCGGCGCGGCCTACATGACGGTGGTGCTGGTCGAGCCGCTGGTCGACCTCGGCGTGCTCGCCGGTGCCAAGGCCTGGCGCCGGCTGCAGGGCTCGGCCTTCGTCGAACGTCGCCTCTACACCGGCGCCTGAAAGAAATAGAAATCTCCATGACCACCAGCAACGCAAAAATCCCCGTCACCATCGTCACGGGCTTCCTCGGCAGCGGCAAGACCACCTTGATGCGCCACATCCTCGGCAACGCCGAGGGCCGCCGCATCGCGGTGATCGTCAACGAGTTCGGCGAGCTCGGCATCGACGGCGAGATCCTGCGCGGTTGCGGCATCGGCTGCGACGACGAGGGCAACGAGCGCGAGGGCGCGCTCTACGAACTCGCCAACGGCTGCGTCTGCTGCACCGTGCAGGAGGAATTCCTGCCCGTGATGCTGCAGCTCGCCGAGCGCCGCGACCAGCTCGACGCCGTGCTGATCGAGACCTCGGGCCTGGCGCTGCCCAAGCCGCTGGTGCAGGCCTTCCAGTGGCCCGACATCGCCAACGTCTTCACCGTCGACTCGGTCGTGACCGTGGTCGACGGCCCGGCCGCCGCGGCGGGCCAGTTCGCCGAGAACCCGATGGCGGTCGACGCGCAGCGGCGCGCCGATCCCAATCTCGACCACGAGTCGCCGCTGCACGAGCTGTTCGAGGACCAGCTCTCGGCCGCCGACCTGGTGGTGCTCAACAAGGCCGACCTGCTCGACGAAGCCGCGCGCGCGCGCGTCGAGGCGCTGGTGCGCGAGGAACTGCCGCCCGAGGTCAAGATCGTGACGGCCACCGAAGGCAAGCTGCCGCTCGCGCTGCTGCTGGGTCAGGGCCGCGCGGCGGAGACCACCATCCACCTGCGCGAGAGCCACCACGACCACGAGGAAGACCACGACCACGACGAGTTCGACTCGCTGGTGATCGACCTGCCCGCGATGGACCGCGACCGGCTGCTGGCCGCGCTGGCCGCGCTGGTCGAGCGCCACACCATCTACCGCGTCAAGGGCTTCGTCGCCGTGCCGGGCAAGCCGATGCGCCTGCTGGTGCAGGGCGTGGGCCGGCGCTTCGACCATCACTTCGACCGCCGCTGGCGCGACGGCGAGGCACCGCGCACGCAGCTGGTCTTCATCGGCGAGGACCTCGAAGAAGCCGCGCTGCGCGAGGTGCTCGAGGGCGCGGCGCTGCCGGCCTGACGATGCACCTGCTGAGCACCCAGCCCGGACGCTTCGTCGAGGACGACCCGGGCGTCGTCACCCGGCTCGACCAGACGCCGGGCGAGATCGTGGTGCTCAGCTCGGCCGACACCACGCTGGCCCTGCTGTCGGCCGCGCGCGGCGCGCTCGCGGCCAGCGATCCCGGCTATCCCTCGCTGCGGCTGGCCAACCTGATGTACCTGCGCCAGCCGGCCTCGTTCGACCTCTATGCCGACGAGGTGCTGCGGCATGCGCGCGTGGTGGTGGTCGACCACCTGGGCGCGGCCTCGGCCTGGCCCTACGGCCTGCAGCAGCTCGAGCAGCTCGCGCGCCGGCACGGCCAGCAGCTCGCCATCTTCTCGGGCGACCTGCAGGAGGACGAGGACCTGCTCGCGCGCAGCACCGCGCCGCGCGCCGTCTGCCACCGGCTGTGGCAGTACCTGCGCGCGGGCGGCCCGGCCAATGCGCTGCAGTTCCTGCGCGCGGTGGCCTTCCATGGCCTGCGCCATGGCGAGGAGCCGCTGCCGCCGCGCAGCCTGCCGCAGGTGGCGCTGCACGTGCCGGGGCTGCCCGCCACTTCGGCCGTGCCCGGCATCGACGACCTGCGCGCGCGCTGGCGGCCCGGCGCGCCGGTGGTGGCGCTGGTGTTCTACCGCTCGCACCTGCTGTCGGGCAACACGGCCGCCTTCGACGCGCTGGCCGAGGCGCTGCAGGCCGAGGGCCTGAACCCGCTGCCGCTGGCGCTCGATTCGCTCAAGGACCCGCTGTGCCTGTCGGCGCTGCGCGAACTCTGCGCCACGCATGCGGTGCAGCTGGTGCTCAACACCACCGCCTTCGCGGCGCTGGGGCATGACGGCGGCGAGGGCGGTGAGCTCGCGCTGGCCGGCGACGCGCCCGTGCTGCAGGTGATCGTGAGCGGCGGCAACCGCGAGGACTGGCTGGCCGACAGCCAGGGCCTGCGGCCGCGCGACATCGCGATGCAGGTCGCGCTGCCCGAGATGGATGGCCGCATCGTGACGCGCGCCGTGAGCTTCAAGGGCCTGCTGCATCGCTGCGAGCTGACGCAGACCGAGGTGGTGGGCTACCGCGCCGAGCCCGACCGCGTCGCCTTCGTGGCCGAGCTCGCGCGCCGCTGGTGCCGCCTGCGCAGCCTGCCGGCGGCCGACAAGCGGCTCGCGCTGGTGCTTGCCAACTACCCGGGCAGCGAGGGCCGCATCGGCAGCGGCGTGGGGCTCGACACGCCGGCCTCGGTGATCGCGATCCTCGGAACGTTGCGCGCCGAGGGCTACATGCTCGGCGATCCGAAGGCGCTGCCGGCCGATGGCGACAGCCTGATGCAGACCCTGCAGCAGGGCATCGCCAACGATCCGCGCGAATGGCCCGCGCGGCCCGCCTGGCAGAGCTACGCGCTGGCCGACTACCGCGCGCGCCTGGCCGCGCTGCCCGAAGGCATGGCCGCGGCCATCGACGAACGCTGGGGCCCGCCCGAGCAGGACCCGATGCTGCGCCAGGGCCGCTTCATGATCGCGGGCCTGCGGCTGGGCCAGGTCTTCGTCGGCATCCAGCCCGCGCGCGCGCTGAACCTCTCGGGCTCGCAGGACTACGCGAGCTACCACGACGCCGAGGCCGTGCCGCCGCACGGCTACCTGGCCTTCTACTTCTGGCTGCGCGACGTGTTCGGCATCGACGCGGTGGTGCATGTCGGCAAGCACGGCAACCTCGAGTGGCTGCCGGGCAAGAGCATCGCGCTGACGCAGGCCTGCTGGCCCGACGCGGTGCTCGGGCCGCTGCCCAACGTCTATCCCTTCATCGTCAACGACCCCGGCGAGGGCGCGCAGGCCAAGCGCCGCACCCAGGCCGTGATCGTCGACCACCTGATGCCGCCGCTCACGCGCGCCGAGAACCACGGCCCGATGCAGGACCTCGAGCGCCAGGTCGACGAGTACTACGACGCGCTGCTGGTCGATGCGCGCCGCGCGCGCGTGCTGCGCGCGCAGATCCTCGCGGCCGTGCGCGCCCAGCACCTGGTCGACGAGCTCGACGCGGCGGGCGCGGCGGACGATGCCGTGCTCGCGCGCGTCGACGCCTACCTCTGCGAGCTCAAGGAAACCCAGATCCGCGACGGCCTGCATGTGTTCGGTGCCTCGCCCGAGGGCCGGCTGCGGCGCGACACGCTGCTGGCGCTGGCGCGCTATCCGGCGGGCGACGGCAGTGGCGCCGATGCGGGGTTGCTCGGCGCGCTGTCGCACGACCTGCTGCCCGGCGAGCATTTCGATCCGCTCGACATCGAGCCCGCGATGCCCTGGCAGGGCGCGCGGCCCGCGCTGCTGCAAGCGGTGAGCGACGACCCCTGGCGCCACCAGGGCGACACGCGCGAGCGGCTCGAGCTGCTGGCCACGCGGCTTGTCGAGCACGGCGAATGCCCGGCCGGCATGCCGCGCACCGCCGCCGTGCTGGGGCGCATCACGGAGCGCCTCGCGCCCGCGCTCGATGCCTGCGGCGCGCAGGAGCTGCTGCAGCTGTCGCGTGCGCTGCGGGGCCGCTTCGTGCCGCCCGGGCCCAGCGGCTCGCCCTCGCGCGGCCGGCCCGACGTGCTGCCGACCGGGCGCAACTTCTACGCGGTCGACACGCGCGCCATTCCCACCCCCACCGCCTGGATGCTGGGCCTCAAGTCGGCCGCCCAGCTGGTCGAGCGGCATCTGCAGGAGCATGGCGACTATCCCGCGGGCATCGGCCTGTCGGTCTGGGGCACGGCCACCATGCGCACCGGCGGCGACGACCTCGCGCAGGCCTTCGCGCTGATCGGCGTGCGGCCGAAGTGGGCCGCCGGCAGCCAGCGCGTGGTCGACTTCGAGGTGCTGCCCACGGTCGGCCTCGGGCGTCCGCGCATCGACGTCACCCTGCGCATCTCGGGCTTCTTCCGCGATGCCTTCCCGGCCGCGGTGCAGATGTTCGACGCGGCCGTGCAGGCCGTGGCCGCGCAGGAGGATGAGGATGCCGAACGCAACCCGATCCGCGCGCGCATCCTGCGCGAGGCCGCGGCGCTCGAGGCCGGCGGCCTGCCGGCCGAGGCCGCGCGCACCCAGGCCGGCTGGCGCGTGTTCGGTTCGGCGCCGGGCCATTACGGCTCGGGCCTGCAGCCGCTGTTCGACAGCGGCGACTGGCAGAGCGACGACGACCTCGCCGGCGCCTATGTCGGCGGCAGCGCGCATGCCTACGGGCAGGACAGCGAGGGCGTGCCCGCCACCGAGGCGCTGGTGCGGCGCCTCGGCGAAATGAACGTGGTGCTGCAGAACCAGGACAGCCGCGAGCACGACCTGCTCGACTCCAACGACTACTACCAGTTCCAGGGCGGCATGGCCGCCGCCGTGCGCCACCTGAGCGGGCGCCAGCCGGCCATGTACCACGGCGACCATGGCAATCCGCAGGCGCCGCGCGTGCGCACGCTCAAGGAGGAGATCGGCCGCGTGGTGCGCGCGCGCGTGGTCAATCCCAAGTGGATCGCGGGCGCGCGCCGCCATGGCTACAAGGGCGCCTTCGAGATGGCGGCCACGGTCGACTACCTGTTCGGCTTCGACGCCACCGCGCGCGTGGTCGGCGACCACCAGTACGCGATGGTGGCCGACGCCTACGTGCTCGACGCCGATAACCGAGATTTCGTCGACACGCACAATCCACGCGCGCTGCACGACATGCTGAGCCGCCTGCTCGAGGCCATGCAGCGCGGCCTCTGGCAGTCGCCCGGCGACTACCGCGAACGCATCGAGAACCTGCTGCTCGCGCACGAGCAGCGGATGGAAGGACACACACGATGACCACACAGGCTGCGCCGCTGCCGGCGTCGTTCCCCTTTTCCGCCATCGCCGGCCAGCCGCTGCTGCGCGAGGCGTTGCTGCTGGCCGCGGCCGATCCCGCGCTCGGCGGCGTGCTGATCGAGGGCCCGCGCGGCACCGCCAAGACCACGGCCGCGCGCGCGCTGGCCGAGTTGCTGCCCGGCGCGCCCTTCGTCACCCTGCCGCTGGGCGCCAGCCTCGAGCACCTGATCGGCACGCTCGACCTCGGCCAGGCGCTGGCCGGCCATGCGCTGAAGTTCGCGCCGGGGCTGCTCGCGCGCGCCCATGGCGGCGTGCTCTATGTCGACGAGATCAACCTGCTGCCCGATGCGCTGATCGATTCGCTGCTCGACGCGGCCGCCAGCGGCGTCAACGTGGTCGAGCGCGACGGCATCTCGCACCGCCATGCCGCGCGCTTCGTGCTCGTGGGCACCATGAACCCGGAGGAGGGCAGCCTGCGCCCGCAGCTGCTGGACCGCTTCGGCCTCTGCGTGCAGCTGCGCAACCTCGAGGACCGGGCCGAGCGCCAGGCCGTGGTGCGCGCGCGGCTGGCCTTCGACAGCGATCCCGAGGGCTTTCGCGCGCGGCATGCGGCGGCCGAGGCCGAGCTCGCCGCGTCGCTGCGGCGCGCCCGTGCGACGCTGGCCGATGCCACCGCGCTGCCGTATGGCGATGCGGTGCATGAGGCCGTGGGCGCGCTGTGCATTGCCGCGCAGGTCGATGGCCTGCGTGCCGACCTCGTGATGCTGCGCGCGGCGCGCGCGCTGGCCGCGCTCGAAGGGGCGGAGGCCATCGGCGAGGACCATGTGCGGCGCGTGGCAGAGGCCGTGCTGCTGCATCGGCGCAAGCCGGGTGTCGAGGCGGCGCCGCCCGCGCGGGTGCCGAGCGCGCCACCGCCATCGGCCGCCGAGGGTGAAAACGCTATCGATGAAGGCGTCGATACCGGCGACGGTGACTGGGGCGCGCTGCCCCCCGAGCCCGTCGGCGTCGCCCGCGTCAAGCCGCTGCGCCCGCTGATCCCGGCCGCCTCGCTCGCAAAAAAAGCCTGAGCCTCCGGAACACCGCACCCGCTGGCGCGCGCCAGGGTGACCGGAGGCAGGCGTCATCGGGACCGGGCCGCGAAGCATGGCACGGCATCGCCGCCGCCGACGCGGCGCTCGACTGGCCGCGCACGCTCGCCGCGCGCGGTGCCGGCCCGCTGCGCCGCGAGCACCTGCGCCGCCGCCCACGCGAGACGCGCGAGGGCGCACTGCACTGCTTCCTGCTCGATGCCTCGGCCTCGATGCGCAACGACGGCGGCCTCGCGCGCGCCAAGGGCCTGCTGCTCGCGCTGATGGACGAGGCCTACCGCCGGCGCGACCATGTCGCGCTGCTGTGCTTCGCGGGTTCGGTGGTCGAGCTGCGGCTGCCGCCGCGCCGCGCCAGCGCCTGGAACGACGACTGGATCGCGCCCATCGGTGCCGGCGGCGGCACGCCATTGGCGCTGGGCGTGCAGCGCGCCGACGAACTGCTCAAGCGCCATGTCGATCATCGGCGCTGGCTCTGGCTGCTGACCGATGGCCGCAGCGCCGAATCGCCCGCGCGGCCCGGGTCGGCCGACGTGGCCTGCGTGGTCGGCTTCGAGACCGCGCGCGTGCCGCTGCATCGCGCGCAGTCGCTGGCCGCGGCGTGGGACGCGCGCTACCTCGACGCGGCCGCGTTTGACCCGGCCCAGGCCTAGCGGCTAGGATGCCGGCCATGTCCACCCGTCCTTCGCTCCACATCGCCGGCACCTGCTGTCGCGTTCTGCCATGGGGAGATGGCGGCTAGAGCGACTTCGCGCGAACCCGCATGCCCGATGGCCACCCGTTGCAAGACCGGTGGCCTTTTTGTTTTCTGCAACGACCTCGAGAGTCCACACGCATGTCCCTCGTCCTTCACGACACCTGGTCGCGCTCCCTGCGCCCCTTCGTTCCGCTGCGCCCCGGCCCGGTGGGGCTCTACTGCTGCGGTCCCACCGTCTACGACTATGCCCATATCGGCAACCTGCGCACCTACGTGTTCGAGGACCTGCTGCGCCGCGTGCTCGAATTCGGCGGCCACGAGGTGCGGCACGTGGTCAACATCACCGACGTCGGCCACCTGGTCTCGGACGCCGACGAGGGCGAGGACAAGATGGAGAAGGGCAGCCGCCGCGCGGGCGAATCGGCCTGGGCCATCGCCGAGCGTTTCACGGCCGCCTTCCGCGCCGACTGGCGCGCTCTGAACCTGCGCGAGCCCGCCGAATGGCCGCGCGCCACCGACCACATCCCCGAGCAGCTCGCCTTCATCGCCGAGCTCGAGCGCAAGGGCTTCACCTACCGCACCGCCGACGGCGTGTACTTCGACACCTCGAAGCAGGACGACTACGGCCACCTCGCGCGGCTGGACAAGGCCGGCCTGCGCGCGGGCCAGCGCGTGGCGATGGGCGACAAGCGCGAGGCCACCGACTTCGCGCTCTGGAAGTTCAGCCCGTCCGGCAGCCAGCGCCAGATGGAATGGGACAGCCCCTGGGGCCGCGGCTTCCCGGGCTGGCACATCGAGTGCTCGGCCATGTCGGCCCGCTACCTCGGGCCCTGGTTCGACATCCACTGCGGCGGCGAGGACCACATCGGCGTGCACCACAGCAACGAGATCGCGCAGACCCAGGCCTGCCACGGCACGCGGCTCGCCAACTTCTGGCTGCACGGCCATTTCCTCACGCTCGACGACGACGTGAAGATGTCGAAGTCCGATGGCGACTTCGTGCGGCTGCAGACGCTGGTCGACCGCGGCATCGATCCGCTGGCCTACCGCTACCTGTGCCTGGGCGCGCACTACCGCAGCAGCCTGCGCTTCAACGAGGCCGCGATCGCGGGCGCGCAGTCGGCGCTCGACCGGCTGCGCCGCGCCTATGCGGGCTGGCCGGTGGGCGGCGCGGCCGACGCGGGCTTCGTCGCGCGCTTCCGCGCCGAGGTCGAGCAGGACCTGAACCTGCCGCGCGGCCTGGCCGTGCTGTGGGAGCTGGTACGCAGCGACCTGCCGGCGGCCACGCGGCGCGCCACGGTCGATGTGTTCGAGGCGGTGCTGGGCCTGCGGCTGGCCGAATGGCGCGAGGAGGGCGACGCGGTGCCCGAGGCGATCGCGGCCCTGGCGCGCGAGCGGCTCGAGGCCCGTGCCGCGGGCGACTGGGCCCGGGCCGACCGGCTGCGCGAGGACTTGCGCGCGCAGGGCTGGCAGGTCGAGGACGGCGCGGCCGGGCCCCGGCTCAGCCGTGGACGTGCGTGACAGCAGGCCGGCGGCCGCGGACCGACAATCGCTTCCCATGAACGCCACGCCGCCCAAGCCACGCCCGATCCGCACCGCCGCCTCGCTGATCCTGCTGCGCGACGGGCCCGGCGGCCTCGAGGTGCTGATGCTGCGCCGGGCCGACAAGCCCGACGACCAGAACAGCGGTGCCAGCGTGTTCCCGGGCGGCGTGGTCGACGCGCACGACCGCGAACTGCACACGCGCTGTGCCGGGCTCGACGATGCGGCCGCGAGCGCGCGGCTCGCGCTGCCCGCGGGCGGCCTCGACTACTACGCCGCCGCGGTGCGCGAATGCTTCGAGGAGGCCGGCGTGCTGTTCGCGAGCGACGCCGACGGCGCGCTGGTCGCGCTCGAGCGCGTCGATCCCGAGCGGCTGGCAGCGATGCGCGCCGCGGTGGCCGACAGCACCGAGGCGCTGCTCGCGCTGTGCGATGCCCAGGGCTGGCGGCTCGCGGTCGACCAGCTCGCCTACTTCAGCCACTGGCTGACGCCGCCCGGCATGCCGCGGCGCTTCGACACGCGCTTCTTCGTCGCGGCCATGCCCCCGGGGCAGGAGGTGCAGGTCGACGGCTTCGAGATCGTCGAGCACCGCTGGCTGCCGCCGGCCGAGGCCGCGAGCCCGGCACTCGGGCTCAAGCTGATGAACGTGACGCGGCGCGTGCTGCTGGAACTCGCGGGCTTCGCCTCGGTGGCCGATTGCCTCGCGCAGGCGCGCGCTCGTGCGCGCGTGCGTCTCAACATGCCGCGGCTGGCCGACGGCCCCGAGGGCCGGCGGCCGGTGAATGTGGACGAGGCGCCCTACGACGAGGTGGCGCTGGTCGATCCCGACGGGCAGGGCGGCGGGCGCTATGCGCACGAGGCGGGGCTTTCGATGCGGCTGTCGCCGCGCGTGTGGCGCGTAACGGGCGGCGATGGAACGCACAGCCATTTCGTCGGTGGCGACGAAGGCTGGGCGCTGATCGATCCGGTGCCGGGCGAGGCGCTGCGCGCCGCGGCGCCGGGGCCGGTGCGCTGGGTGCTGGCCACGCGCGGCGAGGCATCGGCCGCCGGCTGGCCCGAGGCGCGTGCGGTCGCGCCGAAGCCTGGGGAGTCGCTGGACCTCGGCGGCGCGACGCTGCGGGTGCTGGGCGGCGACGAGGCCGCAGCGCGGCGCTTCCTGCTGGTCGAGGAGCGCCTGCTGTTCTCGGGCAGCGCGCAGGGCGCGACCGTGGCGTGGCCCGATGACGTGGCGGTCGAATGGATCGCGCCCGTGCGCGGATTCGTCGTGCGCCACGCGCCCGACTGAGCGCGGCCCGCCGTCTTCAGGAGCGCGGATCGCCGAGCCGCAGCAGGCAGTCGACGATCGCATCGGCCGCCTCGTCCAGCCGCGGACCGGGCCGCATCATCAGGTCGAAGCGCGCCGACGCGAAGCTGCAGACGCGGCCGCGCTTGATCGCGTTCATCGCCGACCAGCCGGGCCGCGCGGCCATCGCCGACAGCTCGCCGAGCGCCGACACCATCAGCACGTCGGGGTCGGCGCGCACCACGAACTCGGGGCTCATCTTCGGGAACGGCCCCAGCGTGCCGGGCACCGCGTTCGCGAGGCCCAGGCGCGCGAGCGTCTCGCCGATGAAGGAACTCTCGCTCGCGGCCGCCATGCCGCCATGCACCTCGAAGTAGACGCGCCGGCCCTGCCAGCCCGCGGGCACGCGCGCGCGCGCCGCGTCGAGGCCGGCATCGAGCCGGCGCCAGTAGGCCTCGCCCTTGCCGGGCTGGCCGGTGGCGCGCGCCACGGTCTCCATCACGCGGCGCATGTCGGCATGGGTCTTGGCATCGAGCGCCAGCACGCGGATGCCGAGCCGCTCGAGCGGTTCGGCGGCACGGCTGCGCGGGCGCAGCAGCACCAGGTCGGGCTTGAGCGCGACGATGCGCTCGATGTTCGCGTCGTCGATGCCGCCCACCTGCGGCAGCCGCTGCACCGCCACCGGCCAGTTGGCATGGCGGTCGATGCCCACCAGCCGGTCGCAGGCGTCGAGCGCGCAGACGGTCTCGGTCAGCGAAGGCATCAGCGAGACGATGCGCCGCGCGGGCGCCGGCAGCTCGAGCACGCTGCCGCGGTCGTCGTCGAGCCGCACGCCCGCATGGACCAGCGCCGGTCCGCCGAGCGCGAAGGCCGCGGCCAGCGAGAGCGCCGAGGCGAAGTGGCGCGCGGGACGCGGGGAGGGCGCGAGGTCGGGGGGCTGGAACATCGTGGAGGAGGGTGGGCGGTGCTACGCCGATTGTCGCCGCCGGGCTCAGGGCTCGCCCCGGTTCGCCAGCCGCTCGCGCCGGAGCGCCTCCTCGGCGCGCGCATCGTTGACCGCGCGCAGCACCTCGCCGAGGTCGACCGGCCCGGTGTCGCGCGGCGGCGCGCCGCTGAGCTGCGTCTCGGGCCGCAGCAGGCCGCGCTCGTAGAGATGCCAGATCTCCTCGCCATGGCGCGTCTCGTGCAGCTCGGGCGCGAAGCGGCCGAAGAACTCGCGCAGGTTCGCCACGTCGCGCAGCAGCATGCGCTGCGCATGGTTGTTGCCCGCGGCATCGACGGCCTGCGGCAGGTCGATGATCACCGGGCCGCCGGCGCCGAGCAGCACGTTGAACTCCGAGAGGTCGCCGTGCACGATGCCCGCGCACAGCATGCGCATCACCTCGCGCACCAGCGTGGCGTGATGGCGCCGCGCATCGTCGGGCGTGAACTCGACGTCGTTGAGCCGCGGGGCGGCCGCGCCCTCGGCATCGGTCACGAGCTCCATCAGCAGCACGCCCTCCCAGAAGCCGAAGGGCTCGGGCACGCGCACGCCCGCGTCGGCCAGCCGGTACAGCGCATCGACCTCGGCGCTCTGCCAGTGGCTCTCGGTCATGCGGCGGCCGAAGCGCGTGCCCTTGGCGATGGCGCGGCGCTCGCGCGAGTTGCGGATCTTGCGGTTCTCGGTGTAGTCCACCGCTTGCCGGAAGGCGCGCTTGTCGGCCTCCTTGTAGACCTTGGCGCAACGGGCTTCGTCTCCGCTGTGCACGACGTAGACCATCGCCTCCTTGCCGCTCATGAGCTGGCGGCTGACGCTGTCGATCAGGCCTTCGTCGACCAGGGGTTGGAGTCGGGGCGGGATCTTCATGGGGCCACCTCCTTCCTTGCGCGGGCGGGGAGGATGGCGATGCGGACGGTCGAGAGAAAAACGAAACGATGCCGCGCGTGGGCGGCTGCTGTATCGAGCATGGGTGTGGGCACCTTGATTCGGAAACGAAAGACCGGGCGCCGCACGCGATGGCGCGCGCGGCGGGCTTGGCGAATCTCGGGCGGGGCGGCGTCGCGTGCAGCGCGGGGGCTGCGACGTTCAGCGAGGCGAAGGCATCAGCGGCGTGTGCGCAACGCGATCGAGCGGCCGGGCACCGAGACGGTGGTGGGGGCAAGGACTGGCTTGTTCATTGCGTACCTCCTATGGTGCGTGGTTGTCGAGGGATGCGAATGTAGTCGCATGCGCGCGAACTGTGAAGCCCATCGTTCGCGCGGGGCCGGCGCTGTGTTCGGCGCGCGACAGCGCCACTTAACGCACGCGGCTTAAGGATTCGACAAGGAATGCGTGGTGCAGGCGCTTGAAAGCATCGTCTTCGCAGCAGGCAATTGCTAAACTGGCCGCGACAAGAAGATGCATGAGAAAGCACCGTTGCGTGCCACTTCTCCCGATCCGATCCGCATTGCTTTCGAGATCTTTTCAAATGACGCCTGAACAACGACTGGACCTGTGGCTCTCCGAGGAACGCGAGGTAGTCGAACTGCTTAATTCGGGTCCCGGTGTCGGTGTGGCACGGCCCGCGCAGCTCGTCGGCAAGAGCGGCCTCGAGGTGATGCACGCGATGATGAACGGCCAGCTTCCCTATGCGGAGTTCGCCAAGCACCTGACCTTCTATGCGATCGTCGCGCGCCCGGGCTCGGCCGTGTTCCAGGGCACGCCGCAGCGCGAGTACCTCAATCCCATGGGCACCATCCACGGCGGCTGGATGACCTCGATCCTCGATTCGGCGCTGGGCTGCGCGGTGCTCGCATCGCTGCCGCCGGGGCAGGTCTACACCACGGCCAGCCTCGAGACCCGTTACCTGAAAGGCCTCACGCTCGATGTGCGGCGCGTGCGCGCCGAGGCCACGGTCACGCGCATCGAAGGCCGCGTGGCGCTGGCCGAAGCCAGCCTCGTGGGTCCGGACGGCACGCTGTATGCCAAGGCCACCACCGAGTGCCGGCTGTTCGACATGCGCGCGCCAGCGCAGGCGCAGGCACCCGCGGTGGCGTCGCGGCCATCGACATCGGCCGCGTCCTAGAAGCGAATCGCCCTTCGGGGCGATTTTTCTTTGGGGGCCGGCCTTTTCAGGACCACATCTTGCGCAGCACCGCCGAGAGTCCCGAGCCGGCGATCAGCGCGATGAAGAAGCGCATCCAGCCGGCCTTGCGCTGGTAGATGTTGGCGACCCAGATCGCGCCCGTCACGAGGCCGATCAGCCAGGCATCGCGCAGCGACAGCAGGAAGCCCAGCACGTAGGTGCCCTGTATCGCGATGCTGACCCACAGGCCCAGCAGCGACAGCGCGCTGCGTGGCTTCGCGGGTTGCGGAGCCGCCGCGGGCTCGGCCGTGCGCGTGTCGTTGCGTGGCGGTGCCTGTTCGCGCCGCTGCGTGTCGTCGAGCGCGCGCTGGCGTTCGCGCTCGGCCTCGCGCTTCGCCTTCTTCTCGGCCGCGATCTGCTCGGGCGTCTTCTCGAGCACCGGCTCGGGCGCGCGCGCGGGCTGCCACCACGTGGGCAGCGGCGCGAGCCCGGCGGCCGACTGCTGGCGGAAGTGGCCCGCGGGCAGCGGCGCGCGGGCCGGCGTCGCGACCGTCGCGGGCGCCGATGCGTGCTTCGCGGCCAGTGCCTTCACGCGCCGCAGGTAGGGCTCGGCGCGCGCCGGGTCGGCCATCGCGATGAAGTTCGCATAGCCGCGCAGCGCGGCGATCAGGTCGTGCTGGCCGTTCCAGTGCAGGCCCTGCGGGCCGTGGCGTTCGGCCTGGTGCAGCACCGCGCGAAAGCGCCGCAAGGTGTCGCGGTCGGTCGAGAGCTTGTCGTTGACCACGATGCCGGTCACGTGCTGCTGCTGGTGGCGGCGCATCACCTGCTGTTTCTCGGGATGCACCACGAGGCCTTCGCTGGCCACGATCTGCTTGGCGCGCCACAGCAGCTTGCCGACGTCGCGGCCATGCTCGGCATCGGCCGAGAAGCTCAGGTCGTCGGCATAGCGCGTGTAGCGAAAGCCCAGCTTGGCGGCGCAGGCGGCCAGCCGCGCGTCGAGCCGGCGGCACAGCACGTTGGTGAGCATCGGGCTGGTGGGCGCGCCCTGCGGCAGCACGCGCTCGCCGCGCGCGACGAAGTAGCGTTCGCCGTCGAGCTCGACCTCGTCGGTCGGCGCCTCGGTCGCGAGCAGCGCGAACAGGGTCGCGACCTGCGGCGAGTAGCCGAGCTGGCGGAACACGCCGCGCACGCGGCGCAGGCCGATCGAGGGAAAGAAGTCCTTGAGGTCGAGGTTGACCACCACCGCCTGCCCCACGTGCGGCGCGGCATTGCTGAGGATCGAGCGGCCCGGCAGGAAGCCGTGCACCGCTTCGTGCACCGGCACCTTGGCCAGCACGTTGTCGAGCACCCAGTACTGCGCGCGCTTGAGCCGCGGCATCGGCGCCGAGATCCGGCGTTCGCCGCCGGTCTTCTTGGGCACGGTGAAGCGCTGGTAGTGGCTCACGCGCGCGACCTCGCGGTGCCAGGCCAGGAAGCGCAGCTCCCCGAGTTCCAGGCCCATGGCGCGCGCGAGGTCGGTGGCGTCGTGCAGCGCCGGCAGCGCATGGCGCGCGAGCGCCTGTTCGTCGCTGCGCGCCGCGTTGAGCCCGCCCGAGACGCCTTCGCCCAGGTACAGCAGCTCGCGCTGGCGCCGGCCGTGCCAGTCGAGCGCGCGCGCATGGCGCTGCTGCGCGAGGCGCTGGCGGGTTTCTTCACGGCGCTCGCGCGCCCGCGCCATGCGCTCCTTGCGCATGGCCTTGAGCGCGGTCTCGCGGTCCTCGATGCCACGCAGCTCGTCGCCCAGATCGCGCAGCGCGGTCTGCAGCTCGCCCTCGCGGCGGATGAGTTGCGCCTCGACCGTGGGCTGCGCCGTGTCGCGCGGCCAGAAGCCCAGGCGCTGCATCTCCTCGAGCACGACCTCCTGCTTGGAGCTCCCGCGGATGCGCTCGTAGAGCTGCTCGCGCGTGAGCGCCGAATCGGGTACGGAGGAGGGAGAGGGTGGGGTCATGGGCGGTGTGCGCCGCATGGACCGATGCACTGGAAGAAAAAGATGCGAACGGGACGGGAATCTCGTCGAAGAGCCTGAAGACTGGACAGCTCCACTCGACGCCGTACGCGCATGGTGGCGCGATGAGCTTCGAAGAAGCCGCACCGTCATCGCGCCACCATGCGCGTACGGCACAGTGAAGAGATGTCCAGTGAAGCCTGGGAAGTGCTGAGATCGAGGATGGCGATGCGCCATCCGGATTGCAAGAGCCTTCCCGCCCCGTTCGCAAAACCAGTGTATCAGCCGATGCTTGCAGTCCTTTCTTCCGAGTCGGTCGCGGGCGTCGTTGCGCCCGCGGTGGTGCCAAGGGCCAATGCGGCCGAGGCCGTGGCCAGGCGCAGCGCGAGCATGTGTTCGCACGGCCCCTTCGTCATGCGCAGGCGGATGAAGTGGTCGCACTGGCATTCGCCGGTGGCCACGCGCTGGTCGGCATCGAGCTGCAGCCGTACCTGGTACTGGCGCGAGGATTGGGTGCCGCACAGGCCGCTGAGCAGCAGCCCGCCGTCGGCACGGGCCTCGACCTTCGTGTCCTTCAGGCGCCCGGCCTGCACCAGTTCGGCGGCGGCCGCTTCCTCGGGGCTGGCATGGCGCAGCCGTTCCATCGGCAGCGGCTCGCGGCTCAGCTCGCGCAGGCGCCACACGCCATGCGCGATGTCGTACACCACGCGGCCGGCCTGCACATAGCCGCCGAGCGCCGACTCGACCGTGAGCGGCGAGAGCCCGGTGGCCGCGGCCAGCTCGGCGGTGGTGGCGCGCCAGCGCTCGCCGAGCGCCGCGAACACGCGCAGCAGGCTGTCCTGGTCGACGTCGTGGCGCGGCTGCAGCAGCTCGAAGTGGCCGTTGCGCGACCAGTCGTTGGCGGTCCAGCCCGACAGGCCCAGCGTGAATTCCATGTCGGGCAGCCGCGCGACCCAGAAGCTCGGCATGCCGGTGCCCAGCAGGTGCACCGTGAAGCCCTGCGCCACCGGCACCAGCCGCTCGAGCTGCAGCAGCCGGCGCCGGCCCCAGACGCGGATGTCGATATCGGCGGGCGCGTCGTGCGAGGAACGCGGGCACACCAGTTCATGGCCCCAGGGCTCGAACAGGATGCGGACCGGCTGACCGGGCCGCAGGATGAAGCGCAGCGAGCGCGGGCCCGCGCGCTCCTTGCGGCGGCGCAGCACCAGGCAGATGTTGTGCACGTCCATCGGATGCAGCTGCAGCCGGTGCGCGGGCAGCAGCATCGCGCTGCTGACCTGCAGGAAGCCGCGCACCCAGCTGTCGGGCACCTCGATCTTGGGCTCGTGGAAGGCCGGGTCGTTGCCGCTCTGCACCTGGAAGCCGCCGGGATCGATCGCCAGCCGCGTGGCCTTGTAGTCGCGGATCTTCTGGAACTCGTCGTAGAGCGACTCGGAGTAGTCGACGTTGGTGGTGCCGAAGGCATGGTCGCTCACGCGGTCGAAGACCTCGTGGCCGCAGGAGAACATGCCGTAGCTCGACTCGTCCTGGCTGAAGCACTCGAAGAACACGCGGTCGGGATGCACCGTGATCACCGGGTCGAGCACGAACCAGGCTTCGCGGTTGACCTTGTAGAGGTGATCGAAGTAGCGCTTCTGTGCCCGGTAGAAGGGCTGCAGCATGGCCGACTTGCGCTGGCGCAGCACGTCGAGCTCCTCGCGCAGCGGCGCCATGCGCGCCTTGAGCTCGTCGCTGCGCGCCATGTACTGCGCGAGCAGCTCGCCTTCCTGGCTCGCGAGCCATTCGAGGTAGGCGCTCTTGTCGCGCGGCTGGAAGCGCAGGTCGCCCACCACCACGTCGTGCAGCGCCGACATGCCTTCGCGAAACGGCAGGTGCCGGTTGACCTCGCCGATGAAGTGCACGGGCGCGCGCAGGGTGTCGGGCGCGAACTGCAGCGCGGTGCTGGTGGGCGTCTGCTGCGCGCCCGAGTGGCCGAAATAGCGGTACTGGAACTTCATGCGGCGGGACCTCCGGCGACGGCGGCCCGGCGCGGCGCGACGGCGCGCACGGGCGCGGCCTGCAGCGGGTTCTCGAGCGCCGGATAGCGTTGCTGGATGCTGCGCAGGCCGGCCACGTAGCGGGCGCGCTCGGTGATGGCGCCGCTCACGGCCTGGCGCGCGAACACGCGCGCGACGATGCGCGCCGCCTCCTCGGACTGCTCGGCCTGCGCCGCGAGGAACTCGCTCACGCGCGCCTTGGCGAGCCGGCCGCGGTTGGCTTGCGACAGCACGGTGAGGAAGTAGGGCTCGAGCCGCGCCAGCACCTCGGGCTTGCCGCCCGCGGCGGCCGCCAGCCAGTTGGTCACGAACAGCTGCATGCCGCTCGAGGGATGCTGGCTCAGCTGCAGCATGTAGGTGGTGACGTCGGTGAGTTCGAAATGCGCGGTCAGCAGTTCGCGGCCCAGGCGCTGCGCGCCGGGATCCTTGTGGTCGCACAGGCGCACCAGCAGCGCGGGTGTCCATTGCGGCGACTGGCCTTGCGATGCGAACCACTGGCGCGCCCAGGCGAGCGCGTCGTCCCAGCGGCTGTCGAAGATGCGCAGCGCGTCGTCGAGCTGCGCGAGCGTGCGCTCGGGTTGCGCGGCGAGCTGCTCGCAGGCCCATCGCCGCGCGGCGGCGGCATCGACCAGCCCCAGGCTCGCGGTCTGCAGCACGTCGAAGGCTTCGGCCGGCTGCTGCGGCAGCAGCCAGGCGCCCAGGCGCTGCGCGCCCTTGCTGCGCGCCTCGAGCAGCCGCACGGTGGTGGCGCTGTCGCCCGCGCGCGTGTGGTCGGCGAGCGGGCCGCACAGCCACTGCAGCAGCGAATCGAACACGCCCTCGGCCGCTTCGGTGCGGAACAACTCGTCGCGCAGCATCGGCATCAGCGCCGCGCCGAAGTCCGGATGGCCGGGCAGCAGCTGCGCGAGCTTGGGCGCGACCGCGCCGCGCACGCGCGGCATCGGGCTGGCGCAGAACACGGCAAACAGCGCCGGCTGCGCGAGCAGCGTGTCGTCGGGCAGCGCGGTGAACAAGCGCACGCCGGCGCCGCGCAGCCGCTCGTCGTCCGACTGCAGCAGCCGCGTCAGCACCTCGATCGGCAGGCCTTGCACGGACGCCGGATGCAGCAGCAGCCACTCGGCCGCGAGTGCCACCACGTCGGGGCTCGCATGGTCGAACAGCGCCAGCAGCGCGGCCAGCGGCGCCTTCGAGCCGGCTTCGCGCAGCGGGTTCTGCAGCGCCCATTGCAGGTTCTCACAGATGGCTGCCAGTTCGGGCGCCTGCGCATTGCAGCGCGCAATCCAGTCGAGCAGCGCGGTGCACAGTGGGTCGAAACCGTCGGCGGCCTCGGGCTGGCCGGCCGCGGCCTGCAGCAGCAGGCGCGAGGCACGGCGCACCTCGGCATCGGCCGAGACCAGCAGGCGCAGCAGCAGCTCGACATCGCGGCTGTAGCGCGCCGGGTCCTCGGCGATCAGGTCGAGCGCATGGCGACGTGCTTCATCGAGTGGCGAATCGATCAGCGGCACGAGCCAGGGGCCGGCGGGCTCGCCGGCCTCGATGCGCTCGCGCACCAGCGCCAGGGCGAAGCGCGCCGTGTGGCTCCAGGTGCTCGCGAGCAGCTCGCGCAGCACGGAGCCATCGAGCGCCTGGCAGAAGCTGCGGTTGTCCTGCAGCGCGCGCGCCGCGAAGGCATGCACGCCGGTGCAGCGCGACTGCTGCATCAGCTGCAGCAGCGCCTCGGGATGGCGGTCCCAGCGCTCGGGCCAGGCCTCGCCGCGTTGCGCGCGGCGCTCGGCCGGGGGCGTCTCGCGGCGCCAGTAGAGGCCGCCGGCCAGCGCGGTCCATTCGGGATCGTGGCGGTGCAGCAGCTGCATCACGACCAGCCAGCGGCTGTAGGGTCCGCTGTGCCAGACGCGCGTCTCGCGGTTCCAGCCCGCATCCTCATGGCGCGCCGCGACGGCCGCATTCGCATCGTCGGCCGCGAGCAGCACGCCCATCGCGAGCCGCAGCCAGTCGCGCTCGTCGGCCGCGCCGCGCAGCGCGAGCCGGCGCAGGGTGCGCCAGGTGCGGCGGCGCAGGTAGTCGTGCGTGCGCTGGCTCAGCGCGAGCCGGCTGTCGGGGCGCACGATCTCCTTCGCGATGTCGACGTAGCGGCCGTTGAGCATGGCCCATTGGCTGGTGCCGCGAAAGCCCGCGCGCTGCGTTTCGAGGCGCTGGTTCAGCAGGCCCAGCAGGCGGTAGTCGCCCGCGAACTCGGCACCCTTGTAGAGCCGGCGCCAGGCGCGGAAGCTGCCCGCGGCCAGCGACAGCTGCTGCGCCACGTCATGCAGCGCGTTGCGCGCCAGTCCAGTGGCCTGGTCCTCGTCGAGGCCTTCGAGCAGTGCGAGTTCGAACAGCTGCTGCGTCCAGTCGGTGTGCGCGAGGCTCTGCCAGTGCGCGGGATCGGCGAGCCGCTCGCGCAGCAGCGCGGCGGCCTCGGCCACCGGCACGACCTGCGCCTCGATCCAGGCGCGGCGCAGCGAGCCGGGCCAGTCGTCGACGATGCGCTCGGCTTCCGCGGCGCGCCGTTCGGCGGGCCACAGCGCGAGCGTGGCCCAGCGCGCGATGCGCGTCACCTTGGGGTCGGTCGCGCGGCGCGAGAGTTGGACCATCGCCTCGAACGCGCCCGCGTCGCCGCAGCGGCCGATGGCCCAGGCGATGCAGTAGTCGAGCATCGCGTCGCCGGTCTCGATCAGCTCGACCAGGCGCGGCACCGCCTGCGCGAGCCGGCGTTCGCCGAGGCGCCACACGGTGCGGCTGCGGCGCAGCGGCGGCAGCAGGCGCCAGGCATCGGGCGCGATGCGGTTCAGAAGAAGGGTGTCGGCAGGGGAAAGGGAAGCGGCGGCGGCGATGGGTGCAGCCGGTGCCGATGCCACGATGGGCGCGCCTTCGAGCGCAAGGCCGCGCGCGAGTTGCGCGGCGAGCGCATCGCCGAACACCGCCATCGCCTTGTCGAGCGCGAGCGGCGCGGGCGTCAGCACGGTCTCGCGCCACTGCAGTCCGTCGCGGCTGCTGCTCAGGTGCACCACGTGCCCGGCATCGGCGGGCAGCTCGAACAGTTCGATGGTGACGTGTTCCGTGACCGTCGATGTCCCCGGTCTCGTTCGTGTGAGTGTCTCGGATCGAATGCGCTTCACGCGGAGGCCTCCCTGCCTTCGGTTGAATGCCCTCGATCGCGCGGTGTGGCCGATCGGGGCATCCGCCTATCTTAGGCCCTATGCGCGCATGCTTCGATGACGCTCGAATGAGCGCCGGCTCACCACGCCATCTGCCGCCACGGGCTGTGCTCGTGCGAGAGCAGGTGGGCCGTGGCGCGCTGGAAGGTGTCGGTGTCCTCGGCGATGCGGTCGAGGTCGTGGGTGGCGAGCCAGAACGCGCGCCCGACCACGAAGCTGTCGCCGAAGTCGCGCCACGACTGGTAGGCGGGCTGCGCGAGGCGCGCCGCGCTCGCGATCGCGTTCCACGATTCCTCGGCGCGCAGCAGCCGCGCGTCCTGGATCAGCCGGTGCAACTGCACCAGCCGGCCCATGTCCCAGGCCATGATGCTCGCGGGCAGCGGCCGCGGCAGCTTGTCGAACAGGCCTTCCTCGGCGGCTTCGTGCCAACTTTCGTAGTAGTCGCGCGTGCTTTCGAGGTCGAGGCCGCGCGCCACCGCTTCGCCGGGCAGCGCCGCGAGGTTGGCCTGCGCCACCGCCGCCGCATCGCTTCGGCTGCCGCGGTAGAGGCGCTCCACGCGCGGGTTCACCACCGCGTAGTGGGCGCGATGGCCTTGCGAGAGCAGCGACTCCGTGACCTCGCGCGCGCTGCCGGCACCGGTGACGCCCCAGGCCGAGGCCAGCAGCGCCACGGCGGTGGCGCGGTCGGATTCCGCGGTGAGCGCATTGATCGGCAGGTAGGACTCGGCCGCATAGACCGCGCCGAGCGCGAGGCCGCGATGCTGCGCGGGCGTCAGCGGCGTGCCGTCCTCGAGCCGATTGAAACTGAATGAAAAAAGCTTGCGGACCTTGTCCAGAAATCCCATGGCGCCGTCCCCTTGTATTCGCCTGTGCGGGCGTAGGCTAGGTGCGCCGGGCGTGCGGCACCAGTGCCTAAAGTCATTCGGCGGCGCGGCGCGTGCTGTGTAGCATCGCAGCGTCGTGCAATGCCACGGCGCCGTTCGTTCCATCGCATCCGCCGCCATGTCCAGCACCGAACCTCTCGCGCAATCCAGCTTCCTCTACTTCACGGGCCAGGGCTCCGACAAGGTCTATCAGGTCCACCTGCGGCCGAAGGACGAGGGCTGGGTGGTCGACTACGGCAATGGCCGGCGCGGCGGCACGCTGGCCACCGGCACCAAGACCAGCAGCCCGGTCGGCTACGAGGCCGCGCTCAAGATCTACCAGAAGGTGGTGAAGGAGAAGACCGGCAAGGGCTACACCACCGATGCCTCGGGCGCGCTCTACACGGCCTCCGAGTTCGCGGGCCGCAGGAGCGGCGAGCTGCCGCAGCTGCCGACCCTCATCGCCGAGACGCAGCTCGTGCGCTACCTCGACGACCCCGGCTGGGGCCTGCAGGAAAAGGCCGATGGCGAGAACCGCATGCTGCTGATTGAGGAAGGCGCCGTGCGCGGCACCAACCGCCGCGGCCTGTTCGTCGACATCCCGCAGGCCTGGGTCGCGACCGCCGCGCTGCCGGCCGGCCGCGCGGTGATCGCGGGCGAACACGTGGGCGATGGTTTCCTGGCCTTCGACCTGCTCGAGGCCGGCGGCGAGGATATGCGCGCGCAGGCTTTCGTCGAACGCTTCCGCCGGCTCGAGGCCTTCGCGACCGCGCTGCCATGGATGGCCGTGCTGCCGCTCGAGACCGAGGCTTCGGCCAAGCACCGGCGCGCGGCCGAGTTGCGCGCCGCGCATGGCGAGGGCTTCGTGCTCAAGGCGCTGGCCGCGCCCTTCGCCGCGGGGCGCAGTGCCGCGAGCCTCAAGTTCAAGTTCCAGCAGAGCGCGACCTGCGAGGTGCTGCGCGTCAATGCGCAGCGCTCGGTGGCCGTGGGCCTGCGCGACGAGGCCGGCGTGCTGGTCGACCTCGGCAACGTCACCGTGCCGCCGAACGAGGCGCTGCCCGCGCCCGGCACGCTGGTCGAGGTGCGCTATCTCTATCGTTATGCGGGCGGCAGCTTCGAGCAGCCGGTCTATCGCGGGCAGCGGCCCGACATGGCGGCCGAAGATGCGCTGCTGTCGCAGGTCACGCGCATCAAGGACCGCAGTGCCGTCGCGGAAGAAGAACGCGACGATGGGAGCGAGGCCGCGTGAAGGGCGCGCATCGCATCGCCTGCGGCCTGGCCCTAACCGTCGCGCTCGCGGGCTGCGAGAAGCCCGCGCCGCCGCCACCGCCGCTGAGCAAAGAAGCACAGATCACGCGCGACGCACCGCCCGAGCTGATGTTCCGCGGCACCTTTGCCGGGCGGCCGATCCACCTGGTCGTGAACGACTGCGAGGTCTACAGCGTGCGCAGCCTCGAGGGCGGCGAGGTCGAATGGACCTCGGTGCTCAAGCCCGAGTTCTATCCCTTCTTCAGCGTCTGCCAGCGCCAGTCGCTGCAGGTCGAAGGCAGCGTGATGACGGCCCGGCTGGGCCGCATGGCAATCGGTGCCGGCGGCTGCTGCGCCACCGGCGGCACCTACCGCTCCACCGACGGCATCGCCTGGAAGCGGACCGGGTACTGACACCCGGCACCCGCGACGCGCCTCAGGCCACGACGATGCGGCCCGGGTCCGCCGAGCGCAGGATCTCGGCGCGGTCGCCGGTGGGCGGATAGATCCACTCGGTGTTGATCTGGTGCTTGAGCGCCTTGGCCTCGGCACCTTCCATCTTCACTTCGCGCGACCAGCCTTCGGTGTACACGGCGCCCCAGGGACCGAGGTCCAGGCAGGTCACGTACTTCGGCTGCGAATAGGCGATCTTGGGCAGCCCCAGCAGATCGGCCGCGACGTTGTGGCCGGCCGAGCGTCCGAGCGCCATCGCGTGCTGGCACGACATCATCGCGACGTTCCCCTCGTCGTCGGTGGCGGCACGCGCGGCATCGCCGGTGACGAAGACATTCGGAACGCCGGGCACCTGCAGGTTGCGGTCGACGAGGATCCGGCCCGCGGCATCGCGCTCGGCGGGGATCTGCTGCGTCAATGCGGTCGCGCGCATGCCGGCGGTCCAGATCACCGTCGCTGCCTCGATGCGCTCGCCGCCCGAGGTGGTTATTCCTTCGGCGTCGATGCTCTCGACCTCCACGCCCAGCCGCCAGCTGACGCCTTGCGACTTCAGCGCCTTCTCGATCACCGGTCGCGGGCCCGGTCCGAGGTCGGGACCGATCGCATCGGCGCGCTCGACGACGATCACGCGCGGCTCGATGTCGCCGCCCATGATCTCGCGCAGCCGCGCGGGCATCTCGGCCGCGGTCTCGATGCCGGTGAAGCCGCCGCCGACCACCACGATGGTGTTGCGCGCGAGCGAGGAGGGTTGCTTGGCGAGCTTGCGCAAGTGCGCGTCGAGCGCCACGGCGTCCTCGTACTGGTCGACGCTCAACGCGTGCGCATGCAGGCCGGGCACCGGCGGGCGGAAGAGCTGGCTGCCGGCCGCGAGCACCAGCCTGTCGTAGGCGAGCGTCTGGCGCGCGCCCGCGGCGTCGATCACGTCGACCTCCTGCGCATCGGTGCGGATGTGGTCCACGCGTGCCGCGAGGAAGCGCACGCCGACGGTATCGAACACGGACTGCAGCGGCGCCTTCATCGCCTCCTGCGGCACTTCGTAGAGGCGAGGGCGCACATGCAGCATGGGCTCGGGCGCGACCAGCAGGATCTCCACGCCGTCGTTCGCATGGCCTGCCATGTCGAGGGCGCGCGCCGCGCTCAAGGCGCTCCACATGCCGGCAAAGCCGGCGCCTACAACCAGGATTCGTTGGGTCATTTTGGATGGTTCGGTTCTGTGAGGTTCATGTCCCGCGGCGCACCGCGAAGGGTGCGGTGCGCGCGGGGTCTTCAAGACGATCCGGTGTGGATCGCTTAACTACGACTATACTGGTCGTAGTAAAAAATTCAATCGCCGATTTCATGAACCGACCCCTCGCCATGCTGGGCGCGTACACAAACATCCTTCGATGCGAGTCCGCGATCGCGGCGGGCGACGAGACCTGGCGCACGATCGCCGCGCTGATGCTGCCGTGCTATCGCAATGCGCTGAAGGTGTTGGCCCAGGGCCTGAGCGCCGATGAGCAGCGGGCGTTCGAGCGGCTGGTGGTCGACGTCCATGTCGACGGCGAATCCATGCGGGTCGCCGCCAACGACCCGAGTTAGACGCACGGCATCGGCTCGTGCACATCCGCAACGTCAACCCAAGGAATACCTCCCATGAAAACCGCATCGCTCGCACTCGCGCTCCTCGCCTTCACCGCAGCAAGCACAGGCACCGCCGTCGCGGCACCGCCCGAGCCGCAACGAGAAGTCATCGTTCCGGCCTTCGCCCATGCGATCGCCAACGTGCCCGGCAAGACGCTCACGGCGCTGGTCGTCAGCTACGCCCCCGGCGCGAAGACGCCCGCGCATCGCCACGGCCAGGCCTTCGTCGTGGGCTATGTGCTGGAAGGCGCGATCCGCAGCAAGCTCGACAACGGCCAGGAGGTCGTCTACCGCGCGGGCGAGAGCTGGACCGAGCAGCCCGGTGCCCACCACGCGGTGAGCGACAACGCAAGCGCCACCGAGCCCGCCAAGCTGCTGGCGATCTTCGTGGCCGATTCGAAGGAGAAGAACCTGGTCACGCTCGACAAGAAGTGAGCGCCGCCGCGCGTCGCGCTGCGCGAGGGGTGGCTCAGTTACGATCCGCCCCTCCATTCCCACGGGAGCCAGCTTGAGCCACATCAGTGCCGGTGTCGAATACGGACTGCATTGCCTTCTTTATTTGTCGGGGCCTCCCACCGGAGGCACCGAAGCCAGCGTGCGCGACCTCGCCGAGCTCCAGGGCCTGTCGGTGGAGTTCGTGGCCAAGCTCTTCACCAAGCTGCGCAAGGCCGGCCTGACCGAGGCGACCGAGGGAAAGAACGGCGGCTTCCGCCTGGCCAAGCCCGCCGACCGGATCAGCGTGCTCGACGTGGTGGAAGCCATCGACGGACCGAAGGCGCTGTTCGAGTGCCGCGAGATCCGCGGACGCTGCGCGGTCTTCGACGGCGCGGCGCCGCGCTGGGCGATGGACGGTGTCTGCTCGATCCATGCAGTGATGCTCGAGGCCGAGGACCGGATGCGCCAGGTGCTGTCCTCCCAGACGCTGGCCGACCTGGCCCGGCGCGTCGGCGCCAAGGCACCGCACAGCCATGCGGGCAAGATCGTGCACTGGATCGAGACGCGCAAGGAACAGGCTTAACGCCGCCGAGCGCCATGTCTCCCACTCAAGTCCAGTAGATCAGCTCACCGTCGCGCAGGTCACCCAGAAAACTGTTCAGCACGATGCGGTGCTCCTGGCTTCTCGTGACGCCGTGGATGAACGCGCCGTTGAGCAGCACGAGATCGCCGGTTCGAACGGCGAGGTCCGTGTAGCGGGTGCTCGAAAGAAGCTCCGCGGGATAGGGATAGCCCACGCCTTCCACCTTGGCCTGCATCGCAAGTTCCGGCGAGTGCCGGAGGTCGTAGACCCGGAGCATGCCCTGGCCCGCTTTGCAGCTTGCATAGAAGTTGACGGCGAGCAAGGTTCGTATGTCGACGATCTCCCAGCCCTTGTTGCGTTCGCAGAAGACCTGCGAGACATCGTCATGAGGCTGGAGCAGAAAGCTGGAGGAGGGGCGGTCCTGCCATGCGATGGCCCGCGTGTGTAGCGCTTCGCCGTGCGCAAAGTGGGCGGCGCGGACGTTTCGTTCGAGGTGCCGTCCGACGGTCGTGTACAGCCGGCGCCCCGGGTCTTCCGTGCCGTCGAACAACGAATCGACGGATTCGCAGGATTGCCTGCACGTCTCGTAGTAGGCGGATGGCGTCTTGGCATAGTGAGACTCTCCGACCATCAGGCCCGGAACATTGTCCTTGCGGGGGAAGGAGGGCGCTGGATTTTCGGAAGTTTCCAGCGATCGCGTCGCAGACATCGCCTTTGGCAAAACCATGAATCCAGACGGCATCGACCCTGTTTCGTACCAGTTCGTGCGCGGCACGGCCGATCAGTTTTTGTTCGTGATCGCCGTCAATTTCTACCATTCTCATCATTCGCTAACGCTCCCTTTGTTGTCAAAACCGCAGTCAAATTCCATTTCAGATTGATCCCCGCCGCACCCAGCAGAATCAATGCGATGCCGACGTACTGATGCAGCGACAGCTGCACATCGAGGAAGGTCGAATCGATGAAGATGGCGAGCGCGGGATACAGGAACGAGAGGGAGGCGGCCTGGGAGGCCTCGAGTTTCTGCAGCGCACCGTAAAGAAGGATGTACATGACGCCGGTGTGGAAGACGCCCAGCAGCACCGTGGCGATGGCCTGACGGGTGAATCCCTGCGAAAGCAGCGCGCCGAAATCGGCGAAAGGCCACAGAACGACTGCCCCGAGCACCATCTGAAGGAGCGCGATGAGCGTTGGCGGATTACCCTTGAGCAGTCGTGCGAAAAGCGCGGCCACGGCATAGAGCGAGGCGGCTGCCAACGCTTGAAGTACGCCCAGGAAATAACGAGCATCGGCGGAGTTGCCGGCAGGCGAACCAGCGCCGTGAGCGTCGATGGAGGGAGCTGCAGTGAGATTGGAGATGAAGAAGAGACCGGTCAGCGATACCGCCGTCCACAGCGCGATGTTGGCGGTGATGCGTTCCTTGAAGATCAGGAAGCCCAGCACGATCATGATGATCGGCTGCGTGTTGTAGACGGTGGTCGCAACGCCGATGGAGGTCTTCTCGTAGGCTGCGAAAAGAAAATACCAGTTCGCCAGCAGCGCGGCGCCGCCCACGAGGGAATACGCGATGAGCCTGGGCTTGAGGATCGAGGCGCTGATGTAGCCGCGCAGCAGGCAGATCGCCAGCAGCACCAGCGCGCCGAAGAAGCAGCGGTAGAAGATGAGGCTGACTTCGGATTGGCCGGACATCAGGACCGTGATGCCGATGGTGCCGCAGATGGCCATGGCGGCGAGCATTTCGAAGACACCGGATTGCTTCATGGAAGGACTCGAAAAGTGAGGCCTGATCCTATGAAGCGCCGGCTGGCGGCGGAATCGATTTATCTTCGATGTGGAATGAATCGCCTCATTTAAATAACCTTCTCTTCCCGCTTCTCCTTATTTAATGACGATGGACAAAATCGACAGAAGAATCCTCAAGATCCTGCACCAGGACAGCCGGATCACGGTCAAGGCGCTCAGTGAGAAAGTCCATCTGTCGCAGCCCAGCTGTGCCGAGCGGCTGCGGCGCCTGATCGAGCAGGGAATCATCGAGAAGTGCTCGATCCAGGTCTCGCCCAAGGCCCTGGGCTTCCCCATCGCGGCGATTGTCCGCGTTCGTCCGCTGCCCGGAGAACTGGCCCGGGTCGAAAAGCTCATCACCGAGATCGACGAGATCGTCCAGTGCGACAAGGTGACCGGCGACGATGCCTTCGTCTGCCGCATGCACCTGCGCGGCATCGAGGAACTCGACCATTGCCTGCGCAAGATCGCCAGTTTCGCGACCACCAGCACTTCGATCGTCAAGTCGACGCTGGTGTCGAACAGGCTGCTGCCGCTCGACGGGGCGGACTGAAAGGGCGTGGCGTTTTCCGCGGGGCGTGCCGCACAATGCGCACCGAACGCCCCCAAAAACTAGGAGACACCCCGTGGGAGAACTTCTCTCGCTCCTGCGCTTCAGCGCCGGCTCGGGCCACATCTGGCTGGACGAGCAGCGCATGCTGCTCCTGCATGCGCGCGCCTTTGCCGAGCTGCGCAAGGAACTGCTCGACTCGCTCGGCATCGAGCGCGCGCGCGGCCTGCTGGTGCGCATGGGCTTCGCGTCGGGGCTGCGCGACGGCGAGGTGGCGGTGCGCGAGCGCCGCGCCGGCATGCGCGCGGAAGACGCCTTCATGCTCGGGCCACGCCTGCATTCCATCGAGGGCATCGTCTCGGTGCAGAAGACGCAGCTCGAGTTCGACATCGCGACCAGGCAGTTCTACGGCGAGTTCCTCTGGGAGAACTCGTGGGAGTGCGAGGCCCACGTGGCCGACTTCGGCTATGGGGAGGACCCGCAGTGCTGGTCGCAGATCGGCTATGCCTCGGGCTACACCACGGCCTTCATGGGGCGCATGGTGGTGTTCAAGGAGGTCGAGTGCACGAGCATGGGCGACAGCCGCTGCCGCATCGTCGGCCAGCCGGCCGAGGACTGGCACGACGACCACTACCTCGACTACTTCCGCCAGCACCACGTGGCCGAGAACCTGATCGAGTTCAACCTCGGCCTGCAGCACATCCGCCGGCTGCAGCCGCGGCGCGAGTACGACCAGAAGCTGGTGGGCGTGTCGCCGGGCTTTCGCGCCGCCTTCGAGCTGATGCGCAGCGCGGTCGACAGCGCGATCACGGTGCTGCTGCTCGGCGAGACCGGCGTGGGCAAGGAGGTGTTCGCGCGCTGGCTGCACGACAACGGCCCGCGCGCGCGCCAGCCCTTCATCGCGGTGAACTGCGCCGCGATCCCGGCCGAGCTGATGGAGGCCGAGCTGTTCGGCGTGGAGAAGGGCGCCTACACCGGCGCCCACCATGCGCGCGCCGGCCGCTTCGAGCGCGCGCACGGCGGCACGCTGTTCCTCGACGAGGTCGGCGACCTGCCGCTGGCCGCACAGGTCAAGCTGCTGCGCGTGCTGCAGACCGGCGAGGTCGAGCGCCTGGGCGCCGAGCAGCCGATCAAGGTCGACGTGCGCATCGTCGCCGCCACCAACGTCAACCTGCAGCAGGCGATGCAGGCCGGGCGCTTCCGCACCGACCTGTTCTACCGCCTCAACACCTTCCCGATCTCGATCCCGCCGCTGCGCGAGCGCACGGCCGACATCCCGGCGCTGGTCACGCGCTTCGTCGAGAAGTACAGCGCGCTCTATGGCAAGAAGCTGCGCGGCCTGACCGACAAGGCCGCGCGCGACGTTCAGAAGCACGCCTGGCCCGGCAACATCCGCGAGCTCGAGAACGTGATCGAGCGCGCCGTGCTGCTGGCACCCGACCACGGCGACATCGAGGCCAGCCACCTGTGGATGTCGCCGCCCGGCACGCCCGACGGCAGCGGGCTCGATGCCAAGGGCCAGGTCGGCGCGCCGGCCGAAGCCGTGGGCGAGGGCAGCGAGCTCGACGCGCTGTGCCAGCGCGTGCTCGAGCAGAACATCGACATCGCCTCGCTCGAGCGGCGCCTGATGCAGACCGCGATGCAGCGCGCCAAGGGCAATCTCTCGCAGGCGGCACGCCTGCTGGGCATCACGCGGCCGCAGCTGGCCTACCGCCTCAAGAAGGAAGGCCTGCCGGCCTCCTGAGCCGTTCGCGGCCTTTTCACCATTTGATCAAGCTGCACCGCAGCAAATGATCAAACGAGCATCCGGGACTACCCGGTGCTCGCGGCCCGCGGGCATCGCGGGCCTTTGCAAATCAATCACTTAGCCGCGTTGGCACGCCCGTTGCCCCTGTAGGCACGGGCGGCGCCGTTGTCGTCCACCAAGTGATGGATTGAACAAGTGATGCCTTCGATGCCTGCGAGCCACCCCAGCGACAGCGCGGCCCGGATGACCGGCCAGCCCTGTTTCGTGCGCGTGACCGGTACCCGCGATGCCCGCTTCGTGGAGTTCGAGTTCGCCATCGGCGACCCCGAGCTTGCGGTCGAGCTGGTGCTGCTGTTCGACCAGTTCCGCGAGTTCTGCACCCGCCACGAGGTGCGCCACCTGACGACCGAGGAGGGCGCGCGCCTGGACTTCGAGCGCATGAAGTGGCGCTTCGGCGCGCCCGGCATCGAGCACTGACACGCCCACCCACCGTTTTTTCCAAAGAGACAACCCCAGGAGACCCCACCGTGCAAGTCGACATCAAAACCTCGGACATCCGGCCGATCCGCCAGACCTTCTCGCACGTGGCGCGGCGGCTCGGCGACAAGCCGGCCTCGCGCTACCAGGAAGCCACGCTGGACATGCAGCCCACGGCCAACTTCCACTACCGGCCGCTGTGGGATCCGCAGCACGAGCTCTACGACAAGCGTCGCACCGCGATCGTCATGGCCGACTGGTATGCGTTCAAGGACCCGCGCCATTTCTATTACGGCGTCTACACGATGACGCGCGCGCGCCAGCAGGAGGGCGCCGACCGGCAGTTCGAGTTCGCCGACAAGCGCCAGTTGCTGGCGCAGGCCGATGCCGGCGTGCGCGAGTCGCTGCAGCAGGTGCTGGTGCCGCTGCGCCACTACGAGTGGGGTGCCAACATGAACCACAGCTATTGCTGCGGCTACGGCTACGGCACCGCGATCACGCAGCCCTTCGTCTTCGCGGCCATGGACCGGCTCGGCATCGCGCAGTACCTCTCGCGCATCGGCCTGCAGCTCGACGGCAACTCGGGCCAGGCGCTTGACGCGGGCAAGGAGGCCTGGATGTCGCATCCGGCCTGGCAGGGCGTGCGCCGCACGATGGAGAACCTGTTCGTCACCAAGGACTGGTTCGAGCTGTTCGTGGCGCAGAACCTGGTGTTCGACGGCTTGCTGTATCCGCTGGTCTATCGCCACTACGTGAACGCTCAGGGCGCGGCCACCGGCCATGCGCTGGCGATGCTCACCGAGTTCATGAACGAGTGGTTCGAAGAGAACGCGCGCTGGGTCGATGCCACGCTGAAGACCGCGGCCGACGAGTCGCCGGCCAATGCCCAGAAGCTCGCGGCCTGGTACGCCGACTGGCGCGCGCAGATCGCCGAGGCGCTCGCGCCGCTGGCCGCGCTGGCGCTCGGCGCCCAGGGCGCGCCGGCGCTGCAGGAGCTCGCCACGGCGCTCGACGCCCGCTTCGCGCGCTCGGTGCGCACTGCCTGAATCACCACCGCAAGGAGACCCATCCCATGACCACCGCCACCGCAGAACTCTCCCGCACGCCGGTCTTCATCGCGCTGCAGATCAGCGAGAGCGCCCGCGCCATCGTCGAGGCCATCGTGGCCGACAACCCCGAGGCCATCGTCAGCGAGTACCCCGCCATGGTCAAGATCGACGCGCCCGGCCGGCTCACGCTGCGCCGCGCCACGGTCGAGTCGCTGCTCGGCCGCCGCTGGGACCTGCAGGAGCTGCACCTGAGCCTGATCTCGCTGTCGGGAAGCATCGAGGAGACCGACGACGAGTTCACGCTGCACTGGGGCGCCTGAGCGCGCGCACCCCGACGACCACCGCACCCACAACGACAACGCACAGGACGACAACGCCATGACGACCCCCAACAGCAGCACCGGCAAGCGCCTCGGCCTCAAGGAACGCTACGCCATGATGACCCGCGGCCTCGGCTGGGAGACCAGCTACCAGTCGATGGACGACGTGTTCCCCTTCGACCAGTTCGAGGGCATCAAGATCCACGACTGGGACCAGTGGGAGGACCCGTTCCGCCTCACGATGGACGCCTACTGGAAGTTCCAGGGCGAGAAGGAGAAGAAGCTCTACGCGATCATCGACGCGTTCCAGCAGAACAACGGCCAGTTCAACATCAGCGACCCGCGCTACCTGAACACGCTGAAGCTGTTCCTCACGGGCGTGTCGCCGCTCGAGTACGCGGCGCACCGGGGCTACGCGATGGCCGGGCGGTCGTTCCGCGGCGTGGGCGCGCGCGTGGCCTGCCAGATGCAGTCGATCGACGAGCTGCGCCATGCGCAGACGCAGTTCCACACCATCAGCCACTTCAACAAGTACTTCAACGGCCTGCACGATCCGCAGCACATGCACGACCGCGTGTGGTACCTGTCGGTGCCCAAGAGCTACTTCGAGGACGCGATGAGCGCGGGGCCCTTCGAGTTCGTGACCGCGATCTCGTTCTCGTTCGAGTACGTGCTGACCAACCTGCTGTTCATGCCCTTCATGAGCGGCGCCGCCTACAACGGCGACATGGCCACCGTGACCTTCGGCTTCTCGGCCCAGAGCGACGAGTCGCGCCACATGACGCTGGGCCTGGAGGTGGTGAAGTTCATCCTCGAGCAGGACCCGGGCAACGTGCCGATCGTGCAGAAGTGGGTCGACAAGTGGTTCTGGCGCGGCTACCGGCTGCTGACGCTGGTGTCGATGATGATGGACTACATGCTGCCCAAGCGCGTGATGAGCTGGTCCGAGGCCTGGGAGATGTACTTCGAGAAGAACGGCGGCGCGCTGTTCCAGGACCTCTCGCGCTACGGCATCCGCATGCCCAAGTACCACGAGGTGGCGAGCAAGGAGAAGGGCCGCCTCTCGCACGAGGCCTGGGCCATCTTCAACAACTACGGCCACGCGGCCAACATCAATGTGTGGGCGCCGCGCCCCGACGAGATGGAGTGGCTGTCGGCCAAGTACCCCGACACCTTCGATGCGCTGTACCGCCCGCGTTTCGAATGGCTGGCCGCGCAGGAGCAGCAGGGCAAGCGCTGGTTCAACAACACGCTGCCGATGCTGTGCCAGACCTGCCAGATCCCGATGGCCTTCACCGAGCCCGACGACCCGACCAAGATCTGCTATCGCGAGAGCAGCTACCACGGCATGAAGTACCACTTCTGCTCCGACGGCTGCAAGGACGTGTTCGACGGCGAGCCCGAGAAGTACGTGCAGGCCTGGCTGCCGGTGCACCAGATCTACCAGGGCAACTGCTTCCCCGAGGGCACCGACCCGACGGTCGAGGGCTTCAACCCGCTCGCGGCGGTGCTCGACTACTACCACATCAACGCGGGCGCGGACAACGGCGAGTTCAACGGTTCCCCGGACCAGGCGAACTGGGACCGGTGGACGGGACAGGACACCTCGACAGAGCGCCGCGCCCCGCCCGAGCAAGAGGCGATCGTCGCCTGAGCCACGAGGCGAAGCCGCGCTGCCGAAGCCGTCTTTCATCCAGGAGAAAAAACATGTCCGTCATTGCACTCGCCCCGGGTTACACCGGCACCGTCGCCGATGCCGAGGAGCGCTTCCACGGCAACCGCCTGCTCTACATCGGCTGGGAAGACCACCTGCTGTTCTGTTCGCCCGTGTGCCTGCCGCTGCCCGCGGCCATGCCCTTCGGCGCGCTGCTGTCGCAGGTGCTGCCCGGCGTCTACGGCAGCCATCCCGATTTCGAACAGATCGACTGGACCACGGCCGAGTGGTTCGACTCGGGCAAGCCCTTCGTGCCCGACGCCGCGAAGTCGCTGGCCGACAACGGGCTGGTCCACAAGTCGGCGATCCGCTTCCGCACGCCGGGCCTGCGCGGCATCGAGGGCTCGTGCAGCTGAGGCCGCGCACCGAGCAAGGAGCGATGCCATGAGCTTCCAGATCATGATCGAGCCGCTGGGCCAGGGCGTGGCGGCGCGCGACGGCCAGACGGTGCTCGATGCCTGCCTGCGCGCCGGCGTGTGGCTGCCGCACGCCTGCGGCCACGGGGTGTGCGGCACCTGCAAGGTGCAGGTGCTCGAGGGCGAGTGCGACCACGGCGATGCCTCGAACTTCGCGCTGATGGATTTCGAGCGCGACGAAGGCAAGATCCTGGCGTGCTGCGCGATGGCGCAGGCCGACCTGGTGATCGAGGCCGAGATCGACGAGGACCCCGACGCGCGCTTCCTGCCGCTCGAGGACTTCGATGCCGAGGTGGTGGAGGCGCGCATGCTGACGCCGACGATCCGCGGCCTGTGGCTGCGCACGGAGCGCGCGGCCTCGTTCCAGGCCGGGCAGTACGTGATGCTGCAGGTGCCGGGGGTGGAAGGGGAGCGCGCCTTCTCGATCGCGAATGCACCCGGCGAGGACCTGATCGAGCTGCACATCCGCCGCGTGCCCGGCGGCCGCGCCACGGGCTGGCTGCACGACGCGCTGCAGCCGGGCCAGCGGCTGCGCTTCACGGCCCCCAACGGCCGCTTCTTCGTGCGCAAGTCGGCGCGGCTGCCGATGATCTTCGTGGCCGGCGGCTCGGGGCTGTCGAGCCCGAAGTCGATGGTGCTCGACCTGCTGGCCGAGGGCTGCACCTTGCCGATCACGCTGATCCAGGGGGCGCGCAATCCCGAGGAGCTGTACTACCGCGAGCTGTTCGAGCAGCTGGCGGACGCGCATCCGAACTTCACCTATCTGCCGGTGCTGTCGGACCTGCCCGAAGGCTCGGACTGGGCTGGTGCGCGGGGCTATGCGCACGAAGCGTTGAAGGCGCATTTCGCGAACGACTTTCGGGGGCACAAGGCCTATCTGTGCGGGCCGCCGCCGATGACCGAGGCCTGTATCGCGACGCTGATGCAGGGGCGGCTGTTCGAGCGCGATATCTATACCGAGAAGTTCTTTACGGCGGCTGATGCGGCTTCTGCTGCGCCTCGCAGTCCTTTGTTCAAGGCGCTCTAGATGCTGTGGCTTCGTTTCATCGAGGAGGCGTCGGGGCGGGCGCACGCCGACGGGGTACTCCCCTCCGCGAATGTCCCCCGCCTTCGGCTCCTCCTTGATTTCGCTGCGGGGAGTACCCCATCGACGTGCGCCTGGACGCAACGGTTGTTGAACCGCCCGCACCACCGCTGCGCCCACGTGCACAGGGCAGTGGGTGCTTCCCGCAGCGAAATCAAGGAGGAGGCCGAAGGCCGGGGGACATTCGCGGAGGGAAGTACCCGCTGTCCTGTGCACGCGCCCCCGGCCAACCAAACGAGAACCCTCATGACCTTCTCAGTAGCCATAGACAACACCGGCGAACGCTACCCCTGCAAACCCGACCAGACCCTGCTCGGCGGCATGGAGCAACTGGGCCGCAAAGGCATCCCCGTCGGCTGCCGAGGCGGCGGCTGCGGCGTCTGCAAGGTTCGCATCGAATCGGGCCATGTGCGCCACGACCGCATGAGCCGCTGCCACGTCAGCGCCGCGGAAGAAGCCCAGGGCTACGTGCTCGCCTGCAGGGCCTATCCGCAAAGCGACCTCGCCCTGCGCGCCGTCGACAAGTTGGCCCGCTGCATCGAACGGCATGCAGCAACGACTTCCAGAAATTCCAGTTCCCCCACCTGAACTTTTCAACCACCAAGGAGACTCTCATGGCAATCACCGGCGTCATCCGTCCCGGACACGTGCAACTGCGCGTGCTCGACATCGAGGCCGCGCTCAAGCACTACCGCGACGTGCTGGGCCTGATCGAAACCGCGCGCGATCCGCAGGGCCGCATCTACCTCAAGGCCTGGGACGAGCACGATCACCACAGCGTGGTGCTGCGCGAGGCCGACGAGGCCGGCATGGACTTCATGGGCTTTCGCGTCGATTCGCCCGCCACGCTCGAGAAGCTCGCGGCCGACGTCAAGGCCAGCGGCCTCGCGACCGAGCCGCAGTGGATCGAGGCCGGCGAGCATCTGCGCACCGGCCGGCGCTTCCGCTTCACCGTGCCCACCGGCCATTCGATCGAACTCTTTGCCGAGAAGGAGAAGGTCGGCAACGGCATGTCCTACGAGAACCCCGAGGTCTATCCCGACGATCTCAAGGGCATGGCGCCCTCGCGCTTCGACCATTGCCTGCTGTACGGCGACGACCTCGACGGCACCATGAAGCTGTTCATCGACGTGCTGGGCTTCCAGCTCGCCGAGAGCGTGGTGGCCGGTCCCGAGCGCATGTACATCGCGGCCTTCCTGACCTGCTCGACCAAGCCGCACGACATCGCCTTCATCCGCCATGCCGAGAAGAACAAGTTCCACCACGCATCCTTCCTGCTCGACAACTGGGGCGAGGTGCTGAAGGCGGCCGACATCATCTCGAAGAAGCGCGTGTCGCTCGACATCGGCCCCACGCGCCACGGCATCACGCGCGGCGAGACGATCTACTTCTTCGACCCGAGCGGCAACCGCAACGAGGTGTTCTCGGGCGGCTACATCTACTACCCGGACAAGCCGCCGCTGGTGTGGACCGACGACGAGCTCGGGCGCGCGATCTTCTATCACGACCGCAAGCTCAACGAGAACTTCCTGAGCGTGCTGACCTGAGGAACGGGCGATGAAGCAGTTCATGAACTTCATCGGCGGCGAGTTCGTCGCCGGCGCGAAGACCTTCGAGAACCGGGCGCCGGTCGACAACCGCCTGATCGGCCTCGTGCACGAGGCCGGCGCGGCCGAGGTCGATGCCGCCGTGCGCGCGGCCCGCGCCGCGCTCGACGGCGAGTGGGGCCGCATGAGCGTCGCGCGCCGCGTCGAGCTGCTGCATGCGGTGGCCGACGAGATCAACCGGCGCTTCGACGACTTTCTCGCCGCCGAGATGGCCGACACCGGCAAGCCGCATGCGCTGGCCTCGCATGTCGACATCCCGCGCGGCGCGGCCAACTTCAAGGTGTTCGCCGACATCGTGAAGAACGTGCCCACCGAGAGCTTCGAGATGGCCACGCCCGACGGCGGCCAGGCGCTCAACTACGCAGTGCGCTCGCCACTGGGCGTGATCGGCGTCGTCTGCCCCTGGAACCTGCCGCTGCTCCTGATGACCTGGAAGGTCGGCCCCGCGCTGGCCTGCGGCAACACCGTCGTCGTCAAGCCCTCGGAGGAAACGCCCGCCACCGCCACCCTGCTCGGCGAAGTGATGAACGCCGTCGGCATTCCGCCGGGCGTCTACAACGTCGTGCACGGCTTCGGGCCCGACTCGGCCGGCGAGTTCCTGACCCGGCATCCGGGCGTGAACGGCATCACCTTCACCGGCGAGACCCGCACCGGCGAGGCCATCATGGCCGCGGCCGCCAAGGGCGTGCGGCCCGTGTCCTTCGAGCTCGGCGGCAAGAACGCCGGCATCGTGTTCGCCGATGCCGATTTCGACAAGGCCGTGGCCGGCATCACGCGCTCGGCCTTCGAGAACTGTGGCCAGGTCTGCCTGGGCACCGAGCGGGTCTATGTGCAGCGGCCGATCTTCGACAGGTTCGTCGCGGCGCTCAAGGCCAAGGCCGAGGCGTTGAAGCCAGGACCTTCGGAAGAACCCGGCGTCGGCCTCGGCCCGCTGATCTCGCGCGAGCACCAGCGCAAGGTGCTCTCGTACTACGAGAAGGCCGTGCAGGAGGGCGCGACCGTTGTCACGGGCGGCGGCGTGCCGGCCATGAAGGGGGCGCTGGCCGAAGGCAACTGGGTGCAGCCGACCATCTGGACCGGCTTGCCCGAGACGGCCGCGGTGATACGCGAGGAGATCTTCGGCCCCTGCTGCCACATCGCGCCCTTCGACACCGAGGAGGAGGCGATCGCGCTCGCCAACGCCACCGACTACGGCCTCGCCACCACCGTGTGGACCGAGAACCTCGGCCGCGCGCACCGCGTCGCCAAGCGCGTCGAGGTCGGCATCTGCTGGGTCAACAGCTGGTTCCTGCGCGACCTGCGCACCGCCTTCGGCGGCGCCAAGGCCTCGGGCATCGGCCGCGAGGGCGGCGTGCATTCGCTGGAGTTCTACACCGAGCTCCGCAATGTCTGCATCAAGCTCTGAGGACACGGCAGTGACCCATCCCGAGATCGCCCACAGCGTGCGCACCGGCGGCTTCGCCACCAACGTGCACGACCTGGGGCAGGGCGCGCCCGTGCTGCTGATCCACGGCTCGGGCCCGGGCGTCAGCGCCTGGGCCAACTGGCGGCTCGTGCTGCCGGTGCTGGCCGAGAGCCGGCGCGCGATCGCGCCCGACATGGCCGGCTTCGGCTTCACCGAGCGCGTGCCCGGCGCGCGTTACGACATGGGAGGCTGGGTGCGCCAGGCGCTCGACCTGCTCGATGCGCTCGACATCGAACGCACCGACCTGATCGGCAACTCCTTCGGCGGCGCGCTCGCGCTGGCGCTGGCCATCCGCGCGCCGCAGCGCGTGCGCCGGCTGGTGCTGATGGGCAGCGTGGGCGTGCCCTTCGCGATCACGCCGGGCCTCGATGCCGTCTGGGGCTACACGCCCTCGTTCGAGAACATGCGCCGCATCATGGACGTGTTCGCCTTCGACCGCACGCTGGTCAGCGACGAACTCGCGCAGCTGCGCTACGAGGCCAGCATCCGGCCCGGCTTCCAGGAGTCGTTCGGTGCCATGTTCCCGGCACCGCGTCAGCGCTGGGTCGATGCGCTCGCCAGTGCCGAGGCCGACATCCGCGCGCTGCCGCATCCCACGCTGCTGATCCACGGCCGCGAGGACCGCGTGATTCCGCTCGCCACCTCGCTGACCTTGTCCCAGTGGATCGCCGACAGCCAGCTGCATGTGTTCGGCCGCTGCGGCCACTGGACCCAGATCGAGCATGCCGCGCGCTTCGCGCGGCTGGTCGGCGACTTCCTGGCCGAGGCCGACTGATTTCTTCCATCCCAACGCAAAGAGAGACCATGGACCCCACACTGATCCAGCAGCTCGGCGACGAGCTCTACGAGGCGCTGCGCGCGCGCGGCGTCGTCGATCCGCTCACCAGCCGCCACGAGGGCATCACCGTGGCCGATGCCTACGGCGTGCAGCAGCGCATGATCGCGCGCCGCCTCGAGGCCGGCGAGCGCATCGTCGGCAAGAAGATCGGCGTGACCTCGCGCGCCGTGATGAACATGCTCGGCGTGTTCCAGCCCGACTTCGGCTACCTGCTCGACGGCATGATCGTCGGCGAGGGCGAGTCGATCGACAGCACCACGCTGATCCAGCCCAAGGCCGAGGGCGAGATCGCCTTCATCCTCAAGCGCGACCTGATGGGCCCGGGCATAGTCAACGCCGACGTGCTGGCCGCCACCGAATGCGTGATGCCCTGCTTCGAGATCGTCGATTCGCGCATCCGCGATTGGAAGATCAGGATCGCCGACACCGTGGCCGACAACGCCTCGTGCGGCGTGTTCGTGCTCGGCGACAGCGCGGTCGATCCGCGCCGCGTCGACCTCTCGACCTGCGGCATGGTGCTCGAGAAGAACGGCGAGATCATCGCCACCGGCGCGGGCGCCGCCGCGCTCGGCTCGCCGGTCAACGCGGTCGCGTGGCTGGCCAACACCCTCGGCGCGCTCGGCATCGGCCTCAAGGCCGGCGAGGTGATCCTCTCGGGCGCGCTCGCCGCCATGTTCCCGGCCAAGGCCGGCGACAACTTCCGCGTCTCCATCGGCGGCCTCGGCGGCTGCTCGGTGCGCTTCCATTGACGGAGAAAAAACCATGACGAACAAGATCAAGTGCGCGCTGATCGGCCCGGGCAACATCGGCACCGACCTGCTCGCGAAGCTGCAGCGCAGCCCGGTGCTCGAGCCCGTGTGGATGGTGGGCATCGACCCCGAGTCCGACGGCCTGAAGCGCGCCCGCGAGATGGGCCTGAAGACCACCGCCGAGGGCGTGGACGGCCTGCTGCCGCACGTGAAGGCCGACGGCGTGCGGATCGCCTTCGATGCCACCAGCGCCTACGTGCATGCCGAGAACAGCGCGAAGCTCCATGCGCTCGGCGTGCTGATGATCGACCTCACGCCCGCGGCCATCGGCCCGTTCTGCGTGCCGCCGGTGAACCTGCAGGCGCTGATGGCCGATGCCGGCGAGCGGCCCGCCAACGTCAACATGGTCACCTGCGGCGGCCAGGCCACCATCCCCATGGTGGCGGCGGTGTCGCGCGTGCAGCCCGTGGCCTACGGCGAGATCGTGGCCACGGTGGCCAGCCGCTCGGTCGGCCCGGGCACGCGCAAGAACATCGACGAGTTCACCCGCACCACGGCCGACGCGGTCGAGCGCGTGGGCGGCGCCGCGAAGGGCAAGGCGATCATCATCGTCAACCCCGCCGAGCCGCCGCTGATCATGCGCGACACGGTGCACTGCCTGACCGAGGACACGCCCGACGAGGCGCGCATCACCGCCTCGGTGCACGCCATGATCGCCGAGGTGCGGCGCTACGTGCCGGGCTACAAGCTGGTCAACGGGCCGGTGTTCGACGGCAAGCGCGTGTCGATCTACCTCGAGGTCGAGGGCCTGGGCGACTACCTGCCCAGGTACGCCGGCAACCTCGACATCATGACCGCCGCCGCGGCGCGCACGGCGGAGATGTTCGCCGAGGCGATGCTCGCCGGCGCCACGCAACCCGAAGCCGTCGCGGCATAGGAGCACCCACCCCATGAACACCAACACCCTCAAGGGCCGCCGCGTCACCGTGCACGACATGACGCTGCGCGACGGCATGCATCCCAAGCGCCACCTGATGACGCTCGAACAGATGAAGCACATCGCCACCGGCCTCGACGAGGCGGGCGTGCCGCTGATCGAGGTCACGCATGGCGACGGCCTGGGCGGCAGCTCGGTCAACTACGGCTTTCCGGCCCACTCCGACGAGCAGTACCTCGGCACCGTCATCCCGTTGATGAAGCGCGCCAAGGTCTCGGCGCTGCTGATCCCGGGCATCGGCACCGTCGACCACCTGCGCATGGCGCACGGCCTGGGCGTGCACACGGTGCGCGTGGCCACGCACTGCACCGAGGCCGACGTGTCGGAGCAGCACATCGCGATGGCGCGCAAGCTCGGCCTCGACACGGTCGGCTTCCTCATGATGGCCCACATGGCCTCGCCCGAGCTGCTGGTGCGCCAGGCGCTGCTGATGGAAGGCTATGGCGCCAACTGCATCTACGTGACCGACTCGGCCGGCCACATGCTGCCCGAGGACGTGAAGGCGCGGCTGGGCGCGGTGCGCGCGGCATTGAAGCCCGACACCGAGCTGGGCTTCCATGGCCACCACAACCTCGCCATGGGCATCGCCAACTCGATCGCCGCGGTGGAGGCGGGCGCGAACCGCATCGACGCCGCCGCCGCGGGGCTGGGCGCAGGCGCGGGCAATACGCCAATGGAGGTGTTCGTCGCGGTCTGCGACCGCATGGGCATCGAGACCGGCGTCGACGTGTTCGGCATCCAGGACGTGGCCGAGGACCGCGTGGTGCCGATCATGGACCACATGATCCGCGTCGACCGCGACTCGCTGACGCTGGGCTACGCGGGCGTGTACTCGAGCTTCCTGCTGTTCGCCAAGCGCGCCGAGAAGAAGTACGGCGTGCCGGCGCGCGAGATCCTGGTCGAGCTGGGCCGGCGCGGCATGGTCGGCGGGCAGGAGGACATGATCGAGGACACGGCGATCACGCTGGCGCGCTCGCGTCAGGAGGTGGCGGCATGAAGCTCGATGCGAAGACCATCGCCGCGCTCGCCGAGCACCTCGAGACCTGCGAGCTCGAGGCGCGCGACACGCCCAAGATCACCGACGAATACCCGCAGATGGACTGGGACGACGCCTATGCGATCCAGGACGAGATCCGCCGCCGCAAGACCGCGCGCGGCCTGCGCATCGTCGGCCTCAAGGCCGGCCTGACCTCGCACGCCAAGATGAAGCAGATGGGCGTGACCACGCCGGTCTTCGGCTTCATGGCCGAGAACTACGCCGTGCCCGAGGGCGGCGAGTGCAGGGTGAGCGAGCTGATCCATCCGAAGGTCGAGCCCGAGATCGCCTTCGTGACTAAGCGCGCGCTCAGGGGCCCGGGCTGCCACATCGGCGCGGTGCTCGCGGCCACCGACTTCGTGCTGCCCGGCATCGAGGTGATCGACAGCCGCTACCGCGACTTCAAGTTCGACCTCAAGAGCGTGGTGGCCGACAACACCTCGGCCTCGCGCTTCGTGGTCGGCGGCCGGGCCGTGCCCGCGAGCGAGGTCGACCTGCGCACCGTGGGCATCGTGCTCGAGAAGAACGGCCAGCCCGTGGCCTTCGGCGCCGGCGCGGCGGTGCTCGGCCATCCGGCCGCGGCCATCGCGATGCTGGCCAACCACCTGGGCGCGCGCGGCGAGGAGATTCCTGCCGGCACGCTGATCCTGTCGGGCGGCATCACCGAGGCGGTGGCCGTGCAGGCGGGCGACGCGGTCACGCTCAAGGTGCAGGGCATGGGCAGCGTCGGGCTGCGCTTCGTCTGAACACGGAAGGAGCCGGACCATGCCGTTTGCACAGATCTACCTGATCGAAGGCCGCACCGAGGACCAGAAGCGCGCGCTGATCGAGAAGGTCACGGCCGCCATCGTCGAGGCCGTCAACGCGCCGAAGGAGAACGTGCGCGTGTGGCTGCACGACGTGCCGAAGGAGAACTGGGGGATCGCCGGGGTGTCGGCGAAGGACCTGGGGCGCTAGCAGCCTCGCCGGTGCCGGTGCCGGTGCCGGCCAGCGCGCGGCGCAGTGCCGGCGCCTCGGCCTCGATGTGGGCCCAGAGCCGGCTCGCGACCGGCCCCGGCGAGCGGTCGCGCCGGCGTGCCGCCACCAGCTCCTCGACGCTGCCGGGCAGGTGGCGGCCCGCGATGGAGCGCAGCCGGCCGTCGCGCAGTTCCTCCTCGATCAGGAAGCGCGGCATGTGGCCCCAGCCCAGGCCCAGCAGGATCACTTCCTTCTTCATGAGCTGGTCGGCCACGGTGCACTGGTGCGCGCCCTCGATCAGGAAGTGGTCCTGGGGCGGCGTGTGGCGCGCGGTGTCGCGCATCACGCACTGGGTGTAGGCGCGCATGCGCTCGGGCCCCGGCGCGCGCGGCAGCGGCTCGGTCAGCAGGGCCGGCGCCACCACGGGTACGAAGGGCACCTTGCACAGGTCGATCCACTCGAGCCGCGGATCGCGCTTGTCGATGCCGTGCAGGATCAGGTCGGCCTCGCCGTCGAACAGCCGTTCGGCCGGACCGGCCACCGCCTCGAAGTACAGCGCGAGCCGCGTGCCCGGGCACTGCGCGAAGAAGCGCGCCAGCATCGCCAGCACCTGCGGCCGCGGGCACAGGTCGCCGATCACCACGCGCAGCTCGCTTTCCTCGCCCACCGCGAGCTGGCGCGCATGGCCGCGCAGGCCCTCGAGCTCGCGCAGCAGCGACTGCGCGCGCGCATGGAAGGAGCGGCCGGCCTCGGTGGGCTGCACGCGGTAGCCGCCGCGGTCGAGCAGCACCAGGCCGAGCTGCCGCTCGAGCTTGGCCACGGCCGCGAACACCGCCGGGTGCGAGCGATGCAACTGCGTGGCGGCGGCCTGGAAGCCGCCCGCGCGCACCACCGCGTCGAAGCATTGGAGGTCGTGCAGGGTGAATTCGCTCATGTTCGATTTGATGACAAGGATTGATCGAACTTTGTAATTTCTTTCGCCAGGGAGCGCAACTACGATTTGTGCCACGGTGATCGCCGTTGCAGGGGCCGAGGCTCCGAAGCCATGTCAAGGAAAGCACGCCATGAGCCACTTCACCCACACCACCACCGCCGGCGACGGCGCCCGCATCGCCTACCGCTTCGATGGCGATGCCGGCAAGCCCGTGCTGCTGCTGTCGAACTCCATCGGCACCACGCTCTCGATGTGGGACGGCGAGGTCGAGGCACTGGGCCGGCATTTCCACGTGCTGCGCTACGACACGCGCGGCCATGGCGGTTCGGGCGTCACGCCGGGCGCCTATTCGATGGACCGGCTCGGCCGCGACGTGATCGAGCTGCTCGACGCGCTGAAGATCGAGCGCGCGCATTTCCTCGGCCTCTCGCTCGGCGGCTTCATCGGCCAGTGGCTGGGCGTGCATGCGCCCGAGCGCATCGACCGGCTGGTGCTGGCCAACACCTCCTCGTGGCTCGGCCCGGCCCGCGTGTTCGACGAGCGCATCGTCGGCGTGCTCGCCGCCCCCGACATGCAGGAGACGGCCGAGGGCTTCCTGCGCAACTGGTTCCCCGAGCGGCTGCTGATCGAGAACGGCCCCGTGGTGCAGGCCTTGCGCCAGGTGCTGCTCGAGATCGACCCGCAGGGCCTGGCCGGCGCGCTCGCCGCCGTGCGCGACGCCGACCTGCGCCGGCCCATCGCGCTGATCGAGCGGCCCACGCTGGTGATCGCGGGCGAGTTCGACCCGGTCACGGCCGCGAGCCATGGCGAGCTGATCGCGGCCACCGTGCCGGGCGCGCGGCTGCTGACCTTGCCCGCGGTGCACCTGTCGAACGTGGAGTTTCCGAAGGAGTTCGTGGGCGCGGTGGTCGATTTCCTCGAGGGCCGCTGAAGAGGAGGCAGGAGAGGGCAGGCGGGGCGCGGGCGATCGATTGTTTCCTTCCCGTGAACGCCGCGGTTCCATTTGCCTAGGGTTTTTACCTAGGTTCGAGGCGCACAATTCATCTCACGGACCAGCCGCCGACTCCAAGACAAGCAGAAGGCAGCGACTGATCTGGGTGAACAGGCACTGACGAGGTGGCCGCCCCCGAAGGGACGGCGCCCCACCAAGACCGGTTCGAATCATCCAAAGTCAAGTCACAAGAATTGAAGGAATACTCAAATGAACGCCTCGAAGCTCCTCTCCGCCGTTGCCCTCTCCCTGCTGGCCGCTGCCGGTGCAGCCCATGCAGAAACCTATGAGGGCGTGCATCCCCTGACCTCGGCCGCCAGCCGCGCCGAAGTCGCCGGTCAGGCCGTCATCGCCGCCCGCAGCGCCGATCCCTATGCCGAAGGCGCCAACGCCGGCCCGGCCCAGGTGATCGTGTCGCAGACCAGCCGTGCTGCCGTGCGTGCCGAAGCGGTTGCCGCGGCACACAGCGACAACCCGTACGCCGAAGGCGCTTCGTCGGGCGTGGCCCCGCTGGTCGCCAGCACCGTGGACCGCAACGCAGTGCGCGCACAAGCCCGCGCTGCTGCCCGCGGCGACTCGCTGCCGCTGTAATCGGCGCATAGAACCAGGTCGCATCGCGGGGTCGGCCCCGCACTGAGGCCAGCGGTTCAGCCAACAAGAAGCCGGCCCTTGCGAAAGCAGGGGCCGGCTTTTTCATGGGGGGCGCCCGCGCGCCGCGCGCTTCACGCGCCCAGCTTGCGCGCGATCAGGTCCTTCATGATCTCGCTGGTGCCACCGTAGATGCGCTGCACGCGCGCATCGGCATACATGCGCGCGATCGGGTACTCGACCATGTAGCCGTAGCCGCCGAACAGCTGCAGGCACTCGTCGGTCACCTTGCCCTGCTGCTCGGTGCACCACAGCTTGGCCATGTAGGCGGCCTCCTGGTCGAGGGTGCCGTCGACCAGGCGCTGGATGCAGTCGTTGACGAAGCTGCGCACCACGTGCGCGATGGTGGCGCACTCGGCGAGCTTGAAGCGCGTGTTCTGGAAATCGAACACGCTGTGGCCGAAGGCCTTGCGCTGCTGCGTGTATTCCACCGTCAGTTCCACCGCGCGCTCGATCACCGCCGCGGCCGGCACGCACAGGAACAGCCGCTCGTACGAGAGCTGGCTCATGAGCTGGATGAAGCCGTCGCCTTCCTTGCCGCCGAGCAGATGGTCGGCCGGCACGCGCACGCCGTCGAAGAAGAGCTCGGCCGTGTCCGACGCATGCTGGCCCAGCTTCTCGAGCCGCCGTCCCACGCGAAAGCCCGGCAGGTCTTCGGTCTCGAGCACGACCAGCGACACGCCGCGGCTGCCCGCCTCGCCGGTGCGCACCGCCACCACCAGCAGGTTGCCCGAGAAGCCGTTGGTGATGAAGGTCTTGGCGCCGTCGATCACGTAGTGCTCGCCTTCGCGCCGCGCGCGGGTGCGCAGCGCCTTCAGGTCCGAGCCGCAGCCGGGCTCGGTGAGCGCGATGCCGGCCAGCAGCTCGCCGCTCGCGAGCCGCGGCAGCCAGCGCTGCTTCTGCGCCTCGGTGCCGTAGTCGAGGATGTAGTGCGCGGCGAGGTTGTGCACGCCGGTGTTGGCGGGGAACTCGGCCTTCGCCAGTTCGTCCTGCACCACCATCTGGTAGGCGAGCGAGGCACCGGCGCCGCCGTAGGCCTCGTCGATCTCGGGCAGCAGGAAGCCCATCCGGCCGAACGGGCGCCAGACCTCGCGCGGGATGAAGCCCTGGCGGCGCCAGCCTTCCAGTTGCGGCGAGAGCTCGGCCGCGATGTAGCGGCGCACCTGTTCGCGAAAGGCATCGATGTCTTCGTCCATCCAGCGATGGCGCAGCAGTTGGGGCAGCATGGTTCTTTCGGGTATTCGTTCAGGCCCTGGCGCGCGCGAGAAAGCGCGCGCAGGCGTCGTTGAAGAATGCGCCGGCGACGTGCCGGCGCTGGGCTTCGCATTCGCCGGCCAGTTGCTCGGCCAGCGTGCGGTCGGTGGCCGCGTCGATCAGCTGGCGCGTGTCGCGCAGCGCCGCGGCCGATGCGCTGCCCAGCCGCCGGGCCAGCGCGTGCGCCTCGTCGAGCAGGGCGGCATCGTCGACGCAGCGCCAGACCAGCCCCCATTGCTCGGCCCGCGCCGCGTCGATGCGTTCGCCAAGCAGCGCGATGCCGAGCGCCCGGCTGCGCCCGACCAGCCGCGGCAGCGACCAGGTCGCGCCCAGGTCGGGCACGGCCCCGAGCTGCGCCACCTGCGGCACGAGGAAGTAGGCCGAGCGTGCCGCGATCACGACATCGGCCGCCAGCGCGATGCCGACGCCCGCGCCCACGCAGGGCCCGTTGACGGCCACCACCACCGGCACCGCGCTGTCGGCGATGGCCTGCGCGATGGGGTTGCCCACCTGTTCCATGCCGCGGCCGATCTGCTCCTGTGCATGCTGCGGACCACCGGCCAGCACGTCGGCGAAGTAGCCGATGTCGCCGCCGCCCGAGAAGGCGCGGCCCGCGCCGGTCAGCACGATGGCACGCACCTGCGTATCGGCCTGGCAGGCACGCAGCGCCGCCAGCAGCGCGTCGAGCAGCGGCGGGCCCAGCGCGTTGAGCGCCTCGGCCCGGTCGAGCACCAGGGTCGCGATGCCTTCGCGCACCTCGCTGTGCACAGCGGCAGCCATCGCTCAGAACCCCGTGAGGCCGCCGCTGCACACCAGCGTCTGGCCGCTCACGTAGTCCGATTCCGGAATGCACAGCAGGTACACCGCGCCGGCCGCTTCCTCGGGCGTGCCGCCGCGGCCCAGCGGAATGCCGCGCTCCATCGCGGCCATCAGGTCGGGGTTGACGCCCACCTTGATGTCGCGGCCGTCGATATGGGCCGTGCCGCCCTCGGCCGCATTGCCGGTCAGCCGGGTCTTGATCAGGCCGTAGGCCACGCAGTTGACGGTGACGCTCATGCGCCCCCATTCCTTGGCCAGCGTCTGCGTCATGCCGACGATGCCGGCCTTGCCCGCCGCGTAGTTGGTCTGGCCCGGGTTGCCGAACAGGCCCGCCATCGACGAGATGTTGACCACCTTGCGCATCACGCGCTGACCGGCCTCGGTCTCGGCCTTGCCGAGCGCGCGGATCACCGGCTGCGCGGCGCGCAGGATGCGGAACGGCGCCGTCAGGTGGCAGTCGATCATCGCGTACCACTGCTCGTCGGTCATCTTCTGGATCACGTTGTCCCAGGTGTAGCCGGCGTTGTTGATGAGGATGTCCAGGCCCTTGAATTCGCTCACCGCCGTGCCGACGAAGCGCTCGGCGAAGTCGGGCGCCGTCACGTTGCCCACGCAGGCCACGGCCTGGCCGCCGGCCTCGCGGATGGCCTGCACCGCCTCCTGCGCGGGTTCGGCGTCGAGGTCGTTGACGACGATGCGCGCGCCTTCGCTGGCGAGCTTGAGCGCGATCGAGCGGCCGATGCCGCGGCCCGAACCGGTGATGAGGGCGACCTTGCCTTCGAGTTTGCGTGTCATGGTGTTCTCTTTTCTTTGCGGGGGATGGGATGTCAGGGCAGGGCGACGAAGGCTTCGCCGACGATCCTGGTCTGGCCGAACTGGTTGGTGCTCTGCAGCTCGATGCGCACGCCGCGTTCGCCGTTGCGCTCGGTCTTCTCGGCGATGCGGCCGCTGCAGCGCATGGCGTTGCCCAGGTGCGTGATGCCCTGGAAGCGCGCCTCGAAGTGGCGCAGCCGGCTCTGCGGCGCCCACTGCGTGAGCACGCGGCCGAGCCAGGCCATGCCCAGCATGCCCTGCGCGAACACGTCGGGCATGCCCGAGCGGCGCGCCATGTCGGTGTCGATGTGGATCGGGTTGTGGTCGCCCGAGGCGCCCGCGAACAGCGCGAGCGTGCCGCGGTTCACGGCCGGCAACTGCACGGCGGGCAGCGCGTCGCCGACCTGCACGGTGTCGAAGGTGGGGGAGGTCATGGGCGTGTTACTTCAGTTGCGGCAGACGATGACGGTGCGCAGCTCGGCCACCAGTTCGTTGCGCTGGTTGGTGGCGCGCGAGGTCTTCACCACGAACTCGAGCGCGCCGTTCTTCTTGTCGTAGATGTCGCCGATGGTGGAGCGCACCGTCACGGTGTCGCCCACGCAGGCGGGGCGGTGGTAGCTGAAGCTCTGCTCGCCATGCAGCAGCTTGGCCAGCGGGATCTGCAGGTCGGCCAGCAGCCGGTCGGACGCACCCGAGTCGAGCTCGGCCGCGAACAGGAAGGTGGGCGGCGCCGGCAGGTCGGGGTAGCCGGCATCGCGCGCGGCGGCGGCGTCGGTGTAGACCGGGTCGGTCTCGCCGATCGCCTTGGCGAAGAACTGCAGCCGGCTGCGCTCGATCGGCAGCACCGAGGCGGGCAGCTCGTGGCCGATCCATTTCTTGTCGATCATGGGAAGGTCTCCTTTGTCGTTGAGGGGGTTCAGACGCGTTCGTAGAGCGTGACCACGCAGGCACCGCCCAGGCCCAGGTTGTGCTGCAGCGCGAGCCGTGCACCCTCGACCTGGCGCTTGTCGGCCGTGCCGCGCAGTTGCTCGACCAGCTCGGTGCATTGCGCGAGGCCGGTCGCGCCCAGCGGATGGCCCTTGGACAGCAGCCCGCCCGACGGATTGGTCACGACCTTGCCGCCGTAGGTGTTGTCGCCATTGACGACGAACTTCTCGGCCCCGCCCACCGGGCACAGGCCCAGCGCCTCGTAGCTGATGAGCTCGTTGTGCGCGAAGCAGTCGTGCAGCTCGACCACGTCGATGTCCTGCGGGCCGACACCCGCCGCCTCGTAGACCTGCTGCGCCGCCTCGCGCGCCATGCTGAAGCCGACCACCTCGCGCATGTCGCGTGCCTCGAAGCTCACCGGGCGGTCGGTGGTCATGGCCTGGGCCTTGATGCGCACGCGGCGGTCCAGGCCGTGGCGCTGCGCGAACCCGGTCGAGCAGACGATGGCGGCGGCCGCGCCGCAGGTCGGCGGGCAGGCCATCAGCCGCGTCATCACGCCGGGCCACATCACGGGCGTGGCCAGCACCTCGTCCTCGCTCACCACGTTGCGGAACAGCGCGACCGGGTTGTTGGCCGCATGGCGGCTGGCCTTGGCGCGGATCTTCGCGAAGGTCGAGAGCTTGGTGCCGTACTGCTGCATGTGGGCCAGCCCCGCGCCGCCGAAGTAGCGCAGCGCGAGCGGAATGCCGGCTTCCTCGACCAGTTCGTCGGTGGCCCGGTCGAAGCGCTCGAAGGGGCTGGGCCGGTCCTTGAACACCGCGCCCAGCGCGCCCGGCGTCATCTGCTCGAAGCCCAGGGCCAGCACGCAGTCGGCGGCGCCGCTGGCCACGGCCTGGCGTGCCAGGAACAGCGCGGTCGAGCCGGTCGAGCAGTTGTTGTTGACGTTGACCACGGGGATGCCGGTCATGCCGACCGCGTAGAGCGCGCTCTGGCCCGCGGTCGAGTCGGCATAGACATAGCCCACGTAGGCCTGCTGCACCTGCTCGTAGCCGATGCCGGCATCGGCCAGCGCGCGGCGCGTGGCCTCGGCGGCCATCGCCTGATAGGACTCGCTGGCACCGGGCTTGGTGAAGGGGATCATGCCGACCCCGCTGACGAACACATCGTGATGCATGGAGATTTCCTGAAAGTGGAGAGGAAGGGGAGGGGTGAAAAGGCTCAGGCGACGTTGCGCTGGCGTCCTTGCCAGAACGGCTCGCGCAGCTGGGTCTTGAGCACCTTGCCGGCGCCCGACATCGGCAGGGCATCGACGAAGGCCACGCTGCGCGGGCACTTGTAGCCCGCGATCAGCGCCTTGCAGTGGGCGATGACCTCGTCGCCGGTGACGTTGAGCCCCGGCTTGAGGATCAGCGCCGCGTGCACGCTCTCGCCCCATTCGTCGCTGGGGATGCCGATGACCGCGCAGGCCGCCACGGCCGGGTGCTGGGCGATGGCGTTCTCGACCTCGGCCGAGTAGACGTTCTCGCCGCCGCTGATGATCATGTCCTTGATGCGGTCGACCACGTAGATGTAGCCGCCGTCGTCCATCCAGGCGCCGTCGCCGGTGTGCATCCAGCCCTCGCGCACCGCGGCGGCCGTCTGCTCGGGCTTGCCCCAGTAGCCCTGCATCACGTTGGGACCGCGCACCGCCACTTCGCCCACCGTGCCGCGCGGCACCTCGATGCCCTCGGGGTCGAGGATGCGCACTTCCATGCACACGCTCGCACGCCCCGCGGAGCGATGGCGCCCCAGCGCGTGGCCCTCGGCCGTGTAGGAACTCGGCGGATTGATGGTGGCCAGCGGCGCCAGCTCCGTCATGCCGTAGCCCTGCACGAAGGCCACGTGGGGCAGCGCGGCCATCGCGCGTTCGAGCACCGCCTCCTGCATCGGCGAGGCGCCGTAGAAGATGCACCTGAGGCTGGAGAGGTCGCGCGGCTCCTTCATGCATGGGTGGTCGACCAGCATCTGGATCATGGTCGGCACCAGCAGCGTGTTGGTCACGCGGTCGCGCTCGATCGCATCGAGCACGCCCTGCGGGCTGAACATCGGGATGATCGTGTGCGTGTTGCCCGCGGGCCAGTGCGGCATCGCGAGGCCCATGTCGCCCAGGTGGAACATCGGCGCCGCATGCAGGTAGTTGCCGCCCGATGCCGCCAGCCCTTCGGCCTGCATCGCCATCGCCGAGCTGCACAGGTTGGCATGGCTCAGCATCACGCCCTTGGGGAAGCCCGTGGTGCCGCCGGTGTAGAAGATGCCGGCCAGGTCCTCGTCGCGCCGGACCGCGTCGGCGACGGGCGAGGCCGCCGCCAGCAGCGCCTCGTAGCCATGCATGCCGCGCGGCACCTCGCCGTCTTCCACGCCGCTGCCGCAATAGATCACTTCGCGCAGGCTCCCGGACTCGGCGCGCATCTTCTCGACCATCGGGCGGAAGGTCTCGTCGACCAGCAGCAGGGTCGAGCCCGAGTCCTCGAGCGAGTAGAGGATCTCCGCGGCCGACCAGCGGATGTTGCAGGGATTGAGCACGCCGCCGCCCCAGGGCACGGCCATCTGGTATTCGAGGTAGCGGTCGGAGTTGAGCGCCAGCATGGCCACGCGGTCGCCCGGCCGCATGCCGAGCTGCTGCAGCGCACCGGCGAGGCGGGCGACGCGCTCGACATAGGCGCCGAAAGTGCGCGTGCGGCCGGCGAAGCGCACCGCCACCTTGTCGGGGTGCTGCTGCACCGCGCGGTGCAGTGCCTGGGTCACGTACATGGCATCGTCTCCTTCTATTTGGTCTTGGTTCGCGGGCTCATGCCCATGCCGCCAATGCTAGGAATCGATCGCCGTTTGCACGATGCCGCTTTGCGTTGTTCGGATGTCAGAAGACCTCAATCCGATGTCGCCCTCGCGCCCCTGTGCGGGTCGCGGCGCTTGCCTCGGCGGTGCCTGCCGGTGCACAGTCGATGCCGTTCCGTTCCAGCGCCTTGCCCTCGATGCTTCATCCTCCCCAGACGGTCTCCATCAGCTTCGTGCACGGCATGCTGTCGGGCGTCCTCGCCAGCGGCCGGCCCTGCGAGCTCTTCCTCGCCGAGGCCGGCATCGCCCCCGAACTGCTCGCGCAGGCCGATGCGCGCGTCACGGCGCAGCAGTACGCGAAGCTGTTCCGTGCGCTCACCGAAGGCCTGGACGACGACTTCATCGGCTTGCTGAGTCGCCCCCTCAAGCGCGGCAGCTTCGCGCTGATCGCACGCTCGACGCTGGGCGCCCCGACGCTGGAGGTAGCGATCCGCCGCGCCACGCGAACCTTTCACCTGCTGCAGGACGACGTGGTGCTGGAGGCCGTGTGCAGGGACGACCTGGCCGGCGTGGTGATGCGCTTCAACGGTCCCGCCGCCCTGCAGACCGTGTTCCTGCAGGAGGTGCTGCTGCGCACCACCTGGCGCCTGATGGCCTGGGTGGTGGGTGGCCAGTTGCCGGTCGTGCGCTTCGACTTCGCGTTCGGTCCGCCCGCGCATGCCGGCGGCTACGGGAAGATCTTCCCCGCGCTGCAGCAGTTCGACAGCGAGCGCTCGGCCTTCTGGTTCGATGCCAGGCGCCTGAACGACGCCGTGCGCCGCGACGAGGCCGCGCTGCGCAGCTTCCTCGCCGATGCGCAGCTCCACATGCTCGTGCCGCGCCGGGGCAGCGACGCGGTCAGTGCGCGCGTGCGGGCCCATCTTCAGTTCATGCAGCCCGCATGGTCCGACCTCGTGGCCACGGCGAACGCGCTGCACGTCACGGTCTCCACCCTGCAGCGGCGGCTCGCGCTGGAGGGGACTTCGTTCCAGGCGCTGAAGGACGAGCTGCGCCGCGACACCGCCATCGTCCGGCTCAGCACCAGCGCCGTTCCGCTGGCCGAGCTGGCCGACGAACTCGGCTTCGCCAACAGCTCGGCGTTTCAGCGGGCCTTCAAGGTCTGGACCGGGAGCGCGCCGGGGGTCTATCGGCGGGGTGGGGGTGCGTGAGCGGTTGTGTCGGCTTCGGGCTGGGTGGGTGATTCATTGAGATAGTGGGCCGTGACGCCGCCGTAGGCGAGCAGCAAACCCAGCAGCAAGGCAAGCCCTAGATCGATGCCCAGCGAGACCTTGGGCGGTCTTCGCTGCAGGAGCACTTGCGCCACCGTACCGACGATGAAGTAGACGAGCGCAACGCCCATGCCGACCAGGAAAAACATCAGCACCATCCCGAAGGATTTCTGGCCTTCGCCTGGATAGGGCTCTCCCCATTCGACATGTGCCAAGGGCAGCGCGGCGGCCACGCACAGGGCCAGGATCGCGCGGAGGAAGACCTGGAGGGCGTGGCGGAGGGCGGGGTTCATTCGATGCCGAGCTCGATGCGAGCAGTTTCCTCGATGTACTCGAGAAAGACGTCCTCGCCCCCGCTTCGGCTCATGACCTCGTCCAGCGACGATCTGGACAGGCCGACCCGAACCCGGTGGGCGCGCATTTCGTTCCAGAGCAAGTGGAGGTCCAGGTTCTGGCGGTGGTCGTCCGGAAGCACGAGGATCTCCGGTTCGCCGTACACGACGCATCGCCACCTGCAATCCTGGTTCGACTTCGGTCGCGCCGCCAGCCGGGTGATGTCCTCCCCGGAAGCGACGAGATCGGTCGGCATGTCCTCTGCCGGCGTCTCGTCATCGATGGCGGGCTGCCTGGGCGATGAAGCCGAACCCTCCTCGAACGAGAAGACGATGCGGTCACCCTTGCGCAACGCATGCGCCATTTCCCAGATCAGGAAGTCGAACGAGCCGTCGGAGCGTCGTTTTCCGCCGCCCGTGACCGTGAGTTCGGAGCAAGCCGGCCCCCAGATGTCTGCGTGGACGGAGGCGGAGAACATCCACACGTCGTCCGAGCCGACGCTGCAGAGGTGGATGTCGTTCTTCGTGATGTGCAGTACGGGCATGAAGCGCTGAAGTGAGTCTGTGGCCCCTCTGGAAAGAGCCGGTGAACGAAACGGTCCGTAACGTCTCTTCCGCACGCCGCTCTCTTCAAGTCCTGTGCAGCACCTGCTCGGCCAGCTCTTGCGCACGTGCCACCGAGATACCTCGGGTCTGGTCGATGACCAAGGGGTCATCCTCCGAGTCTCTCTTGTGCAGGATCACCTTGGGGCGTTGGTTGCCGAGTTGAACCCGGACATCGGCGGGCCGCGTCGACGGATACGGATAAACGTCGATGTCATTGCAGACCCAACCGAAGAATCCTTCTCCCTCGACCGGATCGTCGAAGGTCTCGTCATGGCGATCGAAGCTCTTCTTGCTCAGCGAGACCCAGACGACGATTCGCCCATGCCCCCGTGGATGAAACGACCGCCGCCTCTCTGGTGCACATGGCACGTCCTCCCCTGTTCGTGGCCCCGATGCTGGCTCATCGCCGGGGTTTTGCACAAGGGGGACGTTGCGGATCAGGCGAACAACTCAGCCCGCCCGCTCCTCGACCCCATCCACCCGATCCGTATAAAACGCCACGTGGTCCTTGATCCCCGCCACCGCGTCATACGGCGACTCGTAGGTCCACACCGCGTTGACCGAGCGCTCCCCGCCGGCCGGGATGCTGAAATAGTTGCACTCGCCCTTGTACGGGCAGTAGGTGGTGTGCGTGCTGCGCTCGAGCAGCGACATGTCGACGTCGGCGCGCGGGATGTATTGCACGGCCGGGTACGAGGCCTCGCGCAGGGTGAGGGCGGCGCGGGTGTCGGCGATGGTGCGGCCGCCGAGGGTCACGACCACGCGCGCGGGGTTGGGCGCGACGGTGATCGGATGGTCGGGGCCGGGGATCTTGATGCTTCGGGGGCTGTTCATGGGGCGGGCTCCTGAGGATGGCCGGCCATCTTGCCGCCGGCCGGGCGCGGGCCGCGCCGCCCGCGCGAATCCACCTGCCCGCGCCAAGGTCAAGGCGCGGGCCGCGAGCGCGCGCCGCTCAGGCTGCTGTGGCCGCCGCGTTCGCGTAGCGCGCGGCCGGCACGCTGCGCGACAGGTTCGGGCCCAGCGCCTGGCGCGCGGCGTCGAAGCGCTGCCAGTCTTCCACGTCGGGCAGCGAGGGGATGGTGATCAGCTCGCCCGCGTCGAAACCGGCCAGGGCGCTGTCGACCAGGTCCTCGGCCGACATCACGATCTCCTGCGGCAGGTGCTCGACCGGCACGCCCGCGATGCCCCAGAAGTCGGTGCGCGTGGCGCCCGGCAGCACGGCCTGCACTTTCACGCCCTTGGCGCCGAGCTCGTGGTGCAGCGACTGGCTCAGGTTGACCACGTAGGCCTTGCTGCCGCTGTAGCTGCCGTTGAGCAGCTCGGGCGAGAGCGCGACGATCGAGGCGATGTTGATCAGCGCGCCGCCGCCGCGCGCGACGAAGCCCGGCGCCACGGCGCGCGTGAGGCGCGTGAGCGCGACCACGTTGAGCTGGATCATGGCGTCGATCTGGTCGGGGTCGGAATCGAGCAGGGTCGCGGTGGCGCCGAGGCCGGCGTTGTTGAGCAGCAGGGTGATGCGCTCGTCGCTGCGCAGCCGCTCCTCGACCCGGCGCAGGTCGGCGGTGGCCGTGAGGTCGGCCGCGAGCACCTCGACGCGGCGGCCGGTCTCCCGCACCAGCCGTTCGGCCAGTGCCTCGAGGCGCTCCTTGTTGCGCGCGACCAGCACGAGGTCGTGGCCGCGGCGCGCGAGGCGCTCGGCGTAGACGGCGCCGATGCCGGTGGAAGCGCCGGTGATCAGCGCGGTGCCCTTGCCGGGGGCGGAGATGGCGATGTCTTGCGAGCTCATGGGAAAGGTCCTTGGATGTCGAAGGGGATGAGGAAAGGTGGTTTGACAGCCAGGAGTTTGGGTCGGACACTGATGTCTCAAATGACATGTTTCCATCGTTTAAAGACATCATGACCCAGCGCATCGGCCTCGTCGTCTTTCCCGGTTTCCAGATCCTCGACCTGGTGGCCCTCTCGGTCTTCGAGCTCGCGAACGCCGAGGCGGGGCGCACGGTCTACGAACTCGAGGTGCTGTCGGAGTACGGCGGCCCGGTGGCCAGCACGGCCGGCGTCACGGTCGATTCGCGCGCCTTCGACCGGCGCCGCTTCGACACCCTGCTGGTCGCGGGCTCGACCACGGTGCCGCCGAGTTCGGGCGGGCTGCTCGATTTCCTGCGCCGCGCGCTGCCGCGCACGCGGCGCCTGGGCAGCATCTGCACCGGCGCCTTCGTGCTGGCCGAGGCCGGCCTGCTCGACGGTCGCCGCGCCACCACGCACTGGCATTTCGCGCGCGAGCTGCAGCGCGGCTTCCCGGCCATCCGGGTGGAGGAGGACGGCATCTTCATCCAGGACGGCCCGGTCTGGACCTCGGCCGGCATGACCGCCTGCATCGACCTCGCGCTCGCGCTGGTCGAGGGCGACCTGGGCCTCGAGCTGTCGCGCTCGGTGGCGCGCAAGCTGGTGATCTACCACCGGCGCGCGGGCGGGCAGTCTCAGTTCTCGGCGCTGCTCGAGCTCGAGCCGCGCACCGACCGCATCCAGCAGGCGCTCGACTACGCGAAGAAGAACCTGCACAAGAACCTCTCGGTCGACCAGCTCGCCGAGGTGGCGCACCTGAGCCCGCGCCAGTTCAGCCGTGCCTTCCTGGCCGAAACCGGCCAGTCGCCGGCGCGCGCGATCGAGAAGCTGCGCGTGGAGACCGCGCGCATCCTGATCGAGGAGGGCGGCCAGTCGGTCGACCGCATCGCGGCGCAGACCGGCTTCTCCGATCCCGAGCGCATGCGGCGCGCCTTCCACCGCGCCTTCGGCCAGCCGCCGCAGAGCCTGCGCCGCGCGGCGGCGCGCACGCACGCGCCCGCGATGTAGATCGCGGCATCCGAAGCGCCGCGGCGCGCGTACCTGTTGCCATGACCGCCGTTCGGATTACCAATTTCGTCGTGTTCCAGCTCGCCTGGTTCGCGGCCGTGCTCGGCGCGGCGCATGGCCATCCGCTGTGGGGCACGGCCTGCGTCGCGGCGGCGATCGCCTGGCACCTGTGGGTGTCGGCCCGGCCCGCGCAGGAGGCCCGGCTGGTGGCCATCGCCTGCGCGCTGGGCGTGGTGATCGAAACCGGCCATGCGCTCGGCGGGCTGGTGCGCTATCCCTCGGGCCAGCCGGTTGCGCAGCTCGCGCCGTACTGGATGGTCGCGCTGTGGGGCCTGTTCGCGATCGCGCTCAACGTCACCCTGCGCTGGCTGCGGCGGCGCTACCTGCTCGCGGCGGTGCTGGGCGCGGTGTGCGGGCCGGCGTCGTTCGTCGCGGGCGTGAAGCTGGGCGCGGCCCAGTTCGTCGACCGGGTTCCGGCGCTCGCGGTGCTGGCCGTCGTCTGGGCCGTGGCGATGCCGCTGCTGGTGTGGCTCGCGCAGCGCTTCGACGGCGTGGACGAGCCGCCGCGCTAGAAGTCGCGCGCGAGTGCGTCGGCTCGCGCCCTGGCGCGCGCGAGGTTCGCGGCCACCGCCTCGGGCGGTGCCAGTGTCGGCGCCACGGCCAGCTCCACCACATCGACGATGCCGAGGAACTCGAGCCAGGTGCGCATGTACGGCTTCTGGAAATCGCGCGCATGCGAAGGCAGGCCCACCGGGTAATCGGCCGCGCTCGAATAGACCAGCGCCGCGCGCTTGCCGTGCAGCAGGCCCGTGTAGCCCTCCTGCGCCGACCAGCGCCAGTTCTCGCCCGGCAGGGTCACGACGTCGATGTAGTGCTTCAGCCGGTAGGGCAGGCCGAAGTTCCACATCGGCAGGCTGAATACGTACTTGTCGGCCGCGTTGAACTCCTGCGCGAGGCGCACGGCGCGCTGCCAGTGCCGCCGCTGTTCGTCGGTGGCGGTTTGCGCGCGCAGCACCGCGAACTTGGCATCGATCATGGTGGCGTCGAAGGGCGGCAGGTCGAGCGCCCAGACGTCGAGGGTGCGGATCTCGGCCGCGGGGTCGCGCTCGCGCAGCCGCTGCAGGAAATGCCGTGCCGTGTCGATCGAGCGCGAGCGCGTGCCCGAGGGCGAGGCCTGGATGTGGAGGATCGTCGAAGCCATGCCGCTCAGCCCTCCAGCGTGCGCAGGCCGACGGTTCCCGCCACCACCAGCGCGATGCAGGCCAGGCGCGGACCCGACAGCGCCTCGCCGAAGGCGAGCACGCCCATCAGCACCACGCCGACCGAGCCGATGCCGGTCCACACCGCATAGGCCAGGCCCAGCGGCAGATAGCGCAGCGACCTGGCGAGCAGGAAGATGCTCAGCAGCGCGCTCGCCACGCCGACGACCGAGGGCCAGAGCCGGGTCCAGTCCTCCGAGCGCTTGAGCGCCGCGGCCATCGCGATCTCGACCAGGCCGGCCGCCAGCAGTAACAACCATCCCATGATCCGTTCCTCCGTCGTGTGCAGGGTTGATGTGGAAACGGATAATTCCGGCCCAGGCACCAAGCCACAAGTACGCACCTTCTGGTAACCATGGGAATCGCCATGCCCGCATCGAAGAAACCCGCCGCCGTGGCAGAGCCCGCGCCCGCCGACGTCTGGAGCGCCGGCTGCCCCTCGCGCCGCGTGCTCGAGCTCGTCGCCAACAAGTGGGCGCTGCTGATCATTCCGCTGCTGCGCGACGAGCCGCTGCGCAACAACGAGCTGCTGCGCCGGGTCGGCGGCATCTCGCAGAAGATGCTCACGCAGACCCTGCGCGATCTCGAGATCAATGGCCTGGTGCTGCGCGAGGACCACCAGACCGTGCCGCCGCACGTCGAGTACCGGCTGAGCCCGCTGGGGCTGTCGCTGAGCCGCACGCTGATCGCGGTCGACCGCTGGGCCGAGGCCCACCATGCGGAGATCGACCGCGCGCGGCAGGCCGCGATCGCCGCGCTCTGAAGCTGGCGTTCAGTCCAGCGTGATGCCCACGCGCTTGATCACGCCGCCCCATTTCTCCGATTCGCTGCGCATCAGCCGCGCGAAGTCCTCGGGCGTGCCCGGCATCACGTCGCCGCCCGCGCCAGCCAGGCGCTGCGCCACGTCGGGCGCGGCCAGCACCTTCTGCAGCGAGGCATTGAGCCGCTGCACCACAGGCTGCGGCGTGCCCTTGGGCGCGAGGATGCCGAACCAGCCGATGGCCTCGAAGCCCGGGTAGCCCGACTCGGCCACGGTCGGCAGCTCGGGCGCGATCGGCGAGCGCGTGGCGCTGGTGACCGCCAGCGCATGCAGCCGGCCGGCCTTCACCAGCGGCATCGAGGTCACCATGGTGTCGAAGGCGAAGCTGACCTGGCCGCCCATCAGGTCGGTGAGCATCGGGCCCGCGCCCTGGTAGGGGATGTTCGAGACCTCGATGCCGGCCTGCGCCTTGAAGGCTTCCACCGCCAGGTGCGTGGTGCTCGCGCGCACGCCCGAGCCGTAGTTGATCTTGCCGGGCGCGGCCTTGGCGGCGGCCACCAGCTCCTTCATGTTCTTCGCGGCGAAGCGCGGATTGGCCACCACCATCAGCGGCGTGCGCGCGGCCGTGCCCACGGGCACCAGGTCGTTGAACACGTCGAAGCGCATGTCCTTGTAGAGGAAGTGGTTCACCACCACCGCGGTGCTGCCCATCAGCAGCGTGTAGCCGTCGGCCGTGCTCTTGGCCACGTAGTCGGCCGCGATGTTCTGCGAGGCGCCGGGCCGGTTCTCGACCAGCACCGGCTGGCGCAGGTCCTGCGCGAGCTTCTCGCCGACGATGCGCGCCGCGAGGTCGGCCGGCCCGCCGGGCGGGAAGCCCACCACAAGGTGGATCGGCTTCGAGGGATAGGCCCCTTGCGCGATGGCGTGCAGGGGCGCGGTCAGCGCGAGGCCGGCGGCGAGCAGCAGCGCGCGGCGCGGCGAGGAAGGGCGGTGGCGGAAAGTCATGGCATGTCTCCAGCAAGAGGGCGTGCGATGCGCCCTCGGGTTCGTGTTCAGGGGATGTGGCTTGGATGCGCGGCGCTTGGCGAAGGCCAGTGCGCGCGCAGGAAGGGCAGCAGCTCGGCGAGCACCGCCTCGGGTGCTTCTTCCATCATCAGGTGGCCGCAGTCGATCTCGCCGCCGCTCACGGGCGTGCCTTCGGCGACCGCGTCGCGCCAGATGTGGACCGGCGTGCGTTCGGCCGGGAAGCGCCCGCGCTCCCACAGCACATGCACCGGGCAGCGCACGCGCTCGCCGGCGGCACGGTCGTGTTCGTCGTGTTCGAGGTCGATCGACGCGGCGGCACGGTAGTCCTCGATCATCGCGTGGCGCACGCTCTCGCGCGAGAAGGCGCGCAGGTACTCGGCATGGGCCTCGGGCGTCACCGCGTCGAAGCGCCGCACCATGTTGCGCAGCGTCCAGTCGAGGAAGAAGGCCGGGTCGGCCGCGAGCAGGCGCTCGGGCAGGTCGAAGGGCTGGGCCAGCATGAACCAGTGCCAGCTCTTGAGTCCGAAGTCCTTGTTCGCGCGCGCCCACATGTCGACGGTGGGAATCACGGTGATCGAGCCGAAGGCCGCGACGCGTTCCGGATGGTCGAGGCACAGCCGGTGCGCCACGCGCGCGCCGCGGTCGTGGCCGATCACCGCGAAGCGCTCGAAGCCCAGCGCGCGCATCAGCGCCGCCTGGTCGGCCGCCACCGCGCGCTTGCTGTGCGCCGCATGCAGCGGATCGCCGGGCGGGCCGAGGCTGTCGCCATAGCCGCGCAGGTCGGCCGCCACCACTGTGTAGTGGCGCGCGAGCACCGGCGCCACGCGGTGCCAGGCCGCATGCGTCTGCGGGTAGCCGTGGAGCAGCAGCAGGGGCGGGCCCGAGCCGCCGATCTCCGCGAAGATCCGGGCCTCGCCCACGTCGACGAGGCGCGGCTCGAAGCCGTCGATGAAGGCGCGCGTCATGCCGCCACCTCCAGCCGCTCGGGCGTGATCGCGAGGATCGCGGGTTCGAAGAAGTCGGCCATCAACCCGAGCTGCCGCTCCATCATGTGGCGGCCCTCGTGCGCGATGCAGCCGCGATCGCGCGCCACCTGCAGCAGTGGCGTGACGGCCGGCGCCATGATGACCTCGGCCACCCAGAGGCCGGCGCGCAGCGCGCTGGCGGGCACGGGGAGCGGATCGTCGATTCGCATGCCGACGGGCGTGGCGTTCACCAGCAGTTCGGCCTCGCCGGGCTCGCGGCCGTTCCAGGTGCCGGCCTCGACGCCGTGCAATTGCAACTGCCGCGCGAGTGCTTCGGCCTTTGCCGCGTCGATGTCGCAGACACGCACCGAGCGCGCGCCGGCATCGGCGAGCGCGAAGGCAATGGCCGAGGCCGCGCCGCCCGCGCCCGCGACGCAGGCCGCGCGCCCTCGCGGATCGAAGCCCGCGGCGTGCAGTCCCGCCACGAAGCCGGTGCCATCGAGCAGCTCGCCCTGCCAGCCGCCCTGCGCGGTGCGGCGCACCACGTTGGCGGCGTTGGCACGCTCGGCACCGGGCAGCAGGCCATCGCCGAGCAGGTCCGCCACGCGCTGCTTGTGCGGCACGGTGACGATGAAGCCCGCGAGGTTGTGCAGCGTGAGCAGCGCGGGCAGCAGGGCCGCCACGTCGCGGGCGCGCACATGCATCGGCACCAGCACGGCATTGAGGCCTGTCTGCTGCAGCCGGGCCGTGAGCGGCGCGGGCGCCTTCACCTGTGCGACCGGGTCGCCGAGGATGCCGAGCACCGCGGTGCGGCCGTCGAGCCACAGCGCGGGTTGAAGAGAGACCTTCGTGTCAGTGGAGGGCATGTGCGTGTTCCTGCTGCGGTCGTGCGACGGCATCGAGCCAGCGCCTGGCCGTGGTGTACGCCAGTTCGGCGCGCCTTGCCATGCCGAGGTGATGGCGGCGCGCGGCCGAGGGCGCCTCGATCGACAGCACGGCGTCGGGCGCCACCGCATCGAGCACATCCGCCAGCGGCAGCGCGCCTTCGCCCGGCAGCAGGCGGTGCGCGCGTGCCTCCTCGCCGGGCGACAGGGCCGGATGGCGCCGCGCGGGCGCATCGCTGAACTGCGCCCAGCCGCGCGCGATTCCCGGCGTGCGCGCGATGCGATCGGCCGTCGCGCCGCTGCGAAAGAAGTGCAGCGTGTCGACCAGCACATGCACGTTCGATCGCTCGGTCTCGCGCACCAGCCGCAGCGCGGCATCGAGCGTGGGCACGGCCGTGTAGACCATGAACTCGAGCCCGAGCGAGAGGCCATGCGTACCCGCGATCTCGCCGAGCGCCGCGAGGTGTGCGGCGGCCCGCGCGGGATCGTCGTCGTCGCCGTTCACCACCAGCCAGCGCGCGCCCAGCGACGCCGCCACCGCCAGCATCGGCTCGAAGCGCCGCGCCTCGAAGCCGGCCGACAGCCGCACCACCTCGACGTCGTGCACCTTCACGTCCAGCGCGCTCATCAGCGCGCGTGTCTCGGCCAGCATCGGCGAGCCTTCGTGCATCGGGTGCGGCGCCTCGCCCGGCCGGGCCGGATGCAGGCGCAGGCCGACCGAGCGGAAGCCCGCCTCGCCGGCCGCGCGCACCAGCTCGCTCGGCGTGGCGTCGATCAGGCTCAGGTGCGCGAGCGACAGCGTGCGGCCCACTACAGCGTCCCCTCGAGCACGGCGCCGTCGGCGATCAGGGTGCGGCGCAGTCGCGCGCGGTCCACGTCGCGCACGTCGCCGCTCCAGCCGTCGTCGAGCGCGCACAGCGCCGCCGCGGTGCCGGCGGCCTGGCCCATCGCCATGCAGGTGCCCATCACGCGCACCGAGCTCTGCGCCTCGCGCGTGCTCGAGATGCAGCGCCCCGCCACCAGCAGCCGGCGCTGGCCGCGCGGCACCAGGCATTCGTAGGGGATGTCGTAGGAGCCGCCCTCGGCGATGGTCTCGTGCCGGTGGCCGTCGACCGCGAGGATGTCGAGCTCGTGGCCGCCCTTGGCGATGCCGTCGGCGCGCTTGCGGCCCTGCATGATGTCGGCCTCGTCGAGCACGTGCTCGCCGAGGATGCGCCGCGTTTCACGCACGCCGATCTTCGGCGCCACCGCCGCCAGCGCCGCCTGCTCGAAGCCCGGCACGCGCCGGCGCAGGAAGGCCAGCCCCTGCGACACCTGCGCCATCAACCGCGGCAGCGCCTCGCTCAGCGAGGCCGCGCGCGTGCCGTCCACGCCGGCGAGCTGGGTCGAGTTGATGCTGACCTCCTTGCGCGCGGTCGAGGTCGGCACGATCGCGAGCACCGAGGTCGGGTACATCTCGCCGGCGTCGATCGCCTGCTTGAGCAGGCCCTGCGTGCCGCGCAGCAGCACCTTGGGCTGGCCCTGGGCGTACAGCGCCTCGGCGCACTGGCGCGCATCCATGCCCAGGCCTGGGTAGTCGCCGAGTCCGAAGTGCGCCGGGTTGTCGCGCACGAAGCGCAGCAGCGGTTCGGTCTCGACGCCGCACACGCGGTAGACCAGGCTCGGCGGCTGCAGCGCGCCGGTGCCGGGCGCGCCTTTCTCGCTCGGTGCGCCCGCGGCCACCGCCACGTCGCCATCGCCCGAGCAGTCGATCACCACGCGCGCCGCGTACCAGGCCTCGCCGCCCTTGTGCATCAGCCGCACGCGGGTTTCATCGCCACCGGTCTCGATGCCGCAGAAGAAGGCCTGCACGCGCAGGTGCACGCCGGCCTCGGCCACGGCCTGCATCACGGCGATCTTCATGAGCTCGGTGTCGAAGCACACCAGGTGCAGCGCGCGGTAGTCGAACACCGGGCCGATGTAGCCGCCCAGCGGCTTGAGCCGGTCGAGCAGCTCGGTGACCACGCCGCCCACGATCCAGTCACCGCGTGTCGAGAGGCAGCCGAGCATCGAGATGCCGCTGATCAGCTCGCCGCCGATCATCGGCGCCGATTCGACCAGCAGGGTGCGCGCGCCGCCGCGCGCGGCCGAGATCGCGGCCGCCACGCCCGCGCTGCCACCGCCGATCACGATCACGTCGAAGCGGTTCTCGCCGGGGATGTCTTGTCTGTCCTTCATGCCTTCTTTCATTGCTTGGGAGCCGGCAGCGCCGGGAAGATCGTTTCCATGCCCATCGCGATCGCGAGCAGCGCGCGGTCGCTGTTCCACAGGCCGTCGATGGCCAGGCCGATCGGCAGGCCTTCGTCGGACAACGCGATCGGCACCGTCACGCCCGGCAGCACGGCCGTGCTGGTGGGGCCGGTGTTGGCGATGTAGGCGGCCAGCGTGCTGGTGGTGCGGCCGTTGATCGTCACGCTCATCTCGGTGCCGCGGATCGGCAGCGCCGGCGCCAGCGTCACGGGGTAGAGCAGGGCGTCGAGCCGGTTGCTCTCGAACGCGCCGCGCAGCAGCGCCTGCAGCTTCGGCCGCTCGACCTTGAGCGCGGTGTCGTAGGCCTCGCGCGTCGGCGCGCTGGCCGACACGATGCGGTTGCGAAAACCCGCCGCCACGTCGGGGCTCGCGATGTCGGCCACCAGCCGGTCGAGGCTCACGCCGGTCTTGTGCTTCGCGAGAAAGGCGGCGATGCCCACGCGCGCTTCGTAGTCGGTGACCGGCGCGACCCTGGCCGCGACCTCGCGCAGCTGCGGGATCTCGATCTCGACGATCTGCGCGCCCGCGCCCTTGAGCTTGTCGAGCGCGGCATCGAAGGCGCGGCGCGTGGCCTCGTCGGCGTTGTCGTAGAAGGCCGCGCGCGCCACGCCCAGGCGCAGGCCGGCGGGTGGCCTGGGTTGCACCTCGCCGCGGCTGCCCGAGAGGATCTCGTCGAGCAGCGCCAGGTCGGCCACGTTGCGCGCCAGCGGGCCGATGGTGTCGCGCGCGGTCGAGACCGGCAGCACGCCTTCGCCCGAATAGCGGCCCGCGGTCGGTCGCAGCCCCACGATGCCGTTGAGCGCGGCCGGGATGCGCACCGAGCCGCCGGTGTCGGTGCCGAGCGCGGCCGGCACGATGCGCGCGCCCACGGCCGCGCCCGAGCCGCCGCTGGAGCCGCCCGCGAAGCGGCTCGGGTCGTAGGCATTGCCCACCGCGCCATAGGCGAAGTTGTTGCCGGTGGCGCCGAAGGCCAGTTCGTGCAGGTTGAGCTTGCCTATCACGATCGCGCCCTCGGCGCGCAGCCGCGCCACGGCCGGCGCGTCCTGCGTCGCCACGTAGCCTTGCAGCGCGCGCGTGCCGCCGGTGAAGGGCAGGCCCTTGACGAGGATGTTGTCCTTGATCGCGACCGGCACGCCATGCAGCCGACCGAGCTTGCGGCCCTGCGCCACGGCGCGGTCGGCCTCGGCGCAGGCGCGGCGCGCGCCGATGCGGTCGATGGTGATGAAGGCATGCAGGTCCTGGTGCAGGTCGGCCGCGCGCAGCGAGCGCTCGACCAGTTCGCAGCTGGTGGTGGTTTTCTCGCGGATCGCGGTGGCGGCCTCGAGCAGCGTGGGCATGGGCGCGGGCTGCGCGTGCGCGGCGCCGGCCAGTGCCAGGTAGGCGATCGCGGCGGCGGGTTGGGGAAGGAGCTTCATGGGAGCAAGAGAAGGAGGTGAGGGGAATCAGGCATGCGCATCGAGCAGCCGCGCGATCGTGTCGGCGTGGTCGACCATCGCGTCGTGGCCGCCCTGCACCTCGACGAAGGTCCAGGCCGGGTCGTTGCGCAGCCGCGCCTTGTATGCATCGAACACCGGCATGGCGGGCGCCGAGGCCGCGATGTAGAGCCGCTTGCGCGCGGCCGCGCCGGGCGCGGCGCGCAGCGAGATCGGCTGCAGGTAGGTGCCGTTCGGGTGGTCGGTCAGGCGCGCGTCGACCCAGGCGATGTCGGCCGGATTGCCGAGGCCGAAGGCCTTGGCCGGCAGCTTGGGCCAGTGCGGATTGCCCGCGCGGTGCGCGGCCTGCAACTCGGCCTTGCCGGTGGCGTCGAGGTAGTCGAGCATGCGTTCGCCGTTGTGCGGCGCGAAGGCATCGAGGTACACCACCGTGTCGATGCGGCGCTCGGCCGCGAGCCGGTCGAGCGCGCCCGTGATCGGGTAGCCGCCGTAGCTGTGGCCCACCAGCACCACCTGGCGCAGGTCCTGGCTGCGGATGAAGCCGGTCACGTCGGCGATGTGGGTCTCGAGGTCGATGGCGGTCGAGATCTCGCCGATGCGTTCGCCGACGCCCGCCAGCGTGAGCACGCGCACCTCGTGCCCCTGGGCGCGCAGCAGCGGCGTCAGCCGCTCCCACGACCAGGCCCCATGCCAGGCACCGTGCACCAGCACGAAGGTCTTGCCCGAGGGGCGCGCTGCCGGCGCGGCGCTGCTGCAGCCGGGCAGGGCGGTCGCGGCCGCCGAGGCGACCGTGGCCGCCGCCGCGGCGCCGAGCGCGCCGCTGCTTTCGAGGAATCGTCTGCGTTCCATTGCGTTGTCTCCAGGTTCGAAGGTCATGAAAAAGAAAAAGGGGATTCAGCGCAGCGGAGACCAGTCGGCCGGCCGCAGCACCAGGCCGGTGTGCGTGCGTTCGAGCGGCCGCGCGGTGCGCGCCCAGTCGGCCCAGCCGGGCACCGCATTGGGCCGCGCCTGCAAGGCGGCGAGCGCGGCGAAGTCGTCGAAGGCCCACAGCACCAGCGCCTCGCTGCCGTTGCGCAGCGCGGTCTCGTAGGCGCCGAACAGGCGCGGCGCGCCCGGCCCCTCGATGCGCGCGGCGGCCTCGCCGAGCCGCGCGAGGTAGTCGGATGCGCCGCCGGCCTCGAGGCCGATGGTCTGCTGCAGTACCACCGGCGCGCGCACGCCCTCGGCCAGCAGCCGTGCGCGGTCGATGCTGTAGTCGGCCGCCACCAGCACGCGGTCGAAGCCGCCCGTGCGCTCGCCGTAGAAGCGCTCGAGCGGCTCGTGGAACAGGTCGGGCGTGGCGTCGAAGTGGCGCCCGAAGCCCTCCCAGCCGCCCTGCATCTCCCAGAAGGTCACGATCTCGGGCCAGCGCCCGGTGAGGAATACCGGCACCCAGGCCGCCATGCAGCCGTTGCTGGCCGAACCGCGCGCATTGCCCTCGGTGCGCACCAGGCGGCCCAGGGTCTCGAGGTAGCGGGTGTGGGCGCCGGGCTGGCGCACGGGGTCGAGGATTTCGTGGAAATAGAGGCGCTGCATAAGACGGCGAGGTGTTTCGATGCTTGAACGCGGGGTGGCCTGGAATCGGTGTTTGTTCATATATATGAACTGTTCCAGAATATAAACACGCAAACCGCGGCTGTCAAACACCCGGCGCGCCGATTGGCAGGGCTTCGGCCGCGCGCTTCCTAGAATCGGCGCACCTCACAGCACAGGCACCCATGGACGCAGCAGACAGCAAGCCCCCCGAATCGGCCGCCGTGAAGTCGGCGGACCGGGTGCTCGACATCCTCCAGCTCCTCGCGCGCCAGGGCGGGGCGCTGACCCATCACGAGATCGGCATCGCGCTCGGCATCCCCAAGAGCAGCCTCACGCACCTGCTGCGCAACCTGGTGGCGCGCGAGTTCCTCGGCTTCGACGGCGCGCAGAGCACCTATGCGCTGGGCCCGGCCGTGTTCGAGCTGGTGCGGGGCAGCGGCCTGCGCGAACGGCTGATGGCGCAGGCCCGACCCATCGTCGACTGGCTCGCGCGCACCGCGGGCGAGGCCACCTCGTTCTCGGTGCTGCGCGGCGACGAGGTCGAGCGCGCCTGCGTGGCCGAGTCGCGCGCGCCGCTGTCCTACCGCATGGCGGTGGGCGACAGCTTCCCGCTCTACTCGACCTCGGCCGGCAAGGCGATCCTCGCGGCCATGCCCGTGGCGCGGCGCCAGGCCTACCTCAAGAACGTGCGGCTGCAGGCCCAGACGCCCGCCACCGCCACCACGCTCGCGGTGCTCAAGCGCCAGCTCGAGGAGGTCGGCGAAAGCGGCATCGCCTATTCGCGCGGCGAGCACACGCCGGGCGTGGTGGGCATTGCCATCGCCATCGATTCGGGCGACCCGGCCGCGCCCGCGGCCTTCAACATCGTGGTGCCCGACGTGCGCTACACGCCGGAGTTCGATGCGCGCTGCGTCGAGCTGCTGGGGCAGGCGCGCGAGCGCTTCCACGCGGCGTCGCCCGCGCGTTGAGACTGCCATGGCCCGCTTGCTCCACCGCCTCGCCGCGCTGCTGTGCGCCTGCACGCTGTCGCTGGGCGCGCAAGCCCAGGACTGGCCCGTGAAGCCCGTGCGCATCGTCGTGCCCGCGCCCGCGGGCAGCTCGCTCGACCTGATCGCGCGCACCCTGGCCGACCGCCTGCGCACCGTGTGGAAGCAGCCGGTGGTGGTCGAGACCAAGGCCGGCGCCGGCGGGCTCATCGGCATGGACGCGGTGGCGAAGGCGCCGCCCGACGGCCATGTGCTGGGCATCGGCTTCAATGGACCGATCGCCTTCGGCCCCTACATGTACGCGCGCATGCCGTACGCACCGGCGCGCGACCTGCTGCCGATCGTGCTGACCACCTCGCAGCCCAACGTGCTCGCGGTGCAGGCGAGCAACCCGGCCAACACGCTGCCCGAGTTCATCGCCTGGGTGAAGGGGCAGCGCGACCGCTTCAGCTATGCCTCGGTGGGCGCGGGCAGTTCCTCGCACCTCACGATGGAGCTGCTGCGCAGCGTCACGCACATCGAGGCGGTGCACGTGCCCTACGCGGGCTCGCCGCCGGCCGGGCTCTCGCTGGCCTCGGGCGACACGCAGGCGCTGTTCACCGTGGCGCCCGCGCTGCTGCCGCTGATCCAGGGCCAGCGCGTGAAGCTGATCGCGATCACCAGCGCGCAGCGCTTCGAGCTCATGAAGGATCTGCCGACGGTCGCCGAGTTGGGCTACCCGGGCTTCGAGTCGCTGGCCTGGAACGGCCTGTTCGCGCCCGCCGGCACACCGGGCGAGGTGGTGCGCCGCATCAATGCCGACGTCAACGCCGTGCTGCGCGATCCCGCCGTGCGCGAGCTGCTTGCCAACCAGGGGCTGGCCGTGGGCGGCGGCTCGCCCGAGGAGTTCAGGGCCTTCATCGACAGCGAAGGCCGCAAATGGGGCGCGATCATCGCCAAGGTCGGCATCCGGCTCGACCAATGATGGCGGCCCCCGATCCGTTTTTCATCGCATCACGAACAACGAACAAGAGGAGTGCCCCATGGCCGATTTTCCGCAGGACATCTACACCGAACCCGAGCCCGATCCGCACACGCTCGCCAACCTCGGCCCGCTGACCGGCCTGGCCGGCATCTGGATGGGCACCATGGGCCACGACGTGAGCCCGAAGGAGGACGGCCCCGAGGCCGAGGCCTTCATCGAGCATGCCGAGTTCCAGCCGATCGATGCGCAGACCAACGGCCCGCAGATCTTCTACGGCCTGCGCTACCACCTGCGCATCGTGAAGCCCGACGACGTCGAGACCTTCCACGACCAGGTCGGCTACTGGCTCTGGGAGCCGGCCACCGGCGCGCTGGTGCAGACCCTGTCGATCCCGCGCGGCCTCACGGCCATGGCCACCGGCCAGGCCGCGCCCGACGCGCGTAGCTTCCGCCTCGAGGCCGTGCGCGGCGGCGACACCAACGGCATCCTCGCCAACCCCTTCCTCGAGCATGCGTTCAAGACCCTGCGCTACACCATCGACGTGACGATCCACGACGACGGCAGCTGGTCGTACGAGCAGACCACGCTGCTCGACGTGCGCGGCAAGCCCGAGCCTTTCGCCCATACCGACCGCAACACGCTGCGCAAGATCGGCGAGCCGACGCCGAACCCGACCGCGCAGGCGGCGCTGGCCGAGGCCGCGGGATCGGTGGCTTCGGCGGTCGCTGCTGCCGAAGCAGGGGACACGATGATCCCGATTCCGCCCGTCGAGGCCAGCGTGAAGCCCGCGGTGCCGGGCGTGCCCGACGCGCTGGCCTAAGCCGTCGGCATCCGCTCGAAGGCCTGCAGCGCGGGATCGAGTGCATCCCACGCCAGCCCGCGCACGCGGTACGTGAGCACCTGCGGCGCGAAGCGTTCGGGCTCGTCGAGGCTGCCCGCATGCACCGCGATCAGCTCGGGCATGCCCGAGAAACGCACGAACAGCGGCGTGCCGCAGATCGGGCAAAAGGCATGGCTCTTCCGCTGGCCGCTGTCGGCCGCGATCGCCCATTCGCTGGCCTCGCCGGTGATCGCCATGTCGGCGCGCGCCGGAAAGGTCAGGTACGAGCCATGCCCGGTGCCGCTGCGCCGCCGGCAGTCGCTGCACTGGCAATGGTTCTGGAAGATCGGCGCATGCGGCGTGCTGTAGCGGATCGCGCCGCAGGCGCAACCGCCGGTGTAGGGCTGGGTCATGGCGCTTCTCCTGGTGCGCGGCCTCAGGCCGCCTTGGGTTTCGCGAAGACGTCGATGCCCTCGCCGGTCTCGAGCAGCGACTTGAGGCTCGACAGCACGATCGGCCAGCCCTGCTGGATGCCCTTGGCCATGCCGCTGCCGGCCGTGAGTTCGTCGTGCGTGACGGTGAGCCGCACCATGTCCTCGTACGGCACGATGTCGAAGGCCACGCGGCTGTAGGCCTCGGGGTCGGCCGCCTGCGAGGCGCCGGCCCAGGTGATGACCAGCCGCGTCGGCGGCGCGATCTCGACCACCTGGCCCACCAGCTCGACCGGGCGCTCGTCGCTGGCGCGCACGTGCTGCCACGGCGAGCCGGGTTTCCAGTCGGAGACGTTCTCGTGGCCCCAGTAGCGCCGCGCGATCTCGGGCCGGGTGATGGCCTCGAACACCTTCTCGGGCGTCGAGCGGATGTAGGTCACGTAGACATAGCTGATCTTCTCTGGCTTCATCGTCACTCTCCTTCGAGTTCCTTCTTGAGGTCGTGCAGCAGCGTGAGCCGCTGATGTTCGAACTTGCGCACCCAACGCTCGTAGACCTCGTGCAGCGGCACCGGGTTGATGAAGTGCAGCTTCTCGCGGCCGCGCCAGACCGTGGTCACCAGGTTGGCCGCCTCGAGCAGCCCGAGGTGCTGCGTGACCGATTGCCGCGCCATGTCCAGGTGCTCGCAGAGCTCGCCGAGCGTCTGCCCGTTGTGGTCGTGCAGCAGATCGAGCAGCTTCCTGCGGGTCGGGTCGCCCAGTGCCTTGAAAACCTTGTCAGCGTCCATTCGTCGTTGTTCGTGCGTGAGCGGATGATATGCAGGCAAATACCTGCATGTCAAGCCGGCCCGTGCTGCGACCGATGGCCGAGGGCTTGCTTCAGGCGATCGCCGCTTCCACGTCCGCGTGGAACTTCGCCGAGCAGCACTCGGTCGCGCCGAGGTACAGCGATGACTGCGCGCCGCTCGCGAGCGTGGACTGCACCGACACGCCGAGCGCGAAGTCCTCGGCCAGCGCGCCCCAGTACGAATCGAGGTTGCGGCGCCAGTGCCGCTGCGCCTTCTCGTTCGCGGGCGGCTCGGGGATCAGCATGGTCGCGATCACGCGCGAGCGCTCGGGGGCCTCGGGCAGCACGGTGAAGGCGTTCGCATGGTCGCCCTCGTGCAGGATGAAGGTGGCCGGGAAGAAGTAGTAGATGACGTTCGAATGCGGCCCGAGCTGCCACTGGTCCTCGGGCAGTTCGCGCAGCCGCTCGATGCCGCGCTTGGGCAGGAAGAGGCGCTGGTGCGCGCCCTCGTGGTCGGCGATCAGCAGGTTGTCGTGGAACATCTGCGCGATGCTGTCGCGGTGCGCGTACTGGAAGTGGTAGGTCTCGAGGTTGGCCTCGAACGGGATCTTCCAGTTGGCGGCGTTCGCGAACTCGCGCTGGTCGAAGGGCACCCAGCGGTCGTAGCCCCAGTGGCGCAGGTCGGCGCCGAAGCGGCCGAGCCAGCCTTCCATGTCGATGCGCGCATCGTCCTCGCCATCGGCCACGCGCGGAATCGCCCAGACGAAACCCAGCGCCTCGGCCACGGGCACGCGCGCGAGCTGGCAGTCCGCGGCCGGCGCATGCGGAAAGTCGGCCTCGCCGGGCCGTCCGCGCAGGCTGCCGTCGAGCCCGTAGGTCCAGCTGTGATACGGGCACACGAACACGCGCTGGTTCGACGCGCCGGCAGGCCGCAGCCGCGCGCCGCGATGGCGGCAGGCGTTGACGAAGCCGCGCAGCTCGCCCTCGCGCGTGCGCACCAGCAGCAGCGGCATGCCGGCCGCGTCGATGGCCAGCGTGTCGCCGGGCCGCGCGAGCGCGGCCGAGGGGCACAGCGCCAGCGGATGGCGGCGGAAGATGCGCTCGATCTCGCGCGCATGGCGCTCGGGGTCGAGGTAGCGCGACACCGGGCTCAGCGAAGGTTCGCCGCGCTCGCTGCCGCCGCTGGCGATCAATGCCAGCGCGCGCCGGATCAGCGCCTTCTGTTCGTCATGCTGCATGCGCCTGTGCCATCGATGCGGCCTCCACGGGTGGGGGCTTCATTGTGGCCAGCGGCGCCCGGCGCGGCTTGTCTCAACTGGTCGAGGCTTCGTCGAATCCCTCGAATCCCTCGAAGCGCGCGAAGTCCTCGACCGCCCGCCGCGGCATCGCCATCCGGTTGACCTCGGCCGACGGATCGCCCCAGCCCATCGACATGCCGCAGGCCGTGACCTCCTCGGGTGGCATGCCCAGCCGCGCCGCGATCAGCGCATGGAAGGGCGCGAACGACACCTGCGGGCAGGTGTCGATGCCGCGCGCCTTGGCCGCGATCATCACGTTCTGCACGAACAGGCCGAGGTCGAGCCAGCTGTGGCGCGCGAGCCGCGCATCGATGCCGAAGATCAGCCCGACCGGCGCGCCGAAGAAGCCGTAGTTGCGCCGCGTCTGCCGCGCGCGGGCCGCGGCGTCCGCGCGGTCGATGCCCAGCGCGCCGTAGTAGCACGCCGCGAAGGCCGACTGGTGCTCGCAGAAGGGACCGGGCAGCGGATCGGGAAAGTGCGAAGGCGCCTCGAAATCGCCGGCCACGAAGGCCGCGTCGAGCGCAGCGCCGAGCGCCTTCAGCGGCGCGCCGGCCAGCACGTGCACGCGCCAGGGCTGGGTGTTCGAATTGCTCGGCGCCGTGGCCGCCACCTGCAGGATCTCGCGCACCAGCGCCTGCGGCAGCGGCCGCGGCGCAAAGGCGCGCACCGAGCGGCGCGCACGCAGCACCGCGTCGACATGGCGTGCGCTGTCGGTGGGAGCGTCGGCCCGCTGCATCGCTCAGTCCCGTGGCGCCGGGTGGTAGGCGATGCGCCCCGCCGGCAGGAAGAACAGCGCGATCACCGCGCCGCCGCGCGCCTCGGGATAGTGGTGGCTGCCCGGCGCGGGCGCGGTCCAGCCGGCTTCGCACCAGCCGTTGGGTCCGTTGAGCGCGGCGCCTTCGTTGAGTGGCACCACCATGTTGAACTCGCCGTAGGGATGGGCGTGGTACTGGCCGCGGTAGGCGTGGCCGGGGTTGCCCTGCGTGTTGCCGGTGCTGTCCATGTAGACGGCCGTGATGCTGAAGCCCAAGGTGCGCTCCGAGGGCTCGGCGATGCGGCTGCGGCGGTAGACCGGTCCGTCGAGCTCGACATTGGCGGCCCAGCCGTCGCGCACGCCTTGCCTCACCAGCCGCGCGAGCGACCGGTAGAGCGCGCTGTCGGGGCCATGGGTGCGGTTGAGCCACTGCTCGACCTCGGTGCCCGTGGTCATGTCCTTGATCTCCTCGAGGAAGGGAAGGCTTCGCTCGATCAGTTCCTCGCGGTCGGTGTGTGTCGTGCTCATGTCTTTGCTCGTGGGGGTTGGAGGGTTCATTCGTCCGAGCGGAAGCCCGAGGCCCGCACCACGGGTCCCCAGGCTTCGCGCTCGCGCCGGATCTGGCGTGCGTAGTCGTCGGGCGCCAGCGTGTGGACCTCGAGCCCGACCTGGTCGAAGGCCGCGCGCAGGCCCGGGTCCTTGCTGGCCACGACCATCGCCTCGTGCAGCGCGCGCACGCCGGCCTCGGGCGTGCCCGGCGGCGCGAACACGCCGTAGTTCTCGGCGCCGCGGATCTGCGCGAAGCCCTGCTCGGCGAAGGTGGGCACGGCCGGCATGAAGCGCGAGCGCTGCTCGCCGCTCACGGCGAGGATGCGCAGCTTGCCCTGCTGCAGGTAGGGCAGGAAGTCGGCCACGAAGCCGAGGTAGGCCGGGATCTGGCCGCCCAGCAGGTCCTGCATCGCCGGCGCCGAGCCGCGGTAGCCCACGTGCTGCAGCTTCAGCCCGCCGGCCTCCGACAGCTGCCAGCCGAGGAAGTGCGCCACCGATCCCGCGGCCGGCGAGGCGTAGCTGGCACCCGTGGGCGTGGCGCGCACCCACGCCACGTAGTCCTGCAGTGTCTTCACCGAGGCCGGCACCGCTGCGCTTACCGCGAGTGCGCAGGTCGCGATCACCAGCGGCGAGACCGGCACGAAGTCGGTCGCCGGGTCGTAGGCCAGCTTGCTGTAGACATGCGGATAGATCGTGAGCGCCGAGGCCTGCGTGCACAGCAGCACGCTCGCATCGGGCTTCTCGCGCTTGAGCTGGCCGCTCGCGATGCGCCCGGCCGCGCCCGCGCGGTTGTCGACGAGGTAGTGCCGGCCCTGCTTGCGCCAGGCCTCGGCGAGCTGCCGCGCCGTGGTATCGAGCGTGCCGCCGGCCGGGTAGCCGACCAGCAGCTTGCCCGGGCTGCCCTGCGACTGCGCGAAGGCGCGCGGCAGCCAGCCGGCGGCCGGAAGGGCGAGCGCGGCCTGCGTGAAGCGGCGGCGTGTGAGTGCGTTCATGGCGGGCCTCGTGGGTGTGGAGTGGCCGAATGATCGGCCGGCCCCGAATTGAATGGAACTGGCGCTTTTGCAAGCGCAGAATGCACGGCATTCAACTCACGAAGAAGCGCGCCATGAGCATCGGACGCATGGACCTCAACCTGCTGAAGGTCTTCGACGCGGTCTTCGAGGACCGCAACCTGATCCTGGCCGGCCGCCGGCTCAACCTCAGCCAGTCGGCCGTGAGCCATGCGCTCACGCGGCTGCGCGAGCTGGTGGGCGACGAGCTGTTCGTGCGCACCGGCAAGGGCATGCAGCCCACCGGCCGCGCGAGCGCGATGGCGCCCGCGCTGCGCGATGCGCTGCGCCGCATCGAGGCCACGCTCGGTGTCGAGCCCTTCGAGTCCGCGCTGTCCTCGCGCCGCTTCACGATCGCGGCCAACGACCACATCACGGCGGTCATCGTCGCCGGCCTCACGCGCGCGCTGCAGCAGGCCGCGCCCGGCGTCGACCTGGTGATCCGGCCCTCGACCCGGCTCGACCTCGCCGAGCAGATCGACCTGGGCCGCATCGACCTCGCCATCGGCACCTTCTCGCAGGTGCCGGCGCGGCTCAACGCGCGCACGCTGCTGTCGCAGGGCGAGGTGATCCTGATGCGCAAGGGCCATCCGGCGGCCAGGCGCAAGCTCGCGGTGCGCGACCTCGCCAAGTACGCGCTGGTCACCACCTCGCTCGGCGGGCAGGAGGAGGGCGCCGTCGACGGCTTCATCCTCGAGCGCGGCCTCGCGCGCCAGTCCGAGATGTTCGACCGCTCCGCGCTCGCCGAGGCCCTGGCCGCGATCGGCCAGGCGCCGCGCCTGCGCGTGACCGTGCCGCATTCGCTGGCCATTCCCGCGCTGCTGCGCGAGAGCGACATGCTGTCGATCGTGCCGGCCTCGCTCGGTGCCTACCTCGCGCGCGCCGGCGAACTGCTGCAGCGCCAGCCGCCGTACCGTGCCGCCACCGTGGTCACGCGCGCGGTCTGGCACGGGCGCAACGACCACGACGCCGCGCATGCCTGGCTGCGCGAGATGGTGGCCGCGGCGGCCAGGGCGGCCGGCGGCGAGGGCTGATCAGAAGTCGTCGAGCTTGAGCTTGCCCAGCCGCGCCACGATCAGGTCGTGCAGCGTCTGCGCCGCCACCGACAGGCTGCCCTCGCTGCGCTGCACCAGGTAGACCGTGCGCGTGAGCGCGGGCAGCGGCAGCGGCCGCGTCACCAGCGTGTCGCGCCGGAAGTGGAACAGCGTGAGCGCCGGCACCACGCTGATGCCGAGCCCGGCCTCGACCAGCCCCATCACCGTGGCCAGGTGCTCGACCTCGAACACCGCGTTGAGCCGCAGCGGATGCAGCGCCACGTCGAGCGCCTGCCGCACGCTGCTGTTGCGCGCCATCTGGATGAAGGGCCAGGGCGCGAGCTTCTTGGCCGTGAGCCGGGTCTCGCGCGCGAGCGGATGGTCGGTGCGGCACACCAGGTGGAAGCGGTCGGCGCACAGCCGCTGGCCGCGCAGGTCGCTGTAGGCCGCCTCGCCCGCGCCCGAGGCCGCGAGCGCGAAGTCGGCCTGGCCGCTGCGCACCAGCGCAATGCAGGCGTCGGACAGCGCATCGTCGAGGTCGACGCGGATGCCGGGCCAGGTCTGCATGAACTCGGCGAACACGCTCGGCAGCCAGCCCGCGGCCAGCGAGGGCAGGGCGGCCACGCGCACCCGGCCCTTGCGGCGCTCCACGTGGTCGGCCAGGTCGGCCATGGCGCCACCCATGTCGTCGAGCAGGCGGCGCGCCGAGCCCTCGAACAGCCGGCCCTCGGGCGTGAGCTGCACGCTGCGCGTGTCGCGGTCGAACAGCCGCGTGCCCACCGCGTCCTCGAGCGTGCGGATCAGCGCGCTGAAGGCCGGTTGCGACAGGTGGCTGGCCTGCGCCGCGCGCGTGAAGCTGCGCAGCTCGGCCAGCGCGAGGAAGGCGCGCAGCTGGCGGGTCGAGAGATCGGGTGTCTTGCGCGCGGCGGTGCTGCTGGTGCTCATCGCTTGTCTCCGAGGCTCGGTCGTTGTTATTCGAAATCCAGATCAATCGATCTGAACTTTCGATTTTACGGATCAGGTACGGGTGCCTACAGTCGCCGGCCATGGACTCCCCCGCATCGCCGCCCCTCCTGATCGGATGCGCCGCCGGTTTCTCCGGCGACCGCACCGACGCCGCCGGACCGGTGGTCGACACCCTGATCGCGCGCCTGCGCCACGGCCCCGCCGGGCAGCGCGCCTTCCTGATCTTTGAGACGCTGGCCGAGCGCACCCTCGCGCTGGCCCAGCTGCGCCGCCGTGCCGACCCCGAGGCCGGCTACGAACCGCTGCTCGACGCCATGCTGCGCCCCGTGCTCGCGCGCTGCCTCGCCCACGGCATCCGCATCGTGAGCAACTTCGGCGCCGCCAACCCGCGTGCCGCCGCGCGCCACATCGCGCGCATGGCCCGCGAGCTCGGCGCGCCGGTGCCGCGCATCGCGGTGGTGGAGGGCGACGACCTCTCGGGCCCGGCCCACCGCGCGCTGCTGCGCGAAGCGCTCGGCGCCGCAATGGACGGGCTGCAGGTGGTCAGCGCCAATGCCTACATCGGCGCGGAGCCGATCGCCGCCGCGCTCGACGCGGGCGCGCAGGTGGTGGTGTGCGGCCGCGTGGCCGATCCCTCGCTGACCGTCGGCCCCGTGCTGTCGCACTTCGGCTGGCGCGCCGACGACTGGCACCGGCTCGGCCGCGCGACCATGGCCGGGCATCTGCTCGAATGCGGCGCGCAGGTCTGCGGCGGCTATTTCGCCGACCCCGGCTACAAGGACGTGCCGGGCCTCGCGGCCGTGGGCTTTCCCATTGCCGAGATCGATGCCGACGGCCACTGCACCATCGGCAAGGCCGACGGCACCGGCGGCCTCGTGAGCGAGGCCACGGTGAAGGAGCAGCTGCTCTACGAGGTGCACGACCCCGCCGCCTACCTCACGCCCGACGTGGTGGCCGACATCGCCGAGGCCGAGGTGCATGCGCTGCCCGGACCTGACTGCGTGGCGCTCTCGGGCGTGCGCGGCCATGCGCGGCCCGCGCACTACAAGGTCAACGTCTGCCACGAGGGCGGCTGGCTTGCCGAGGGCGAGATCTCCTATGCCGGCCCGCGTGCCGAGGCACGGGCACGGCTCGCGGCACAGGTGCTGCGTGAACGGCTCGAAGGGCTCGCGCTGCGCGTGGACCTGATCGGCGCGCTGAGCATCTTCGGCGACGACGCCGGCCAGGCGCTCGCGGCCACGCCCGACAGCGGATTGCGCGACGTGCGGCTGCGCGTGGCAGCCACCCATGCCGAGCGCGCGCAGGCCGAGCGGCTGGCGCGCGAGGTCACGGCCCTCTACACCTGCGGGCCCGCGGGCGGCGGTGGTGTGCGCACCGCGCTCACGCCGCGGCTCAACACCATCTCGTGCCTGCTGCCGCGCGAGGCGGTGCCGGTGCGCTTCGAGCTGCTCGACGAAGGAGAGGGCGCATGAGCACCGAACACCCGTACCTCGAAGTCCCCCTCTACCGCGCCGCCCACGGCCGCACCGGCGACAAGGGCGATCGCTCGAACATCAGCGTCATCGCCTGGCATCCCGCGCTCTATCCCGTGCTCGCCGAGCAGCTCACGCCCGAGCGCGTGGCCGAGCAGTTCCGCCACCGCGCGCCCTCGCAGGTGCAGCGCTTCCTGCTGCCGAAGCTGCACGCCATGAACTTCGTGCTCGATGCCGTGCTCGACGGCGGCGTCAACGATGCGCTCAACCTCGACACCCACGGCAAGGCGCTCTCGTTCCTGCTGCTCGACATGCCCGTGCGCGTGCCGAGCGAGCTTGCGCATCACCTGGCCGGCCCCTGAGCGCCGAAGCAACCCTTCACCGAATTTCCAACCATCGATCCCGGAGACAACAAGACCATGAACCGACGTTCCCTCACCCTGCTCGGCGCCGCGCTGGCCCTGGCCCCGCTGCTGGGCCAGGCGCAGTCCTTCCCCGAGAAGCCGATCACCTTCGTCGTGCCCTTCGCGGCCGGCACCGCCACCGACCAGATCGCGCGCGCCCTCGGCAACGTCATCACGGCGGAGACCAAGCAGGCGGTCGTCATCGACAACCGCGCCGGCGCCAGCGGCTTCATCGCCTCGCAGTTCGTCGCCAAGGCGCCGGCCGACGGCTACACCGTGCTCGTCACCACCAACACCACGCACGCGGCCAACGAGCATCTCTACAAGAAGCTGCCCTACGACCCGGTGAAGGACTTCGCGCCCGTCGCCGGCCTGGGCAAGGGCGGCCAGATCATGGTGGTGAACCCGGCCTCGAACGTGAAGAGCGTGGCCGACTTCATCGCGCTCGCGAAGAAGGAGCCGGGCAAGCTGAGCTTCGGCAGCGGCAGTTCGTCGAGCCGCATGGCCGGCGAGCTGCTGCAGCAGATGGCCGACATCAAGCTGCTGCACGTGCCCTACAAGAGCAACACCCTGGCCGTGACCGACCTGCTCGGCGGCCAGATCGACATGATGATCACCGACACCGCCACCGGCCTGCCGCAGGTCAAGGGCGGCAAGCTGCGCGCGCTCGGCATGTCGAGCGCCAGCCGCTCGCCGCTCGCGCCCGACGTGCCCACCATCGCCGAGGCCGGCGTCAAGGGTTACGAGATGGGCTACTGGTTCGCCGCCTACGCACCCGCGAAGACCTCGCCGGCCGTGGTCAAGCGCCTCAATGAACTGCTGGTGAAGGCCGCGAAGAGCGACAGCGCGAAGACCGCCTTCTACGAGCCGAGCGGCACCGAGGTCTTCACCACCACGCCCGAGGAACTGGCGAAGTTCCAGGCCGGCGAATCGCAGAAGTGGGGCCGCATCGTGAAGGCGGCCGGCATCGAGGCCGAGTAAACGAGTTCCAGGGCCGGGGGATTCTTCCCCGGCCCCACGACACCCGCCGACCGGCTTGCCGGCCGCGCGGCGGCGGCGCGCATCGTGCCGCACACAGGCGCCCGGCGCCGATACATCACAACCACAGGAGACAGACATGAATCGATGGAGCCTCGCGGCTGCCAGCGCGGTCACGGCCGCGCTTTTTCTGACCGCCTGCGGCGGCAGCGGTGGAGGCGGCGGCCTGCTGCTGCCCCCGCCCGCCAGCAACCCGCCCGCCACCAACCCACCGCCCGCGGCCAGCGCGCCCAAGTACACGCTCTCGATCGCCAAGACCGAGGACGTGCCCGGCAGCTTCGGCAGCGCCGGCGCCTACGAGAAGATCACCGGCACCTTCACCGGCGAGGTCGACCCCAAGGACACGCACAACGCCATCATCCAGGACCTCGCGCTCGCGCCGACCAATGCCAACGGCAAGGTCGAATACAAGTCCGAGTTCGTGCTCTTCAAGCCCAAGGACATGAGCAAGGCCAGCGGCGTGCTGCGCTATGACGCGCCCAATCGCGGCAACATCGTCAACCTCGATCCCTACTTCGCATCGCGCGGCTACGTGTTCCTCACCGCCGCCTGGCAGGGCGACGTGCCCGCCGCCGCCGGCAAGGTCACGCTGACCGTGCCCGTGGCGAAGAACCCCGATGGCAGCACCATCACCGGCCCCTACCGCGCCGAGCTGCTGCCCACCGTGGCCACCGGCGATTCGCTGCCGCTGCCCGGTGGTCCGTTCAATGCCGCGATGCAGGCCTATGCCACCGCCAGCCTCGACAACACCAAGCCGGGCTACGTGCTCACGCGCCGCATCAACGAGGAAGACGCGCGCCAGCTCATCCCGGCCAGCGAATGGAAGTTCGCCAAGTGCGCTGCCGGCACCCCGTTCCCGGGCACGCCCGACGAAACCAGCGTGTGCCTCAAGGCCGGCTGGGACCCGGCCTACATGTACGAGCTCGTCTACGTCGCCAAGGACCCGAAGGTGATGGGGCTGGGCCTCGCGGCGCTGCGCGACATGATCGCCTTCTTCCACCACGAGGCCAGCGATGCCGCCGGCACCGCCAATCCCGTGGCCAGCGCCATTCGCAACACCATTGCATCGGGCGTGTCGCAGTGCGGCAACTTCATGAAGACCTTCGTTCACCTCGGTTTCAACGAGGACCGCGCGGGCCGCAAGGTGTTCGACGGCGTGTTCGCGCAGATCGCCGCGCGCCAGACCAACATCAACACCCGCTTCGCCATTCCGGGCGGCGGCGGTGGTGTGCGCAGCGACCACACCGCCTTCGGCCAGGCCGGCACGCGCGGCCTGTCGAAGGACTACGTCGACGACGTGGCCCAGCGCCGCGGCGGCATCCTGTCGCGCTGCGAAGCCAGCGGCACCTGCCCCAAGCTCTTCATCGGCTTCAGCGGCACCGAGTTCTACGTGCTGCAGGGCTCGCCGCTCCTGACCGACGCCTGGGGCACCACCGACCTCGCGCAGCCCGCCAATGCGCGCGTGTACTACTACGCCAGCAGCCATCATCTGCTGGGCCTGCCCTCGATGCCCGGCAGCGCGGCCGGCGCGCTCTACGCCACCAACGGCAATGCCGGCGTGATCCCCGTGGTGCGCGCGCTCTACCAGAACCTCGAGGACTGGGTCGTGAAGGGCACCAACCCGCCCGACAGCCAGGTGCCCAGGCTCGCCGACAGCACCCTGGTGCGGCCGCAGCAGGTGAAGTTCCCGGCCATTCCGGGCGTGAGCTACACCGGCCTGGTCAACACCTTCTCGCTGCTCGACTGGGGTCCGAGCTACCGTCCGCAGGACGAGAGCGGCATCCCCACCCAGGTGCCGCCGGCCTACCTGGGCCGCGACTACGCCATCCTCGTGCCGCAGGTCGATGCCGACGGCAACGACATCGCCGGCATCCGCAGCCTCGACGTGGCCGTGCCGCTGGGCACCAACACCGGCTGGAACTACACCAGCAAGCCCGCCACCATCGACCAGGCCGGCCTGTTCGGCGCGTACTTCCCGTTCGCCAAGACCACCGCCGCGCGCACCGGCAGCGGCGATCCGCGCCTGTCGCTGCAGGAGCGCTACACCGACCAGGCGGGCTACGTGTCGGCCGTGACCGCCGCCGCCAACGACCTCGTCGCCCGGCGCTTCATGCTGCGCGTGGATGCCGACGCCGCGATCGCCGCCGCGGCCGCCACGCCGGTGCTGCCCTAAGCCTCGGTGGCAGCCTGGGCTTCGGCCGGTGCCTGGTGCACCCCGAAGCCCGAGCGGCCCGGCGCGATGTCGGGCCGCAGGGTGAGGGCGGGAATCTCGTAATCGCCATGGTTCTGGCGGCGAAACGGGATCGGCGCCGTGCTGAACAGCGTGTCCATCCTCGCCCCCAGCTCCTGTTCGATGCGTGCATAGGCGGCCGCGTCGACCTTGCCCGTGCGGTGCACCACGTAGGGCGGCAGCACCTCGAAGCCCGGGTAGTAGAGGATCCCGTGATGGATCGGGAACAGCAGGTCGTCCATCGGCCCGTTGATGCCGCGCGGCGCGTAGTGCGAGGCCCAGCCGCCCGTCGTGGTGACCACCATCGCGCGCCTGCCCGCCATCGAGCCTTCGCCGAAGCGGTCGCCCCAGTGGCTGTCGGAATGCTCGCCGACTCCGTAGGCGAAGCCATAGGCATAGATGCGCTCGATCCAGCCCTTGAGGATCGCCGGCATCGAATACCACCAGAGCGGAAACTGCAGAATCATCGCGTCGGCCCACAGCAGCTTCTGCTGCTCGGCCTCGATGTCGGCCGCCTGCGTGCCGGTTTCGAAGGCGCGCAGCGAATCGAGCGCGGGGTCGAAGGGAGCGGCCGCGTCGCGCGCCGGAAAGTCCGCCGCTTCGAGCGTGGGCTTCCAGCGCATCGCATAGAGATCGGAGGTGCGCACCGAATGGCCCTGGGCCTCGAGCCGATCGCGCATGAAGCGATGCAGCGAGCCGTTGAGCGAGGCGGGTTCGGGATGCGCGAGCACGAGGAGTACGTTCATGGATTCACCTGAGGTCATGAGGAAAGAAGAGGAGCGATGACCGCAGGTTAGGCAGCGTGGCGATATATTGGAAATGAATAGTTCGAATTCCAGAAATTGCCATGAACAATTTGAGTCGCCTCGACCTCAACCTGCTGCTCACCCTCGACACCCTGCTGGCCGAGCGCAACGTCACCCGCGCCGCCGAGCGCCTGAACCTCTCGCAGCCTTCGGTGAGCGTGCAGCTCGCCAAGCTGCGCGAGGTGTTCAAGGACCCGCTGCTCGTGCCCGCCCAGCGCGGCATGCGGCCCACCGCGCGCGCCGACGAGTTGCGCGAGCCGTTGCGCGAGGCCCTCGAATCGCTGGGGCGCGCCGTCGCGCCCAGCAAGCCTTTCGACCCCGCCGAGGCCACCACCACCTGGCGCGTGGCCGCCGCCGACTATGCCGAGTCGGCCATCCTGCTGCCCGCGCTCGCCGCCATCCGCGCCGCCGCGCCCCACACCCGTCTGGCCGTGGTCGAGGCAGTGCCGCTGCGCATGGCGCGGCAGCTGGAGCAGGGCGAGGTCGACCTGTTCTTTCACACCAGCGTGGGCGCGCCGCCGGGCCTGCACCGGCGCGTGCTGTTCCACGAACGCTATGTGCTCGCCGGCCGCGCCGGCCACCCGCGGCTGAAGAGTCGGCCAACGCTCGCGCAGTTCTGCGCGCTCGAGCACGTCGTGGTGTCGCTCGGCGGCGGCGGCTTCAGCGGGCCCACCGACGAGGCCCTGGCCGAGAAGGGCCTCACGCGGCGCGTGGCGCTCTCGGTGCCGCATTTCCTTTTCATGATCTCGGTGCTGCAGACCACCGACATGGTCGCGATGCTGCCCGAACGGCTGGCGCGCGGGGCTGCGGGGCTACGCGTGGTGGAGGCGCCGCTGGAGGTGCCGGGGTATGAGATGGCGATGCTTTGGCATGAGAGGAAGCATCGGGATGCGGGGCATCGGTGGGTGAGGGAGAGGGTGGTGGAGGGGGTGGGGCGGGAGTGAGGTTGGGGCGCTGGCGGGGCATCGGCTTCACCGTCCCGACCGTCTCAGGGATCAGCCAGCAGTGCGTTTCGCAGCGAATCGGCGTCGAATCGAGGTGAGCCATCGAGCACCCCTGAATCGTTGAATACACAGCTTCCCTCGTGCTTGCAGAAGGCATATGCAACGGCGCCTCCGAACTTCCAGTCGCCTCGGGTGGTGACGTTGACCATGTAGGGTCGACTGGAATCTTCCGTGATCTCTATCGGCACCATCGCTGATGGAGGTCCAGCAGAAGTCGTTGGGGCCTTCTCCCTCGAACATGAGGAAGGAGGTCATCAAGTTGGTAGCCAGGACGTCATCATTTCTGCGTAGAGACAACCGTGGAGGCGCTCTCCCCAGTTCGAGGAACACCTCGGCGACGAGCGACTCAACTTCCAAGACGTCGGCGGGCGGTTGCGAGATGGGGATGAACAGACTGTCTGCCACGCGAGCGAGTGTAGTAGCTCAAACGTGTGCGAAGGCCTGCCAGCGGTGCGAGCACAGCGGTTGATTCGTTCATCTATCCGTTCAGGGTGTCGTGCGTGCTGCCTTCCTTGCCTACATGGCGGGTCGTTGGGGTAGGGGAATTTGCTGTCGAGATTTACGGCGTGGAGAAGGGCTGAATGCAAACTCGGTGCGAAGTCACTAAAGTGGCCTTGCCGTTGACGGTCGGAGGGCGCGTGGTGCGCGACTGACGGAGGGAGTTTGACGGGGGAAAACCAGCGTCAGCGAACGCTGACTGAGATAATTGCGCAGGAAATTCAAAATCCCTTCACGATCCATGGCAAGCAAATTCGAGTGTCGGTGCGGTGCGTTGATCCGCAAGAACCTTTATGAAGGAAGCGGCCTGCGTTTGCTGGTTCCCGAAGAGCTCACTGATGTTGCAAGCGAGTCGACGAGTGTTGATGCTCTCTTGGACCACATCGTCGCCCAGTCGCCTATCGTTGCGATATGTTCACAATGTGGACTCCTTGCGATCGTCGACGACGTGGATCTGACGGTTGTCTTTTACGCGCCTGTCCCGTAGCGGTCAGAAAAAGCGATCGAGAGCGAAAATCGCCGTGAACGTACAAAGGATCTGGGAGGTCGACGTCTGTCGGGATGGGGGTTCCTACAGCCTGTGCTTCGACGCGGATGACGGGCGTTGGTACGAACTGTTCTTGCGGGTCCAACTCCACCGGAGTAGGCGGTCTACCCACCATCCACCAGTGATTTATCTAGAAGGGGTGGATGGCGGCAAAGTGGTGCAGGTGCTGACCTGGGTTGAAGCCCGACAGTTCGTGGCATCTCTGAACTACGACAGCCCTCGCTTCATCGAGTTGCTGAAGGTTATTGCCGTCGGGAGCGATCCTGCACGATAGCGCGCTCTTTTTGTCTTCGTCATTTCCGTTCTCCTTGCTCGGATTGAAAAACTCAGCGGTAGAGATTTAGAGCGCGGAAAAGGTGGTGGAATGCAAACTCAGTGCGAAGTCACCAAGATGGCCTGAGGGGAAATGGATGCGGTTCCATTGAAGGCCGGCCTTCAACGCATCGAATAGCGCAGGAGCGTCAGCCGCGTACCCGTATGGCCTCTTTCGCGAGCTTGTAGCGTTCTTCGAGGGCGGAGTGGGCTTCCGCACCGTGGGAGGGAAGCAATGCTCTGTAATGCGCAAAGTCATCCTCGAGCCAATCCATTCTTCCGCGAAGCACATCGATGGCGAAAGGCACTGCCCGGTAGAGGTGGGCGCCAGATGCATTGCCCGGATGATTCAGAAGCGTCTCTCGGACATGTTCGGGCTGCTCGTGACGCGCAAGGTACGGCAGAACAATGTCTTCGACGACAGCAGCGATCTCCGGCCCAGCGAGCTGCAAGCCTTCGGAACCCGTGATGGGCCAGATCGCGTGTTCAGGTTGTCGCCATCGTGTGCTGTCCAGTCCCATGGTCCCGGTTCTCAGCGATATGGTGTTGGGGCTGTTCTTGACCTGAGTGCATGAGAAAAGGTGCTTCCTGATGTCCTCCACTGCATCGATGTTCGTGCCGAAATCGAGGGTCAGGACCATCTTGGAAACGCCGAGGATGATGTAGCTGGTTCCACCTTCGAATGGTCGCCGGTACTGGGCCATGCTGCTCATGTAGCGGAAGTCCGGGAGCACCCGCTCCAGCGCGGCCGGGATCGACCGCAATATGTGCTTCTTGCCGACGAATTCGCCACCGCTGTAGCGATCGAAGCTTGCGTCCACAACGCCGGGTGGATCGTTGCCCGGAACTCCTCGGGGGAGGACTGACATCAAAGACCTTTCACTCGACCGCCCGACCGAACTGCATCGGGGAGGGCATCGCGTTCGCTCTCGTAGACCACGGTCGAAGCCGAGCCGGGCAGCTCCTTCTGCATCCTCTCGAGACATGCCTGGAGCAACTCGGCATCGAGCGGCAGGCGGTCTTTGAGAGTCTGCCATCCGACCAGTCGTAGCTGATGCGGCATGTCCACCAAGCCGGTGATGGCGTCCCAGAAAGCGTCCCAGTTCTTACCGTACCAGCCCGGAAACTCGAGAGATGTCGAGAGCCGTTGCTGGAGTTCGAGTGGACTGGCTACGTCGATCAGATCTATCGTCACTTCGCTCTTGCGATCATTCATCGTTGCTCCTGTTGGGCTCGGCTCCAGAGACCGCGGATCAATTCCAGGGATCATCATGGCCGAGTTTGCCGCCAGCGCGAACGGCTACTCTTGGCTGAGCTCCCTCTCGCAGCGGGTTTCAAACGCGCCAAAGAGCACGAGGAAGAGACTCGACGCACATGGGCGTTGAAAAATGGTATTCGTCGTGCGGTCTGGCTAGGTGCGCAAGCTGCCGAGCCTTGCTTTCGCCAGATTGAAGTCGTCGCGCCGCCGAAGACGAAACGGCGTCCAGCGGATCTTTCGACGGGCTCGCCGCGGTTGTCTCAGCCGGCGACTCGAACCCGCACCTGTACCTCATTGGACGAAAGCGTGCCTCTTTCAACATGCACCCGGTAGTCCGCATTCCTCTGAGGTAAGCGAAGTACCGCCATCAGGTCCAGGTAGAAGCGCACCTGTCCCGTCATCCCGAAAACCTCATGTGGCTGCCTGGGTGGGCGCTGCATGGGATTGGGTATCTCGTTGTCCTGCGGTGTCGGCGCGGGAACGGGGCCAGCGTAGCGCTGGCCGGTGGTGCTGTTGACCGCAACAAGCCTCATCTCGGGCGGGGCGGGCACGACGATGGGCATGACTGCCAGCCCGCACACCCACACAACTGCGGCCTGGCCAGGCTTCGTCCGGACCAGGGGAGGTGCCTCGATGACGATGCCTTGCCACCCCGGATCGCGAGGGGCGGCCGGCGCGCACGCCGATGTCTGGGACAACGGCATGCCCATGATGCCCAGGCATATGGCTGCCAGAAGCCATCGGAGTCTCTTGTGCGATGTCACAGCGCGTCACTGTGCGCACGGCGGCTGGCGTGCGCCAGTATCGAAAGTCACGCCGGCCTTTGCCGCCTCGCTGCTGCCTGAGGCCCAACGTGAGCAATGGCTGTAGGCCGCCGTTTTTAGCTTCGAGCCCAAGCGATGAGCTTCCATACCGCAATTGCCGCCGATACGACGAGGAGGGCGATGGAGACCAGTGATGTCGTGATCAGCGCGCTGCCATAGCCGGAAACGGGATCGTTGCACTGAAAGCCACCGAAGCCGAAGGCGCAGTAGCGCTCGTATATCGTGTTGGATGCGGTGAGAACGACGGCCAGGACCACCGTCACCGCAATGCTTATCGTGGGGAATCGCTTTGCAGTCATCGGTGTGTGGCGTCAGTGATTTCTTGTACCTGGCGCGAGGAATGATCGCCGCATCGGAACCATCGGACAAGGCCAACCGTGGCAGAACTCGCGAGTCGCACAGAGGAATGACTTTAGGCACTGGGAGGCTCATGAAAAAGAAGCTAGCTTCGTTGGTGCCCGAGATGAGCGGGCTGCCTGCAGGTCTGCGGGGCGGCTGCCGCCTATGTCCGATCTGGCGAGAACATCGGGCCCACCTTGCGCATCGTCAAAACAGAGAGGATGAGGAGTTGGACGTCGACCCCGTGCCGCCGGCCCCTTCCGGCGATGGGCTTGTCCTGTCGATGGATTCGGTACGGCTGCAGACGCTGCCGCACGGCAACATGTCTTCGGCGATCAAGAGCATCGCTCTTTTTCTAGGGCTCATGCCGCTGGGGATCGCGGCGTGGTTCTGCTCGATGCTCGCCGACGCATTTCGACAAGACACGGCCGACACGGCCTTCGTGCTCATCATGTCGGTATCGATCGCGGTGTTTGCGCTGATTGCAGTTGCCGCGCTGGTGCAGGCAGTGACCGCGCCCTATGCGTTTCCTACGCTCTTCAATCGGGCGACCGGCAAGGTCGTTCAGCTCAGGGGCAGGGAGCGCATCGAGGCGCCGTGGGCGCAACTGGTTCCCCAGGTGGACTCAATCACGGTGGGCGGCGCGCTGCGCTACCGTCTTTGCCTGAAGGCGCCAACGGAAGTCGATGCCGCGAAGATGCTCCTCGTGAGCAACGCAAGCAACAGCCCCGCCGATTGCCTCGCGCACTACGAGTTTCTGCGCAGGTACATGGCCGGCGACTGGCAGTGGCTGCCGAAGGTCGAATGCCTGGAAGGCATCAGAAGGCCGCTGTTGGAGGAGTTCAGCAACAACCTGTGGACGCAGATGACGAACTATCGGCCATGGGATGAAAGATCCGTGCTGGGGAGGGTGCTGTCTTCAGCCGCGTTGCTGTTGATCTCGCTGCTCTGGTGGCCGATGCTGCTGCTGACGCTGATCGGCTCTCGTCTCGGAAGGCTGCCTCGCTTATCGGCGGCCGACCTGGGTACCTGCTCGGAGTCGCTGCAAGACGTCGCGCAAGAACCTCTCCCAGTGTGCATTCTCCCGGCGCCTGCATTGGGGAGTACGGAACGGGCGGTCTATGTCGCGATTGCAGCGATCTCCACGGCGGCGTGGTGCTGGCCTGGTGCGGGTGTACTGGCGAGAATCGCGGACATGGCCCGCGCGCTGTAAGGTACTCGACCCACTGTCCACGCCGAACATGAAAACTCGCAAGCTCCTCGAGACCGACCTGCCAGCGTTGCTCGATCTCTACAAGCACCTTCACGAGACGGACGATCCGCGGCCCGCCCCGGTTGTCGTCGAGGCAGTCTGGCAGGAGATCCTGGCAAGTCGTCACTTCCACTACTTCGGGGGATTCGAGGGCGCCGAGCTGGTCTCCAGCTGCAATCTGACCTTGATCCCCAACCTCACGCGCGGTTGCAGGCCGTACGGGGTCATCGAGAACGTGGTGTCGCATGCGGCGTACCGCGGCAGAGGCTACGCAAAAGACTTGTTGGCCCAAGCGCTCGACACTGCCTGGGCTGCAGGCTGCTACAAAGTGATGCTGATGACCGGCCGCAAGGACGAGGCGACGTTGAAGTTCTACGAGTCGGCCGGCTTCGATCGGCACGGAAAGCAGGCCTTCATTGCGAAGCCTCCTTCGAAGGCCGGTTAGTCTTCTCACGCAAAGTGCCGGCGGCCATCACAGGTGCCTGCGACCCCACCTAGGTCAGATTCAACCCGCCGTCCGACAGCAGCACTTCGCCAGTGAGGTAGTCCGAGGCAACCAGCATCGCAACGGCGTGTGCGATGTCGTCCGGGCTGGCGGCCCGGTGCATGGGCGCACGCTCGCGCCACAGCGCCTGTGCGGCGGTCCAGTCTGCTGTGAGCGGCGTGTCGACCAGACCTGGCGCCACGGCGTTGACGCGAATGTCCGGCCCCAGCGACAGTGCGAGCAGGCGGGTCATGTGATTGAGCGCGGCCTTGCTGACCGCATAGGGAATGGATGCGCCCTTGGGGCGAACGCCCGCGTGCGAGCTGATGTTGACGACGCAGCCCGCGCGACGGCGCAGGGCGGCCTCGCGCAAGGCCGACTCGGCCAACGTAACCAGATGGAACGGCGCCACGACATTGACCTCGTGGAGTTCGTGCCACACCGCGGCAGTGGCGGCGGCGAGGTCTGCGTGCGGAATGACTTTGCTGATGCCGGCGTTGTTCACCAGCACGTCGAGTTGGCCCCACGCGGCGATTGCTTCGCTGACGAGCCGCACCCTGTCTGCTTCCGAGGAAAGGTCGGCTTGTACATAGATGGCCTGCTTCATCTCGGCAGCCATTGCGCGACCTGTCTCCGCGGAACTTCGAGAGTGAAGGACCACGGCATAGCCCGCGTGATTCAGCTTGCGCGCGATGGTGGCACCGATGCCGGAAGTGGACCCCGTGACCAACGCGACACGAAGCGTGGGATCGGTGGTCGGATTGACGTTCATCTGGAAAGCCTCAGTCTGGTTGCGATCGAATGCACCGTTGCCGCCGCTCCGAACGAGCGATGAACACGGCGATGCCCAGCGAGAGCAGCGACGTGGTCGACATTGCCGCGAGCAGGGCGGTACGTGGATGGGACTCGTCGACGAACAGCCCGGCCGCAAAGGCGATGGCACCGGCACCGATGGCCGTCATGGCCGAAGCCAGGCCCAAGGCGGTGCCTGCGAAGCCCGCGTGGATCGACAGCACCCGGCTGTTGGCCGCGGGCATCGTCAATCCGTTGCCGAGTCCCACGCACACGCAGGGGCCGAAGAACGCGAGTGGATGAGAAATCCCCAGCACCGCCAACGCCACGGCCGCCAGCAGGCCGGCGCAAGTCAACAGCCGCCCTGCAATGATGAACCGGATGGGCTGCCACCGTTGCCCGCAGCGCGCGAGCGTGAAGCTTCCGACGATGAAGCCCGCGGGAACCAGTCCCATGTAGGCGCCCACCATCGCGGCGGAGGTTCCATAGGTCTGCATGGCCACGGCTGGCGCGCCGCCGATGAAGACGTAGAGCGTGCCGATGGAAGAGGCCATGCAGAGTCCATAAGCCCAAAGCTGCGCGGAGCGAAGCAACTGGCCGTAGCCGCCGAGCTGCTTCGACATCGCCGTGGAGCGATGGTGGTGGGTCTCCGGCAGGCAGCGCAGCGCCAGGCAAAACGCCATGGCGCCCATGAGCGCGAAAGCGGCGAAGTTGGCGCGCCAGCCCAGCCAGCTGTCGAGGACGCCACCCACGGTGGGGCCGAGCATCGGGGCAATCGCCCAGGCGGACGAGACATAGCCGATCTGGCTGACCATCCCTTCGCCCGCCGTGTCCCGGATCGCGGCCAGCGACATGGCGTATCCGGCAATGGCGCTACCCTGCAGCAGCCTGCAGGCCAGGAACACTTCGATGCTGTGCGCGAAGAAGCACCCGATGGAGCCGATCACGAAGACGAGCAGCGCGACCAGCAGCACGGGCCGACGCCCGAACCTGTCGGACAGCGCGCCGGCGATCAGGTGCGTCAACGCGGTGACGACGGCGTACCCGGCCACGGCGACATTGACCGTCGCGAACTCGGCGTCGAACTCCCTCGCGATGCTCGGCAGGGAAGGAACGAACATGTTCAGCGGCAGAACGCCGAGCGCCGACAGGGCTATCAGCAGCCAGAGGGGTGGGGCGTTTCGATGATGGGGCGGCACGGGGCAACTCCTTTGCGCGCATTCCTCTTGCGGGGATGCGGTGACCTGACAACAAGAGCCATCCGTCGAGGATGGGTACGTGGTGGCTCTCGTCGGGTCAACAGGAGCTGGGGTTCATCGGGCCTTTGGGGCTGGATGAGGGGGCGTGCGATTTGCTACGCGTCGAGTTTGTGGACTCGGGTGGGGGGACTCTACACGACGCGGGCGCGCTTGTTTCCCATCGTGGGCGTGCGCGGCCGGCGTCGGTCATCGCCGTCGAGCCGGACTACCGCCGGGTCGCGATGAATGTCGCAGGCAGTATCAACATTCATCTGTCCGCTCGCGTGGTTCGTACGCGGCGGGGATTACGTTCCATGAACCCGGACCATTGGGTTGCCAGGTCAGCAGGCCGATCAGGTCGCCTTCTTCGCTGTAGACACGGATGTTCGCGGGGTTCAGCGCAGTCGGTGCCCTATAAACTCCACCACCGATGAATCCCCATGATTCGATGAACCCGAAGTCGCATCCCTCGTGCTTGAACAAGGGCTGCGGGACATCCATGAACAAGTAGTTGGTCCCGCCGCAACAGAGCGAACGAGGTGGATGGCGGCGGAGAAGTCGCCACCGTAGATACGTTGCGACTTGCTCCTGCACAAGTGGCGGGTCCAGATGTCCTGTCTCGAGAGGGAACTCCACCGGCCGACCCGCGCGGACTGCTGCATAGGCCTCCTCGAACACGCGCACCGCTGGAATGTCCTCGGCAAATGCAACCGCTGCGCAGTCCTTGCACCAGCACGGCCTGACAGGGACCCTGTACAACTCGCTGGATGGAATCTGCGAACCAAATGGAGTGCGATCGAAGTTGAAGTGATAGCAGCCGTCGCTAGGCGCGACATCGAACCGCTCGCGACAACTGCTGCATTGATAGAAGCTTCGTAGCATCATGAGGTTGAGCGTTGTGTCGGATCGTAGGTTTGCTCTCGGCGGACTCTATTCGAGCGAGACCCGTCAGCAACCTCAGCGGGACGTCTTTTCGTTGCTGCGGCGCGTACGCAACGCTCCAATTGCCGGCTTTCTAAAGCAGTGTTAGCCTTCGGTACCCAAACATTGATTCGCCATTGCGTTGCGGTAGGAAAAGCCGCACCAGAACACCATGAAGCAGTTCCCAACCACCGAACAAGCACCGAAGACCCGCGAAGCCGCGGCCGTCTCGCTGCGTGCCGAATTCGCAGAACCGCTTTCCTAGAGCCTTTCACACCTGGAGGCTCGGCCTCCGTGTTCCACAAGACCCGGTAGGCCTCGAGCCACCGGGTTTTTTTGTTTTTCGCCTGCCCCTTTTGGAGATCCGGACATGAGCCTCGAACGAGAACGTCTTCTTTCCGCCGCATTCGCTGCCGGCGCGGTGCCGTGCGTCGACTCCGTGGAGTGGTTCGTGTAGAGCTTCTAGGCCCTCGTGTGCCTGGAGGTCCATCCTTCAGGCCGAAAAGAAAGCCTGTCGGGTGGTCCACCCGGCAGGCTTTTTTTTCGCCCGCATGGCGGGCATCGCGAGTTTGGTGCGCGCGCACCGACAACCCGCCGAGCGTTTCACCTGGCCAGCGAATCGCATCGGCTTTTCAACTCTGAAACTGGAGAAAGAAATGATGAACAACAAGGTTCATGTGAATGTCGGAACCATCGGTCACGTCGACCATGGCAAGACGACGCTGACGGCTGCGCTCACCTTCGTGCAGGCCGCTCGCATCGGTGGCCGTGCGCTGTCCTACGGGCAGATCGACAACGCGAAGGAAGAGCGCGAGCGCGGCATCACGATCAATACCTCGCACGTCGAGTACGAGTCGGAAAGCCGCCATTACGCACACATCGACTGCCCCGGTCACGCCGACTACATCAAGAACATGATCACCGGCGCCTCGCAGATGGACGGCGCGATCCTGCTGGTGGACGGCACCGAAGGCGCCGCGCGGCAGACCATCGAGCATGTGCTGCTGGCGCGCCAGGTGAACGTCGGCCACATGGTGGTGTTCGTGAACAAGATGGACTTGGTGGCCGCGAGCGACCGCGCGGAGATCGAGCAGTTGATCGAGATGGAGATCGGCGCGCTGCTGGCAACGCACGGCTACGACGACGCCAGCTTCGTCTTCGGCAGCGCGCTGAAGGCGCTGGCTGCCGCCGAACGCGGCGACCTCGAAGGTGCCGACGTGCAATGCATCGTCGAGCTCGTGAACGCGCTGGACTCGCGCATTCCGGATCCGGTGCGCGACTACGCCGCGCCGTTCATGATGCCCGTCGAAGGCGTGCACACGATCACGGGCCGCGGTACGGTGATCAGCGGCCGTGTCGAGCGCGGCGTGATCCGCGTGGGCGACAGCCTGGAGATCGTCGGGCTCAGCTCGGTGGGCGACGAGAAGGTGGTCGTCACCGGCGTGCAGTCCTTCCACAAGGACGTCGCCGAGGGACGTGCCGGCATGAACGTCGGCCTGCTGCTGCGCGGGGTCAAGCGCGACGATGTCGTGCGAGGCCAGGTGGTCGTGAAGCCCGGTGCGCTGAAGCCATATCGGACGGGGCGTGCGCAGGTCTTCGTGCTGAGCAAGGACGAGGGCGGTCGTCATACGCCGTTCGGCTCGGGCTACCAGCCGCAGTTCTTCTTCGGCACGACCGACGTGACGGGTGTCATCCGCGTCGACACCGAGACCGGCCTGGTCGAGCCGGGCGCGCAGGCGCAGATCAGCTTCGAGCTGAACAAGCCTGTGGCGATCGAGAACGGCATGCGGTTCGCGATGCGCGAAGGCGGCAAGACCGTCGGCGCGGGGATCGTGACCGAGGTGCTGGGCTGAGGGGCTGAGGCCTGTTTTCCCCTGTCGTCCGCTTGGCGGGCGGCAGGGGTTTTTATATACCGGCCAGACGCACATGCGTGGCCCTGCAGAGAGCGGAGAGAGAGTGCTGGAGGAGTGGCGGATATCTATCGGGCCGGCAAGGCATTCGTAGATGAATCGACCGCAACTGGTCAGTTCGCGTCAGAAGAGGAAGCGCTTGCGACAAAGGTTGGAAAAACCCCGATTCCGGAACAACAAACTTCGACAACCTGAGTCACGAGCGACTGCAGATGTCGAAATTCTGTCACTTGGTCTGGCGCTACTTGATCGGAATCCCCCTCGCAGCGCAACCACCAGTCATGACCCACTGCTAACAATGCCAACGTTGCCTCAAGGAAATCCTGTCCTGACGGCCAATCGTATGTACGCCGCCGGTCCAGGGTCGGTGCAAGTCGGATGACAAGTGGCTCCTCATCTGTTGACCCACCGATCAGGACGCCGCGAAATCTGCAAAGCAACTCGTCAGTCGTGCCCCAGTCTGATTCGAATGGTGTGATGACCAAGCCTTCGATGTGGCGGTTGAGGGAGAGTGTGAAATGGTCGGGAGCACTAGCGAATGGAGACGTGGTCATCTTGGAACGGCGCCTCGGTGCCGCCTGTATGTTCGGGGATTGGCCTTCCCTCTAGGCGAGTCGGTCGGTGGCTCAAGGCATCGTGCGTCGAGGAAAGTGGTGCTTGTGCCGGAACTCTTTAAGAGATTCCGGCAGGGAGTCTGGATGCTCCGCCTGACTTGCTTGATCGGGGCGCTTAAGCCGTTGTCGACCAGCGGTATCGAATGAATTTTCGTTGGCGCGCATATGACCAAATGCGTTTCGTTCCACAGCTCCCTCGACAGAAGGTAAGCAGGCCAGTCGCAATGCGGCGGTACGTCGATCTGGGCAGTCGACGGTCGATTCGACAAACGCCTTCACGTTCGGGTGTGGAAACTTGAATCGACCCGATACATCGATTTCAAGGGATTCCTCGCTGCCAGGATCGTCGAATTCGAACTGATCGATGCGGAGTGAAATCATCTGACTCGAGAAAGTATGTGCTTGAGCGGTGTGCCAGCTCCTAGCCGAGTTGCTCGGCCAGCCCCACGATGATGCCCTCGGGCCCGCGAATGTAGGCGAGCCGGTACGACTCCCCATACTGCATCTGGCCGATGATCTCGGCACCATGGGCCTTGATGCGCGCGACGACATCATCGAGGCCATCGACGGCGAACATCACGCGGCGAAGACCCAGGGCGTTCACCGGCGTTTCCACGGGCCCGAACCTCACGGCCTCAGGCGTGTGGAACTTGTCGAGCTCGATGCCTTGCCCGTCGGGCGTGCGCAGCATCGCGATGGTGGATTTCACGTTGCCGAGCCCGACGAGCTTGCCGACGTCGGGCCCTTCCACCGTGGTCTGGCCCTCGAGCGCGAGGCCCAGTTCGATGAAGAAGGCCTTCACGGCTTCGAGATCGTCAACGACGATCAGGACGTTGTCCATTCGCTTGATGGTCATGGCTGGGGTTCCTTTGTCAGGCGTGCGCCTGTCTGGCGCGGTTCAGTTCGCTCAGGTAGGAGCCGGGCTTCTGCTCAATCTCGCTCTCGGGCCCCAGCACGGTGATGACCGGCCCGTTGATGTAGACCTGAAGCTCCGCCGGCACGGCGAAGAACTTCACCAAGTCAGGCCGGTCGATGGCCAGTTGATAGAGCGAGGTCTTCTTGAAGCGCGACGGGTCTTGAGAACCTTCCTTGTCGTCGAGATCGCTGAGCCACCAGCCCGAATCGCTTGCGTCATGAGGTTCCGCGCGCGTGAGTAGGATGCGCGACGCCGACTTGTAGTCCACGTGCACCACGACGCTGTTCTGCAAGGAAGGAAACTCCGGCTCAACCTCCGCGACGAGGCTCTCGACGACGTCCTTCTGGTTGCGCAGGTGCATCAAGGTGCTGTCCACCGAATCGATGAAGCGCACGGGGATCTGCTGCATGTCCGGCTCGGTGATCCGCAAGAAACCGTCGTCAGTCTCCTCGATCATGGTGTACATCCAGCCGACCTGAAGGCTTTGGCCGCCGCTGAACGTCTCTCCCTCCGCTACTCGACTTTCGAGGAAGTGGAGGAACCAGGCGACGTCCGCATCGGGAATGGCCTTGTTGCTGACGCGAATGCGGAACTCGGGGTGGCCGAAGCGTTGGCAGCCCTGGGTGGTGTGGACGGTCTCGGCTTGGGGGGCGGCGGGCTTGCTCTTGCCGAGCGATGAGAAGAGGGAGCGCAGGGACATGGGGATCTGTTCGGAGCGGGTGGTGCCGGCGCGAGCGCGGCAGGCCAACGAATGAATCTCATGGTTTCCCGAGCCATGGCAGACCCGGGACGCGTTCTTCATCCTAGCCGACCCCGTGACGCGTTCGGCTTTTCGAACCTTCTTATTACCAACAACGTCGTCGCCTTTCAGGAGCACCGAGCGCTAGACTGCTCCTCCCTCTTTTTGCAGGAGACGACAGCATGTCCCGATTGCTCGTGCGCAGCTTCGGCGTTTCACTCGACGGTTTCGCCGCCGGCTCCGATCAGAGCCTGCAGAACCCACTGGGCGTTCGCGGTCCCGAACTCATGAGCTGGTTCATGCCCACGCAGGTCTGGCAGCGGATGCAGAAGGGGAGCGAGGCCAAGGGCGAGACCGGCGTCGACAACGAGATCGCCGAGCAGGGCTTCGCCTCGATGGGCGCCTGGATCCTCGGGCGCAACATGTTCGGGCCGGTGCGCGGTCCCTGGCCCGACGAGAACTGGAAGGGCTGGTGGGGCGACGAGCCGCCGTACCACGTGCCGGTCTTCGTGCTGACCCACCATGCGCGCGCGCCGCTGACGATGCAAGGCGGCACCACCTTCCACTTCGTGACCGGTGGCATCCACGAGGCGCTGGCACTGGCGCGCGATGCGGCGGGCGGGCGCGATGTGCGCGTCGGTGGCGGCGTGGCGACGGTGCGTGAATACCTGAAGGCCGGGTTGATCGACGAGCTGCACCTAGCCGTGCGGCCGGTGCTGCTGGGCCAGGGCGAGGCGCTGTTCGAAGGACTGGATCTGCCGGCGCTGGGCTACAGCTGCGAGCGGCAGGTGGCGGGGGAGCGGGCTACGCACATGTTTTTGCGACGCAAGGCGGCTTGAGGCGATCGAACGCGAACGCGGGTCGTTTCTGCTCTGCCTGCTTGCAATCCATGAACCTTGGCGAACCCGGCGTCGAGCCAAGGCAACACTTCTGTGTCGACGTCCTCACCACTACCGGCAGGCCGCATACAGGAGGCAGTCGCGTGGCTCGGCACCGAGGTTCGGATGAACCGTGAAGCGGGCGAGTTGACCTTCTCGCAGGAAGCCGCTTTTCTCCAGCACCCGCGCCGACGCGCGGTTGTCGACATCGCAAGTCGCCTCGACACGGAATATCTCTGGCAGTCCTAGCGCCTCTGCCGTCAAGGCACGAACGGCTTCCGGCATCAGGCCCTGACCCCATTGAGTGCGTGCAAGCACGTAGCCGATGTTCACGATGTGGCCCTTGGGGCGCGCTTCGAGCATTCCCACGAGTTCACCGCTTTCCTTCAGGGTGATGACGTAGGGACGGGCTGAACCGGCGTGCCAATGAGCGACGCATGCGGCGATGAAATCGCGCGTTGCATCCTCGGACGCGTGGGGACGCCACACCATGTACCGTGCGACTTCCGCATCCTGCGTGTACGAGGCATAGATCGCCGATGCGTCGGAAAGCTCGGGTGCGCGGAGTTCGAGGCGCGCGGTCTGGATGCGGTCGGGAAGCGCGGGAGGAGTCGGGGTCATCGGTCATGCTCGCTGGGAGAACGGCAAATGGGTCACTCGACCGCCTAAAACGGTGGGAACGCAAACCGTTTCTCGTGGTCGTGGTTCCACACGAAAGATCTCCGCATGATGATCGCGAGCGAAGGGGGCGCAATGGGCCGCATTGTGCCGGCACCGCGAACGACAGGCTTTGAGAGTCAGCAGTATGGCGGCCTGCCGCCGATGGCCAGATCTCCCTCGTGGGTAGTGCGCCACATCGGTTGGGCGTTCGTCACGAAACTCCCCCGACAATCCGCCAACCCTTCACCACCCAGACTCGGAACCATGCGCCTCCCGCCCAAGTCGCTCCGTCCTCTCCTGCTCGCGGCCCTGCTGCTGTGCGCCCCGGCGCTTGCACCGCTGCCTGCGTTCGCACAGGCACAACAGGCCGCCGCACCCGCCACCGCCCCCAAGCCCGGCACCCCCGTGCCCGCAGGCTCGCCGCTGCAAGCCGGCCCGGTCCACGCGCAGTTCGCGATCTACTACGCGCCACGAACCAAGGCCGATCCCATGGACACGCTGCGCAGCCGGCTTGCCAAGCTCGGCGATGCTCCCAAGCTGCTGGCATCGATGCCGAAGCCTTCCGAGGTCACCGCCCCCGTGCTGTTCGCGAACTGGAACACCACGACCGTGCAACAGACCTATCGTGCACCCGAGATGGAGATGCTGCAGCGCTTCGGCCATGGCATCACGCGCGAGCAGGCCGAGGCGCTGCAGGGCAGCAGCCAGGCGCTGATCATCGATTTCGCGCATCCCTCGAAGCTGGCGCTGCCGGCCATGCGCAAGGCGCTCGAACTCACGCTGCAGGTGGCGCGCGACACCAACGGTTTCGTCTGGGACGAGGAGACGCGCGAGCTGTTCACGCCCGACGAATGGCAGAAGCGGCGTGTCGACCCCTGGGCCGGTGGCATTCCCGACATCGCCTCGCAGATCGTGATCCACGCCTACCAGGCCGACAACAAGCTCGCGCGCGCCATCACGCTCGGCATGGGCAAGTTCGGCCTGCCCGACGTGGTGGTGAGCCAGTTCTCGTGGTCGATGAACGGGCCGATGGGAACGCTGGTCAACGGCTTCGCGCAGGCGATGGTGGAGGGCGCGCAGATCGCGCGGCCCGGCCAGTTCGACCTGGACCTGCGCACGCTCAAGCAGGGCGGCCTGCGCGACCCGAAGGACAAGGAGGCCAAGGGCACCACGCCCGCGAGGCTGTCGCTGGTGGCGGGCACCTGGGAGAGCGGCGATCCGCGCAACCGCCTCTACGAGATCGGCTTCGACCGCTACCCGGGCCCCGACCGCTCGGCGCAGCAGGTGGCCCTGCTCAAGAGCACCTTCGGCGCCGCCGACGATTCGGTGTCGCGCATCAAGCACAACGAGGAGATCCTCGCGGCCAGCAAGCTCGCCCGGGCGCAACTGCCCGTGCTGCGCGACGCGTTCGCCAAGGGCCTCGCGCCCGGCGAATACATCCTCGTGAAGGCGCCCTTCATCACCCGCAGCGGCGGCAATGAGTGGATGTGGGTCGAGGTCACGGGCTGGAAGAGCGATGCGATCGACGGCATGCTGAAGAACGAGCCGGTCGAAGTGGCCGACCTGCACGCGGGGCAGATGGTGAAGGTGTCGCAGGCGAAGGTGTTCGACTACATGCGGCGCTATGCGGACGGGCGGGAGGAGGGGAACGAGACGGGGAAGGTGATTCAGCGTGGGGTGGGGGGGAAGCGGTGAGCGCAGGACCGCCCAGGGTTTCGTGTGCCATGGAAAACAAGAAGCCAAACGAAGTGGAGGCGTTTGTTCGAATGCCTGACGAGGCACCGCTGATCGCCGCTCTTGTGCTGGACGTGGGGCTTCTTGTCCCGGACTCACGGAACAACTCCGACTTGAGAATCTACGAGTGCGGGCGCGTGGCGCTCGTGGTCATGCCCAGCGAAGATGACTTTCTAAGCATCTCTCTCCACGGTGCTACCCGATGGAATTCCGACGTCGATTTCGCCCGGTTCGTTGCCGGAGCACTGGACTGCCAAGTCCGCTGCGATCCAGGTTCTGAGTTTCCAGAGGTTTCACCCTACTCGAACATTTTTCTGAATCTGCAGGAGGGCAAGGAGACGCTCGTTGCCTGGGGCTGAATCTACGGCCAGGCACTGATTTTTTTGCAAAGAGCTGCGGGCTCGCCTACACCCGCCCCGCCTTGAACGCCTGCAACCGCTCCCGCCGCTCCGCATCGAACGACCCGCTGAGCCGCGCCGACAGTTCCTCCCGCCGCATCTCCTTCCCGCACGACTGACAGGCCGGCCCCAGCCCCGGGTCCTGCCCGCAAGGAATGTGCGTATAGCGAATCGCGACCTCCTCGTGCTCGCCCTTGCACCATGTCTCGCCCCAGGCGCGCAGTGCGAGGAACACCGGGTGGAACGAGATGCCCATCGGCGTGAGGTGGTACTCGTGCCGCGGCGGGCGCTCGCTGTAGAGGCGGCGCTCGATCAGTCCTTCGGCCTCCAGCTTCTTGAGACGGCTCGCCACCATCTGCGGCGTGGCCTGGGTCTGGACCTGGATCTCCTCGAAGCGGCGATTGCCGAGGAACAGCTCGCGCAGCACGAGCACGGTCCAGCGGTCGCCGACGATGACCTGCGCGCGCGCGATCGGGCACAGGGTCGAGTGCGCATGCGTCGCCTCGTGCTCGGCGGACGCGGGTGGGGGCGATTTCTTGGTCATTGCCGGCATCATACCGCTTGTCACTATGAAAATCATAGGTATAGTCACCACCGTTCGCGAGGCGACTTGAAAACCGCCTCGCGCACCGCGGAGTCGATAGGACTTCCGCGAATGCAATCGACCCCATCGAAAGGCTTCTCATGTCTGAACCTGTCAAGTTGGATCTCGCCGCCATCGCCGATCGCTACGCCTCGGCCTGGCTCTCCCATGACCCCGAGGCGATCGTGGCGCTGCACGCGTCGGACTCGACCTTCCAGGCGCACGGCCGCGGCACGGCGGTGCGGGGCAACGACGCGTTGCTGAAGGAGTTCGGCGAAGTCTTCGAGCGCTATCCGGGCTTCGGCGTGGAAACGCGCCGCCTGCTGCTCGGCGACCGGCACTGGACACTCGACTGGACGCTGACCTTCCAGCCGCCGGGCAAGGAGCGCCGCGGCTTCCATGCGCTGGACGTGGTCGAGGTGGACGGCGACGGGCTCGTCACGCGCAAGGACACCTTCTTCGACTACGCGGAAATCAAGGCCGCCCTGAGCTGACCCCATGAGCGCCATCCTCCACAAGCAGCCACTCTTCGAGCAGCCGCTGTTCGAAGCGCTGCCGATCCGCCATCTGTGCGACCTGCAGGTCGATCTCGAAACGCCGATCGTCGTGCCCACGCCGCGCGGCACGCTGGTGCCCTACATCGGCAAGGGCGGCCGGCTCGACGGGCCGAAGCTGCACGGCCAGTTCCTGCCGGGCAGCGTCGACTGGGTCGTGATCGGCGCGGACGGCATCAGCCGGCTCGACATCCGCGGCGCCTTGCGCACCGACGACGGCGCGCTCATCTACTTCGAGAGCAAGGGCATCGCCAGGCTGCCGCCCGACGGCAGGGCGCGGCTGGCCAAGGGCGAGCGGCTCGCTTTCGGCGAGACCTACCTGCGCACCACGCCCAAGCTCGAGACTTCGGACGAGCGCTACACGTGGGTCAACGACCTGGTGCTCGTGGGCTACAACGAGCTGTCGGCAGGGCGGGTCGACTTCCGCATCTATCAGCTGCTTTGATGCGGTGCGGCCCCGCGCGAGCCATCGCACGGGGCCTTCGGCGCGGGCGCGCTACTTGCCGTCCGCGGTACCGAGACGGGGCCGAAGCTCCTTGATCCTGGCATCGAGGTTGGCCGGCGTGACCTGCCAGCGCCGGGGATCCTCGTACTCGAAATCCGCGCGGACCCGCCGCGTCTGCCGGTTGAATTGAAAGAGCATCTTGATGAGGCCCTTGTCGCCTTTCCTGCCCTTGTGCAGCAGCCAGTCGCGATAGGCCTTCACCTCGCGCTCGATCGGGTCCTCGAGAAAGGCGGCCGCATGGGCCTGGCCCTGGGCGTCGTAGACGTAGCCGTAGCTGCCGTTGACATCGCCATCGGCATCGAGAGAGAAGATCGCGGAGACCTCGACCCAATCGACGCCTTGCGGCTCGCCGCTGTTCACGATCTCGCGGGCGATCGCGCCCATCAGTTCCATGTTCTGCGAGACAGGCTGGGCGGGCGCCGGCGCGACCATGCCGGCCACTGTGATTGCTGCGGTCAGGAATTTGGAGAGGGGGAGTTTCATGCGTCGGTGTTCGTTGGATGGTGCGATCAGGCGCTGTGGGGAGGCCGTGTCTCGTACTGGGGCAACGAATCGGTGATCTCGAACCACGGTGCCTTCGACCCCACGTACACATGGCACAGCGGCCGCACACCCGGATCGCCATCGAGCACACCGAGCGCGACACCCAACACGGCCGGCTTCGCATCGAGCTTGCTGATCAGACTCGAGCCGCACACCGAGCAGAAACCGCGGTGGTCGCCCGGCGAAGACTCGTAGAACCGGACCAGCTCTTCACCCCTGAGCCAGCGGAAGTCCTTCGCCAGGATCTTGCCGCGCGCGCGAAAGGCGGTGCCGTGCGCCTTCTGGCACATCGAGCAGTGGCAGTACAGCGGGTCCTTGATCGTGCCGTCGATCTCGAACGCTACGCCTTGGCAGAGGCAGCTTCCTCTCAGCATCGATCACTTCCTTTGAACGCGTGTTTGGAGGTGGCGGTCAGTATGCGTCAAGGCGCATTCGCGGGGCACCGACCTTGCAGCGTGGGCCGTCCGTTTTTTCGGGTCGCGCTCCGCGTCGTGAACCGCGAGACGTATCGTCACGCAGCGCTGATAGAGTCGCGCGCCGCATCGGCATGCGGCAACCGTCATGCTTCGCTCGGAGCGCCGGCACGGCAATGATGGCGATGAAGTTTTTCTTACGCATCCAAGACCATGACAGCCTTCTCGATACTCGGCCGGGCGTTCTGCGCTGCGTTGCTTGTCTTCACTGCGTCGGCCCATGGCCTGTCGCCGGCCCAGTCCAGCGAAGAACTGAAGATCGGCTACCCGCCCCAAGGCATAGCTCTCGAGGAAGACCAGCGTGCGCGAGTCGTCGCAGCACTCCTGAAGACCCGAGCTTGGCCTCAGACCAGGTTGGTTGTCATGGTCATGGCCGGCTCGTCCTGCGCGGAAGGCAAGAGCACCCACCGCCGCAATCTCGCCGTGGCGAGGGCGGAGTATGTGGTCGAACTCCTGAAGACGCATGGCGTCGCCGAGGCCGAGATCCACGTGGCGGCCGTCGCGAACAATCGCATGGAATATCTTCCCAAGGGACCCGTTCATCCTGTTGCGGAAGAGCCGGGGGCGGGCGCCTATGCATCGCTGCATTTCATGGGATATCCGGAAAGACCGTGATGAGTCGCCATGGTTGGTGGGGCCATCGCAAAAGCGTATGAGCGTCCTCGCCTTCGGCCCCGAGCCCTTCGAGCTGTGTGTGTTGGTCGACGGGCAGCAGGCCGAACCAGCGGTCGAGCCCGAGTAGCTGCCGGCACTGCCGCGAGGCGCCATCCGCGGCGTTTTCGAGGTGGATTCCTAGGGGCCAGATGGCGCGCGCCTACAAGGCCAGGCGACATCGGAACCGTACAACGGCTGAAGACAGGAAGGACCTTCAGCCATGACCCTCGAACAAACCATCGACAAGTTCAAGCAGGTCGACGCCGCCCGCGCCGACTACCCCGGCGAGCACCTGATCGTGCTCGGCGCCGGCGTGTTGCTGCTGCTGGCCGCCGGCCGTAGCCGTTCGTTCCTCACGCGCATCGTCGCCGGTGCGGCCGGCGGCGCCCTGATCGGCCGGGCCGCGAGCGGCACGGGTGGCATCGCGAAGCTGGCGGGCGCATTGCAGTCCGGAGGTCTGGCATGGCCGCGCCGCTGATGGAATCGCTGCGCGCCGTTCGCGCGCCCAGGTACTGGGCCGTGGGGCTGGGGGTCGCCTTGCTCGCGGTGTTTCTGTTCTACCTCGCGCTCAGCAGCCTGGTGCGCGAGAGCGCCGGGCGCGCGCCTCGCTTGCCGCCGTCGATCATGCCGGAGCACGTGAAGGCGCCCAGCCCGACCATCGACAACAACAATCCGGTCGAATCGGTCCGCGCATCCGTCGCGCCACCGATCGCCAGAATGGACACCGCGATGGCCAGCGCCGAAGCGACCGTGAAGAAGGCCGCCCCGGCCTTCATCGAGGTCCAGAAATGCGTCATGCCCGAAGGCGATGCGGTCTACTCCGATGCACCGTGCCCGCCCGATGCCCAGGCCAGCACGCTGCGCCTGCCGAGCCAGCCGAACGCCGCGGCACGTCTCTGAGCAACAGCGCGGCCGAGGCTCAGGCCGTGGCGGGCGCGGTCTCGCGTTCGATCGGCAGCCACAGCGTGAAGCGCGTGCCTTCGCTGCCCGACTGCCATCCCACCGTTCCGCCGATCGCGCGTGCGCGCTGCTGCTGATTGCGCAGGCCGCGCCCGCCATGCTGCAGCGCCTCGGCCACGTCGAAGCCCGGCCCGTTGTCCTCGATCGTCACGCACACGAGGTCGTCGGTGGCCGCGGTGCTCACGCGCAGGGTAGTGGCGCGCGTGTGGCGCATCACGTTGGCGATGCACTCCTGCATGATGCGCAGGATGTGCAGCGCGCTGCCCGGGTCGAGCCAGGGCAGGGGCGGCACGGGCTGCACCTCCCAGCGCAGCGCGATGCCGGCGCCCTCGATGCGCGGCGCGAGCCGGAAGCGCAGGGTCGCGAGCAGCAGCAGCAGGTCGGCGTCGACGCTCTCCATCGAATCGATGGCGAGCTTGAGGTCGTCCATGCAGCCCTTGAGCATGTCGGCGATCCCGGCGTCGCTCATGCTGCCTTGCTCCACCGAGCGGATGGCGCCGATCAGCGAGGAGCCGAGGCCGTCGTGCATGTCCTGCATGAGGCGGCGGCGCTCGGCGTTGAGCATCTGCTCGTTCTCCACCACGCGCAGCCGCTCGTAGCTCTGCTTGAGTTCGTCCTCGCGCTCGCGCAGCCGGTGCGCCAGGCCCTTGTTGAGCCGCGCCACCTCGGCGAAGGCGCCGGTGTAGCGCAGGAACATGATGTACGAGAAGACGAAGAACAGGCCGATGATGGCGTAGGGCGAGGTGTAGACGCTCTCGGGGCCCACGAGGTTGTTCTGCAGCAGGGCGTCGTAGCCGGTGAAGGCGACGGCGATCATGGTCCAGGCCGCAACCAGCCGGCCCTCGGGCAATTGCACGCGGTAGGCCTTGCGCAGGTTCACCGAGAAGATCAGCACGGCCACGGGCAGCACGGCGAGGTTGAGCAGCGGGGTGAACAGGTAGAGGCTGACGATCGACCGCGAGACGTGGGGCAGGGTCGCGAGGTTGCAGGCCAGCACCAGACCGACCGACAGCCGCGTGAGCCAGGGCGAGGGTTGCCGGTGCAATCGCTCGAGGAACAGGTGGACGAACAGGATCAACCACAGCAGGCTGGCCACGGTCATCCACTCGAACCAGTCGTCCGACATGGGGATGTAGCTGCCGCCCACGTAGTAATGGAGCATGCGCAAAAAAGCGGCCGCCGAGATGGCGAAGAACAGCAGGTAGAGCGGCTCGCGCCGCTTGCCCAGCCACACGGCGAACGCGAAGGCGCCGACCGCGAGGAAGGCGGCGCTGCCCATGAACGGCAGCTGCACCTGCAGCAGATGGCGCGCCTGGTAGCGCCAGGACAGGTCTTCCTCGTGGCCCACCCACACGGTCGAGACGCCGCTGCCGCTGTTGCGCAGCCGGTCGACGCGGATCAGCACCGACGCGGGCGTGGGTGCCTGGGCCGCGGGATTGAGCGGCAGCAGCAGCGGATGGTTGTAGCCGTTGTGGATCGGGCTGCCGTGCGACTGGTAGATGAGCACGCCGTCGCCGTACACGGCGATGTGGCCCAGGGTCTTCCAGCGCGGCAGGTAGAGCAGGCGCGGCTGCGTCGAAGGCGGCAGCCTGCCGAGGTCGAGGCGGTACCAGTCGGTGACGGTGCGCATGCCACTGGAAGCGGTGGGCACGAGCTCGCGGTCGGCGGTGTAGGGCAGGCCGACCGGTTTCCAGCCGCCGCGCGGCAGTTCGGCATCGACCGACAGCAGCGGCGGGGCCGTGAAGCCGGAGCCGGGCACCGACTGCAGCTCGGCTTCGGTGATGTGGATGGGCTGGTCGCCGGGCAGCACGGGCGCCGCGACGGGAGCGCGCGCACAGCACAGCAGCAGCACGATCAGCGGCAGCGCGCGCCAGAAGGCCGCGATCCCCCGACCGGTTCGCCCGCCGTCGTTGTTGCCCTGTCTCATCGAACGCTTGCGCCTTGGAACTCGCTGTCGGCTCGCGGCGTGCGCCGGACGGGCGCCGGCCGTTTGCAGCGAGGGGCGCACCCGTGGGCCGCCGGTTTCTCCCCGATCGAACGGCCGCGCGCACCGGCGGCTCGTTCGTTGTCCCGTCTTCGCGGGTCGACGGCAATTATCGGCGCGCTATCGCCCCCGCGGCCCTTGCCCTCACATAGAACGCGGGCCAAAGGTGTGCGCGCGCCACATTGGAATCGGAGCCGACCGTGCCGAGACTCGTGGATGGTCGTCGGTCCCTGGGACCGGCGGCCATCACCACTGGAAAAAACAGGAGACTTCATGACGATTCGCCATCTGCGCGCCGGTGCCGCCTGCGCCGTTCTCGCCCTGCTGCAACTCACGGCCTGCGGCGGCGGCGGAGGCAGCGGTGCCGGCTTCGTGGCCTTGCCCCCGCCCACGACGAGCAACCCGCCGCCCGACACGCCGCCCGCGCAGTCCCCGGTGCTGCGCACCACGGCCTACGGACCCGTGCAGGGCAACGACGACTCCGCGACCAACGGCACCTACAGCTGGAAGGGCGTGCCCTTCGCGAAGCCGCCGGTCGGCGCGCTGCGCTGGAAGGCGCCGGTCGACCCCGAGCCGTGGACCGCGACGAAGACCACGCAGAAGCTCGGCAATGCCTGCGCGCAAACCGGTCGGCTCTACGGCCCGGGCCAGAACAACCGCTACGACGAGACCATCGGCAGCTCGATCGGCAAGACCACGGGCTCGGAAGACTGCCTCTACCTCAACATCTGGACGCCCTCGACCGCGGCCGCGACCGACAAGCTGCCGGTCATCGTGTTCGTCTACGGCGGCAGCAACATCACGGGCTACACCGGCGACCCGGTCTACGACGGCGCGGCGCTCGCGAAGGCGGCCAACGCGGTGGTGGTGTCGATCAACTACCGGCTTGGCATCCTCGGCTTCCTGGCCTCGCCGCAGCTCAAGGCCGGCGTGGATGCGAACGACGACTCGGGCAACTACGCGATCCTCGACCTGATCAAGGGCATGAAGTTCGTCAACGCGAACATCGCGCGCTTCGGCGGCGACCCGGCCAACGTCACGCTGATGGGCCAGTCGGCCGGCGCGGTCAACATCTATGCGCTGATGGTCTCGCCGCTGGTGGTCAACACCAAGCCCGCGCTGTTCCAGCGCCTGGTGCCGCTGAGCGGCGGTGTCGCCACCGCGACCACGGTGCCGAACCAGAACAACGCGCTGCTGGCGGCGCTGCTGGTGGCCGACGGCACGGTGAAGGACACGGCCGCGGCCACCGCCTACATCGCGTCGCAGAGCAACGCCGACCTCGCGGCCTACCTGCGCTCGAAGAGCGCCGACACGCTGCTGCAGACCGTGCTCAACAAGCTGGCGCCGCAGGGGCTGTCGGCCTCGAACCCGCTCAACGACGGCGTGGTGGTGCCGACCAACCCGATCGCGGCGATCAACGCGGGCGAGTTCCTCAAGGTGCCGGTGCTGGCCGGCTACACGCGCGACGAGACCAAGCTGTTCCCGCAGAACCTCGCGACCTCGCCCGCCTTCGGCGGCATCAGCGGCCGGCTGCTCGACGACCCGACGGTGTTCTCGATGGCCTACAACTACGACTCGAACGCGGCCCCGACGACCTCGCTCGAGCAGTGGATCCCGGGCCAGTACCTGCCGGTGACGACGCCGGTGACCGGCTTCAACGCGCGCACCGATCTCTACAACCAGTACTTCTTCATCGCGCTGCGCAAGCAGATCTTTCCGGTGCTCGCGGCGCAGAAGGTGCCGCTGTGGTGGTACCAGTTCAACTGGGACAAGTCGCCGGCGCCGTTCAACGACATCTTCGGCGCGGCCCACACCTTCGACCTGCCGTTCGTGTTCGGCAACTTCGGGCCGTCGCTGTATTCGAAGTTCGCCAACTCGAAGGCCAATGAGCCGGGGCGGCTGCAGCTGTCGGACGCGATGATGAAGAGCCTGGCGGCGTTCGCGCGCGGCGGCGATCCGAACAACGCGGCGCTGGGCGTGAACTGGCCGCAGTATCCGGCGATGCTGAACTTCGATGCCTCGCTGACGGCGAAGGCGATCACGGTGCAGCAGTAAGGCCGCGGCGCGAGCGCCCGAGCCGCCCGGGGCCGGACCTGCCGGCCCCGGGCGGCTTTTTTTCTTTTCAGAGGATCGGCATGCTCGCTTCCTTCAGCACCCGCAGCACGAAGTGCGACTTGCTGTGCCGGATACCGGGGATCTTGTAGAGCTTCTCGCGCAGCAGCCGCTCGTAGTCGCGCGTGTCGCGCACCGCGATGCGGATGTAGTAGTCGTAGTCGCCCGAGACCAGGTAGGCCTCCTGGATCTCGGGGATGGTGGCCAGGGTGCGGCCGAAGTCGTAGAGCGTCTCGTCGGTGTGGCTCTCGAGCGTGACCTGCACGATCACCGAGTCCTGGTAGCCGAGCTTGGCCGGATCGATGTCGACCGTGTAGCGCTTGATCACGCCCTGTGCCTCGAGCTTCTTGATGCGCGTCCAGCAGCTGGTGGGCGAGAGGCCGACCTCGGCGCTGATGTCCTGCAGGGTCTTGCGCGAATCGAGCAGCAGCACCCGGAGGATCGCCATGTCGATCTTGTCGAAAAGTCCTTCGTCATCTTGCGAAGATTTGCGATTGATTTTCATGTTTGAGGCCTGAATGTCCAAAAATCAGAAGCAAATTCTGCCTCAAACCCGGAAGAATTGACGGCATGAGACTGCTCGACCTCCCCAACGACCTCGCCCTGACGCTGGATGCCGAAAATCTTTCGGACATCGACGCAGCCACCGACCTGCCCCTCGATGCCGCGCTCGCCATCGACACCGCGCCGCGCGTGCGCAACGGCGCCGAGGCGCTGCTCGACACGCTGGTGGCCTGCGGCGTCGACACCCTCTTCGGCTACCCGGGCGGCGCCGCGCTGCCGCTGTACGACGCGCTGCACGGCGAGCCGCGGCTGCGCCACGTGCTGGTGCGCCACGAGCAGGCGGCCGTGCACGCGGCCGAGGGCTATGCGCGCACCACCGGTCGCGTGGGCGTGGTGCTGGTCACCTCGGGGCCGGGCGTGGGCAACACCATCTCGGGCCTGCTCGATGCGATCAGCGATTCGGTGCCGCTCCTGTGCATCAGCGGCCAGGTGTCGACCGCGGTGATCGGCACGCAGGCCTTCCAGGAAAGCGATGCGCTGGGCATGTCGCGCCCGGTCACCAAGTGGAACCACCAGGTGCGGATGCCCGACGAGGTGCCGACGATGGTGCGGCGCGCGCTCGAGATCGCGGCCGCGGGCCGGCCGGGCCCGGTGCTGCTCGACGTGCCGAAGGACGTGCAGCTCGCGCTGCCGGGCCAGGGCGCGCCGGTGCCCGTGCCGCGGCCGCTGCGCACGCACCGCGCTCCGGTGCCGCCGCGCGCCTGCATGCAGCGCGCGGCCGACCTGATCTCGACCGCGCGCCGGCCGGTGCTCTATGGCGGCGGCGGTCTCATCAATGCCGGCCCCGCGGCCTGCGAGGCCTTCACGCAGCTGGTGCGCAGGCTGCATGCGCCGTGCACGCTCACGCTGATGGGGCTGGGCGCGTTCCCGGCTTCCGACCCGGCCTTCCTCGGCATGCTCGGCATGCACGGCACGCTCGAGGCCAACCTCGCGATGCACGAGGCCGATCTCGTGGTCTGCGTGGGCGCGCGCTTCGACGACCGCGTGACCGGCAAGCTCGACCGCTTCTGCCCGCATGCACGCAAGATCCACATCGATATCGACCCGAGCAGCATCAACAAGGTGGTGCAGGTCGACGTGCCGATGGTGGGCGACTGCGCGGCCGTGCTCGAGGCGCTGCTCGCGCTGCTGCCCGAGCGCTTCGAGGCCGCGCGGCTCGCGCCCTGGTGGCAGCGCATCGAAGGCTGGCGCGCCGAGGACTGCCTGGGCTTCGCGCCGCGCACCGACGCGATCCTGCCGCAACGGCTCATGGCCTCGCTGCAGCAGGCGATCGGCGACACGGGCCGCGACACCATCGTCTCGACCGACGTGGGCCAGCACCAGATGTGGGCCGCGCAGTACCTGCGCTTCGACCGGCCGCGCCGCTGGCTCACCTCGGGCGGCGCCGGCACCATGGGCTACGGCCTGCCGGCCGCGATCGGCGCGCAGGTGGCGCATCCCGAGGCGCTGGCCGTGTGCGTGAGCGGCGACGCCTCGGTGCTGATGAACATCCAGGAGCTCTCGACCGCGGTGCAGCACCGCGCGGCGGTCAAGCTGGTGCTGTGCAACAACGGCTACATGGGCATGGTGCGCCAGTGGCAGGAGCTCAACCACGGCAACCGCCTGAGCCACAGCTGGAACGAGGCGCTGCCCGATTTCGTGGCGCTGGCCAAGGCCTTCGGTTGGGGCGCGCGGCGCGTGAGCGATCCCACCGAGCTGCCCGCGGCGCTGGCCGAATGCCTGGCGAGCGAGGGGCCGTTCTTCCTCGACGTGCAGGTGGCGGCGCAGGAGAACTGCTTTCCGATGATGCCGACCGGCGCGGCGCACAACGAGGTGATGCTGGCCAAGGACCGCTGGTACCAGCCGAAGGAGGCCTGAGCCCGCGATCCTCCGCTGTGCGCTATCTTCCCCAACGCGCGCCGCTTACCCGCGGCGCGTGTTCCGCCCGCAGGCCGCTTACCGGTGGCCGAACGGGCATCTCTCGCGACTCTTACCGGAGCCTTCTTTCATGTCCCACGATCTCGCCAGCGTCTCGCTGGACGACAAGTACACCTCCACGTCCGGCCGCGTCTACCTGAGCGGCATCCAGGCGCTGGTACGCCTCATGCTCGTGCAGCGATGGCGCGACCAGGCCAACGGCCTTAACACCGCCGGCTTCGTCTCCGGCTACCGCGGCTCGCCGCTCGGCGGGCTCGACGAAGCGCTGTGGAAGGCGCAGCCGCATCTCGATGCCAACCACGTCAAGTTCCTGCCCGGCGTGAACGAGGAACTGGCGGCCACCGCCGTCTGGGGCACGCAGCAGGTGCACCTGACCGGCGAGAGCGCGGTCGATGGCGTGTTCGCCATGTGGTACGGCAAGGCGCCCGGCGTGGACCGCTGCGGCGACGTCTTCAAGCACATGAGCCACGCGGGCACCTCGCCCCATGGCGGCGTGCTGCTGGTGGCGGGCGACGACCATGGCGCCTATTCGTCGACCCTGCCGAACCAGAGCGACCACCTGTTCGCGGCCTCGATGATCCCGATGCTCTATCCGCAGAGCGTGGAGGAGTACATCGAGCTGGGCCTGCACGGCTTCGCGATGTCGCGCTTCGCGGGGCTGCCCGTGGGCTTCAAGGCGCTGGCCGACACGGTGGAATCGTCGGGCTCGATCCCGGCCGACGCGCAGAACGTGCGCACCCTGCTGCCCGAGGACTTCGTGCCGCCCGCGGGCGGCATGCATGCACGGCTGTCGACCGACACGCTGGGCGTGCAGGCGCGCAAGCAGGAGGCGCTGATGCAGGACGCGAAGATCTACGCGGCCATCGCCTATGCGCGCGCCAACCGGCTCAACCGCGTGACCATCGACGCGCCCTCGGCGCGGCTGGGCATCGTGGCCTCGGGCAAGTCGTACCGCGACGCGCTGGAGGCGCTCGAGGAGCTGGGCATCGACGCGGCCGAGGCGGCGCGCATCGGCATCCGCGTGTTCAAGGTGGCGATGCCCTGGCCGCTGGAGCCCGACTCGATCCGCGAGTTCGCCAACGGGCTCGACGAGATCCTGGTAATCGAGGAGAAGCGCCAGATCGTCGAGTACCAGCTCAAGGAGCATCTCTACAACTGGCGCGAGGACGTGCGCCCGCGCGTGATCGGCAAGTTCGACGAGCGCGGCGAATGGGGCGCGCATCCGCGCGGCCAGTGGCTGCTGCCGGCCACGGCCGACTTCTCGGTGGCGCAGATCGCGCGCGTGATCGCCGCGCGGGTGGCGCGCTTCCACACCAGCGACATGATCCGCACGCGGCTGGCGATCCTCGACGCCAAGGACGTGGTGCTCGGCAAGGCCGTGGCCACGCCGGCGCGGCCGGCCTGGTACTGCTCGGGCTGCCCGCACAACACCTCGACCAAGGTGCCCGAGGGCAGCCTGGCGCTGGCCGGCATCGGCTGCCACGTGATGGCGACCGCGATCTATCCCGAGCACAACCGCACGACCACCCACATGGGCGGCGAGGGCGCGCCCTGGCTCGGCCAGGCCTGGTTCTCGAAGCGCCACCACGTGTTCGCCAACCTCGGCGACGGCACCTACTACCACTCGGGCTCGATGGCGATCCGCGCCGCCGTGGCCGCGGGCGTGAACATCACCTACAAGATCCTCTACAACGACGCGGTGGCGATGACCGGCGGCCAGCCCGTCGACGGGCCCGTGAGCGTGCCGCGCATCGCGCACCAGGTGGCGGCCGAGGGCGTGCGCCGCATCGCGCTGGTGGCCGAGGACCCGACGCGCTGGCGCGACCGCTCGCCGCTGCCGGCCGATGGCGGCGGCTTCGTCCTCACCATCCACCACCGCGACGAGATGGACGCGGTGCAGCGCACGCTGCGCGACTACGAGGGCGTGTCGGTGCTGATCTACGACCAGGTCTGCGCGGCCGAGAAGCGGCGGCGCCGCAAGAAGGGCGAGTTCCCGCAGGCCTCGCACCGCGTGTTCATCAACGAGGCCGTGTGCGAGGGCTGCGGCGACTGCGGCGAGCAGTCGAACTGCACCTCGCTGCTGCCGCAGCCCACGCCCCACGGCCTCAAGCGCCGCGTGGACCAGAGCGCCTGCAATGCCGACTACTCGTGCGTCAAGGGCTTCTGCCCGAGCTTCGTGAGCGTGGAAGGCGTGAAGCCGAGGCGCATCAAGCCGGTGGCCGCGCGCGGCCCCGAGGCCGACGCGGCGCTGCCCGAGCCGCCCGTGCATGCGATCGAGGGCATGCACAACATCCTCATCACCGGCATCGGTGGCACCGGCGTCATCACCATCGGCGCGCTGATCGGCATGGCCGCGCACCTCGAGGGCCAGGCCGCGAGCGTGCTCGACATGACGGGCATGTCGCAGAAGAACGGCTCGGTGACCTCGCACGTGCGGCTGGCGCGCGACGCGGCCCAGCTCAAGGCGCAGCGCATTCCCACCGGCGAAGCCGACCTGGTGCTGGGCTGCGACATGCTGACCGCGGGCGCGCCCGATGCCATCGCCAAGATGCGCCCGGGCCGCAGCTATGCGCTGGTGAACACCTTCGAGCAGCCCACCGGCCATTTCGCGCAGGACCCCGACTGGACCTTCCCGGCCGGCCAGGTGCGCGCGCTGATCGAGGAATCGGTGGCCGGCAAGGCCGACTTCATCGACGCCACGGGTCTCGCGACCCGGCTCATGGGCGACGCCATCGCGGCCAACCTGTTCCTTTTGGGCTTCGCTTTCCAGAAGGGCTGCGTGCCGCTGAGTTCGGCCGCGCTGCTGCGCGCGATCGAGATCAACGGCGTGGCCGTGAAGGCCAACCAGCAGGCCTTCCACTGGGGCCGGCGCGCCGCGCTCGACCTCGCGGCCGTGGCGCGCGAGGCCTCGCCCGCGCAGCCGGTGGCGCTGCAGCTGCCGCAGGGGCTCGACGCCTTGCTCGCGGACCGCACGGCCTTCCTCACGGCCTACCAGGACGCGGCCTATGCGCGGCGCTTCTCGGACTTCGTGGCGCGGGTGCGCGGCGTGGAGCAGGCGCGCGGCCGCGGCGACCGCTTCACGCGCGCGGTGGCGGCCAACCTGTTCAAGCTGATGGCCTACAAGGACGAGTACGAGGTCGCGCGCCTCTATACCGACGGCGACTTTATGAAGAAGCTGCAGCAGGAATTCGAGGGCACGCCCAAGCTGCGCTTCCACCTCGCGCCGCCGATCCTCGGCCAGCGCGATGCGCAGGGCCGGCCGGTCAAGCGCGCCTTCGGGCCGTGGATGCTGCAGGGCTTCCGCGTGCTGGCCGTGCTGCGTCGGCTGCGCGGCACGGCCTTCGATCCCTTCGGCCGCACCGAGGAACGCAGGACGGAACGCCGCCTGATCGAGGAGTACCGCGCGGGCATCGAGGACATCCTCGCGCGCTGGGACGAGGTCGATGCCGAGACGGCGCTGGCGCTCGCCAAGCTGCCCGAGCAGATCCGCGGCTACGGCCATGTGAAGGACGCGAGCATCGCCGCCGCGCAGGTGAGGCGCGACGCGCTGCGTTCGCGCCTCGTGGCGCCGCGCGCCGAAGCGGACCCGGTGGCGCGCGAGGCGGTGCCGGCCTGAGGAGGAAGGGCGAGGGCGATTCCGGAATCACCTGTTTTGGACAGGGTGATCCGGAATCGCTAGACTCGCCCGCCATGGCCCGACCCAAAGCCTTCGACCGCAACGCCGCCCTGCAGGGCGCGATCGCCGTGTTCTGCGACCACGGCTACGACGGCACCTCGACCGAGATGCTGCTCGCCGCCATGGGCATCAGCCGCCAGAGCATGTACGACACCTTCGGCGACAAGCGCAGGCTTTACCTCGAGGCGCTGCAGCAGTACGCCGTGGGCCATGTGTCGCAGCACATCCGCGCGCTGCATGGCGGCGCCTCGCCGCGCGCGGGGCTAGCGGCCATGCTCGACGGCATGGCGACCCATTTCGGCGCGCAGGGGCAGCCGGGCTGCATGGGCATCGGCGCGGTCTGCGAGTTCGGCCGCGGCGATGCCGAGGTGAGCCTGCTGACCGACACCGCGGGCCGCATGCTGCAGTCGGCCATCGAGGGCCGCATCGGCGAGGCCCAGGCCGCGGGCGAGATCGATGCCGCGCTCGCGCCGCGCGCGGCCGCGCAGTTCCTGATGGCCACGCTGTCTGGACTCAAGATCTCGGGCCGCGGCGGCGCCTCGGTCGAGGACCTGCGCGATATCGCGCGCATGGCGATGCGCGGCCTGCGTTGAATGCGTATGTGCGCGCCCGGTTTCGGGTGCGCTTTTTTTTGCTCTATTCTGGATCGATCGATCCGTTAAAAAAAGGAAGTCGACATGACGAAATCTCTCTCCGGCAAGGCCGCCCTCGTGACTGGTGGCTCGCGCGGCATCGGCGCGGCCATCGTGCGGCGGCTCGCGAACGACGGCGCGGCCGTGGCCTTCACCTATGCGTCGTCGGACGCGGCGGCGCGCGCGCTCGTGGCCGAGATCGAAGGGCAGGGCGGCCGCGCGCTCGCGCTGCGCGCCGACAGCGCCGATGCACAGGCCGTGCGGCAGGCGGTCGACGCCGCGGCCGAGGCCTTCGGCGGGCTGCACCTGCTGGTGAACAACGCCGGCATCCTGGTCGGCGGCCTGGTCGAGGACTACGCGCTCGCCGACTTCGACCGCATGTTCGCGGTCAACGTGCGCTCGGCCTTCGTGGCGGTGCAGGCGGCGGCCAGGCACATGGAGCGTGGCGCGCGCATCGTCATCACGGGCAGCGTGGTGGCCGAGCGCGTGGGCTTCGCGGGTTCGTCGGTCTATGCGATGACCAAGGGCGCGGTGGCCTCGATGGCGCGCGGCCTCGCGCGCGATCTCGGGCCCCGGGGCATCACGGTGAACGTGGTGCAGCCTGGGCCGACCGACACCGACATGGCGCCGAAGTCGGCCTACGGCGAGCGGCTGGAACCGTTGATGGCACTGGGCCGCATGGGGCACGACAGCGAGATCGCCGGCATGGTGGCCTACCTCGCGGGACCCGACGCCAGCTTCGTCACCGGCGCGGCACTGACGGTGGACGGCGGCTACCTGGCCTGATCAGGCCAGCGGGCGGGCCGCGCGGTAGCCGCCCGGCGTAGTGCCGAAGCGGTCGCGGAAGGCGCGGCTGAAATGGCTGGGGTCGTTGAAGCCGTTGCGGAACGCGATCTCGGTCACGCTGAGCTGCGCGAGCCGCTCATTGGCCAGTTCCTCGGCCGCGCGCTCGAGGCGGCGCTCGCGCAGGTAGGCGCCGTACTGCGTCTGCTGCGTGGCGAACAGGCGGTGCACCAGCCGCTTGGAGATGCACAGCTCGCGCGCGATCGCCTCGACCGAGAGCTCGGGGTCGCAGAGGTTGGCCTCGACGTAGGACGCGAGCCGCTGCCAGCGGTCGCGTTCGTGGCGCTTGGCCGCGCCCGCATCGCCGGCCTGCGGCGCGCCGGCCACCGCTTCGCAGTAGATGGCCGCGAGCAGCGAGACGAAGGACTGCTCCGAGAAATAGGCCAGCGCCGGATGCGGCTGCGCCTGCACCGCGAACAGGCGGTCGAGCTGCTGGCGCGCCGACTCGGCCAGCGTGGAGTCGGCCTGGGCCAGCGAGGGTTCGAAGTGGTCGCGCAGGTCGGCATAGATGCCGAAGAAGCGCCCGGCCGGCAGCCGCAGCTGCACCAGCCGGCCCGATTCGTCGAGCGCGCAGGTCGAAGGCAGCCGCGTGGTGCGGAACACGATGTCGCCCTTGCGAAAGGGCAGCCGGCGGCCGGCCTGCTCGATCGTGCCCTGGCCGTCGACCGCGATCATCGCGAGCACCTCGCCCGCGCCGTCGTGGCCGGACTGGCCCGCCGCATGGCGCACCTGCATCGGCGTGGAATCGAAGCTGACCGCGATGCCGCCGCCCACGAGCCGGCAGGCCTCGAGGTTCATGCGCGGATGGCTGTGCTGCACGCTGAGTTCGCCGGGGTAGACCAGCGCGTCGAGCGTGGTCGAGTAGCCGCGCAGGTCGCCCGGGTAGAAGGGGCGCAGGTGCGGCGCGAAGCTCAGGTGCGGGGTCGGGTCGTGGTGCATGGTGGGGTGGGAGCCGGGCCGCGTGCATGGTTCGTGCCAAGGGCGGTCCGCGCCCGCAGTCTGGAGGGCGCGCCGCGGCCGCACATCGAGACTTTCCACTAGCGGGCGGGGCGGGGGCTCGTCGCGTTGGCGCGCTGGATCAATGCGCGTGCGCGCAGGCGCAAGGCCCGGCGCGGCATCGCTTCCTACATTGGCGGCCATCGACCACCGATGAAGGAAAACCGCGTGAACCCCACCGTCACAGACGCCCCCTCCGCCGACGCGCCCCTGAAGCTCGACGGCCTCACCGTCGGCCACTGGAGCGATGCCGAGAAGCTCGCGCTGAGCTGCCGCATCCTCGCGAAGGAGGGCCATTCCGAAACCCTGGCCGGCCAGATCACGGTGCGCCAGGCCGATGGCAGCTTCCTCACCACGCCGCTGGCGCATGCGTTCGGCGAGATCCGCGCGGGCTCGGTGATGCGCATCGACGACTCGCTGCGCGTGCTCGAGGGCCACGGCGTGCCGAACCCGGCCGTGCGCTTCCACCTCTGGGTGTACCGGCGCCGGCCCGACGTCAACTGCGTGATCCACACCCACCCGCCCTATGTGTCGGCGCTGTCGATGACCGGCGAGCCGCTGCAGGTCGCGCACATGGATGCCACGCCCTTCTTCGACGACTGCGCCTTCCTCGCCGAGTGGCCGGGCCTGCCGATCGCCGACGTGGAGGGCGAGATCATCTCGGCCGCGCTCGGCGCCAAGCGCTGCGTGCTGCTGGCCAACCATGGCTTCCTGGCCGCCACCTCGAGCGTGGAGGAGTCGCTCTACCTCTCGGTGCTGATCGAGCGCGCCGCGCGCAACCAGCTGATCGCGCAGAGTGCCTACGGGCGGCTCAAGCTGGTCGATCCGGCGCTGGCCCGCGAATCGCACGACTTCCTGCTGCAGCCCAGCATCGTGAAAGCCAGCTTCGCGATGTTCGCGCGGCAACTCGACGCCAAGGAGATCTGAGATGAGCGAGGACCTGCATTTCCTGGAACTCACCGAGGTGGCGCAGCGGCTGCGCGAGCGCGCGTTGTCGCCCATCGAGCTGACCGAGCGCATGCTCGCGCGCATCGAGGCCGTCGACCCCGCGCTGCACGCCTATGCGCGCACCATGCCCGAGAGCGCGCGCGCCGAGGCGCGCCGTGCCGAGGAGGAGATCGCGCGTGGCGGCTCGCGCGGCCCGCTGCACGGCGTGCCGGTGGCGGTCAAGGACAACTGCCATGCGGCCGGCGTGGTCTGCGCCAACGGCACCGAGGTCTACGCCGACTTCAGGCCCGAGCGCGACTCGACCGTGGTGCGCAAGCTGCGCGAGGCCGGCGCCGTGATCCTCGGCAAGCTGCAGCACACCGAGGGCGCGTTCGCCGAGCACCACCGCAGCATCGTCGCGCCTGTCAATCCATGGAACGCGGACCAGTGGCCCGGCGCCTCCTCGAGCGGCTCGGGCGTGGGCACGGCCGCGGGCCTGTGCTTCGGCTCGCTGGGCACCGACACGGGCGGATCGATCCGCTTTCCCTGCGCGGCCAACAACCTCACGGGCCTGAAGCCGAGCTGGGGCCGCGTGTCGCGCTTCGGCGTGTTCGAGAACTCGGCCTCGCTCGACCACGTGGGGCCGATGACGCGCAGCGCGGCCGATGCGGCGGCGATGCTCGCCGCACTGGCCGGTGCCGACGACGACGATCCCACCGCGCTGCCCGATGCCGTGCCCGACTACCTGGCGCTGTCGGCCCAGGGCGCGGCGGGGCTGCGGATCGGCATCGATGCGGACTACATCGCACGCGACGTCGATGCACCCACGCGCGCCGCGATGCAGGCGGCGCTGGCCACGCTCACCGGGCTGGGCGCCACGCTGCGCGAGGTGCGGTTGCCCGATCCATCGGAGGTGATCGCGGGCTGGCTGCGCTTCTCGGCCGTGGAGATGGCGGCCGCGCACGAGGCCACCTATCCGGCGCAGAAGGAGCGCTACGGCCCGGTGCTCTCGGGTTTCATCGAGGTGGGCCGCGCGCAGTCGGGCATCGAGCTGCAGAAGCTGCTGATGCAGCGGCTGAACTTCCGCGGCGCGTTGACCAAGCTGTTCAGCGACATCGACCTGCTCGCGATTCCCGTCACCTGCGACGCGGGCTTCAGCAATGCACGCATGGCCACGCTGGGCACCGACGAGGGCGACCTGCTCAAGCTGCTGCGCTTCACCGCGCCCTACGACATGAGCGGCCATCCGACGCTCACCTTGCCCTGCGGCTTCACGCCCGAGGGCCATCCGATCGGCTTCCAGCTCGTGGCGGCGCATCTGCAGGAAGCCACCATGCTGCGCGCCGGCCGCGCCTACCAGGGCGCGACCGACTGGCACCGGCGCCATCCGGCATCGATTCAGGACCGCAACGAGGAGCACAAGGCATGAACACCATCGCCACCCCGGTGGGCGCCGCCGCGCCCGCGGCCGCCAAGCCGCAGAGCGTCTGGAAGGTCGGCGCCGCCACCATGGCCGGCACCGCCATCGAGGGCTTCGACTTCCTGGCCTATGGCACGGCGGCCGCGCTGGTCTTCAACAAGCTGTTCTTTCCGAACTTCGATCCGGTCACGGGCACGCTCGCGGCCTTCGGCACCTTCGCGAGCGGCATGCTCGCGCGGCCGATCGGCGGCATCGTCTTCGGCCACTACGGCGACCGGCTGGGCCGCAAGGCCATGCTCACCTTGAGCCTGCTGATGATGGGCATCTGCACGGTGCTGATCGGCGTGCTGCCGACCTACGAGTCGATCGGGCTCTGGGCCGCGGTGCTGCTGGTGCTGCTGCGCATCGGCCAGGGCTTGTCCTTCGGCGGCGAGCTCGGCGGCGCGATGCTGATGGCGGTCGAGCATGCGCCGCCGCGCTGGCGCTCGCTGGTGGGCAGCATGCCGCAGATGGGCGCGCCGATCGGCGTGCTGCTGTCCTCGGGTGCCTTCGCGCTGGTCACGCAGCTGCCCGAGGACGCCTTCCTGCACTGGGGCTGGCGGCTGCCGTTCCTGGCCAGCGCGCTCTTGATCGCGGTGGGCATCTTCATCCGCACGCGCATCGACGAGTCGCCCGAGTTCGAGGCCGTGAAGGCGCACCGCAAGACCGCCGCGCTGCCCGCGCGCGAAGTGGTGCTGGCGCACTGGCGGCCGCTGCTGCTGACCATCGGCGGCAAGCTGGCCGAGGTCACGCTGATCTACACCCTCCTGGTGTTCTCGATCTCCTATGCGGTCACGCGGCTGGGCTTCTCGCGCGGCGATGCGCTGCATGCGCTGGTGCTCGGTTCGTCGCTGATGGTGCTGACCATCCCGCTGTTCGGCTGGCTGGCCGACCGTGTCGGCGCGCGGCGGCTCTACGTGTTCGGCGGCGCTCTGCTGGCGCTGATGGCACTGCCGCTGTTCCAGGCCATCGGCAGCGGCTCGCTCACGGCCTACACGGTGGCGATGGTGGTGGCGCTCGCGCTCAACTACCCGCTGATGTTCGCGCCGCAGTCGAACCTCTACGCGGCGCAGTTCCCGGCCGAGCTGCGCTACTCGGGCATCTCGATCGGCATCCAGATGGCGGCCGCGCTCGGCGGCGGGCTGGCGCCGATCATCGCGGCGACGCTGGTCGCGAAGTTCGGCAGCATCGTGCCGGTGGGGGCGTACGTGGCGGTGCTGGGGGCGGTGGCGGCGCTGTCGGCGTGGAAGATGCGGCCGGCGGCGAACGAGTGAAGGGCCCGCCGTTCAGGAGTGGCCGTCCACGCGCATCTGGAACAGGAAGTAGGGCGGGATGCAGGCACCGCGCCCTTCGGCCTGGCCCTCGGCCTGCGCGCAGATGTAGTCGTCGCGGCAGGGCGCGGTGGCCGAGCAGCTGCGCAGCTTGCCGGGGCGCGTGTGCTTCGCGAGGCATTCGCCGAACGGGCGCTTGGCCGCCAGGCACTGGTTGAAGTCGCTGAGGATCGCGATGCCGCCGCACGTGCCGTTCGGGTCCCTGGGATCGTAGGGGCCCGAGCACATGCCGCCCGGGAAGCCGACCGAGGTCTTCTCGCAGACCGAGGCGGCGCCTTCGCAGGCGGTGCGCGGCAGCTTCTCGGCGCGGTCGAGCCAGGGGTTGGCCGAGGCCGTGATGCGCGTGGGCTCGCAGCGCGCGCCGACGATCGCCGGCTCGGATTGCGTGTTTGCATCGAGCGGCTCGGCGAGCGATCGGAAGGGATCGGGCTTCGGCGTGGTCAACGCTGCCTGCAGGTAGCGCGCACGGCGCGCGAGTTCGTCCTGCAGATGCGGCGAGTGCGGCACCGCGAGCGCATTGCCGGGCGTGAAGCTGCGCGAGGCACCGCGGCGATCGACGCCCAGCAGGTGGAAGCCCGCGACCGCGCGGCTCTGGTGGCAGCCCATGCAACTGAGGTCGTCGAGCCGGCGCAGCAGGGCGCGCGGCGTCTGCAGCGTGCGGCTGCCGGGCACGGCCTGCCATTCGCTTTCGGGGAAGAGCTGTTCGAACGGACGGTTGGCGAGGCGCTCGAGGCCGCGCGGCGCGACCGAGATGGCCTCGGTGGCGAGGAAGCGCTCGGGGATCCTGAGCGTGGCTTCGTCGAGCGCGCGCAGGTTCTCGGGCTGGCGAAGCCATTGCTCGAGTTCCTGGCGCAGCGGCGCGCTGGCCTTGAGCTTCGCGACGTCGGGCGTGTTCTCGAGCGGACCCACGTCGTAGCGCTTCGCGCCGGCATTCCAGCGGAAGGCACGCAGCATGTATTCGGCATGGCCGCCGAGATCGGGCCGCACGGCCGAGGGCCAGCGCACGCTCTGCAGGTTCACCGTGAGTTGGGAGATGCGTGCGGGCGCGAGCCGCTGCGGCGCGAGCGGGCCGTCGGCCGACACCAGCCAGCGGCCCAGCGCCTCGTCGGCCATCGCGGCCTGCGGCGGCTGCCAGCGCTTCGCGGCCGAGGCGCAGCCGCCGTCGGCATCGGGCGCGTCGCCGCGCAGTTCGACGTTGACGGTCATCGGCAGGCGGGACTGCATTGCGCTCGTGCGGTAGGCGAGGCGGTACACGAGCCGGGTCTCGCCGCAGGCGCCGTCCTGGAACGAGCGGCGGTCCATGCGGTTGGCCACGCCCACCAGTTCGAAGAAGGCATCGGGGCTCGCGAGCCAGCGCGCGTCGAACAGGCGGTGCGGGTACTTCGCGATGCCGACGCCGGCCTGCCTGTCGCGGCGCTGGATGGCCGCGAGGCTGGCGCCGAGGGGCTCGGCGATGGAGCGCCACGCCTTCGAGCGCATCAGCACCTCGTTGCTCGCGATGCCGTCGGCGGCCGGTGTTTCGACCAGCCAGTGGGCGAAGTCGGCGCCGGACTTCTCGGCGGCCTGCAGCACTGCGGGCTCGGTGACGAGCAGCAGCGGCTCGGCCGCGTGGGCGGTGGCGAAGAGGGAGGCCAGCGCGAGGCCGGCGAACAGGCGGTGAAGAAGCGGCACGCGGACCATTGTGCCGCGACGCTTCACGCGCTCGTGGCGGTCTCCATCCGCTCGCGCATCATCCGCGCCACGGCCACGCCCTGCGGCTCGCCGAGCCGCTCGAGCGCGGCGATCACGCCGCGCCGGTCCTCCTCCGAGCGGTCCTGGTTGAGCTTGAACTTGCCCTCGAGCGATTGCACGGGAATCTCCACCGCCGCGATCATGTCGAGCCGCGGCGCGACGAAGTCGAAGGGCATGGCGTCGAAGTCCCAGCTGCCCGCGCATTCGGCGCGCAGCGGCGTGTCGTAGACCGCGACGGTGCGGCGCAGCACGGCGTGGATCGCCATGCGCTCCTCGATCACGCGCGGCGTGCCGCGCGCATGGATCGCGCTGTAGTTCCAGGTCGGAAAGGTGCTCTGTTTGACGTACCAGCTCGGCGTGACGAAGGCATGCGGGCCCTGGAAGATCACCAGCGCCTCGCGGCCCGCGCGCAGGTCCTCGAGCTGCGGGTTCTTCCGCGCGAGATGGGTGGTGAGCAGGCCGGCCTCGCCGTCCCGCGCATCGAGCAGGAAGGGCAGGTGGGTGGCACTGGCGCCGGCCGGACCGACCGTGACCAGGGTGGCGAAGCTCCAGGCGCGCATGCCTTCGTGCAGCGTCGCGAGCTCGGCCTCTGCATAGGGCTTGGGCGTGTACATGCGGCGTCTCAGCGCGTGGCGAGGTCGCGCAGCCAGCGCACCGAATCGTCGAAGGCGCGGCCGGCCACGTCGGCGACCGAGACGGCCTCGAGGAAGCCGTGGATGGTGCCGGGGTAGAGCGTCTCGCTGACCGCGACGCCGGCCTCGCGCAGCCGCGCGGCCATCAGCCGGTTGTCGTCGTACAGCGGATCGCATTCGGTGACCACCATGCAGGCCGGCGGCAGGCCCTCGAGCCGGGCCGAGAGGCTGTGCAGCCGCGGGTCGGTGAAGTCGGCCGGCCCGCGCGCGTAGAGGCCGTAGAACCACAGCATCATGTGCAGCGACAGGCCGTACTCGCCCGCGCCGTAGCGCACCACCGAGTCGCGGTAGAGCTCGGTGCTGTAGGCGCCGTAGTTCAGCAGCATGCCGCGCGGCAGCGCGTCGCCCTCGTCGCGCAGCACCAGGCAGGCGCCGACCGAGAGGTTGGCGCCGGCCGAGTCGCCGCCGATGAAGAGCTGCGCGGGATCGATGTCGAGCGTGCCCGCATGGGCGGCCAGCCAGCGCATCACGTCCACGCATTCGTCGTGCGGCTGCGGAAAGCGCGCTTCGGGCGCGCGCGTGTAGTCGATGCCGATCACCGCGATGCCGGCGCGGCCCGCGTACTCGCGCATCACGCGGTCGTGGGTGTCGAGGCTGAACAGCACGAAGCCGCCGCCGTGGATGTAGACCAGCGCACCCTGCAGCGCGCGCTGCGCGGGATAGTGCACGCGGATGCGCACCTCGCCGTGGCGCGTGGGCACGCGGTGGTCGACGCTGCGCGCCATCTCGGGCCCGCCCTGCGTCCACGGCGCGCGCACCTTCTCGGCATTGGCGCGGCCCTCGGCGATGGGAATGGTGTGGCGCTTCGGATAGCGCGCGCCCTCGGCGCCCATGAGGCGCATGAACTCGACGATCTGCGGATCGAGCGGCGGCGGGGCGCTGGGATGCTGCCAGCTGTAGGGCAAGGGGGAGGTCACGCGAAGGCTTTCTCGGGAACGGGGTGGATGTCGATGGCGGGTTCGGCCAGCTCGTGCAGCGGCCGCGGCGTGGCTGCCAGCAGCGCCTGGGTGTAGGCATGGCGCGGCCGGTCGAACACCGCGTCGCGCGCGCCTTGCTCCACGATGCGGCCGCGCTCCATCACGATCACGCGGTCGGCGATCTGCTCGACGGCCGCGAGGTCGTGGCTGATGAACAGGCAGGCGAAGCCATGGTGCTGCTGCAGGCTCTGGAACAGGCGCAGCACCTGGGCCTGGATCGTCATGTCGAGCGCGGAGACCGGCTCGTCGGCCACCACGAAGGCCGGCCGGCGCACCAGCGCGCGCGCGATCGCCACGCGCTGGCGCTGGCCGCCCGAGAGCTCGTGCGGATAGCGCGCGCCCAGGCCGTCGAGGCCGACCTCGTCGAGCGTCTCGGCCACGCGCCGCAGGCGTGCCGCGGCATCGAGCTCGGGCAGGTGGCGCAGCGGCTCGGCCACGATCTCCTGCACGCGCATGCGCGGGTCGAGCGAGGAGAAGGGGTCCTGGAACACGAGCTGGCAGGCCAGCCGGAAGCGGTGCAGCGCGGCGCGGCCGGCGGTGCGCACGTCCTCGCCGCGGAACAGGATCTGCCCGGCGTTCGAGGGCGCGAGCCGCAGGATGGCGCGGCCCAGCGTGGTCTTGCCCGAGCCGCTGCCGCCCACCAGCGCGACCATCTCGCCGGGGTGGATGTCGAGGTCGAGCGCATCGATGACGGGCACCGGCGGCTGGCGCTTGAAGAAGCCCAGGCGCGCGCCGGGGTAGCTCACGCCAAGGCCGCGTACCTGCAGCAGCGGCTGGCGGGTTTCGGTGGCTGCAGGCTTGGCGGCCTGGCGGCGCGGCAGCGCGTCGACCAGCTTGCGCGTGTAGGCCTGCTTCGGCGCGACCAGGATCGACGGCACCTCGCCGGTCTCGACCAGCCGGCCCTTCTCGAGCACGATCGCGCGCTGCGCATAGCGGCCCACCAGGCCGAGGTTGTGCGTGATCAGCAGCACGGCCGTGCCGTTGTCGCGCGCGAGCTCGACCATCAGGTCGAGCACCTCGCGCTGGCTCAGGGTGTCGAGCGCGGTGGTGGGCTCGTCGGCGATCAGGAGGCGCGGCTTCAACAGCATCACGCTCGCGAGCATGATGCGCTGGCGCATGCCGCCCGAGAACTCGTGCGGATAGGCCTGCATGCAGCGCTCGGGGTCGGCGATCTGCACGCGGCGCAGCATCTCGAGGCTGCGCGCGCGGATCTCGGCGGCCGACAGCCGGTGGTGCATGCGCAGGCCCTCGGCCATCTGCTCGCCGATGCGGTGCACCGGGTTGAGCGAGACCATCGGCTCCTGGAACACCATGCCGATGCCCGGGCCGCGGATCGGCCGCATCGCCTGCGCGTCGTGCCGGCTCAGGTCCTGGCCGTCGAACACGATGCGCCCGCCGGTCTGCGCGATGCCCGGCGGCAGCAGCTGCAGGATGGCGCGTGCGGCCATGGTCTTGCCGCTGCCCGATTCGCCGACCACGGCGAGGAACTCGCCGGGCCGGACCTCGAACGAGAGGTCGTGCACCAGCGGCTGGGCGCCGTGGCGCAGCGCGATCCTCAGGTGCTCGACCGAAAGAACGGGAGAGGGGTTGGAAGGCGCGCTCATGACTTCTCCGTCCGCGGATCGAGCCGGTCGCGCAGCGATTCGCCCAGCAGGTTGATGCCCAGCAGCGTGAGCGCGATGCACAGGCCCGGCACCACGCACAGCCAGACGGCCGAGACCATGTAGGGCCGCGCGCTCGAGAGCATGTTGCCCCAGGTGGGCGCGGGCGGCGGCACGCCCAGGCCCAGGAAGCTCAGCGCGCTCTCCGACAGCAGCACCCAGCCGAACATGCTGGTGGCCAGCACGGCGACCGGCGCCACGCAGTTCGGCAGGATGTGGCGCCACATGGTGTAGATCTCGCCGTTGCCGATCATGCGCGAGGCCTCGACGTATTCGCGCTCGCGCAGCGACAGCACGGTACCGCGCACCACGCGCACCACCGAGGGCGCGTAGGCCAGGCTCAGCGCGAGCACGATGCCCCACTGGTTGGCGCCCACGATCACCATCACGGCCAGCGCCAGCAGCAGGCCCGGGAAGGCCAGCAGCGTGTCGTTGAAGGCCATCAGCACGCGGTCGGTCCAGCCGCGCACGAAGCCCGCGACCACGCCCACCACCAGCCCGATGGCGGTGGCCAGCGCGACCGTGAGCAGCGCCACCAGGCAGCTGGTGGAGGCGGCGCGCATCGCGCGGCTCGCCACGTCGCGGCCGAACTCGTCGGTGCCGAGCCAGTGCGCCATCGAGGGCGCCTGCAGCTTGGACTTGAGGTCGATGCCGACCGGGTTGTAGGGCGTCCAGACGGCCGCCACCACGGCCAGCACCAGCAGCGTGGCGATCAGCACGCCGCCCACCAGGGTATGGGTCTTGATCTTCATCACTGCACCGACACCCGCGGATCGAACAGGGGATAGCACATGTCCACGACCAGGTTGATGACCACGTAGATGCAGGCGGTGAACAGCAGGCAGCCCTGCAGCACCGGGTAGTCGCGCGCGAAGATCGAATCGATCATCAGGCGACCGAGGCCGGGCAGGGTGAATACCGTCTCGAGCACCGCGATGCCGCTGAGCAGGTGGCCGAGGATCAGCCCGATCATGGTCAGCGTGGGATTGAAGGCGTTGGGCAGCACGTGGCGGCGCAGCACCTGCGACTCGGGCACGCCCTTGGCGCGCGCATGCGTCACGTACTCGAGCCGCAGGATCTCGATGGTGCTGGCGCGCGACATGCGCGTGAGCACACCGGTCTCGACCAGCACCAGCGTGACGATCGGCAGGATCACGTAGAGCACGCCCTGCGAGAAGCTCTCGGACAGCGGCACGTAGCCCACCACCGGCAGCCAGTGCAGGTACTGGCCGAAGAACATCAGCAGCAGCAGGCCGAGCCAGAAGCTCGGCACCGAGAGCATCAGCGTGGCCGCGCCGATGATGGCGAGGTCGGTGGGGCGGTCCTTGCGCCAGGCGGCGACCAGGCCCGCGGGCACGGCGATCAGCGAGGCCAGCGCCACCGCGACCAGCACGATGACGGCGCTGACCTGGAAGCGTTCCCAGATCAGCGGCAGCACCGGCAGGCCGTTGGTGGTGGAGACGCCGAGGTCGCCGCCCAGCGCCTGGCGCAGCCAGACCAGGTATTGCAGGGGCAGCGGCTGGTCGAGGCCCATCTGGCGGCGCATCGATTCGAGCTGGGCCGGGTCGGCCCCTTCGCCGAGCATCAGCAGCACCGGGTCGCCCGGGATCAGCCGCATCAGCGCGAAGACCGCGATGGAGACCAGCAGCAGCGTCGGGATCGTCATCGCGATCCGGCGCAGGAGGTAGGCGGGCATGAAGGCGCGGCCTCCGCTCAGCCGCCGGCGGCGGCCAGCCGCACGTTCCAGAAGCGCGGCTTGGCCGGCGCCCAGCCCTTGAAGCCGACCACGTTCTTGCGCATGGCGGTGGCGTCGCTGGCGTTGAACAGCACGATCATCGGCACGTCCTGCAGCATCTGCTGGTGCATCTCGTCGAACAGCACCTGGCGGCGCGCCTTGTCGCGCGAGACCATGGTCTCGGCCAGCCGGGTCTGGGCGAAGGCGCTGTCCCAGACCTTGCGCGGCTGCGCGGCCTTGTCGCCCGAGACCATCTCGTAGTTGAGCGCGGGATCGATGCGCGCCGAGTAGACGAAGGCCATGCTCTGGTACTGGCCCTTGGTGTAGCGGTCGAGCTGGGTGGCCCAGTCGAGCACCTCGAGCTCGATGTTGATGCCGGCCTCGGTCGCCATCGCCTGCACCAGCACGGCGGCCGAGTAGAGCGCCTCGTAGCGCTTGTTGGCGATCATGCGGATCGGCTGGCCGCGGTAGCCGGCCTCGGCCAGCAGCTTCTTCGCGGCGGCGATGTCGCGCTTGAAGCCGCCGGCCTGCGCCGCGTCGTAGTAGGGGCTGGTCGAGGGCACGACCGAGTTGTTGACGGCCGACAGGCCCTCGGTGACCGAGCGCGCGATCTCGGGCGTGTCGAGCGCCAGCGCCAGCGCGCGGCGGATGCGCACGTCCTTGAGCACCGGGTCGTTGGTCTGCAGCAGCAGCGCGACCATGGTCATCACGGGCGTGGTGTCCACGCGCACGTCGGCGCGGCCGCGCATCTCGATCACGTCCGACGGGCTGGGGCTGATGAAGGCATCGATGCCGCCGCTGTAGAGCGCGGCCTTGGCCGCGGCCGAGTCGGGGATGACGACGAAGCGCAGGTTCTCGACCTCGGCCTTCTTGCCGCCCGTGAGGCCGTCGCGCGGCTCGGCGCGCGCGCTGTAGCCGTCGAAGCGCGTCAGCTCCACGTACTGGCCGCGCTTCCATTCCTTGAGCTTGTAGGGGCCGGTGCCCACCGGTTCCTTCCACTGGCCGTCGGCACCGACCGAGCTGCGGTGCAGGATGGCCGCGCCGCCGCAGTCGGGCCGCGCCATCATGGTGAGGAACAGCGCGCTCGCGCGGTCGAGCTTGAACACCACCGTCTTCGGGTTCGGCGCCTCCACCGAGAGCACCTTGGTCATGCCCTTGCCGTCGAACTCGCTGAGACAGCGCCAGCCGCTGGTGGGCTTGAGGTAGCGCTGCCAACTCCAGACCACGTCGTCGGCCGTGAGCGTGGCGCCGTTCTGGAACTTCACGCCGTCGCGCAGGGTGAAGGTGTAGCTCAGGCCGTCGGCCGAGGTGTCGACCTTGCTCGCGAGCATGGGGCCGACCGAGGTGTCCTCGCGCAGCGCGACCAGGCCCTCGCCGACGTGCAGCAGCACGTTGTCGGTGTTGTCGTCGCGGTTGCCGCCGGGGTCGGTGCTGCGGATGTCCGAGTTGATCTGGATGCGCAGCGTCTGGCCGGCGCCGGGCGCGCCCTGGGCGAAGGCGGTGCCGGCGGCGAGGCCGAGCGCCAGCAGGGCGGCGGCGCGCGAGACGGAAGGCGGGCGGGCGGGGGGCACGGGTGGGTTCATGGCAAACACTCCTGGCGGGGGCTGGGCCGGTCGGGATCGGATCGGGAGGAACTCAGAGGGAATACTCGGTGAAGCGGTGGGCCTTGAAGGGCGCGGGCGCGATGCGCATCTTCCGTGCCGCCGGGTCCATCACGATGGTCGCCACGGTGGCCGAGGAGGCGCCGCCCGGGCCCGCGCTCGGGCTGCGGCAGACCGCGCGCGGCGCGCCGAAGCGGTCCTGCAGCGCGTCGAGCACGTCCTGCTCGGTGAGGTCGCCGGCGCGCTTTCGCAGCGCCTCGGTCACGCGGCGGTCGCGGTAGAGCGAATCGGGCGTGGTCTCGAGGCTGCGGTCGACCACGCGCGCCAGCGCGGCCGGCGTCTTGAAGTGGTTGGCATGCACCAGCACGCCGTCCTCGGGCTGCTGCCAGAACACCTGCTCGGGGCAGGTCTCCAGGCTCACGGCCTCGCCCTCGGCATGGGTCAGGATCATGTTGTTGGAGATCGAGCGCGCGCTGCGGCAGACCACGCCGAGCGCATTGGCATAGAGCTCGGACTGCAGGATGCCGCGGCGGATCAACGCCAGCGGCACACCCTGCTGGCGGCCGTCGCTGTCGGCCTTGATGAAGTTGCCGGTGACCGCGATGCCCGCGCTGTTGAGGCCGGCGCGCGCCAGCGTGCCCGCCTCGGCGAAGGTCAGGATGGCCGGGCCCTGGGCCGGCTGGATGCGCAGCACCACGCCGAGCTCGAGGCTCTCGACGCGCCAGTCCCAGTTCTGCGCGTGGATCAGCCTGCCGTCGCGCGCGGCCGAGGGCATGACCACCACGCCGGTGCAGCCGTCGGGCGGCTCGGTGGCCTCGAGTTGCTGGAAGGCATAGAGCATCTCGCTGCGCGCGTTGAGCGCCACGATGTCCTCGGCCGGCACGCCCGCGCCCTCGGCCACGCCCTCGATCTCGCGCAGCATGCCGGCGTCGAAGGCCTCGACCAGCGGCATGAAGCGGCGCGCCAGCGCGCGCGTGCGCTCCCAGTTCAGGCCCACGCGTTCGAAGGCGGCGCGGTAGGTGCGCAGGCTCAGGTCGATGCGGTCGCCGGCCGCGCGGCCGTACTGGCGGCCGCACTGGGCGGCGTCGCCCTCGATGTCGTAGAGGGGGAAGGAGTCGATGTCCATGGGGTGCGGTCCTCGGGGATTCAGGCGGGCGTGTCGGTGGGCTGGGCGGTCTGGGCGATGGCCTGGCGCAGGCTGTCGACGATCTGGTCGACGTGCCGGCGCTCGAGCGTGAACGGCGGCGACAGCGCGATCGTGTCGCCGACCGAGCGCACCAGCACGCCGGCGTCGAGGCAGTGCTGTGCCACGGCCTGGGCGTGCGTGCCCGCGCCCGCGGCCCAGGGCTGCAGCTCGATGCCGGCCAGCAGGCCGACGTTGCGCACGTCGATCACGCCGGGCAGGCCGCGCAGCGCGTGCAGGCCTTCCTCGAAATAGGGCGACAGCGCCGCAGCCTGGGCGATCAGGCCGTCGTGCAGGTAGGCGTCGAGCGTGGCCATGGCGGCCGCGCAGGCCAGCGGATGGCCCGAGTAGGTGTAGCCGTGCGAGAGCTCGACCGCGCTCACGCTGCCCTGCATGAAGGCGTCGTGCACCGCGTCGCGCATCAGCACCGCGCCCATCGGCACCGCGCCGTTGGTCAGGCCCTTGGCGGTGGTGATGATGTCGGGCTTCACGCCGAACAGGTCGGCCGCGAAGTTGGTGCCCAGGCGGCCGAAGCCGGTGATGACCTCGTCGAAGATCAGCAGCACGCCGTGCCGGTCGCAGATCTCGCGCAGGCGCTTCAGGTAGCCGCGCGGCGGCGGCAGCACGCCGGTGGAGCCGGCCACCGGCTCGACGATGACGGCGGCCACGGTCGAGGCGTCGTGCAGCGAGATCAGCGCCTCGAGCGCGTCGGCCTTGTCGAGGCCGTGCGGTGGCTCGCCGCGCGAGAAGGCGTTGCGCGCCAGGTCGTGCGTGTGCGGCAGGTGGTCGACGCCGTTGAGCAGCGGCCCGAAGGTGCTGCGCTGGCGGCCGATGCCGCCGACCGAGATGCCGCCGAAGCCCACGCCGTGGTAGGCGCGCTCGCGGCCGATCAGGCGGTAGCGGCCGGCCTCGCCGCGCGCGCGGTGGTAGGCCACCGCGATCTTCAGCGCGGTGTCGACCGACTCGGAGCCCGAGTTGGTGAAGAACACGTGGTTCATGCCCTCGGGCGCCATCCCGGCGAGCCGCTCGGCCAGCGTGAAGGCGGCCGGGTGGCCGATCTGGAAGTTCGAGGCGTAGTCGAGCACGTCGATCTGCGCCTTCAGCGCGGCGCTGATGCGCGGGTTGCGGTGGCCGGCGTTCACGCACCACAGGCCGGCGATGGCGTCGAGCACGCGGCGGCCGTCGGCGAGGTCGTAGTAGAGGCCTTCGCTGCCGACGATCAGGCGCGGCGATTGCTTGAACTTGCGGTTGGGGGTGAAGGGCATCCAGAACGCGTCGAGCGACGCGGGCAGGGCGGGCGACGCCGCGGCGGCGTCGGGGTTCGAAAGGGTGTCGGCTGCGGCCACGAGGGTTTTCTCCGTTGGGACGCGACCCGGCGCTCGGGTCGTCGTGGGCCGATCTTGGAGCGTGGATTGTATTTTTGTCGCAAGATGTACATGGTTTTTTGCGGTCAAAAATACAAAGTCGGCGCGATGATCGGCGCCGATCCCGCGATTCCTCCCCGGAGAACCTTGGATGGCCGAAGCACAGATGGACACGCCCCCGGCGCCGCCAGCGTCGCAGATTGCGCCGCTCGCGCAGCGCGTGAGCCGCTACATCCTCGACCAGGCCCTGGCCGGCGGCTACGAGAACGGCCGGCACATGACCGAGGCCGACCTCGCGAGCCGGCTCGGCATCTCGCGCACGCCGGTGCGCGCCGCGCTGCGCTTCCTGCACGAGCGTGCCTTGCTGGCCCACGTGCCCAACCGCGGCTACACGCTGGTGGCCGACCGCGAGGCGCTGGGCCGCGCGCGGCGCGAGATGCCCGAGGACGAGGAGAAGACCCTCTATTACCGGCTGCTGCGCGACCGGCTCGCGGGCAAGCTGCCCACGCGCGTCAACGAGCTCGAGCTGGCGCAGGCCTACGACGCGCCGCGGCCCCTGCTGCGCACCGTGCTGACGACGCTGCTGCAGGACGGCGTGCTGCGCGGGCGCCACTACCAGCGCTGGGAGTTCACCGAGACCCTCGACTCGGTCGAGAGCGAGCGCGAGAGCTACCGCTTTCGCCTGATCGTGGAGTGCGCCGCGCTGCGCGAGCCGGGCTTTCGCATCGACCACGAGCGGCTGCTGGCCTGCCGCGAGCGCCAGCAGAGCCTGCTGGCCCAGGCCGCGCGCTACAACTGGATGGACTTCTTCGAGGCCAACGCGCAGTTCCACGAGCTGCTGGCCAGCTTCTCGGGCAACCGCTTCGTGCTCGACACCGTGCAGCAGCAGAACCGGCTGCGCCGCATGTCGGACCTCTCGGACTATCCGCTCGTGAACGTCGACCTGCTGCACAAGTCCTGCCGCGAGCACCTCGAGATCCTCGACGCGGTCGAGGACGGCGACCTGGCCCGCGCCGCCGAAGGCATGCGGCTGCACCTGAGCCGCGCCAGCGACCTGCTGGAGCGGCGGGTGATGGGCGTGCTCGGCGATTGACTGAATCCGCAACCCACCCTTTTCCTCTTCTCTTCTCATGACGCAAGACAACACAGCGCTGGCCGCCGGCTGGCGCGACGGATTCCCCACGGCCGGCGCGCCCGTCACGAGGCCGCGCGAATGCCCGGTGTTCCAGCCGCCGCACAACCGCTGGGCCTTCTCGCACCTGCGCGAACTGCAGCCCACGCGCAGGGTGGGGCGCGGCAACGCGCCGGTGGCCGAGCTGCCGCGCGCGATGCGCAGTGAGATCGATGCGCTGCCCTTCGCGCGCTTCGGCGACGGCGCGCCCACGACCTGGCTCGCGGCGCTCGAGGCCATCCATGCCGACGGCGCCGTGGTGCTGCACCGCGGGCGCATCGTCTACGAGCGCTACTTCGGCGCGCTCGACGCGCACGGCGAGCACATGGCGATGTCGGTCACCAAGTCGGTGGTGGGCACGCTCGGCGCCATGCTCACGGCCGACGGCATGCTCGAGGAGAACGCCTTCGTCACGCACTACATCCCCGAGCTGGGCGACAGCGCCTTCGGCAGCGCGACGGTGCGCCAGGTGATGGACATGACCACGGCCATCGACTATTCGGAGGAGTACGCCGACCCCGATGCGGGCGTTTGGAAGCATGCGCGCGCCGGCGAACTGCTGCCGCGTCCGGCGGGCTATGTTGGCGCCGAGGGCTACCGGCAGTTTTTGCAGAGCGTGGGCGCGGCGCGCGACGGCACCGTGCACGGCCAGGCTTTCGCCTACCGCACCGTCAACACCGATGTGCTGGGCTGGCTGATCGCGCGCGCTGCGGGGCAATCGGTGGCCAGCCTGCTGGGCGAACTGATCTGGTCGCGCCTGGGCGCCGAGCAGGACGCCAGCTTCGCGCTCGACGGCCAGGGCGCCGAATTCGCGGGCGGCGGCTTGTGCACCGGCCTGCGCGACCTCGCGCGCTTCGGCGAGGCGATGCGCCTGGGCGGTTTCTACAACGGCGCGCAGATCGTGCCCGAGGCCGTGGTGGCCGATATCCGCCGCGGCGCCGACCCGGCGCGCTTCGCGCTCGCGGGCTACACCCGGCTGGCCGGCTGGAGCTACCGCAACATGTGGTGGGTGGCGCACGACGCGCATGGCAGCTTCACCGCGCAGGGCATCCATGGCCAGGCGCTGCACATCGATCCGGTGGCCGAGATGGTGGTGGCGCGCTTCGCCTCGCATCCGCTGGCGGCCCATGCGCACCTGCCGACCTCGATGCCGGCCTTTCGCGCGCTGGCCGCGCACCTCATGGGCGAGGGCTGATCAGCCGGCGATCAGCGCGGCATCGACCACCCGCACGCGGTGGTCGATGTAGTAGCCGCCGAACTCGGTGTAGCGCAGCACCAGCCGCGCGCAGGCCCTGCAGCGGTAGACGTCGCAGCGGTTGTACGGGAAGTGCGCGACCGAGATCGGCGCCTCGGGCGCGTCGTAGCGCGTGCCGGCGGGATGGAACTCCTCGAACGTGGGTTCGTAGGCCTCGGGGTCGCGCAGCGTGCCGACCTGTTCCATCAGCGCCTTGGGCCAGCGTTCCTCGGTGATGCTTTCCCAGGCCTTGGCGTCCTGCAGGCGGCAGGCGCAGGTGGGGCGCGTGGGCGTGGCGGCTTCGGCGAGCCGGCGGAGGGCGGGGGTGTCGAGCAGGGTCATGCGCGAAGGGAGTCTAGTGCGCGCGCCATGTCCGAGCGGCGCGCGGGCTCAAGGCGGGTCGTCGAGCAGCACCGCGCCCGGCCCCGTGGCGCCCAGCCTGTCGCCGGGATTGCGCAGCGGGCAGTCGGTCATCGACAGGCAGCCGCAGCCGATGCATTCGCCGAGGTCGTCGCGCAACCGGGTCAGCACGCGGATGCGCGCGTCGAGCTCGTCGCGCCAGTGCGCGGACAGCGCCTTCCACTGCGCGGCATTGAGGATGCGTCCCTCGGGCAGCCGCGACAGCGAATCGCGGATGGTCTCGAGCGGAATGCCCGTGCGCTGCGCCACGCGGATCACCGCGATGTGGCGCAGCACCTCGCGCGGATAGCGGCGCTGGTTGCCCTCGCTGCGCCAGCCCTTGATCAGCCCCTTCGATTCGTAGAAGTGCACCGTCGAGACGGCGACGCCGCTGCGCCGGGCGACTTCGCCGACGGTCAGGACCTTGGCGGGCTCGGCGGGATGGTTCTCTGGCATGGAGGAAAGGCTCGGAGTCGGATCGGCGTCTTATAGGCGATACAGGCGATGTGGTGCTCAGCCGCCGAGCTGCCGCCGCAGGTGGCTCGCGATCGCCGCCGCGAGCAGCCCGCCGATGATGGAGACGTGCTCGAGCGCGAAGTACAGCGACAGCGTGGCGCGCGGTTCAGGCAGCGACCAGAAGCGGTGCACGATCGCGATCGTGAGCAGCAGGAACACCGAGAGTGCGCCGGCGCCCAGCCACACGGCGCGGTCGACCAGCAGCAGCAGCGAGCCGGCCAGCAGCACGAAGATGGTGGCGACATTGAAGGCCCAGGCCGGCTCGAGGCCCGCCGCGCGCATCTCGCCCACCCCGCCCGCGAAGTTCAGCGCCTTGGCAAGACCCGACGCGGCAAAGACCACGGCGAGAAGTATCCGGGCGGCCAGCCACAGCAGTTGGCTTTCCAACGCGGCATCGATCCACGACCTCATCAACATAGCTCCTGATTTCGGCGGGACATTCGTTGCCGCCATGGGTTCATCGGTGAAGCCCACGCGGGTATTCGGGTGAGCGCGGCGGACTGTAAAACCTCAACCAAGCTTGAGGTCAAGCGCCGTCGCCACGGAGCGGAATGGCCGGGTGCGCTACGCTCGCGCCCTGCGCGTCCGCGAGCGAGAGAAGCGGCGGCGCCCAAAGAAATCGAATGACACCGAACGAGAACCCAGAAAACGCCGGGCCCGGGCCCGATCCAGTGCGAGGCCCTGAAGCGGCCCAGGCGCTCGACGCCATGCGCCTGTCCGTGGCGCCCATGATGGACTGGACCGACCGCCACTGCCGCTACCTGCACCGCCTGCTGAGCCGCCACGCGCTGCTCTACACCGAGATGGTGACGACCGGCGCGCTGGTGCATGGCGACGTGCCGCGGCACCTGCGCTTCAATGCCGAGGAGCATCCGCTGGCGCTGCAGCTCGGTGGCAGCGAGCCGGCCGATCTCGCGCACTGCGCGAAGCTCGGCGAGCAATGGGGCTACGACGAGATCAACCTCAACTGCGGCTGCCCGAGCGAGCGCGTGCAGCGCGGCGCCTTCGGTGCCTGCCTGATGAACGAGCCGCAGCTGGTGGCCGACTGCGTCAAGGCGATGGTCGACGCGAGCAGCGTGCCGGTGACGGTGAAGCACCGCATCGGCATCGACAAGATCGAGAGCTACGAGTTCGTGCGCGACTTCGTGGGCCAGGTCAGCGAGGCCGGTTGCAAGACCTTCATCGTGCATGCGCGCAATGCCTGGCTCAAGGGCCTGAGCCCGAAGCAGAACCGCGAGATCCCGCCGCTGCGCTACGCGCTGGTGCACCGGCTCAAGCACGACTTTCCGGCGCTGAAGTTCTCGATCAACGGCGGCATCACGCTCAATGCACAGGTGCACGAGCACCTGCGGCTGCTCGACGGGGTGATGGTGGGACGCGAGGCGTACCACAACCCCTGGTGGCTGGCCGAATGGGACGCGGAGTTCTTCGGCGCGGCGCCCTTGGAGCGCACGCGCGAGGAGGTCGAGACCCTGATGTGCGACTACATGGTGCGCGAGGCGGCCGAGCACGGCACGCCGTGGTCGAACATCGCGCGCCACATGCTGGGCCTGCGCAACGGGTTGCCGGGCGCGCGCCGCTGGCGCCAGGTGTGGAGCGACCACCGCATGAAGAGCAAATCGCCGCACGAGGTGATGGCGATCGCGCACGAGCCGGTGGCGCAGGCGGCCTGAGCCGCGCTCCTGCTTCTTCTCAGGCCGCCATCAACGTGGCCTCGGGCACGTCCTCGATGGTGGTGCGGCGCAGCTCGCGGCGCTCGGCGATGTCGTAGCGCCGGCCGCGGTGCAGGGTGCTGCGGTTGTCCCACATCACGAGGTCGTGCACCTGCCATTCGTGGCGGTAGACGAACTCGCGCTGGGTCGCGTGCTCGAGCAGGTCCGACAGCCGCATGCGGGCCTCGGCCACGGGCCAGCCGACGATCTCGCGCGCATGCACGCCCACGAACAGCAGCTTGCGCCCCGAGCCCGGGTGCGTCTGCACCAGCGGCCAGGCGGCCGGCGGGATGGTCTTCTTCTGCTCGTCGGTGTAGGCCTCGTCGCCTAGCAGGATGCGCGTGTGCAGCGCGTAGTGCTCGGCGCTCAGGCCCTCGAGCTCGGTCTTGTCGCGCGCGGGCAGGGCGTCGTAGGCGGCGCGCAGGTCGGTGAACTCGGTGTTGCCGCCCCAGCTCGGCAGCACCAGCGCATGCAGCATCGAATAGGCGGCGCGCGGGTTCTGGAACGAGCTGTCGCTGTGCCAGAGCTGGTTGGCGAAGTTCGAGAGGTTCTTCGGAGAATCGCGGCGCGCGACGTTGCCTTGCGCATCGACGTTCGAGATGTCGATCAGGCGCTCGTCCTCGAGCCGTTCGGGGCGCTTGAACACCTTCTTGAGGCCGAGGTCCAGCGGCCCGAAGGCCTTGGCGAAATCGATCTGCTGCTGGCCCGTGAGCGGCTGGCCGCGCCACACCAGCACGGCGTAGCGGTTCATCGCGGCGTTGATCTGCCTGACCTCGTCGCTCGAGAGCGGCCGGGCGATGTCGATGCCGCGCGCTTCGGCGGCGAAATGCGGATGCAGGGGGGTGAGAGCTAGGGGCATGGGAAGGGTGTCCGGATGGAAGAGGGGCTCACTCGGGCTGGATGCCCGCGTCGGCGATGACGCGCGCCCAGCGCTTCATCTCCGACTGCACGTAGGCGTCGAACTGCGCGGGCGTGGAGGCGACCACCTCCATGCCCTGTTCCTCCACGCGCTTGCGCATCTCGGGATCGAGCAGCACGCGGCGGGTGTCCGACTGGATCTTCTCGATGACGGCCGGCGGCGTGCCGTGCGGCGCGATGAAGCCCAGCAGCGCATTGACGTGGAAGCCGGGCAGGGTCTGCGCAACGGTCGGATAGCTGAAGCCGGGCACCGGCTTGTCGCCGAGGGTGGCGATCAGCTTCATGCGGCCGGCCTTCACGAAGGGCAGCACCGAGAGGAAGGGGTCGACCACGAGGTCGATGCGCCCGCCCATGAGTTCGGTGTGCGCGGGCGAACTGCCCTTGAAGGGCGCGTGCAGCATGTCGAAGCCGGCCTCGCGCTTGAGCAACTCGGCCCCCAGGTGCGTGGTGCTGCCGGCACCGGGCGTGCCGTAGGTCAGCTTGCCCGGGTTCTTCTTCGCATAGGTGATCAGCTCGGCCAGCGTGTTGAAGGGCGCGTCGGGCCGGGCCACGATGGCCAGCTGCAGGTTGGCGATCTGCGTGATGCCCGCGATGTCCTTGAGCGTGTCGTAGGGCAGCGTCTTGCGCAGCGAGGGGTTCACCGCGAACGAGGAATTCACCATGCCGATGGTCAGCCCGTCGGGCGGCGCCTTGGCGACGAAGTCGGCGCCGATCGCGGTGCCGGCGCCGGGCTTGTAGTCGACGATGACCGGCTGGCCCCAGCCCTCCTGCAGCTTCATGGCGATGAGCCGGCCGACGGTGTCGGTCGGCCCGCCGGGGGCGAACGGGACGATGAGCTTCACCGGTCCCTTGGGGAATGCGGCCGGCGCGGCGGCCCGCGCGAAGCCCGGAAGGCCGGCGCCGGCCAGCAGGCCGAGGCCGGTGCCAAGGAGCTCGCGGCGGCGCGGCGACGGCGGGGAGAAGTGGGGGTTTTGTCTCGTCATCTCATTATTTTGAAACTGTGTTCCGAAATAATGATCTCCCAAAGTTCTCGCGTCAACCCGTTTTTGCTGAAAAATGGCAACAAAGATCAATCAGGGAAGCAAAGGTTTCTAAAAATGAATGACGCGATTGGCGGCAGGGAAGAGGTGAGCGCGCTCGCCAGGGGACTGGCCCTGCTGAAGGTGATCGGGATGGCGGCGGCGCCGATGGGCAATCGCGAACTGGCGGATGCGACGGGCATTCCCAAGGCGACGGTGTCGCGGCTCACGGCCACCCTGGTCGGGGCGGGCTACCTACGGCAGTCGCAGGACAGCGAGCGTTTCAGCCTGGGGCCGGCGCTGCTCGACATGAGCAGCCGCTACCTGCGGCACTTCGACCTGCGCACGGTGGCGCGCCCACATCTCGCGGCGCTGTCGGACTTCGCGGGCGCGAGCGTGCACATGGGCGTGCGCGACGAGCTCGACATGCTGATCATCGATTCGCTGCGCCCGCGCTCGGTGATGATCAGCTCGCGCATCGAGGTCGGCTCGCGCATGACGATCGCCACCTCGGCCGCCGGACGGGCCTACCTGGCCTCGCTCGCGGCGCCCGAGCAGGAGGCGCTGCTGGCGCAGATCCGGCAGGAAAGCGGCGAGAACTGGCCGCGCATCGAGCCGGGGCTGATCGCCAGCATCGAGGAGTACGCGCGCGTGGGCTACTGCGGCTCGTTCGGCGAATGGCATCCGCACATCCATGCGCTGGGCTTCGCGCTGCGCGGTCCGCGCGGCGAGCGCTACGCGGTGAGCTGCGGTGGCCCGGCCTACCTGCTGCCCAAGGACACCATGCTCGCGCGCGTGGCGCCGCGGCTGCTCGAGACGGCGCAGCGCATCGCGGCCGAGGCGGGCACGGTCGATCTCGATTGAGTGAAGAGGCGCGGGCCGCCGCGCGGCCCCGCGGCGAACCCTAGGCCGCCGCTTCCAGCCCGTTGCTGAAGTGCTCGCGCATGCGCGCCATGGCGGCCTCGCCATCGCGCGCCTCGATCGCGGCCATCACCGAGCGGTGCTCGGCCAGCGATTCCCCGATCCGCCCGGCCTTGAGCAGCGAGTTGTGGCGGTTGAGCTTCATCACCTTGCGCAGGTCGGCCACCATCTGGTCGCGCCATTTGTTGTTGGCGATGGCCAAGAGGCGCATGTGGAAGCGCTCGTTGACCGCGAAGAAATGCTCGCGGTCTTCGGGCGCGGCCGCGGCCTCGAGTTCGGCATGCAGCGCGCGCAGCTCGGCGAGCTGGGCCTCGGTGGCGCGCTCGGCCACCACGCCGGCGGCATCGCTCTCGAGCAATGAGAGCAGGTGGTAGACGTCGGCCAGGTCCTGCTCCGACACCTCGGTCACATAGGCGCCACGGCGCACCTTCATCGTCACCAGGCCCTCGGCGGCCAGCACCTTCAGGGCCTCGCGCAGCGGGGTGCGGCTGATGCCGTACTCCTCGGCGAGCTTGAGTTCGTCGATCCAGCTGCCCGGTTCGAGCTCGCGGCGGAAGATCCGCTGGCGCAGCAGCTCGGCCACCTCTTCATAGAGGGCGCGCGGGGTGAGGGTGACGGCGGACATGGGCGGGACTGTACTTCAAAAATCGCGTTTGAATTAATAATTATGGATCGGTTAGACTCGCGGCCGGCCTGCAAATCCCTGCGGACCCCCAGCGATTCCAGCGAATCCTTTCCTCCAGCAGCACACCCCCTGCACGACACACTGCGAAGCGGCGCCTCCATGAGCAGCAAACCCGAACCCTCCTTCAAGCCCGCCACTCTCGAGGCCTGGGCCAAGGCCGCCGCCAAGTCGGCCCCCGGCGGCGACGTCGCCGCGCTGAACTGGATCACGCCCGACGGCATCAGCGTCAAGCCGCTGTACACCGCGGCCGACCTGCAGGGCCTGAAATACACCGACACGCTGCCGGGCTTCGAGCCCTACCTGCGCGGCCCGCAGGCCACGATGTACGCGGTGCGCCCGTGGACCATCCGCCAGTACGCCGGCTTCTCGACCGCCGAGGAATCGAACGCCTTCTACCGCAAGGCGCTGGCCGCCGGCGGACAGGGCGTGAGCGTGGCCTTCGACCTCGCCACCCATCGCGGCTACGACAGCGACCATCCGCGCGTGACCGGCGACGTGGGCAAGGCCGGCGTGGCGATCGACTCGGTCGAGGACATGAAGATCTTGTTCGACCAGATCCCGCTCGACAAGGTCAGCGTGTCGATGACCATGAACGGCGCGGTGCTGCCGGTGCTCGCGGGCTACGTGGTGGCGGCGGAGGAACAGGGCGTGGCGCAGGACCAGCTCAGTGGAACCATCCAGAACGACATCCTCAAGGAGTTCATGGTCCGCAACACCTACATCTTCCCGCCCGCGCCGAGCATGCGGATCATCGGCGACATCATCGAGTACACGGCGCAGAACATGCCGAAGTTCAACTCGATCTCGATCAGCGGCTACCACATGCAGGAAGCCGGCGCCAACCAGGCGCTGGAGCTGGCCTTCACGCTGGCCGACGGCAAGGAGTACGTGAAGACCGCGCTGGCCAAGGGCCTCGACGTCGACGGCTTCGCCGGGCGCCTGAGCTTCTTCTGGGCCATCGGCATGAACTTCTACCTCGAAGTGGCCAAGATGCGCGCCGCGCGCCTGCTGTGGTGCCGGATCATGAAGGAGTTCGAGCCCAAGAACCCCAAGAGCCTGATGCTGCGCACCCACTGCCAGACCTCGGGCTGGAGCCTGACCGAGCAGGACCCCTACAACAACGTGGTGCGCACCACCATCGAGGCGATGGCCGCGGTGTTCGGCGGCACGCAGAGCCTGCACACCAACGCGCTCGACGAAGCCATCGCGCTGCCGACCGAGTTCAGCGCCCGCATCGCGCGCAACACGCAGCTCATCATCCAGGAAGAGACGCACATCACGAACGTGATCGACCCCTGGGCCGGCAGCTACATGATGGAGAAGCTCACGCAGGACATGGCCGACGCGGCGTGGACCATCATCGAGGAGGTCGAGGCCATGGGCGGCATGACCAAGGCCGTGGACAGCGGCTGGGCCAAGCTCAAGATCGAGGCCGCGGCCGCCGAGAAGCAGGCCCGCATCGACTCGGGCAAGGACGTGATCGTCGGCGTCAACAAGTACAAGCTCAAGAACGAGGACGCGATCGAGAGCCTCTCGATCGACAACGTGAAGGTGCGCGACCAACAGGTGGCGCGGCTGCAGAAGATCCGCGCCGCGCGCGACGGCGCCAAGGTGCAGGCCGCGCTCGACGCGCTGACCGAGGCGGCCGAGAACGGCAGCGGCAACCTGCTCGCGCTGAGCATCGACGCGGTGCGCCTGCGCGCCACCGTCGGCGAGATCTCCGACGCGCTCGAGAAGTCCTTCGGCCGCCACCGCGCCGACACCCAGAAGGTGACCGGCGTCTACGCCGCTGCCTACGACTCCGCCGAGGGCTGGGAGAACCTCAAGACCGAGATCAACGCCTTCGCCGAGGAGCAGGGCCGCCGTCCGCGCGTGATGATCTCCAAGCTGGGCCAGGACGGCCATGACCGCGGCGCCAAGGTGGTGGCCACGGCCTTCGCCGACCTGGGCTTCGACGTCGACATGGGGCCGCTGTTCCAGACGCCCGAGGAGTGCGCGCGCCAGGCAATCGAGAACGACGTGCACGCGGTGGGCGTGAGCACGCTCGCGGCCGGCCACAAGACGCTGGTGCCCGCGATCATCGCGGAACTGCGCAAGCAGGGCGCGGACGACATCATCGTGTTCGTCGGCGGCGTGATTCCGCGCCAGGACTACGACTTCCTCTACGAGGCCGGCGTGAAGGGCATCTACGGACCGGGCACGCCGATCCCGGCGAGCGCGAAGGACGTGCTGGAGCAGATCCGCGCGGCGGTCGCGGCCTGACGAGAGCGACGTGGGCGATCTCCTGTCGCGGCTGTCGCTGCAGCCCGTGGAATCCAGCGATTTCGAGGACATGCTGGCGCTGCGCATCGACGCGATGCGCCCGAGCCTCGAGCGTGTCGGCCGCTTCGACCTCGCGCGTTCGCGCGAGCGGCTCAGCGCCGGCTTCGTGATTCCGTTCATGCACCACATCGTGCTCGACGGCGACGGGCGCATCGGCTTCGTCACGCTCAAGCCCGAGGGCGCCGATGCGCTGCGGCTCGACCACCTGTACCTGCGCACCGGCTTCCAGGGCCTGGGCATCGGCGAATGGGTGATGCGCTGGGCCAAGGCGCAGGCGCGCGCGCAGCAGCGCGACATCAAGCTCACGGCGCTGGTGCGCAGCGATGCCAACCGCTTCTACCTGCGGCACGGCTTCGTGCTCGAGGGCGAGGAGGGCGTCGACCTGCACTACCGCTGGCGCCTGGCCGTGGAGGCCGCGTGCTGAACACGGCCCAGGCGCTGCAACGCGCGATCGCCGAGACGGACGGCATGGCGCAGCGCCGTGCCATCGCGAAGGCCATCACGCTGCTCGAATCCACCCGCGCCGACCACCGCGCGCAGGCCGACGAGCTGCTCACCGCGCTGCTGCCGCGCACCGGCAACTCGTTCCGGCTCGGCATCTCGGGCGTGCCGGGCGTGGGCAAGTCGACCTTCATCGAGACCCTGGGCCTGCTGCTGATCGACAAGGGCCACCGCGTCGCGGTGCTCACCATCGACCCCTCGTCCACCGTCTCGGGCGGCTCCATCCTCGGCGACAAGACGCGCATGGAACGGCTCTCGGTGCACGAGCGCGCCTACATCCGTCCGAGCCCCTCGAGCGGCACGCTCGGCGGCGTGGCCGAGAAGACGCGCGAGGCGATGCTGGTGTGCGAGGCCGCGGGCTACGACGTGGTGATCGTCGAGACCGTGGGCGTGGGCCAGAGCGAAACCGCGGTGTCGGGCATGACCGACATGTTCGTGCTGATGCAGTTGCCCAACGCCGGCGACGACCTGCAGGCGATCAAGAAGGGCGTGATGGAGATCGCCGACCTGGTCGTCATCAACAAGGCCGACATCGACAAGGACGCCGCCACGCGCGCGCAGGCGCAGATCACCTCGGCGCTGCGGCTGTTCGGCCAGCATGGCCATCCCGACCATGCACGCCACGACGAGAGCTTCTGGCATCCGCAGGCGATCCAGCTCAGCGCATTGCTGGGGCAGGGCGTCGACGCGTTCTGGACCCAGGTCGAGCGCTTTCGCGCGCTGCAGGCAGCCAACGGCCGTCTCATGGGCCGCCGCCAGCAGCAGGCCAAGTCATGGATGTGGGACCGCATCGAAGCCGGCCTGCGCCATGCCTTCCGCCATCACCCGCGCGTGAAGGAAGAGCTGCCGGCGCTGCTGGGCCAGGTGGGCGCGCTCGAGCTCGCGCCGTCGACCGCGGCGCGCCGCCTGCTCGGCCTCTATGCAGGCGACGAGAGCGCATGGGCCAGCTGAACGACCACGGCTTCGCGCGCGGTTTCGACACCGCGGCGGGACGCTTTGCCTGGGGCACGACCTTCGAGCAGCTGGAGGCACGCGGGCTGCGGCCCGCGTACGCGGCCGCGGGCGTCAATGTCTGGCATGTGGCGGGCGCGGACGTGCTCGGGCTGCGCAGCAGCCGCATGGAACTCATGGTGCCGCGGCCCGGGCGTCCGGTGATGCAGGCGTGGCACCGGCTGGACCTGCCCGCGGGCGAGTCGCATGTCGACTTCGCGCTGTGGGCGCATGCGCAACTGGTCGAACGGTTCGGCGCGCCCGATCGCGGCGACGCGCGGCCCGCGCGCTTCAAGGAAGAGAACGCCTGGAGCGTGGCCGTCAGCGCCCAGTGGCGCCTGGCCGGCGTGCGCGTGGGCGTCTCGTGGTACGGCGCGCCGCGCGACGACGAGGCGGCCGGGAAGACCAGCGGCATCCTGTTCGTCGACTGGGACGACGAGGTCGCGGCCGCCGCGCCGTGGGCCGAGGCCTGGCAGCGCGAGCAGTCGGTGCTCGACGCCATGCTGCGCGGGGCGCATGCGGTGGCGAGGCTCGAGGCCGGCCCCGCGCGCGAATTTGCGCGGAGTGCGGCGCAGCGCGTGCTGCGCATGCCCGCGTTGCACTTCACCGTGTCCGGCTTCGAGCTGCTGCAGGGCGATGGCGCCGCCAACCACCGGCTGGTGCTGTGGTCCTCGGCCGCGGGCGATGCCTGGGGCGTCTCCGATCTCCACAACACCGTCTTCTGCCGCCGCGGCGAAAGCCTCGCGGCGCAATGGGTGCAGGTGCTGCCGGCCAAGGGCGGCGGCAGCACCGATCTCTCGTTCGGCCCGCTCGCCAACACGTCGCCCTATCGCCCGCGCGAGCGGTGCGGCGCGATCGCGCAATTCATGGACATCCTGGCCACCATGCCGGGGGCATCGTTCCAGTACAGCGAAACCTATGACTGCTGATTTTTCAAAGAGGCTTTTCTCATGCAAGAACTGATCGACGAACTCGAAAAGCGCCGTGCGCAGGCCCGCCTGGGCGGTGGACAGAAGCGCATCGACGCGCAGCATGCCAAGGGCAAGCTCACGGCGCGCGAACGCCTCGAGCTGCTGCTGGACGACGGCACCTTCGAGGAATGGGACATGTTCGTCGAGCACCGCTCGACCGACTTCGGCATGGCCGACAACAAGATCCCGGGCGACGGCGTGGTCACGGGCTACGGCATGATCAACGGCCGCCTGGTGTTCGTCTTCAGCCAGGACTTCACCGTCTTCGGCGGCGCGCTCAGCGAAGCGCATGCCGAGAAGATCTGCAAGGTGATGGACCAGGCGATGAAGGTCGGCGCCCCGGTGATCGGCCTCAACGACTCGGGCGGCGCGCGCATCCAGGAAGGCGTGGCCTCGCTCGGCGGCTATGCCGACGTGTTCCAGCGCAACGTGATGGCCTCGGGCGTGGTGCCGCAGATCAGCATGATCATGGGCCCGTGCGCGGGCGGCGCGGTGTATTCGCCTGCGATGACCGACTTCATCTTCATGGTGAAGGACTCGAGCTACATGTTCGTCACCGGCCCCGAGGTGGTGAAGACCGTGACGCACGAGAGCGTGACGGCCGAGGAACTGGGCGGCGCCGTGACCCACACCACGCGCAGCGGCGTGGCCGACATGGCGTTCGAGAACGACGTCGAGGCGCTGATGATGCTGCGCCGCCTCTACAACTACCTGCCGCTGAACAACCGCGAGAAGCCGCCGGTGCGCCTGGGCAACAACGGCCAGGGCGACCCGGCCGACCGGCCCGACTATTCGCTCGACACGCTGGTGCCCGAGAACGCGAACAAGCCCTACGACATGAAGGAGCTGATCTTCAAGGTCGCGGACGACGGCGACTTCTTCGAGCTGCAGCCCGACTACGCGAAGAACATCGTGATCGGCTTCGCGCGCATGGAAGGCCAGACCGTGGGCATTGTCGCCAACCAGCCGCTGGTGCTGGCGGGCTGCCTCGACATCAAGAGCAGCATCAAGGCAGCGCGCTTCGTGCGCTTCTGCGATGCCTTCAACATCCCGGTCGTGACCTTCGTCGACGTGCCCGGCTTCATGCCCGGCACCGGCCAGGAGTACGGCGGCATCATCAAGCACGGCGCCAAGCTGCTCTATGCCTACGCCGAATGCACGGTGCCGAAGATCACCGTCATCACGCGCAAGGCCTACGGCGGCGCCTACGACGTGATGGCCTCCAAGCACCTGCGCGGCGACGTCAACCTCGCCTGGCCGCGCGCCGAGATCGCGGTGATGGGCGCCAAGGGCGCGGTCGAGATCATCTTCCGCGAGGACAAGAACGATCCGGCCAAGCTCGCGGCGCGCGAGGCCGAGTACAAGGCCCGCTTCGCCAACCCCTACGTGGCGAGCGCGCGCGGCTACATCGACGACGTGATCCTGCCGCACGAGACGCGCAAGCGCATCTGCCGCTCGCTGGTGATGCTGCGCGAGAAGAAGCTCGAGAACCCGTGGCGCAAGCACGGCAACATTCCGCTTTGAGCCGCACGGAGAAGAACATGTTCAAGAAGATCCTGATTGCGAACCGCGGCGAGATCGCCTGCCGCGTCATTCAAACGGCCAAGAAGATGGGCATCCTCACCGTCGCCGTCTATTCCGACGCCGACAAGGAAGCCCGCCACGTCGAGCTGGCCGACGAGGCCGTGCACATCGGCGCCGCGCCCAGCCGCGAGAGCTACCTGCTGGCCGACCGCATCATCGAGGCCTGCAAGAAGACCGGCGCCGAGGCCGTGCATCCGGGCTACGGCTTCCTGTCGGAGAACGAAAGCTTCGCGAAGAGGGTCGAGGAAGAGGGCATCGCCTTCATCGGCCCCAAGCACTACTCGATCGCGGCCATGGGCGACAAGATCGCCTCGAAGAAGCTCGCCAACGAGGCCAAGGTCAACACCATCCCGGGCTGGAACGACGCCATCGAGACCGCCGAGCGCGCGGTCGAGATCGCGAAGGACATCGGCTACCCGGTGATGATCAAGGCCTCGGCCGGCGGCGGCGGCAAGGGCCTGCGCGTGGCCTTCAACGACAAGGAAGCCTTCGAGGGCTTCACCTCCTGCCGCAACGAGGCGCGCAACAGCTTCGGCGACGACCGCGTGTTCATCGAGAAGTTCGTCGAGGAGCCGCGCCACATCGAGATCCAGGTGCTCGGCGATTCGCACGGCCACGTGATCTACCTCAACGAGCGCGAATGCTCGATCCAGCGCCGGCACCAGAAGGTGATCGAGGAGGCGCCGTCGCCCTTCATCAGCGATGCCACGCGCAAGGCGATGGGTGAGCAGGCGGTGGCGCTGGCCAAGGCCGTGAACTACCAGAGCGCGGGCACGGTGGAGTTCGTGGTCGGCAAGGACCAGAGCTTCTACTTCCTCGAGATGAACACCCGGCTGCAGGTGGAGCACCCGGTGACCGAGTGCATCACGGGCCTCGACCTGGTGGAGCTGATGATCCGCGTGGCGGCCGGCGAGGCACTGCCGCTGACGCAGGAGCAGGTCAAGCGCGACGGCTGGGCGATCGAGTGCCGCATCAACGCCGAGGACCCGTTCCGCAACTTCCTGCCCTCGACCGGCCGGCTGGTGAAGTTCCAGCCGCCGGCCGAGACCATGTTTGCGAGCGACACCGAGCACCTGCAGGGCGTGCGCGTGGACACCGGCGTGTACGAGGGCGGCGAGATCCCGATGTACTACGACTCGATGATCGCCAAGCTCATCGTGCACGGCAAGGACCGCAACCACGCGATCGCCCGCATGCGAGAGGCGCTCAACGGCTTCGTGATCCGCGGCATCAGCAGCAACATCCCGTTCCAGGCGGCGCTGCTCGCGCATCCGAAGTTCGTGGCCGGCGACTTCAACACCGGCTTCATCGCCGAGCACTACGGCAAGGGCTTCCATGCCGAGGACGTGCCGCACAACGAGCCCGATTTCCTGGTCGCGCTGGCGGCCTACGTGCACCGCCGCTATCGCGCGCGTGCCTCGGGCATCAGCGGCCAGCTCGAAGGCCACGGCGTGAAGGTGGGCGAGCAGTTCGTGGTGGTCGAGCTCGGCGCGCAGGGCGAGCACGTGCACCACCCGGTGACCGTGAGCGACTTCCACGGCAAGACCGGCGCGAGCGCGGTCACGGTCAACGGCAAGACCTACAAGATCGACAGCAGCCTCGCGCTGGGCGCGGTGCGCGTGCAGGGCATCGTCAACGACAAGCCCTTCACCGCGCAGGTGGAGCGCGGCGCCGGCAAGAATCCGCTGGCGCTGCGGGTGTCGAACGACGGCCGCCAGATCGAGGCCATGGTGCTGTCGCCGCTGGGCGCACGCCTGCTCGCGCTGATGCCGCACAAGGCACCGCCGGACCTCAGCAAGTTCCTGATGTCGCCGATGCCGGGCCTGCTGGTCGAGGTGGCGGTGCAGCCGGGCCAGCAGGTGCAGGCCGGCGAGAAGCTCGCGGTGATCGAGGCGATGAAGATGGAGAACGTGCTGTTCGCCGCGCAGGACGGCGTGGTCGGCAAGATCTCCGCGGCCAAGGGCGAGTCGCTCGCGGTCGACCAGATCATCCTGGAGTTCAACTGATGGGGGCCAGCGACCTGCAGGCAGTGGTGCTGCACCGGCCCGCGAAGCCGGCGCCCGAGGGCCGCTGGTCGGTCGAGGCGATCCAGGCGCTGCTCGACAAGCCGCTGATGGAACTGCTGTTCGAGGCCCAGACGGTGCACCGCCAGCACTTTCCCGCGGGCGACATCGAACTGGCCACGCTGCTGTCGGTGAAGACCGGCGGCTGCCCCGAGAACTGCGGCTACTGCCCGCAGTCGGCCGAGTTCGACACCGGCGTGAAGGCGCAGAAGCTGATGGAGGTCGACGAGGTGCTGCGCGCCGCGCAGGCCGCCAAGGACGCGGGCGCCACGCGCTTCTGCATGGGCGCGGCCTGGCGCGCGCCCAAGGACCGCGACGTCGAGAAGGTGGCGGTGCTGGTCGAGGCCGTGAAGGGCCTGGGCCTGCAGACCTGCGCCACGCTCGGCATGCTCGAGCCGCACCATGCGCAGCAGCTCAAGGCCGCCGGCCTCGACTACTACAACCACAACCTCGACACCGCGCCCGAGTACTACACCGACATCGTCGACACCCGCAGCTACCAGGACCGGCTCGACACGCTGGCCCATGTGCGCGGCGCCGGCATCAGCGTGTGCTGCGGCGGCATCGTGGGCATGGGCGAGGCGCCGGTGCACCGCGCGGGGCTGATCGCGCAGCTGGCCAACCTCGATCCGTACCCCGAGTCGGTGCCGATCAACAGCCTGGTGCGCGTGCCCGGCACGCCGCTGGCCGACTCGGAACCGATCGATCCCTTCGACTTCGTGCGCATGATCGCGGTCGCGCGGATCACCATGCCGACCGCGCGCGTGCGCCTGTCGGCCGGCCGCCAGCAGATGGGCGAGGCGGTGCAGGCGCTGTGTTTCATGGCCGGCGCGAATTCGATCTTCTACGGCGACAAGCTGCTGGTCACGGGCAATCCCGACGTGGAGGCCGACGTGCAGCTGCTGCGCAAGCTGGGGCTGCGCTCGCACCGCACCTCGACCGAAACGAACCCGGAGTCCTGCCAATGACGAGCGCCATCCAACGTCCCTTCCGCGTGCTGGGCATCCAGCAGATCGCGATCGGCGGTCCCGACAAGACCCGGCTGCAGAAGCTCTGGGTCGACATGCTGGGGCTCGAGGTCACGGGCACCTTCCGAAGCGAGCGCGAGAACGTCGACGAGGACATCTGCGCGATCGGCACCGGCCCGTTCAAGGTCGAGGTCGACCTGATGCAGCCGCTCGATCCCGAGAAGAAGCCCGCGGTGCATGCCACGCCGCTCAACCACGTGGGCCTGTGGATCGACGACCTGCCGACGGCGGTCGAATGGCTGACTTCGCAGGGCGTGCGCTTCGCGCCCGGCGGCATCCGCAAGGGCGCGGCGGGCTTCGACATCTGCTTTTTGCATCCGAAGGCGAACGACGAGTTCCCGATCGCGGGCGAGGGCGTGCTGATCGAGATGGTGCAGGCGCCGCCCGAGGTGGTGAAGGCCTTCGACGCGCTCGCCGGGCGCTGAGCCCGGGCGCCTTCAGGCGTTCACGACCTTGCGTATCGGCGGCTTCACGTCCGAGCGGTGCGGCGGCAGCATCGGCTGGTGCTCGCGCGCCGGGTTCAGGATGATCGAGGTCGCGGTCTCGGTGAGGATGCAGAACTTGGTGACCACCGCGTCGAGGTGGCTCACGTCGATGACCGCGATCTCGAGGATCCAGCTGTCCTCGCCGGTCACGTTGTAGGCATTCACGCATTCGGGCGTGTCCTGCACCAGCTTCACGACGCGGTCGTAGTCGGCGCGGCCGACGCGGATCATCGCGCGGATGCCGTAGCCCAGCTTGCCGAGGTTGACGGTGGCGCGGTAGCCGCTGATCACGCCCGCGGCCTCGAGCTTCTTCACGCGCTCGGTCACCGCCGGCTGGCTCAGGTGCACGCGGCGGCCGAGCTCGGCCATGGTGAGGCGCGCATCCTTCTGCAGTTCGGCCAGGATGCGGGTGTCGTGGGCATCGAGCGTGGGGTTCAAGGTGGATTCCATCGAAGTCCTTCAAATCGACGGCCGCGAGCCGCCAGAACCGTGATTTGCGCATGGAAGCGCGGCGGCGGCCTTCATACCATGGAGCCGGCCAGGTTCACAACAACAGACACCCTCGACATGCTCTCGCTCGCCACTTCCACGCCGTCCGCGCGCGGCGGACTGCCGCCGATCATCTGGCTCTGCCTCGCCGCCACCTGGCTGGTCTGGGGCTCGACCTACCTCGCGATCAAGTACGCGCTGATCAGCTTCCCGCCCTTCCTGCAGATGGGCTCGCGCTTCCTGTTCGCGGGTCTGCTGCTCGCGGCCTGGATGCGCTGGCGCGGCGCGCCCTGGCCGAACCGGCTGCAGTGGCGCAACGCGCTGGTGGTCGGCACGCTGATGCTCGGCGGCGGCATGGGCGGCACCGCGCATGCCGAGGTCTCGGTGGGCTCGGGCCTGGTGGTGGCCTTCATCGCGGTGGTGCCGCTGATCATCGCGCTGCTCAACCTGATCTGGGGCATCGTGCCGACGAAGCTCGAGGCGATCGGCATCGCGCTGGGCCTGGTCGGCGTGCTGATGCTGACCCAGGGCAGCGGCTTCCAGGCCTCGCCGGCCGGGCTGGCCGCGATCTCCATCGCCTGCGTCTGCTGGTCGGCCGGCAGCGTGCTGAGCCAGCGCGCGCTGCCGCTCGCACCGGGTGCGATGGGCTTCGCGAGCGAGATGATCTGCGGCGGCGTGGTGCTGCTGATACTGGCGGCCGTCTCGGGCGAGAGCCTCGCGTGGCCGCCCGCGCCGCAGGCCACGGCCGCCTGGTTCTACCTGGTGGTGTTTGGCTCGCTGATCGCCTTCAACGCCTACATGCTGCTGCTGGCGCGCGCGCCGGCCGCGCTGGCGGCCAGCTACACCTTCGTCAATCCGGTGATCGCGATGCTGCTGGGCGTGTGGATCGCGGGCGAGACGGTCACGCGCTTCGAGTGGTATGCGGTGACGGTGATCCTGGCGGGCGTGCTGATGCTGCTGCTCAAGCGCTCGGCCAGGAACTGAGCGGGCCCGTGGCTCAGGCGCCCGGGCGGCGCCACACCGCGAGCGTGGCCGCCAGCAGCCACATGCCCACGGCGCAGCCGCGGTTCAGCGCCTTGAGGCCGCGCTTCGAGAGCCAGCGCACGGCCTGCGTGCCGGCGCCGGCATAGGCCAGCATCACGCAGGTGTCGAGCAGCACGAAGATGCCGCCCAGCAGCAGGTACTGCGGGCCCTGCGGCCGCGCGATGTCGACGAACTGCGGCAGGAAGGCCGCGAAGAACAGCAGCGACTTGGGGTTCGACAGCGCCACCGCGAGGCTGCGCAGCAGCGCGATGCGGCCGTGCAGCCGGCTCTCGGGCGAGGACTTCGCGAGCGCGGCGCCGAGGTCGGTGGCGTCGCTGCGCCAGAGCTTGATGCCGAGCCACACGAGGTAGGCCACGCCCGCCACGCGGATCGCGTTGAACAGCCATTCCGAGGCCGCCAGCAGCGAGCCCAGGCCGAGCGCGACGACGGCGATCACGATGCTGCTGCCGAGCGAGGCGCCGACGATGCCCCAGCTCGCGCGGCGCATGCCGCCGTCGATGCCGTTCGACAGCGCGAGCAGCATGGTCGGGCCCGGGATCACGGCGAGCGCGAGGGAGGCGAGCACGAAGACCAGCAGGGTGTCGAGGTTCATGGCTTGGGTGTGGAAGGACGTTGGGAGGCGGCACGGGCGCGCGCGAGCGCGGCCTCGACCACCGAGCGCTTGCGGGCCTCGGCGCTGGGCGCCGCGACCTCGACTTCGGGGCGCTTCTTGCCCTGGCGCGCATCGGTGGGCCGATGCTGGCCATGCAGGGCGTAGCGCGCGCGGGCATGGGCCGCCTGCGCGGGCGACCAGGCCTGCCAGCCGGTGCGGCCCGGCGTGGCGTCCTCGAGCGAGATGCAGTCGACCGGGCAGACCGGGATGCAGAGTTCGCAGCCCGTGCAGTGCGCGTCGATCACGGTGTGCATGCGCTTGTTGATGCCGAGGATGGCGTCGGTCGGGCAGGCATCGAGGCACAGCGTGCAGCCGATGCACCAGGCCTCGTCGATCACCGCCAGCCTGCGCGGGCCCTCGGTGCCGAAGGCCGGGTCGAGCGCCTGCACGGGGCGGCCGGTGAGCCGCGCGAGCCGCTCGACGCCCTCGGCGCCGCCCGGCGGGCACTGGTTGATCTCGGCCTCGGCGCTGGCCACGGCCTGCGCATAGCCCTCGCAGTCCGGGTAGCCGCAACGGGTGCACTGCGTCTGGGGCAGTGCGTCGTGGATGCGTGCGGCCAGTCCGTTCACGGGAGGAGGAGGGCGCTCAGCGCGCCGCGGCGGCGGTCTTGCGCGCCACGGTCTTCTTCGGGGCGGGCGCGCGCTTCGCGGCCGGTGCCGCCTTCTTGGCCGGCACCGACTTCTTGGCGGGCGCCTTGGCGGTGGTGGTAGCCAGCTTGCGGCCGGGCTTGACCTTGTCCTCGGCCGGCAGGCTCTCGCGTTCACCGGCACGGCTTTGCGGCTGGTCGTTGGCGGCGATGAACTTCTGCATCTTCGGATAGACCAGTTCGCGCCAGCGGCGGCCGCTGAAGATGCCGTAATGGCCCGCGCCCTTGACCTCGTAGTGCTCGCGCTTCGCATCGGCGATGCCGGTGCACAGCTCGTGCGCGGCCTCGGTCTGGCCCGAGCCCGAGATGTCGTCGAGCTCGCCCTCGACCGTGAGCAGCGCGGTGGCGCGGATGTCCTGCGGGCGCACGCGCTCGACCTCTCCCGTGGGGCTCTTCACGTCCCAGGTGCCGTTGACCAGGTCGAATTCCTGGAACACGGTGCGGATCGTCTCGAGGTAGTAATCGGCGTCCATGTCGAGCACGGCGTTGTACTCGTCGTAGAACTTGCGGTGCGCCTCGGCGCTCGCGTCGTCGCCCTTGATCAGGTCCTTGAAGTAGTCGTAGTGGCTGCTGGCGTGGCGGTCGGGGTTCATCGCGACGAAGCCCGTGTGCTGCAGGAAGCCCGGGTAGACGCGCCGGCCCGCGCCCGGGAAGCCCTGGGGCACGCGGTAGATCACGTTGTTCTCGAACCACTCGAAGCTTTTGTTCATCGCGAGGTTGTTGACCGCCGTGGGCGACTTGCGGGCATCGATCGGGCCGCCCATCATCGTCATGGTGAGCGGCAGCGCCTCGCCGCGGCTGGCCATCAGCGACACGGCGGCCAGCACCGGCACCGTGGGCTGGCACACGCTGACCACGTGGCAGTTGCCGTACTCGGCCTGCAGGCGGCGGATGAACTCCTGCACGTAGTTGATGTAGTCGTCGAGGTGGAACTCGCCGTCCGACAGCGGCACCAGGCGCGCGTTCTTCCAGTCGGTGATGTAGACCTTGTGGTCCTGCAAAAGGGTGCGCACCGTGTCGCGCAGCAGGGTGGCGTAGTGGCCCGACAGCGGCGCCACCACCAGCACCACGGGCTGGCTCTTGAGCGTCTTGAGGATGTGCGGTTCGTCGGTGAAGCGCTTGAAGCGCCGCAGCTGGCAGAACGGCTTTTCCAGCTCGATCACTTCCTGGATCACGACGTCGTCGCCGTCGACCTTGACCGACTTGATGTTGAACTCGGGCTTCTCGTAGTCCTTGCCGAGGCGGTAGAGCAGGTCGTAGCTCGCCGCCATGCGCTGCGCTCCGGGCAGCTGGCTCCAGACGGCGCCGGGGCTGTAGAGCTTGGAGGCGGCCTGGGCGAAGTCCGCGAACGGTTCCATGAGGGAACGCTGGGCTTCGTAGAGTTGGTAGAGCATCGCTGTGTCGAGTTGGAATGTTGCGGTGCAATATATCAGCGCATTTCGACACGCGCAGGGGGCCTAACCCTAGGCCCGGGAAGGCCCTCGGAGATGGCCGCGGGCTTCCGTGAACAAGTTGTGTCGCGCAGGTGACTCGAGCGAGTCACCTGCGGCCGCAATCGCTCACGCGCCCGCGGCGCGGGGTCTCAAATGACCTTGGCGATCGACGCGCAGACGTGGTCGATGTTCTTGCTGTTGAGGGCGGCCACGCACATGCGGCCGGTGTCGGTGCCGTAGACGCCGAACTCGTTGCGCAGGCGCACCATCTGGTCCTTGGTCAGGCCCGAGTAGCTGAACATGCCGATCTGGGTGGTGATGAAGCTCATGTCTTCCTTCACGCCGGCGGCCTTGAGGCCGTCGACCAGCTTCTGGCGCATGGCCTTGATGCGCACGCGCATCTCGCCCAGTTCCTTCTCCCACAGGGCGCGCAGCTCGGGGTTGCCGAGCACCGCGGCCACCACGGCGCCGCCGTGCGTGGGCGGGTTGCTGTAGTTGGTGCGGATCGCGATCTTGAGCTGCGACAGCACGCGCGCGGCTTCTTCCTTGTTCTCGCACAGCACCGACAGGGCGCCCACGCGTTCGCCGTAGAGGCTGAAGCTCTTGGAGAACGAGGTCGAGACGAAGAAGGTCAGGCCGGCGTCGACGAACTTGGCGACGGCCGCGCCGTCTTCCTGCAGGCCGTAGCCGAAGCCCTGGTAGGCCATGTCGAGGAAGGGCACCAGGCCCTTGGCCTTGACGGCGGCGACGACCTGGTCCCACTGCGCGGGCGTGATGTCGTAGCCGGTCGGGTTGTGGCAGCAGGCGTGCAGCACGACCACGGTGCCGGCTGGGGCGGCGTTGAGCGCGGCCAGCATGCCGTCGAAATCGATGCCGCGCTTGGCGGCGTCGTAGTAGGGGTAGCTCTCGACCTCGAAACCGGCGTTGGTGAACAGCGCGCGGTGGTTTTCCCAGCTCGGGTCGCTGATCAGCACCTTGGCGGCGGGGTTGAGCTTCTTGAGGAAGTCGGCGCCGACCTTGAGGCCGCCGGTGCCGCCGATGGCCTGGATCGTGGCCACGCGGCCCGAGGTGACGGGTTCGCTGTCGGCGCCGAAGACCAGCACCTTCACGGCGTTGTCGTACGCGGCAATGCCGTCGATGGGCAGATAACCGCGCGCCGTGGGCGCTTTCATCATGTTCTGCTCGGCCGCCTGCACGCACTGGAGCAGGGGCAGCTTGCCGTTGTCGTCGTAGTAGACGCCGACGCCGAGATTGACCTTGCTGGGGTTGGTATCGGCGGCAAATTGCTCGTTGAGGCCGAGGATCGGATCGCGCGGTGCCATCTCGACCGCGGTGAACATAGACATGGAAAGGTCCTTTGGGATGAAAGCTTCGCTGGCAACCGCTCGAGGCTTTAAGCTTTGCGGTTGCCTTGAATTTTACCGGCGCCACGCCACCTGACGGGTACAGCCATGCCAGAGATCAACGAAGCCATAGCAGACTCGAACAATGCCGACCCCGTGGGGCCGGTTCCCCAGGGCGAATTCATCAGCTTCCCGGGCTCGCCTTTCGAGCTGTACCAGCCCTATCCGCCGGCCGGCGACCAGCCGAAGGCGATCGACCAGCTGGTCGAGGGCGTGAGCGACGGCGAGGTGTTCCAGACCCTGCTGGGCGTGACCGGCTCGGGCAAGACCTTCACCATGGCCAACGTGATCGCCCGCACCGGGCGCCCGGCCATCGTGTTCGCCCCCAACAAGACCCTGGCGGCCCAGCTCTACAGCGAATTCCGCGAGTTCTTCCCGAAGAACGCTGTCGAGTACTTCGTCAGCTACTACGACTACTACCAGCCCGAGGCCTACGTGCCGCAGCGCGACCTGTTCATCGAGAAGGACTCCTCGATCAACGAGCACATCGAGCAGATGCGACTGTCGGCCACCAAGAGCGTGCTGGAGCGGCGCGACACCGTGATCGTGGCCACAGTGAGCGCGATCTACGGCATCGGCACGCCCGAGGACTACATGGAGATGCGGTTGATCGCGCGCGTGGGCGACAAGGTCGGCCAGCGCGACCTGATCGGCCAGCTGATCCGCATGCAGTACACGCGCAACGAGCAGGACTTCGCGCGCGGCACCTTCCGCGTGCGCGGCGACACCATCGACGTGTTCCCGGCCGAGCACAGCGAGCTCGCGATCCGCATCGAGCTGTTCGACGACGAGATCGAGTCGCTGCAGCTGTTCGACCCGCTGACCGGGCGCATCCGCCAGAAGGTGCCGCGCTTCACGGTCTACCCCTCGAGCCACTACGTGACGCCGCGCGACAAGGTGCTGGCCGCCGTCGAAACCATCAAGATCGAGCTCGACGGGCGGCTCAAGGAGCTGGTGGCCGCGGGCAAGCTGGTGGAGGCCCAGCGCCTCGAGCAGCGCACCCGTTTCGACCTCGAGATGCTGGCCGAGATCGGCCACTGCAAGGGCATCGAGAACTACACGCGCCACCTCTCGGGCGCGGCACCCGGCGACCCGCCACCCACGCTGACCGACTACCTGCCGAAGGACGCCCTGATGTTCCTCGACGAGAGCCATCAGATGATCGGCCAGCTCGGCGGCATGTACAACGGCGACCGGGCGCGCAAGACCACGCTGGTGGAGTACGGCTTCCGGCTGCCGAGCGCGCTCGACAACCGGCCGCTGAAGCTCGAGGAATTCGAGAAGCGCATGCGCCAGTGCATCTTCGTGTCGGCCACGCCGGCCGACTACGAGAAGCAGCACGCCGGGCAGGTGGTCGAGCAACTGGTGCGGCCCACCGGCCTGATCGATCCCGAGGTGGAGGTCCGGCCGGCCACCCACCAGGTCGACGACGTGCTGCAGGAGATCCACGTGCGCGTCGAGAAGAACGAGCGCGTGCTGATCACCACCCTGACCAAGCGCATGGCCGAGCAGCTCACCGACTACCTGGGCGACAACGGCGTGAAGGTGCGCTACCTGCACAGCGACGTCGACACGGTCGAACGCGTGGAGATCCTGCGCGACCTGCGCCTGGGCACCTTCGACGTGCTGGTGGGCATCAACCTGCTGCGCGAGGGGCTGGACATTCCCGAGGTCTCGCTGGTGGCGATCCTCGATGCCGACAAGGAGGGCTTCCTGCGCGCCGAGCGCTCGCTGATCCAGACCATCGGCCGGGCGGCGCGCAACCTGAACGGCAAGGCCATCCTGTATGCCGACCGGATGACCGAATCGATGAAGCGCGCCATCGGCGAGACCGAGCGCCGGCGCGCGCGCCAGATCGCCCACAACGAAGCCAACGGCATCACGCCACGCAGCATCGTGAAGCAGGTGCGCGACCTGATCGACGGCGTCTACAGCGAGAAGACTGGCAAGGAAATGGCCAAGCTGGACCTCGAGCGCGCCAAGGTCGAGGACATGAGCGAGAAGGACATCGCGCGCGAGATCAAGCGGCTCGAGAAGCAGATGCTCGAGCACGCCCGCAACCTCGAGTTCGAGAAGGCGGCGCGGGTGCGCGACCAGCTCGCGCTGCTGCGCGAGCAGGCCTTCGGCGCCGCGGGCAGCGACAACATCGCGATATCGCCGGCCAAGTAGGCCGAAGGTTTGCGCCTTCGGTGCCCCTGGTCGCCCGGAATCGGGTTTACCCGAGCAAACCCGGGGGGCTTCTGATATACTTGAGCGAAACACTCAACAAAAAAGAAACTTCGCGATGAAGGACCGACTCACAACCACTGGCTCACCAGTGTCAAGAGTCGGGCAGGGCGGAGACGAGATCACCGTGGCTCCCGGGCAACGGTGTCATTTCAACGGTAAGCGCTAAAAAGGAGCTTGCGATGCGTCTCACTACCAAAGGCCGTTTTGCGGTCACAGCCATGATCGATCTGGCTCTGCGTCAGAACACCGGTCCGGTCACGCTGGCCGCGATCAGCCAGCGGCAGCAGATTTCGCTGTCGTACCTCGAACAACTCTTCGGCAAGCTGCGCCGTCACGAACTCGTCGAATCCACCCGGGGTCCGGGCGGTGGCTACAGCCTGGGCCGCAAGGCCGCCGACATCACCGTGGCCGACATCATCGTGTCGGTCGACGAACCGATCGACGCCACCCAGTGCGGCGGCAAGGAAAACTGCCTCGGCGAACAAGGCCGCTGCATGACCCACGAACTCTGGGCCTCGCTGAACCAGCGCATGGTCGAGTTCCTCGATTCGGTCACCCTGCAGAAGCTGGTCGACGACCAGATCGCCAAGGGCGTGCAGATCGAGAACAAGCCGGTCGTCAAGCGCGCCATTTCCGCGCAGCCGGTGGTCAAGCCGATCCGCGTCAATGCACCGAATTCGGTGTTTGCCCTGGGCAACGTCTTCGCCAAGTCCTGAGGACCGCGCGACGCCGAAGCCTCGAGCCTAGACCGACGCGGCGCCCACCGGGCGCCGCCAGCGAACGAACAGCGACCAAGAACAACCCCCCACGCCAGCACGAGCCAGCCATGGACGTAACTCCTCATTTCCCGATCTATCTCGATTACGGCGCCACCACGCCGGTCGACCCGCGTGTGGTCGACGCCATGATTCCCTGGTTGCGTGAGCACTTCGGCAACCCGGCGTCGCGCAGCCACGCCTGGGGCTGGGAAGCGGAAGAGGCGGTCGAGAAGGCCCGCGGCTACGTGGCCGAACTGATCGGCGCCGATCCGCGCGAGATCGTCTGGACCTCGGGCGCCACCGAGTCGAACAACCTCGCGCTCAAGGGCGCGGCGCAGTTCTACAAGGGCAAGGGCAAGCACCTGATCACGGTGAAGACCGAGCACAAGGCCGTGCTCGACACCATGCGCGAGCTCGAGCGCCAGGGCTTCGAGGTCACCTACCTCGACGTGCAGGAAGACGGCCTGCTCGATCTCGATAAATTCAAGGCCGCGATCCGTCCCGACACGATCCTCGCGAGCGTGATGTTCGTGAACAACGAGATCGGCGTGGTGCAGGACGTGGTGGCGCTCGGCAACATCTGCCGCGAGAAGGGCGTGATCTTCCACGTCGACGCCGCGCAGGCCACCGGCAAGGTCGAGATCGACATCGCCAAGCTGCCGATCGACCTGATGAGCCTGGCGTCGCACAAGACCTACGGCCCCAAGGGCATCGGCGCGCTGTACGTGCGCCGCAAGCCGCGCGTGCGGCTCGAGGCCCAGATGCACGGCGGCGGCCATGAGCGCGGCATGCGTTCGGGCACGCTGCCCACGCACCAGATCGTGGGCATGGGCGAGGCCTTCCGCATCGCCAAGCTCGAGATGAAGGAAGACATCGCCAAGGCCGCGCGGCTGCAGAAGCGCCTGCTCGACGGCCTGAAGGACGTGGAACAGGTCTTCATCAACGGCGACCTCGAGCACCGCGTGCCGCACAACCTGAACATGAGCTTCAACTACGTCGAAGGCGAGTCGCTGATCATGGGCATCAAGGGCCTGGCGGTGTCGTCGGGTTCGGCCTGCACCTCGGCCAGCCTCGAGCCCAGCTACGTGCTGCGCGCCCTGGGCCGCAGCGACGAACTGGCCCACAGCAGCCTGCGCATGACCATCGGCCGTTTCACGACCGAGGAAGAGATCGACTACGCCATCTCGACCATCAAGCACAACGTGGCCAAGCTGCGCGAATTGAGCCCCCTGTGGGAAATGTTCCAGGACGGCGTCGACATCAGCACGATCCAGTGGTCGGCGCACTGAGGCAGTGACGCGAGATCGCTCCGAAGCTCCACGATTGAACACAGTTTGAGAGGTACACCATGGCATATTCTTCCAAGGTCATCGACCACTACGAAAATCCGCGCAACGTCGGCTCCTTCGAAAAGGGCGACGATTCGGTCGGCACCGGCATGGTCGGCGCGCCGGCCTGCGGCGACGTGATGAAGCTGCAGATCAAGGTCAACCCCGAAACCGGCGTGATCGAAGACGCGCGCTTCAAGACCTACGGCTGCGGCTCGGCGATCGCCTCGTCGTCGCTCGTGACCGAATGGGTCAAGGGCAAGACGCTCGACGAAGCCGCCGCGCTCAAGAACGCGCAGATCGCCGAGGAACTGGCGCTGCCGCCGGTCAAGATCCACTGCTCGATCCTCGCCGAGGACGCGATCAAGGCGGCCGTGAGCGACTACAAGGCCAAGCACGGCGCGAAGAGCGCCGAAGCCGCGGCAGTGCACTGAGATGGCCGTCACGCTGACAGAAGCCGCCGCGCGCCATGTGAATCGCTACCTCGGCAAGCGAGGCAAGGGCGTGGGCGTGCGGCTGGGCGTGAAGACCACGGGCTGCTCGGGCCTGGCCTACAAGCTCGAGTACGTGGACGAATTGACGCCCGAGGACGTGGTGTTCGAGGACCACGGCGTGAAGGTGCTGGTGGACCCGAAGAGCCTGGCCTACATCGACGGCACGCAGCTGGACTTCGTGCGCGAGGGCCTCAACGAGGGTTTCAAGTTCAACAACCCGAACGAGCGCGACCGCTGCGGTTGCGGGGAAAGCTTCCGCATCTGATGCGCAGTCGCTGACCGCGACAACAGCCGCCACCATGTCATGTGCTGGCGGTTTTTTCTTGCCATGAACCTGAACGACACCGACTTCGAGCTGTTCGCCGTCCCCGCGACTTTCGCGCAGGACCGCGCGGCGCTGGACGCGCGCTGGAAAGAGCTGCAGCGCGAAGCCCATCCCGACCGTTTCGCGGCGCAGGGTGCAGCAGCCCAGCGCGTGGCCATGCAATGGTCGGTGCGCATCAACGAGGCCTACCAGCGGCTCAAGGACCCGGTGCGGCGCGCGAGCTACATCTGCGAACTGCACGGTGCCCCGGTCAATGCCGAGAACAACACGGCGATGCCGCCCGACTTCCTGATGCAGCAGATGGAATGGCGCGAGGCGCTCGACGAGGTCGAGGACATCGCCTCGCTCGATCGCCTGCAAGCCGAGGTCGACGCGGGCCGCGCCCGCGCACTCTCGTCGCTCGACTGGCTGATCGACGAGAAGGGCGACTACCCCGCCGCCGCGCAGCAGGTGAGAGCCCTCATGTTCATTGAGCGCTTCGGCCACGACGTCGAAGCCAAATCGGATCAATTAGGACAATAAGGGCATGGCTCTTCTTCAGATTTCCGAACCCGGCCAGGCGCCCGATCCGCATCAGCGCCGCATCGCCGTGGGCATCGACCTCGGCACCACGCATTCGCTGGTGGCCTCGGTGCGCAACGGCGTGGCCGAATGCCTGCCCGACGACCAGGGCCGCGTGCTGCTGCCCTCGGTGGTGCGCTACCTCGACAAGGAGCGCCGCCAGATCGGTTTCGATGCGGTCGCCGCGCGCGCGCAGGATCCCTCGAACACCATCACCTCGGTCAAGCGGCTCATGGGCCGCGGGCTGGCCGACGTGACCCATCGTGAAGCGATGTCCTATGCCATAGGCGGTGGCGACGGCGGCATGGTGCAGGTGCACACCGCGGCCGGCGACAAGTCGCCGGTCGAGATCAGCGCCGAGATCCTCGCGACGCTGCGCTACCGCGCCGAGGACACCTTCGACGACGAGCTCTACGGCGCGGTCATCACCGTGCCGGCCTACTTCGACGAGGGCCAGCGCCAGGCCACGAAGGACGCGGCGCAGCTGGCCGGCCTCAACGTGCTGCGGCTGATCAGCGAGCCCACCGCGGCCGCCATCGCCTACGGCCTCGACAACGCGAGCGAGGGCGTCTATGCCGTCTACGACTTGGGCGGCGGCACCTTCGACATCTCCATCCTGCGGCTCACGCAGGGCGTGTTCGAGGTCATCGCGACCGGCGGCGATTCGGCGCTGGGCGGCGACGACTACGACCATGCGCTGGCCGATTTCGTGCTGGCGCAAAGCGGCGTCCAGACCGCGAGCGAGACCGACAAGGCCGCCGTGCTCGTGGCGGCGCGCGCCGCCAAGGAAGCGCTGACCGATGCCGACACCGTGACCTTCGCCGCCGACGTCGGCGGCCAGCCGCTTCGCTTCGCGCTGCAGCGCGCGCAGTTCGACGCGGCCACCAAGGCGCTCACCGACCGCACCCTGGCCGCCGTGCGTAAGGCGCTGCGCGACGCCAGGCTCAAGGCCGACGACCTGCAGGGCATCGTGCTGGTGGGCGGGTCGACGCGCATGCCGCAGGTTCGCGAGGCCGTTGCCGAGTTCTTCGGGCGCGAGCCGCTGGTCAACCTCAACCCCGACGAGGTCGTCGCGCTCGGCGCCGCGATCCAGGCGAACCAACTGGCCGGCAACAACGGCGCGGGCGAGCTGCTGCTGCTCGACGTGATTCCGCTGTCGCTGGGCCTCGAAACCATGGGCGGGCTGGTCGAGCGCATCGTGCCGCGCAACCAGACCATCCCGACCGCGATGGCGCAGGACTTCACCACCTACCAGGACGGCCAGACCGCGCTGGCGCTGCACGTGGTGCAGGGCGAGCGCGACCTGGTGGCCGATTGCCGCAGCCTCGCGCGCTTCACCTTGCGCGGCATTCCGCCGATGACCGCGGGCGCCGCGCGCATCCGCGTGACCTTCACGGTCGACGCCGACGGCCTGCTGAGCGTGAGCGCCAAGGAGCAGATGAGCGGCGTCGAAGCCAGCGTCACCGTCAAGCCTTCCTACGGGCTTTCGGACGACCAGATCGCGACCATGCTGCAGGAGAGCTTCTCGACCGCGCAGCAGGACATGCAGGCGCGCGCGCTGGTCGAGGCCCGCGTCGATGCCGAGCGCATGCTGCTCGCGACGAAGAGCGCGCTCGATGCCGACGGCGACCTGCTCGACGCGCAGGAGCGCGCGGCCATCGATGCCGCGATGAGCGCGCTGCGCCTGGGCGCCCAGGGCAGCGACGCGGCCGCGATCGAGGCCGCGACCAAGGCGCTGGCCGAGATCACCGAACCCTTCGCCGCGCAGCGCATGAATGCCGGCATCGCCCGCGCGCTCTCGGGGCGCAAGGTCGAATCGCTCTAAGACAGAACACCGCAAAGAACGACAACGCAGGCGCTGCATGCCCACGATCAAGATTTATCCACACCCCGAGTACTGCCCGCAAGGCGCCGAGATCACCGCGCCCGCGGGCACCTCGATCTGCGAAGCCCTGCTCGACAACGACATCAACATCGAGCACGCCTGCGAGATGAGCTGCGCCTGCACCACCTGCCACGTGATCGTGCGCGTGGGCGGCGGTTCGCTCAACGAGGCCGAGGAGGGCGAGGAAGACCTGCTCGACCGCGCCTGGGGCCTGGAGCCGCAATCGCGCCTGAGTTGCCAGGCGATCCTGGCGCAGGAAAATGTGACGATCGAGATTCCGAAGTACTCGATCAACCACGCGAAGGAAAACCACTGATGAGTCGTCTGATCGTTCTCGATACGGAAACCACGGGCCTGTCGGCCGAGAACGGCGACCGGGTCATCGAGCTGGGCTGCGTGGAGCTGTTCAACCGCAAGCTCACCGGCAACGACCTGCACATCTACTTCAACCCCGAGCGCGAGAGCCACGAGGACGCGCTCAAGGTGCACGGCCTGACGACCGACTTCCTGCGCGACAAGCCGAAGTTCGCCACCCTGGCCAACGACATCGTGGAGTACCTGCGCGGCGCCGAGCTGATCATCCACAACGCGGCCTTCGACGTGGGCTTCCTCAACAAGGAATTCGAGCGCGCCGGCCTGCCGCCGCTCAAGACCTTCGTGAGCGAAGTGACCGACACGCTGGCCATGGCCAAGCAGGTGTACCCGGGCAAGCGCAACTCGCTCGACGCGCTGTGCGACCGCTTCGGCGTCGACCGCTCGAACCGGACCTTCCACGGCGCCAAGCTCGACGCCCAGCTGCTGGCCGACGTCTACATCAACCTCACGCGCGGCCAGGACGCGCTGCTGATCGACGTGGCCACCACCGAGCCCGAAGTGGGCACCACGGTGATTGCCATCGACCTGCGCAGCATCGAGCTGCCGGTGCTGGTGGCAACCGAGCACGAACTGGCCGAGCACGACGCCGTGTTGTCGCAGCTCGACAAATCGAGCAACGGTCGCACACTCTTTCGCCAAAACGCTTGAAAAGCTGTGGCATAATCTAAGGCTTCGCAGAACGCGATTCATCCAGGCGCTGAAGCCCATCGAAAAGATCGGGCAGAGGCGTCAGGGGCGGTTAGCTCAGGGGTAGAGCACAGCATTCACACTGCTGGGGTCGGAGGTTCGAAACCTCCACCGCCCACCAATTTCCCGGTTCCATTTCTCTTTTCCGTCGGCGCGCATCGGCCCTGACGGCATTGCCGTTGGCCTGTCGGCGCGCACCGACGCCAAGTGCCGTCGCGGGCTGCTGGTTTCGCAAGCCTTCGCGCCTAGAACCGATGGCACGACCGCAACCCAGGAGAAAAGATGATGGCGACCGCACCCGATCTTCCGACGCCGATCACGCCCACGCCGGGCCTGCCCGTGGAGCCCGACGAGGGGCCGAACAAGGCGCCCGACGAGCCCACCGATCCCGAGCCGCCGCCGACCGCGACCTGATCTCCCCACGCGCGGCGGCCGCGCTAAGCTCGCCGCATGGACGATCTCGATTGCGCCGTCATCGGCGGTGGTGTGGTGGGTTTGGCCGTGGCGCGCGCACTCGCGCTCGCGGGCCGTGAAGTGATGGTGCTCGAGGCCGAAGGCGCCATCGGCACCGGCACGAGTTCGCGCAATAGCGAAGTCATTCATGCGGGGATCTACTACCCGCAAGGCTCGCTGAAGGCGACGCTGTGCGTCGAGGGCAAGCAACTGCTGTATGCCTACGCCGAAGCGCGCGGCGTGCCGCACCGGCGCTGCGGCAAGCTGATCGTCGCGACCTCGGTCGAACAGGTGGTGGAGCTCGAGGCGATCCGTCTCAAGGCCGCGGCCAATGGTGTCGACGACCTCGAACAGATTTCGGCGGCGCAGGCCGTCGCGCTGGAACCGCAACTGCGCTGCATGGCCGCGTTGGTCTCGCCGAGCACGGGCATCGTCGACAGCCATGCGCTGATGCTGAGCCTGCTTGGCGATCTCGAGAATGCGGGCGGCATGCTGGCGTTGAAGTCGGCCGTAACGCGGGCTGACCTGGAGGAGGGCGGCATCGTCTTGACGGCGCAAGACGGCACGCGGTTGCGCTGCCGCAGCGTGGTCAACGCAGCCGGCCTGGGAGCGCCCGATCTGGCGCGCCACTTCGGAGGACTCGCCACCGAGACCGTTCCCACCGCTCATTTCGCGAAGGGCAACTACTTCACCCTGTCGGGCCGCGCGCCCTTCGGCCGGCTGGTCTATCCGGTGCCCGAGCCCGGCGGCCTCGGCGTGCACCTGACGATCGACCTTGGCGGGCAGGCCAAGTTCGGACCCGACGTGCAATGGGTGAGCTCGCCCGACGACCTGGTGGTGGACCCGGCGCGCGGCGATGCCTTCTATGCCGAGGTGCGCAAGTACTGGCCCGCGCTGCCCGATGGCGCATTGATCCCGGGCTATGCAGGCATGCGGCCGAAGATCTCGGGCCCTGGCGATCCCGCGGCCGACTTCCGCATCGACGGACCGCGCGCGCATGGCGTGCGAGGCCTCGTCAACCTGTTCGGCATCGAATCGCCGGGGCTCACGAGCAGCCTCGCGATCGGCCGCCATGTGGTGGATCTGCTCGCGGCCGAGGACTGAACTCCGAGCCGATGGCGAACGATCTCTTGCAGAACTCTTTGTGGATGCAGGCCTGTGTGGCCGATGGAGCCTGTAACATGACAGCACGCCATTTGTAGGCGTGAAGCCGCCGGCGCGGTGCCGGTGTCATCACGGAGGAAGGTTTCCAATGAGTGCATCCAAGAATCTCGAGGCGGCAGCCGAGGACATCGCGAGCGACGTGCGTGGCGTGCTCGCCAGCAAGGACCTGGATTCGGTTCCCCACATCAAGGCGCTGCGCCAGCGCATCGACACCAAGCTCGCGATCGCCCGCGAGCTCGCCGCCGAGAAGAGCCGCCTCGCCGCCAAGAAGGCCCGCGAAGCCGCCTCGGCCACCAACGCCTATGCCCACGACGAACCCTGGCAGATCGCCGCAGGCGCGCTGGCCGTCGGTGTGCTGGTGGGCCTGCTGCTTGGTCGCCGCTGATCGAACCATGATGACGGGGGGCTGCCGATGAGGTTGCTCTCCCTGCTCGGACTGGACCGGCGCCTGCGCCGGCTGCGCATTGCCGCAGCCGAAGGCGCGATGGCCGCCGAAGACCGTGTGCAGCTGCTGCGCATGGCCTGGGAGGAGGAGAAGCAGCGGCTCAAGCTGGTGCTGGTCCTCGCGATCGTGCTCTTGGGCCTGACGACGATCGCCGTCGCACTGCTGTCCGTGGCCGTCGTGGTCCATTTCTGGGACACGCCGCAGCGCACCACCGCCGCCTGGTCGGTGGCCGCGCTCTGGATCGTGCTGTGGCTCGCGGCCGCCTGGGGCCTGTGGACCCAGCTGCGCGGTGCCTCGAACAGCTTCACGCCGACCCGCGAGGAACTGGCGCGCGACTGGACCTGGGTGCAGGAGCGCTTCGGACTCGGCGACGAGCCGGGTGAAGAGGACGAGCCGGCGCCACGCCGGCCGGCCACGCGCGAGGAACTGATCGAACGCATCGAGCGCCAGCGCCTGCGTATCGCGACCTTGCAGGGTGGCGGTGCCGCCGCCGCGCACGGTGTGGAGCAGTCTGCGCCTCCGCCGCCCGACGAAACCCCGACCGCCACGGCGCTGCGCATCGCGCGCGAGCATCCGGTTGCCACGGGTGTGGCCGTGGCTGCGGCGCTGGTGGTGGTTCGCCCGAAGCGCCTGCTGCGCTGGGCGACCTTCATCGCGCCGATCCTCTGGCGCATGCGCTGAAACAGCCGGCGAGCCACGCTCGCCAGATATCCCGCTGAAAAAACTCAGGCGCTGCCGCGATCCCGCTGCAGCGCCTGCGCCGTTTCATGGACCAGTGCCGGGCCGCGGTAGATCAGGCCGGTGTAGATCTGCACCACGTCAGCGCCCGCCGCGATCTTGGCCTTGGCATCGGCCGCGCCCAGGATGCCGCCCACGCCGACGATCGGGAAGTCCGCGCCCAATGCGGCGCGCAGCTGGGCGATCACGCGGTTGCTCGATTCGCGCACTGGTGCACCCGACAGGCCACCGGCTTCCTTCGCATGCTGCAGCCCCTCGACCGCATCGCGCGCCAGCGTGGTGTTGGTGGCGATCACGCCATCCATGCCGTGGCGGCGCAGCGTGGCGGCGATCACCGCCACCTGGGCCTCGTCGAGGTCGGGCGCGATCTTCACGAACAGCGGCACGCGGCGCGGCGCGCCGCCGAGGGGCTGGCGCGCCAGCGTCTCGCGTCGCTCGGCCACGGCGCCCAGCAGCGCGTCGAGCGCTTCGTCGCTCTGCAGGCTGCGCAGGTTGGCGGTGTTGGGGCTCGAGATGTTGATCGTCACGTAGTCGGCATGCGGGTACACGCCGTCGAGGCAGGCGATGTAGTCGTCCACCGCGCGCTCGATCGGCGTGGCGGCGTTCTTGCCGATGTTCAGGCCCAGCAGCATCGGCGCCTTCGCGCGGCCCGCGTTGCGGCGGAAGCGCCCCTTCTGCACGTTGGCCAGGAAGGCGGCGAGCCCGTCGTTGTTGAAGCCGAGCCGGTTGATCAGCGCCTGGCGTTCGGGCAGGCGGAACATGCGCGGGCGCGGATTGCCGGGCTGGCCCTTGGGCGTGACGGTGCCGACCTCGACGAAGCCGAAGCCCATGGCGGCGAAGGCGTCGATGCAGCGCGCGTTCTTGTCGAGGCCGGCGGCGAGGCCGACGCGGTTCGGGAACTGCAGGCCGGCCAGGGTGACGGGATCGTCGACGCGCGGTGCCGAGTAGGCGCAGGCCAGCGGCGTGTTCTGCGTGCGCGCGAGCCCGTCGAGCGTCAGTTCATGGGCATGCTCCGGGTCGAAACCGAACAGGAAAGGGCGGGCCAGACCGTAGAGCGAGGAGGGCAGCAGGGACATCGTCGGATAATTCGGGGCTTCAATGAGCCCAGGATTCTCCGCGATGACCGCACCCCTTCCTTCTTCTTCCGCCGCAGCCGCCACCATCTCCCAGGACGAACTCAAGGCCCAGGTGGGCCGCGCCGCCCTGGCCTACGTGGTGAAGGGCGAGATCGTGGGCGTGGGCACCGGCTCGACGGTCAACAAGTTCATCGACGCGCTGGCCACGATCAAGGACCAGATCCGCGGTGTTGTCTCGAGCTCGGTCGCCTCCACCGAGCGCCTGCGGGCGCTGGGCATCCAGGTGTTCGACAGCAACGAGGTCGAGGAGCTGGGCGTCTACATCGACGGTGCCGACGAGATCGACCCGCGGGGTTTCATGGTGAAGGGCGGCGGTGCCGCGCTCACGCGCGAGAAGATCATCGCGGCCCAGTCGCGCCGCTTCGTCTGCATCGCCGATGCCTCGAAGCTGGTCGACACGCTCGGTGCCTTTCCGCTGCCGGTCGAGGTGATCCCGATGGCGGCGCGCCGCGTGATGCGGCAGTTCGCAGCGCTGGGCGGCCAGGCCCAGGTGCGCGAGAAGGACGGCCTGCCGCTGGTGACCGACAACGGCCAGCACATCATCGACGTGACGGGCCTGAAGATCGCTGATCCGCTGGCCTTCGAATCCGAGGTGAGCCAGTGGCCCGGCGTGGTCACCGTCGGCGTGTTCGCGCACCAGAAGGCGCATGTGTGCCTGCTCGGCACGCCCGAGGGCGTGCGCACGCTGGACTTCGCCTGATCAGAACTTGATGCCGGCCGGGTTCTCCGGCGTCGGGCCGCTCGGCGGTGCCGCGGGCAGCGGCTGCTCGTCGGGGGCCGCGCGCGCGGCGGCGGGTGCGGGCACCGGCGCGCGCGTGACCTGCGCGACCATCGGCTGCGCCGGCGGATTGCGGTAGCCGCTGGGCAGGCTGTTGCTCCTGGGATAGCCGGCCGCGTCGAGGTACTGCGCCCACTGCGTGTCGGAGAAGCCGGGCAACTGCTGCGTGCCGATGGTCAGCAGCGGCAGCGAGTTCTGTCCGCTGAGCTTCTGCAGCGCCTCCACGTCCTGGTTGCTGTTCACCGTGCGTTCCTGGAACGGGATGCCGCGCGTGACGAGCAGGGTGCGCGCCATCGCGCAGGGGCTGCATTCGTCGCCGCTGTAGAGCGTGACGGGATAGCGCTGGGCGATCTGGCGCAACTCGTAGGGCAGGCCCGCGTTGGCGGCGGCGCCGGGCGCCGGCTGCGCATTGGCGGCCGGTTCGGTGCTGGCGGTGGGCGCGCGGTCCGAGAAGGTGACCCGGCCGTTCTTGTCGACCTGCCGGTAGACCGGTTGCGCCATCGCGCCCGCGACGGCGAGCACGAGGACGAAACCGGTCAGGCGACTTGGTGAGAATTTGTAAATCGGGCGCATGGCCCGAGTATCTCAAGCTTCAGCGCCGCATCAAGCCGGCTGCGGCTCGGCCATGCCCTGGTGTCGCAGCAGCGCATCAAGCTGGGGTTCGCGGCCGCGGAAGGCCTTGAACGACTCCATCGCGCTGCGGCTGCCGCCGGCCTCGAGGATGGCCTGGCGGTACTTGCGGCCGGTCTCGATGCTCGGTTCGCCGTTGGCGCCCACGGTTTCCTCGAAGGCCGCGTAGGCGTCGGCGCTCAGCACCTCGGCCCACTTGTAGCTGTAGTAGCCGGCCGCGTAGCCGCCCGAGAAGATGTGGCTGAAGGTGTTCGGCGTGCGGCTGAAGGGCGGCGAGGGCATCACGGCCACCTCGGCGCGCACCTGGGCCAGCAGCGCGAGCACGTCGCCGGGCTTCGCCGCCGCGGCGTGGTACTCGGTGTGCAGCAGCATGTCGAACAGCGAGAACTCGATCTGGCGCAGCGTCTGCAGGCCGCTCTGGAAGTTCTTGGCCGCGGTCATCTTGTCGAACAGAGCGCGCGGCAGCGGCTCGCCGGTGTCGACGTGGGCCGTCATGTGGCTCAGCACGTCCCACTCCCAGCAGAAGTTCTCCATGAACTGGCTCGGCAGTTCGACCGCGTCCCATTCGACGCCGCTGATGCCCGAGACGTCGCGCTCGTTCACCTGCGTGAGCATGTGGTGCAGGCCATGGCCGAACTCGTGGAACAGGGTGGTCACGTCGTCGTGCGTGAGCAGCGGCGGCTTGCCGCCCACGCCCTCGGCGAAATTGCAGACCAGTTGCGCGATCGGCGTCTGCAGCCGGCCGTCGTCGGGCCGCAGCCAGCGGGCGCGCACGTCGTCCATCCAGGCGCCGCCGCGCTTGGCGGCACGCGCGGAGGGGTCGAGGTAGAACTGGCCGACCTTCTGGCCGGCGCGCTCGATGCGGTAGAACTCGACGCTCGGATGCCAGGTCGGCGCGCTGTCGCGGCGGATCGAGACCTCGAACAGCGTCTCGACGATCTTGAACAGGCCCGCCATCACCTTGGGCGCCGGGAAGTACTGCTTGACCTCCTGTTCGCTGAAGGCGTAGCGCGCTTCCTTGAGCTTTTCGCCGACGTAGCTCCAGTCCCAGGGTTGCGGATCGGCCAGGCCCAGCTGGGTGGACGCGAAAACGCGCAGGTCGGCGAGGTCGCGCTCGCCGTAGGGGCGGGCCTTGGCGGCCAGGTCGCGCAGGAACTTCACCACCTGCTCGGGCGACTCGGCCATCTTCGGCACCACCGAGAGCTCACCGAAATTTCGGTAGCCCAGCAGCTTGGCTTCTTCCTCGCGCAGCGCGAGGATCTCGCTGATCAGTGCCGTGTTGTCGAAGGCCGGGTCGCCGAGTTCGCTGGCGCGCGTGACGTAGGCGCGGTAGAGCGTCTCGCGCAGCGCGCTGCTCTTGGCGAACTGCATCACCGGCAGGTAGCAGGGCATCTTGAGCGTGAGCTTGTAGCCGTCCTTGGCCTCGGCTTCGGCCGCGGCGCGCGCGGCGTTGACCACGTCCTCGGGCACGCCCTCGAGCTCGCCGAACTGCGCGTAGTAGGCGAAGGCATCGGTCGCGTCGAGCGCGTTCTCGCTGAACTTCTGGCTCAGCTCGGCCTGGCGTTCCTGGATCTCGGCGAAGCGCTGCTTGGCCTCGCCCTGCAGCTCGGCGCCGCCGAGCACGAAGTTGCGCACCGCGTTGCGATGCGCCTGGCGCTGCTCGGCATCGAGCGTGGCGACGTCGATCGCCTTGTACTTCGCGTACAGGCGCTCGTCGGAGCTCAGGCGGGTCCAGAACGCGGTGACGCGCGGCATCGCCTCGTTGTAGGCGGCGCGCAGCTCGGGCGTGTCGGCCACGGCGTTGAGATGGCCGACCGCGCTCCAGGCGCGGCTGAAGCGTTCCGAGGCCACGTCGAGCACCTTGGAGATCGCGCTCCAGCTCGCGGGGAAGTCGGGGGCCGTCACCGTCTGCAGCGCGGTCTCGGCATCGGCGAGCAGCACGTCGACCGCGGGGGCGACGTGTTCGGGCCGGATGCGGTCGAACAGCGGGAGGTCGGTGAAATCGAGGAGGGGGTTGTTCGAGGTGGCCATGGTGTTCACTTGGCGACGCGTTCGGCCGCTTCAAGGGTGTTGGCGAGCAGCATGGCGCGCGTCATCGGGCCGACGCCGCCGGGCACCGGCGTGATCCAGCCGGCGACTTCCTTCACGCCGTCGAAGTCGACGTCGCCCGCGAGCTTGCCGTCGGCCTTGCGGTTCATGCCGACGTCGATGACCACCGCGCCGGGCTTGACCATGTCGGCCGTGAGAAGGTTGAGCTTGCCCACGGCCGCCACGATCACGTCGGCCTGGCGCGTGATGGCGCCCAGGTCCCGCGTGGCGCTGTGGCAGATGGTCACGGTGGCGCTCTTGGCCAGCAGCATCATGGCCATCGGCTTGCCGACGATGTTGCTGCGGCCGATCACCACCGCGTGCTTGCCGCGCAGGTCGTAGCCGATGGACTCGAGCATCTTCATGCAGCCGAAGGGCGTGCAGGGCCAGAAGCCCGGCGCGCCGGTCATCAGCGCGCCGGCGCTGGCGACGTGGAAGCCGTCCACGTCCTTCGCGGGCGAGATGGTCTCGATGACCTTCTGGCTGTCCATGTGCTTGGGCAGCGGCAGCTGCACCAGGATGCCGTGCACCGCCGGGTCGTCGTTGAGGACGCGGATGCGCGCGAGCAGGTCGGCCTCGCTCAGGTCGGCCGGGTAGGTCTCGAGCGTGGCCGAGAGGCCGGTCTGCGTGCTGTCGTTGACCTTGTGCTTGGTATAGACCTGGCTGGCCGGGTCCTCGCCCACGAGGATGATGGAAAGGGCCGGGTTCACGCCGCGGGCCTTGAGCGCCGCGGTGCGGCCGGCGACTTCGGCGCGGATGGTTTTGGCGAGGGCGTTGCCGTCGATCAGTTGGGCGGTCATCGGTTTCGATTTTCCAAGTAAAAACGCCCGCTTGCGCAGGCGTGGGAGTCATGCATCTCTATCGAAGAGATAGCCGAGTTCTAGGCCTTGGCAGCGGGCGCCGCCTGGCCGAGCGCGATCTTCAGCAGATCGGCCACGGTGTTGGCGTTGAGCTTCTCCATGATGTTGGCGCGATGCGCCTCGACGGTCTTGATGCTGATGCCGAGGTCGTCGGCGATCTGCTTGTTGAGGCGGCCGGCGACGATGCGCTCGAGCACCTGCGCCTCGCGGCCCGTGAGCTTGGACAGCAGCGCATCGCGGCTGGCCGACTGCTGGTGCTGCGTGAAGGCGCCACGCGCGTGTTCGAGCATGCGCTCGACCAGCGCGACGAGTTCCTCGTCGTTGAAGGGCTTCTGGATGAAATCCATCGCGCCCTTCTTCATGCTGTCGACGGCCATCGGCACGTCGCCGTGGCCGGTGATGACCACGATCGGCAGCGGCGAGCGGCGCTCGATCAACCGGTCCTGCAGCTCCAGACCCGTCATGCCACCCATGCGGATGTCGACGATCAGGCAGGCCACCTCGCGGGGGTCGTAGCGGGAGAGGAAGGACTCGGCGGAATCGAAACAGCGGACCCGGTAGTCCTTGCCTTCGAGCAGCCATTGGAGCGAATCGCGTACCGCTTCGTCGTCATCGACGACATACACAGTGCCCTTTTTCGGAATCAAACTCATGCAGGTACCTTTACCTCGTCACTTGCTAGGGAACTGATAGCGTCCAACACCGGAATCCAGAAGGAGAAACGGCATCCGATCACATCCGGGCCATTGTAGATGTTCTCCGCCTGCATCCGGCCGCGGTGCGACTCGACGATGGTGCGGCACAGGTTCAGCCCGATGCCCATGCCCTCGGGCTTGGTCGAGAAGAAGGCCTCGTAGAGCCGGTCCATGACCTCGGGCGCGAGGCCCTTGCCGGTGTCCTGCACCGAGAACTCGATCGCGTTGTGGCCCTCGATCACCTTCGGCAGCACGCGTAGCTCGACGCTGCGCCGCGCCAGCGGGCGCTCGGCGAGGTCGATCGACTCGGCTGCGTTCTTCAGCAGGTTGACCATCACCTGCTCGATCAGGATCGGGTCGACGCGCACCATCGGCAGCCGCGCGGCCACGTAGTGGTTCAGGCGCACGTTGCGCCGGCGCAGCTCGATGCCGGCCAGCTCCACCGCTTCGCTGACCATGGTCGCCACGTCGGCCGGCGTGCGGTTGGGTTCGCTGCGCTTCACGAAGGAACGGATGCGCTGGATGATCTGGCCCGCGCGCTGGGCCTGCTTCGAGGTCTTCTCGAGCGCGGCCAGCAGCGCGTCGTTGTCGATCGACTGGCTCTTGATGCGCGACATCATCCCGTTGCAGTAGTTGCTGATCGCGGTCAGCGGCTGGTTGAGCTCGTGCGCCACGCTCGAGGCCATCTCGCCCATGGTGATCAGCCGGCTCGCCGATTGCGCGCGGTCGGCCTGCGCGGCGGCCTGTTCCTCGGCATCGCGGCGCGGCGTGATGTCGGTGGCGATCACCAATTGCGCCAGGCGGCCGTCGACCCAGGTCAGGTAGCGCGAGCGCACCTCGAGCCACTTGCCGAGCTCGGGCACGAAGATCTCGTTGTTGGCCGCCTGCGCGGCGGTCAGCGTGTCGATCGGCAGGCCCGCGTAGGGGTCGACGTCGTCCAGGCCTTCGTCGTGCGCGTTCGAGGCCGGCACGCCGGCCTGCGCCACCATGCCCAGGTGGCCGACGGTGTCGGAGCCGAACCACAGGCGGTAGAGCTTGTTGGCGAACAGCAGCTCCTCGCTGCCGATCGGCGCCACCGACACCGCGGCGTCGAGCGCCTCGAGCACGGTAGTGAAGCGCTCGTACGAGGCCGACAACTGTTCGCGGATGCGCGTGGGCTCGGTGATGTCGGTCATCGAGGTCATCCAGCCGGTCTGGTGGCCGCGCGCGTCGATCAGCGGCGAGACGTACAGCCGCGCGTCGAACACGCTGCCGTTCTTGCGCTTCACGCGCACCTGGAAGCCGCCGGGCAGGGCGCGGCCGTGCAGTTCCTCCTCGAGCCGCTCGTTCATGATCTCGCGGTCGGACTCGAGCCAGTAGGGGAAGGGCGGTGTCTGGCCGACCAGTTCCTCCTCGGCCCAGCCGGTCATCGCGCAGAAGGCGGCGTTGACGTAGGTGATGCGGCCCTGCAGGTCGAGCACCCGCATGCCGGTCAGCATCGAGTTCTCCATCGCGCGGCGGAAGTTGGTCTCGGCCACCAGCCGCTGCTGCGCCTGCAGCCTGCGGCGCGTGTGGCGCCAGGTGCCGATCAGCATCCAACTGGTGAGCACGCTGAGCGCGCAGACCAGCCAGAACAGCCCGTTGCCGACCACGCCCTGCGAGGTGCGGTAGGCCTGGGCGCGCAGCACCAGTGCGTTGCCCACGGGCGAGACCGGCACTTCGTATTCGTTGGTGCGTTCGCTCCAGGGCAGGAGGCGCGCGCCGGTCTCGCGCAGGTTGGCGGTGTTGCCCGCGATCACCTTGCCCTTGGCGTCGAGCAGCGACACCGCGTAGCGCGCCTGCACCTCGGAAGGCATGCCGTAGCGCAGCAGGCCATCGACCGAGAACTCGCCAAGCACCACGCCCGCGAACAGGCCCTGGTCGAACAGCGGGATGTGCAGTTGCAGCATGGCCGGCGGATCGCCGCCGGCCGCGGGCTGGGAGAACACCGGCTGGCGCAGTTCGCGCGCCAGCGCGTAGTTGCTTTCGATGTCGCCGGGGCGCAGCACGTCGCCGATCAGGTGCTGCTGCGCCGGATGCACGCTGGGCGCGGCATAGCCGGCCTTGAAGCGGCGGCGGTCGTCGATCCAGGTGATGGTCTGCAGCTCGGGGAACTGGCTGACCAGCGATTCGGCACGGCTGGTGAACTCGATCGGGTCGATCTCGCGGTTGGAGGCATCGCGCGCGATGCGCATCAGCTGCTCCTGGCGTTCCAGCAACCGCAGCCGCAGGCGCTGCTGGGCGTACTCGACGTCGCGGCGCACCGATTCCTGCTCGCGCTCGACCTCCTCGGTGCGCAGGTACCAGAAGGCGGTGACGATCGCCGCGAGGAACAGCAGCACGGCGGCCATCGGGGCCAGCATCGCGACGGCGTCCTGCAGCACCGGGGTCTGGCGGCGCCACCAGCGGCGCCACCACGACAGCGGCGAGGCGTTGACAGCACTGCGGGCCACGGCCAGCGGGGAGGAAAAAGGCATTGCGGGAGTTTATTAGGTGGCGGGCTTCCCAAGGCCCGGGTTATCGACGGTGGCACTGGTCCCGGCACGGTCTAGGGCTGGCCGAAAATCGTCAAAATGTCACATTAAGAAATCTATGCGCACTATTTGAAATCTCATTATTTCTGTGCGACACTCCGCGCGCTCACACGCAGAGCGCCTAAATTACGCCCACAGCCCCAAAAGGAGAGACAAGCATGTCGGCAAATCCCGAGAAGCAATTCGGCCCGGCCGCGAACGACGCGGATTCCCAGGAAACGCGCGAGTGGATGGATGCCCTGTCCGCCGTGATCCAGAGCGAGGGCCCCGAGCGTGCGCACTTCCTGCTCGAACAGCTTCTGGAACACGCCCGCCAGAACACGGTCGACATGCCGTTCTCTGCCAACACGGGCTATGTCAACACCATCGAAACCTCGCAGGAAGCCCGCAGTCCCGGCAACCTCGAGATCGAACAGCGCCTGCGTGCCTACATGCGCTGGAATGCGATGGCGATGGTGGTCAAGGCCAACCGGCACCACCCGGCCGAAGGCGGCGACCTCGGCGGCCACATCGGCTCCTTCGCCTCGCTGGCCAGCATGTTCGGCGCCGGCTTCAACCACTTCTGGCACGCCGAGAGCGAGAACCACGGCGGCGACCTGCTCTACATCCAGGGCCACGTCTCGCCCGGCATCTATGCCCGCGCCTACCTCGAAGGCCGCCTGACCGAGGAGCAACTGCTCAACTTCCGCCAGGAAGTCGACGGCAAGGGCCTGTCGAGCTATCCGCACCCCAAGCTGATGCCGGAGTTCTGGCAGTTCCCCACGGTGTCGATGGGCCTGGGCCCGCTGATGGCGATCTACCAGGCGCGCTTCCTCAAGTATCTGCATGCCCGCGGCATCGCCAACACCGAGAACCGCAAGGTCTGGGTGTTCTGCGGCGACGGCGAGATGGACGAGGTCGAATCGCTGGGCGCGATCGGCCTGGCGGCGCGCGAGAACCTCGACAACCTGATCTTCGTCATCAACTGCAACCTGCAGCGCCTCGACGGCCCGGTGCGCGGCAACGGCAAGATCATCCAGGAGCTCGAAGGCGAGTTCCGCGGCGCCAACTGGAACGTGGTCAAGCTGATCTGGGGCAAGGGCTGGGACGCCCTGCTCGAGAAGGACCATGACGGCGCGCTGCGCAAGATCATGATGGAGTGCAACGACGGCGACTACCAGTCGTTCAAGGCCAACGACGGCGCTTACGTGCGCAAGAACTTCTTCGGCCGCGATCCGCGCACCTTGAAGATGGTCGAGCACCTGAGCGACGACGAGGTCTGGAACCTGCAGCGCGGCGGCCACGACTCGCAGAAGGTCTACGCGGCCTTCCACTCGGCCCAGAACCACAAGGGCCAGCCCACGGTGCTGCTCGTCAAGACCGTCAAGGGCTTCGGCATGGGCAAGATCGGTGAGGGCAAGAACACGGTCCACCAGACCAAGAAGCTCAACGACGACGACATCCGCGCCTTCCGCGACCGCTTCAACATCCCGATCCCCGACAGCCAGATCGCCGAGCTGCCGTTCTACAAGCCGGCCGACGACACGCCGGAAATGCGCTACCTGCACGAGCGTCGCAAGGCGCTGGGCGGCTACCTGCCGCACCGCCGCGTCAAGGCCGAGGAGAGCTTCACCGTGCCCGCGCTCGACACCTTCAAGGCGGTGCTCGAACCCACCGCCGAAGGCCGCGAGATCTCGACCACGCAGGCCTACGTGCGCTTCCTCACGCAGCTGCTGCGCGACCAGGCCCTGGGCCCGCGCGTGGTGCCGATCCTCGTGGACGAGGCGCGCACCTTCGGCATGGAAGGCCTGTTCCGCCAGATCGGCATCTACAACCCGCACGGTCAGCAGTACACCCCGGTCGACAAGGACCAGGTCATGTACTACAAGGAAGACAAGGCCGGCCAGATCCTGCAGGAAGGCATCAACGAAGCCGGCGGCATGTCGAGCTGGATCGCGGCGGCGACCTCGTACAGCACCAACAACCGCATCATGGTGCCGTTCTACGTGTACTACTCGATGTTCGGCTTCCAGCGCATCGGCGACCTGGCTTGGGCGGCCGGCGACATGCAGGCGCGCGGCTTCCTGCTCGGCGGCACCTCGGGACGCACCACGCTCAACGGCGAAGGCCTGCAGCACGAGGACGGCCACAGCCACATCCTGGCCAACACCATCCCGAACTGCGTGAGCTACGACCCGACCTTCGCGCACGAAGTGGGCGTGATCCTGCACCATGGCTTGAAGCGCATGGTCGAGAAGCAGGACAACGTCTACTACTACATCACGCTGCTCAACGAGAACTACCCGATGCCCGGCCTGCAGCCCGGCACCGAGGAACAGATCATCAAGGGCATGTACCTGACGCGTCAGGGCCCGGCGATCAAGGCCGCCAAGGGCAAGGAAGCGCCGACCGTGCAACTGCTCGGCAGCGGCACCATCCTGCGCGAGAGCTTCTTCGCGCAGGAGCTGCTCGAACAGGACTGGGGCGTCTCGGCATCGGTGTGGAGCTGCCCGAGCTTCAACGAGCTGACGCGCGACGGCCAGGATGCCGACCGCTGGAGCCTGCTGCACCCGACCGAGGAAGCCCGCGTGCCCTTCGTGGCGCAGCAGCTCGCAGCGAGCACCGGTCCGGTGGTCGCCTCGACCGACTACATGAAGGCCTACGCCGAGCAGATCCGTCCCTTCATCCCCAAGGGCCGCAACTACAAGGTGCTGGGCACCGACGGCTTCGGCCGCAGCGACTTCCGCAACAAGCTGCGCGAGCACTTCGAGGTCAACCGCCACTACATCGTGGTGGCCGCGCTCAAGGCCCTGGCCGAGGACGGCGTGCTGCCGGCCGCCAAGGTGGCCGAGGCGATCAAGAAGTACGGCATCAATGCCGACAAGGTGAACCCGCTCTACGCGTAATCACGATTCCCCACAACCAGGACGCGCCTTCCGGCGGGAGACAAACGATATGGCAGCAGTGGAAGTCAAGGTACCCGACATCGGCGATTTCGATGAAGTCGCGGTGATCGAGGTGTTGGTGAAAGTGGGCGACACGGTCAAGCCCGAGCAGTCGCTCATCACCGTGGAGTCGGACAAGGCCTCGATGGAGATTCCGTCGTCGTCCGCCGGCGTGGTCAAGGAACTCAAGGTCGAGGTCGGCAGCAAGGTGAAGGAAGGTTCGGTGGTGCTGGTGCTCGAGGCCGAAGGGGCCGGCCAGGCCGCCGCGCCGGCGCCCGCGGCCAGTGCTCCGGCACCCGCGGCCAGCGCGCCGGCACCGGCCGCTGCGGCACCCGCACCCGCTGCGGCGGCTGCACCGGCCGCCGCCGCCGGCCCGGTCGACGTGAAGGTGCCCGACATCGGCGACTTCAAGGACGTCGCGGTGATCGAGGTGCTGGTCAAGCCCGGCGACACCATCAAGGTCGAGCAGTCGCTGATCACGGTCGAATCCGACAAGGCCTCGATGGAGATCCCGTCGTCGGCCGCCGGCACGCTCAAGGAACTCAAGGTCAAGGTCGGCGACGTCGTCAACATCGGCGACCTGATCGCGGTGATCGAAGGCGCTGCCCCCGCTGCAGGCGCCGCGCCCGCACCGGCGCCGGCTCCCGCGGCTGCAGCCGCCGCTGCGCCCGCCACCGCTTCGGCCTCCGCGCCCGCACCGGCTCCGGCTGCTCCCGCGCCGGCTGCCGCCGCGCCGCACGATCCGACCAAGAGCCCGTCGGCCGGCCTGCCGCATGCCTCGCCCTCGGTGCGCAAGTTCGCGCGCGAACTCGGCGTGCCGCTCGAGGAGGTCAAGGGTTCCGGTCCCAAGGGCCGCATTACGCAGGAAGACGTCCAGGGCTTCACCAAGGCCGTGATGAGCGGCCAGGCCACCACCAAGGCTTCCGCCGCGGCCAAGCCCGCGGCCGGTGGCGGTGCCGACGGCGCCGCGCTGGGCCTGCTGCCCTGGCCGAAGGTCGACTTCACGAAGTTCGGCACGGTCGAGCGCAAGGACCTGTCGCGCATCAAGAAGATCAGCGGCGCGAACCTGCACCGCAACTGGGTGATGATCCCGCACGTCACGAACAACGACGATGCCGACATCACCGAGCTCGAAGCCTTCCGCGTCGCCACCAACAAGGAGAACGAGAAGTCGGGCGTGAAGGTCACGATGCTGGCCTTCGTGATCAAGGCGGTGGTCTCGGCGCTCAGGAAGTTCCCCGAGTTCAACACCAGCCTCGACGGCGACACGCTGGTCTACAAGCAGTACTTCCACATCGGCTTCGCGGCCGACACGCCCAATGGCCTGGTCGTGCCGGTGCTGCGCGATGCCGACAAGAAGGGCATCCTGCAGATCAGCCAGGAGATGGGCGAGCTCGCCAAGAAGGCGCGCGACGGCAAGCTCGGCGCGGCCGACATGCAGGGCGGCTGCTTCTCGATCAGCTCGCTCGGCGGCATCGGCGGCACGCACTTCACGCCGATCATCAACGCGCCCGAAGTGGCCATCCTCGGCCTCTCGAAGAGCGCGATGAAGCCGGTGTGGGACGGCAAGCAGTTCGTGCCGCGCCTGACGCTGCCGCTGTCGCTGTCCTACGACCACCGCGTCATCGACGGTGCCTCGGCGGCGCGTTTCAACGCCTACCTGGGCCAGGTGCTCGCCGACTTCCGCCGCGTGCTGCTATGAGCGCCCAGGCTGCTTCGGCGGCCTCGGCGCCCCTGGCGAACCGGCGCGAGGCCCCATGACCACGGTCGTGGCCGTCCGCAAGAACGGCCAGGTCGCCATGGCGGCCGACGCGCTCGTGACCTTCGGGGACACGCGGCTCACGCATCGGCAGGAGGCGAACCAGAAGATCTTCTCGATCGAGGACGCCGCCGGCCACAGCCTGTTCGCGATGGCCGGCGCCGCGGCGCACTTCCTGGTGCTGCAGCATGCGCTGGCCGCGCAGCCGCGCGAGTCGCTGCTGTTCGGCAGCAAGCACGAGGTGTTCCGCACCTTCACGATGCTGCATCCGGTGCTCAAGAGCTCGTTCTTCATGGAGACCAAGGAAGACGACCACGAGCCCTACGAGTCGAGCCAGTTCACGATGCTGCTGGCCAACGCGAGCGGGATCTACGGCATCTACAGCTACCGCGAGGTGTTCGAGTTCAAGCAGTTCTGGAGCATCGGCTCGGGACGCAGCTTCGCGCTCGGTGCCATGCATGCGGTGTACGACCAGAAGTCGCGCTCGGCGCGCGACGTGGCGGAGGCGGGGATCGCCGCCGCCTGCGAATTCGATCGCAATTCGGCCGGACCGGTCGACTCTCTCACACTCAAACTGAAAGTGTCCAAATGAGCGAACAACAAATCAAGGTGCCCGACATCGGCGACTTCGACGAAGTGGCGGTGATCGAGGTGCTGGTGAAGGTGGGCGACACGGTGAAGGCCGAGCAATCGCTGATCACGGTCGAATCGGACAAGGCCTCGATGGAGATCCCGTCGTCCGCGGCCGGCGTGGTGAAGTCGCTGGCGGTGAAGGTGGGCGACAAGGTCAAGGAAGGCTCGGTGGTGCTGACGCTGGAGGCGGATGCCGCCGCCGCGCCGGCGCCCGCTGCTGCCGCCCCGGCGCCTGCAGCAGCGGCGCCCGCGCCCAAGGCTGCGGCGCCCGCACCGGCCCCGGTTGCGGCACCCGCGGCCTCGAACTACGGTGGCAAGGTCGACGTCGAATGCGACGTCATCGTGCTCGGCGCCGGCCCCGGCGGCTACTCGGCCGCCTTCCGCGCCGCCGACCTCGGCCTGAAGGTCGTGCTGATCGAGCGCTACGCCACCCTCGGCGGCGTCTGCCTCAACGTGGGCTGCATCCCGTCGAAGGCGCTGCTGCACGTGGCCTCGGTGATGGACGAGGTCAAGCACTTCGCCGACCTCGGCGTGAGCTTCGCCGCGCCCACGGTCGACCGCGCCAAGCTGCTGGGCCACAAGAACAAGGTGGTGAGCAAGCTAACGGGCGGCCTCACCGCCATGGCCAAGATGCGCAAGGTCACGGTGCTGCGCGGCGTCGGCAACTTCGTCGACCCGCATCACATCGAGGTCGAGGAGACCTCGGGCACGAGCTGGGACACCACCGGCAGCAAGCAGACCGTGAAGTTCCGCAGCGCCATCATCGCCGCCGGTTCGCAGGCCGTGAGCCTGCCCTTCATGCCGAAGGACCCGCGCGTGGTCGACTCCACCGGCGCGCTCGAGCTCGGCACCGATCCCAAGCGCATGCTGATCCTGGGCGGCGGCATCATCGGCCTCGAGATGGGCACGGTGTATTCCTCGCTCGGCGCGCGCCTCGACGTGGTCGAGATGCTCGACGGCCTGATGCAGGGCGCCGACCGCGACCTGGTGAAGGTCTGGCAGAAGATGAACGCGCCGCGCTTCGACAACCTCATGCTCAAGACCAAGACGGTGGGCGCCGAGGCCACGAAGGAGGGCATCAAGGTCACCTTCGAGGGCGAGAACGCGCCCAAGGAACCGCAGGTCTACGACCTGGTGCTGCAGGCCGTGGGCCGCAGCCCCAACGGCAAGAAGATCGGCGCCGAGAAGGCCGGCGTGGCCGTGGGCGAGCGCGGCTTCATCCCGGTCGACATCCAGATGCGCACCAACGTGCCGCACATCTTCGCCATCGGCGACATCGTCGGCCAGCCGATGCTGGCCCACAAGGCGGTGCACGAGGCGCATGTGGCGGCCGAGGTGATCGCGGGCGAGCTCAAGGGCGACAAGGAACTGGCGAGCGCGGCCTTCAATGCCCGCGTGATCCCGAGCGTGGCCTATACCGACCCCGAGGTGGCGTGGGTGGGCCTCACCGAGGACCAGGCCAAGGCCGAGGGCGTGAAGGTCAAGAAGGGCCTGTTCCCCTGGACCGCCTCGGGCCGCGCGATCGCCAACGGCCGCGACGAGGGCTTCACCAAGCTGCTGTTCGACGCCGAGACGCACCGCATCCTTGGCGGCGGCATCGTCGGCACCCATGCCGGCGACATGATCGGCGAGATCGCGCTGGCCATCGAGATGGGCGCCGACGAGATCGACATCGGCAAGACCATCCATCCGCATCCCACGCTGGGCGAGAGCATCGGCATGGCGGCGGAAGTGGCGCACGGCACCTGCACCGATTTGCCGCCGCAAAAGCGCTGAGGGATCGGGGGGGGCCGCCTCGCGGCCTTCGCCCAAAGAAAAAATCCCGCGGCTGCGGGATTTTTTTCGTCCCGGCCCCAGTGCGAAGTGGGCCGAAGAAGGGGAATTCAGTCGCCGGTGCGGGCCGACGCCGCGGCGGCGCGGATCTCGTCGTTCGATCCGCCGCCGAGCACGCGGCGGGCGCCATCGAAGCGGCGGCTCCAGTAGCTGCCGTTCATGTCTTCCACGCGCACCTGGGCGCCCGAGCGCGGCGAGTGGATGAACTTGCCTTCGCCGACGTAGATGCCGACATGGCTGAAGGCGCGGCGCATGGTGTTGAAGAACACGAGGTCGCCGGGCTTGAGTTCGCTGCGGTCGATCTTCTCGGTGGCGGCGGCCTGTTCTTCCGCGCGGCGCGGCAGCATGTGGCCGACCGTCTGGTTGTACATGGCGCGCACGAAGCCGCTGCAATCGAAGCCGGTGTCTTCCGAATTACCGCCGCGGCGGTACGGAACACCGAGGAAACCGATGGCAGTCATCACGAGGTCGGAGGTGCGCTCCGTGACGGTCTGGCGGACTTGCCTCAGTTGCCCCACCAGGCCCTTTTCGGCCAGCAGTTGGCCGACTTCGTCGGACCGGTCCGGTGGTTGGGGAGCTGCGTGGGCAGCGACGGCAATCAGGAGGGACGCGGGTAGGACGAAAAAACGCATGGCGCGTAGGATATTGATGACGGCGGGCACTGTCAATTTGATCTGAATTAGAGATTGTGCCGCCAACCCGTTGATTTACTTGAAAAATTTGAATCATCGGACAACTAAAATGTAACGGTCGACCGGTGATGCCGGATAAACAGTTCGGCCTCCAAGACCCTTCGAAGTCGACAACTGTCTTCATGTGGGTTTGAAAAACCGCCAAGATCATTCGTTTTGCGGGGAAAACACATGAAATCGCTGTCAGAGACCTCCCGGCGCGTCCTCGGCCGTGTTTTCGTCATGTCAGGTTTGATCTTTGGTGCGGCCGCCATGGCACAGGGGCGATCTGAGACGGTGGCCTCGGGGCTCGAGAGTCCCTGGGGCGTGGGCTTCCTGCCGGGCGATCGTTTCGTGGTGACCGAGAAGCCGGGACGCATCCGCATCGTGGCGAAGGACGGCAAGCTGGGCGCGCCGCTGGCGGGCCTGCCGCCCATTGCGGCGGGCGGGCAGGGCGGCCTGCTCGACGTGGTCGTCGACACGGACTTCCGCAGCAACCGCACGCTGTACTTCTGCTTCTCGGAGCCCGATGCCGGTGGCAGCGCCAACAGCACCGCGCTCGCGCGGGCGCGGCTGTCGCCCGACGACACGCGGCTCGAGAACCTGCAGATCATCTTCAGCCAGAAGCCCAAGGTCGCGAGCCGCGCCCACTTCGGCTGCCGCATCGTCGACGGCGGCGACGGCACGCTCTACCTCACGCTCGGCGACCGCTTCAGCCGCAAGGAGGACGCGCAGCGGCTCGACAACCATCTCGGCAAGATCGTGCGCATCCGCAAGGACGGCAGCGTGCCCGACGACAACCCCTTCGCCGGCCGGCCCGGTCCGCTGCCCGAGATCTGGAGCTACGGCCACCGCAACGGGCAGGGCGCCGCGCTCGGGCCCGACGGCCGCCTGTGGATGACCGAGCACGGCCCGCAGGGCGGCGACGAGATCAATGTCGTGCAGGCCGGCCGCAACTACGGCTGGCCCGTCATCACCTACGGCGAGAACTACGGCGGCGGCAAGATCGGCGACGGCATCACGGCCAAGGAGGGCATGGAGCAGCCGCTGCACTACTGGGTGCCGTCGATCGCGACCTCGGGCATGGCCTTCCTGACCAGCGACCGCTATGGCGCCGCGTGGAAGGGCAATCTCTTCGTCGGCTCGCTGAAGTTCGGCTACCTCGACCGCATCGAGCTCAAGAACGGCAAGGTGGTGGCCGAGCACAAGCTGCTCGAGGACGGACGCGCGCGCATCCGCGACGTGAAGCAGGGGCCCGACGGCCTGCTCTACGTGCTGACCGACGAGTCGAACGGCAAGCTGCTGCGGTTGCGGCCGAACTGAGCTTCAGCCGGGGCAGCCCGGCAGCGACAGCGTCGGCAGCAGCCGCTGCCACAGGCGCCGCCATTCGGGCCAGTCGTGGCCGCCCTCGGTGGTGAAGACGCGCTGCGGCGGCAGCACGCCCGCCAGCAGCCGGTGGCTGAAGACGAAGCGGTCGTCGAGCCCATAGCCCAGGTACAGCGGCGGCCGCGCGCCCGCCGTCTGCGTGTGGCCCGCGTAGCCGCGCAGCCATTGCCACAGCTGGGTTTCGTTCGGCGTGCGCGGGGGCGCGGTGGCCGTGTCGAGCGGCCCGTTCCACTTCGCGAGGCCGCCCGCGTTGGCGATGTCGGTGCTCAGCGTGCGTTCGCCCAGGTAGGGCGCGATCGCCACCACGCCGGCCAGCTCGCCCGGATGCGTCTGCGCATAGAGCAGGCCGCCGAAGCCGCCGAGCGAGATGCCGACGATCCAGATCTGGCGGTAGCCCTGGCGCCGCGCGGGTGCGATGACGTCGGCGTCCAGCCGCTCGAGCACGGTCCTGTCGTTGTAGTAGCCCAGGTGCGCGTCGACCAGCATTACGTCGACCGCGAGCCGGTTCTCGCGCACCGCCTCGACGAAGCCCTCGCGCTCGAACTCGTCGGGCGTCGAATAGGCGCCCGGCAGCATCACGAGCAGGGTGTCGGCCTGGCGCGTGCAGCGCTGGGTCTCGAGCACGGTCGCCAGCGGCACGGTGCTCTTGCGCACGCCGCCGCAGCCGGCCAACAGCAGCGCGGCACCGATGCCAAGGGCCGCGAGGCAGAGCCGCTTCGTCAGGACTTTCATCCCGCCGAGTCTAGGCGGCGCGATGAGGCTTGGGCAGTTCGACCATCACCGGCTGCCCGGGCGTCGTGCACCCCGTGTCGCAGCACTTGCCGGGCTGGCGGTTGCGCGTGATCGCGCGCTGCGGATCGTGCGGCGCGGCCGCGGGCGAGCCATCGGCGGCGATGCCGCGCTCCAGCAGCCGCTCGACCAGTTCCACCTTCGAGCCCATCGGGTAGTGGCGCCAGATCTCCTGCTTCATCGCCGCCGGCGAGCCGCCGCCGTGCAGGCTGATCACGCTGTACCAGCCGCCCTGGTAGCCGGCCGTCAGGTCCTCGATGAAGCGGGCCGCCTCGATACGCTGTTCGTAGGGCACGGCCGGATTGGCGCGCAGCACGTCCGACAGCCGCGCCGCGGTCTCGGGGTTGTGGTCCTCGTCGGGGCCGGGCAGGGTGACGATCAGGCCGCCGCTCACGGTGTGGGCGATGCGGTGCATGTCGTAGATCTTGGTCGCCAGCAGCAGCTTGCCGATGTTGCTGAACACCGGGTCGGGCATGAAGACCGGGCAGTGCTCGTCGGCCTTGCCGTAGACGCTGGCCGCCACGCCGCAGGCGAAGAAGCCCTCGGTGATGCTGATGAGCTCGACCATCTGCTCGCGCAGGTGGCTCTCCTTGCCCGGGTCGAAGCCGTTGGCCTCGCACATCAACGCGCCGGCGCCGATCAGCAGGTCGCCAAAGCCGGCGCGCGCGCCGATGCAGCTGTGGCGGTGGTGGGTGGCGTAGCTGTAGGTGAGGTGGCCCGAATGTTCCCAACTGCCGTCGGAGCCGTCGTAGAACACGCGCTCCCAGGGCACCAGCACGCGGTCGAAGATGCACACGCCGGTGCTCTGGCCGTACTTGCGGCTGAACAGGGCGTCGCCATGCTCGAGCTTCTCGCCGGGCCGCCCGGCCGGGCGCGCCACGATGGTCAGGCCCGGCGCGTCGAGCGGCACCGCGCAGCAGACGGCGAAGTCGGCATCCTCGCGGCCCATGTTGCGGCAGGGCATGACCAGCAGCTCGTGCACGTAGGGCGCGCCGGTCACGATGGCCTTGGTGCCCGAGATCACGATGCCGCGCGCGTTGCGCTCGACCACGTGCACGTAGCTGTCGACGTTGGCCTGCTCGTGCGGCCGGCGGCTGCGGTCGCCCTTGGCGTCGGTCATGGCCACGCCCAGGGTCAGGTCCTGGTCCTGGACGCGGTGCAGGTACTCGAGGAAGCGCGCCGTGTGCTCGCCGCCGCCGCGCGCGTCGTCGATGCGCGCCGACACCTGGGCGATCGCGTTGAGCGCGTCGTGCGTGAGGTAGCGCTGCGCGCAGCCGGTTTCCTGGCACACCAGCCGCACCGCCTCGAGCTTGTTGAGCAGGTCGCCGGCGCTGGTGTTGATGTGCGAGAGCCGGTTCACGCGCTTGCCGCTGGTGTGCTGCATCGCGGTCATCAGCGGCTCGTACTGCGTCTTCAGCGCATGGTCGTAGGTCAGGGCGATGGCGTTGATGCCAGGGCGGAACGCGGGCTCGTCGGCCACGCTCTCGACCCGCCGGCCGTCGACGTAGACGGTGGGCTTGTAGCGGCGCAGCGATTCGCGGTAGTCGGCGCCGGACATCAGCGCGGCCGAGGGGAGCGGGGCGTTCATCGTGGGTGTCTCCGGTGGTTGTCGTGGAGCCGGAACGCGCCGGCCCAGCTAAATTTAAACACTGTTCAAAAAATTGATCAACCGTTAAGAAAAATGAGCAACGCTTAAAAGAAGGGCTACAGTCCAGCCCATGCAGGCCAAGCTCCAACGACGACAGACCCTGAGCGACGCGCGCCGCGCGCTGGTGCTCGACGCGGCGCGGGCCGTGTTCTCCGAGGCCGGCATCGAGGGTGCGAGCATTCGCGAGATCGCGCGTCGCGCGGGCTACACGCCCGGCGCCATCTATTCGTACTTCGAGAGCAAGGAGGCGATCTATGCCGCGCTGCTCGACGAATCGCTGCTGCGCCTGTGCACCGCGGTGGCCGAGGCCGAGGCCTTCGCGGACCGGCCCGCGCTGACGCTGGCGTCCAAGGCGCGGGCCTGGTTCGGCTTCTACGGGGCCCATCCGCGCGAGCTCGACCTCGGCTTCTACCTGGTGCACGGCATGCGGCCGCGCGGCCTGACCAGTGAGCTCGACCACGCGCTCAACGACCAGTTGAAGGAGGCGCTCAACCCCTGCGAGGAAGCGCTGCGCGCCATGGGCCTCGATGCCGCCGACGCGCTGCGCGAGAACACCGCGCTGTTCGCGCACGGCGTGGGCCTGCTGCTGATGCGGCACACCGGGCGCATCCGCATGTTCGGGCAGTCGGCCGATGCGCTGTTCGAGGCCTACATCGGGCAGCTCGTGGCCCGCGTCGAGGCGCCGGCCGCCTGAGCCGGTCCGCGCGCCGGTGCTTTGGTGTTAGTTTCCAGGGTTTCGGGCGCACGGCCGCCCCGCAACCCTCGTCAGAAGAAAGAACCCCGCCCATGCTGCTCGACGCATCCCAATCCCAACTCGTGCTGGTCGACTATCAGGCTCGACTGATGCCGGCGATCTTCGAGTCGGAGGCGGTCGCGCAGAACGCGGTCCGCCTCGGCAAGATGGCCCGGCTGTTCGACGTGCCCGTCTTCGGCACCGAGCACAACCCGTCCAAGCTCGGCGAGAACCTGCCCGACATCCGCGCGCTGTGCCGCCGCACGCTGCCGAAGATGCACTTCAGTGGCGTTGAAGAGGGACTGGGCGAATGGCTGCGCGTGCCGGCCAAGGCGCCGCAGGGCAATGCGCGCAGCCTGCCCAAGCACCTGCAGAAGCCGGCCGCGGCCGCCGAGGAGCGCAACACCATCGTCATCGCCGGCTGCGAAGCCCATGTCTGCCTGCTCCAGACGGCGCTCGACCTGCTGGAGGACGAGTTCGAGGTCTGGGTCGTCACCGATGCCTGCGGTTCGCGCACCGAGCGCAACCGCGACGCCGCCTTCGACCGCCTGGCCGGCGCGGGCGCCGAGCTGGTGACGACCGAGATGGTCGGCTTCGAATGGCTGCGCACGGCCGAGCATCCGGCCTTTCCGGAGCTGCTCGCGCTGGTGCGCTGAGAGGGCGGGGCCGCCTTCCATCCAATAAGGGGCGGCAGCCGGCCGGCCCCGGTTTCATCCGCTTGTGGCGCGCGTCAGCCTGCTGCAAGATCGGTCTCCATAATTATGAATTCAGTTTCGGGGCCAACCTTTCGCGGGTTCGGCGCCGGGCCGATTTCACAAGATCAGGAGACAACACCGATGAGCCGCTACGAAGAATTCCACCGCCAATCGATCGACGCGCCCGAGGCCTTCTGGGCCGAGCAGGCCCGGCTCATCGACTGGCAGAGCCCGCCGCAGCAGATCCTCGACGCCAGCCAGCCGCCGTTCGCGCGCTGGTTCGTCGGCGGCACCACCAACCTGTGCCACAACGCCGTCGACCGCCACCTGGCCGAGCGCGGCGACCAGCCGGCGCTGATCTTCGTCTCGACCGAGACCGGCACCGAGAAGAGCTACAGCTTCCGCGAACTGCATGCCGAGGTGCAGCGCACCGCTGCCAGCCTGGTCGAACTGGGCGTGGGCCGCGGCGACCGGGTGCTGATCTACATGCCGATGATTCCCGAGGCCGCGTTCGCGATGCTGGCCTGCGCGCGCATCGGCGCCATCCACTGCGTGGTGTTCGGCGGTTTCGCGAGCGGCTCGTTGGCCACGCGCATCGAGGACGCCGAACCCAAGGTGGTCGTGAGCGCCGACGCCGGCTCGCGCGGCGGCAAGGTGATCGCGTACAAGCCGCTGCTCGACGAGGCGGTCCGCCTGTCGAAGCACAAGCCCGACGCGGTGCTGCTGACCGACCGCGGCTTGGCCCCCATGGCGCTGGTGGCGGGGCGTGACCACCTGGCGAGCGAGCTGCGGCAAAAGCACCTCGACGCGCAGGTGCCCTGCACCTGGCTCGAATCGACCGAGATCAGCTACACCATCTACACCAGCGGCACCACCGGCAAGCCCAAGGGCGTGCAGCGCGACGTGGGCGGCTACGCGGTGGCGCTGGCCGCGAGCATGAAGCACATCTTCGACGGCCGGCCCGGCGAGACCTACTTCTCCACCAGCGACATCGGCTGGGTCGTGGGCCACAGCTACATCGTCTACGGCCCGCTGATCGCCGGCATGGCGACGGTGATGTACGAGGGGCTGCCCACGCAGGGACTCGATGGCCAGCCCGACGGCGGCATCTGGTGGCGGCTGGTCGAGAAGTACAAGGTGACGGTGATGTTCAGCGCGCCGACCGCGGTGCGCGTGCTCAAGAAGCAGGACCCGGCGCTGCTCAAGACATACGACCTCTCCACCTTGCGCGCGCTGTTCCTGGCCGGCGAGCCGCTCGACGAGCCCACGGGCCGCTGGATCGCCGAGGGCCTGGGCGTGCCGATCATCGACAACTACTGGCAGACCGAATCGGGCTGGCCGATCATCACCATCGCCAACGGCATCGAGAAGAAGCCCAGCAAGTTCGGCAGCCCCGGCGTGCCGATGTACGGCTACAAGGTGAAGATCCTGCACGAGTCGACCGGCGAGGAGCTCACGGCCCCGAACGAGAAGGGCGTGGTCGTGGTCGAGGGCCCGACGCCGCCGGGCTTCATGCAGACCATCTGGAAGGACGACGCGCGTTTCGTCAACACCTACTGGAAGAGCGTGCCCGGCAAGATGGTCTATTCGACCTTCGACTGGGGCATCCGCGACGAGGACGGCTATTTCTACATCCTCGGGCGCACCGACGACGTGATCAACGTGGCGGGCCACCGGCTCGGCACGCGCGAGATCGAGGAGAGCATCTCGGGCCACGCGGGCGTGGCCGAAGTGGCGGTGGTGGGCGTGGCCGATGCGCTCAAGGGCCAGGTCGCGATGGCCTTCGTGGTGCCCAAGGACGGGCAGGCCGTGAGCGACGAGGCGGTGGCGCTCAAGCTCGAGGGCGAGATCATGAAGACCGTGGCCGACCAGCTCGGCGCGCTGGCCCGGCCGGCACGGGTGCGCTTCGTGGGCGGGCTGCCCAAGACCCGCAGCGGCAAATTGCTGCGCCGCGCCATCCAGGCGGTCTGCGAGGGCCGCGATCCGGGCGACCTGACGACCATCGACGACCCCGCCACGCTGCAGCAGATCAAGCTGTTGCTCAACCCGGCCTGAGCCCTCGCCTGGGGGTTGTGCATCCGCTTTCAACCGTCATATGGTTGGCGTGGCACAATCGCCCGGTACTCAGGCCCTTCCCCAGCCACAGTCGCATCCGCCAATCGGTTCAGCCGTGTCGCGGAAGGTTTCTTAAACCAGCTCGTGCTTCCCACAGGGAAGCGAAGGTCAGCGCAATATGAGCGATTCATCGACTCCATCGGTGTATGCCGCCTACCAAGGCAACACCTATCTCTTCGGCGGCAACGCGCCCTATGTCGAGGAGATGTACGAAAACTACCTCGCCAACCCCGGCAGCGTGCCCGACAACTGGCGCACCTACTTCGACGCGCTGCAGCACGTCCCCGCCGCCGACGGCACCAACACCCGCGACGTTCCGCACCAGCCGGTCATCAATGCGTTTGCCGAACTGGCGAAGCAGGGCACGACCAAGGTCGTGCAGGCCAGCGGCGCCGATTCCGAACTCGGCCGCAAGCGCACCGCCGTCCAGCAACTGATCGCCGCCTACCGCAACGTCGGCGCCCGCTGGGCCGACCTCGATCCGCTCAAGCGCGCCGAGCGTCCCGCCATTCCCGAACTCGAGCCCTCGTTCTACGGCTTCACCGACGCCGACCTCGAGACGGTGTTCAACACCAGCAACACCTTCTTCGGCAAGGACACCATGTCCTTGCGCGACCTGCTCAACGCACTGCGCGAAACGTACTGCGGCACCATGGGTGCCGAGTACATGTACACCACCGACCAGAATCACAAGCGCTGGTGGCAGCAGCGACTCGAAAGCGCCCGCACCAACCCCAAGCTCAGCGCCGAGCAGAAGAAGCACGTGCTCAACCGCCTGACCGCGGCCGAGGGCCTCGAGCGCTTCCTGCACACCAAGTACGTCGGCCAGAAGCGCTTCTCGCTCGAAGGCGGCGAAAGCTTCATCGTCTCGATGGACGAGCTGATCAATCAGGCCGGCGCCAAGGGCGTGCAGGAAATCGTGATCGGCATGGCCCACCGCGGCCGCCTCAACGTGCTGGTCAACTCGCTCGGCAAGATGCCGGCCGACCTGTTCGCCGAGTTCGACCATACCGCGCCTGAAGACCTGCCCAGCGGCGACGTCAAGTACCACCAGGGCTTCAGCTCGGACGTGACCACCCCCGGCGGCCCGGTCCACCTGAGCCTCGCGTTCAACCCCTCGCACCTCGAGATCGTGAACCCCGTGGTCGAAGGCTCGGTACGCGCGCGCATGGACCGCCGCGCCGACCCGCTGGGCAAGCAGGTGCTGCCCGTGATCGTGCACGGCGACGCCGCCTTCGCGGGCCAGGGCGTCGTGATGGAAACGCTGGCGCTGGCCGAAACCCGTGGCTACTCCACGGGCGGCACGGTGCACATCGTCATCAACAACCAGATCGGCTTCACCACCAGCGACCCGCGCGACAGCCGCTCGACGCTGTATTGCACCGACATCGTCAAGATGATCGAGGCGCCGGTGCTGCACGTGAACGGCGACGATCCCGAAGCCGTGGTACTCGCCACCCAGATCGCGCTGGACTTCCGCATGGAATTCCAGAAGGACGTGGTCGTTGACATCATCTGCTTCCGCAAGCTGGGCCACAACGAGCAGGACACCCCCTCGCTGACCCAGCCGCTGATGTACAAGAAGATCGCCCAGCACCCCGGCACGCGCAAGCTGTACGCCGACAAGCTGGCCGCGCAGGGCCTGGGCGACACGCTCGGCGACGACATGGTCAAGGCGCAGCGCGCCGCCTTCGACGAAGGCAAGAACACCGTCGACCCGGTGCTGACCAACTTCAAGAGCAAGTACGCCGTCGACTGGAGCCCGTACCTCAACAAGAAGTGGACCGACGCCGGCGACACCGCGATTCCCTCGAGCGAGTGGAAGCGCCTGGCCGAGAAGATCACCACCGTGCCGCAAGGCTTCACGGTGCATCCGCTGGTCAAGAAGGTGCTGGACGACCGCGCCGCCATGGGCCGCGGCGACGTCAACGTCGACTGGGGCATGGGCGAGCACATGGCCTTCGCCTCGCTGGTGGCCAGCGGCTACCCGGTGCGCCTGTCGGGCGAGGACTCGGGCCGCGGCACGTTCACGCACCGCCACGCCGTGCTGCACGACCAGAACCGCGAGAAGTTCGACGAAGGCACCTACACGCCGCTGCAGAACGTCGCCGACAACCAGGCCCCGTTCGTCGTGATCGACTCGATCCTGTCGGAAGAAGCGGTGCTCGCGTTCGAATACGGCTACGCCTCGAATGACCCGAACACGCTGGTGATCTGGGAAGCCCAGTTCGGCGACTTCGTGAACGGCGCGCAGGTGGTGATCGACCAGTTCATCGCCTCGGGCGAAGTCAAGTGGGGCCGCGTCAACGGCCTCACGATGATGCTGCCGCACGGCTACGAAGGCCAGGGCCCCGAGCACAGCTCGGCGCGCCTCGAGCGCTTCATGCAGCTGAGCGCCGACACCAACATGCAGGTGGTGCAGCCGACCACGGCCAGCCAGATCTTCCACGTGCTGCGCCGCCAGATGGTGCGCAACCTGCGCAAGCCGCTGATCATCCTCACGCCCAAGTCGCTGCTGCGCAACAAGGACGCGACCTCGCCGCTGGCCGAGTTCACCAAGGGCAGCTTCCAGACCATCATTCCGGAAAGCAAGGCGCTCAAGGCCGAGAAGGTCAAGCGCCTGGTCGCGTGCTCGGGCAAGGTCTACTACGACCTGGCCAAGAAGCGCGAGGAACGCGGCGACGACGACGTGGCGATCATCCGCGTCGAGCAGCTCTATCCGTTCCCGCACAAGGCCTTCGCGGCCGAGATCAAGAAGTACCCGAACCTCGTCGACGTGGTGTGGTGCCAGGACGAACCGCAGAACCAGGGCGCCTGGTTCTTCGTGCAGCACTACATCCACGAGAACATGCAGGAAGGCCAGAAGCTCGGCTATGCCGGCCGTGCGGCCTCGGCCTCGCCGGCCGTCGGCTACTCGCACCTGCACCAGGAACAGCAGAAGGCACTGGTCGATGCCGCCTTCGCCAAGCTCAAGGGCTTCGTGCTGACCAAGTAATAGAACGATCTCCTTTCAACACGAACAACCCGCTCGGGCGCATGTGGCACGGCCACATCGCCCGATCCCCCACGAGGGGCGGGCCGGGCGAACCCCGGCCCCAGGGGCACACACAAATCAAAGCGGAGCAAACTCCAAATGTCTATCGTAGAAGTCAAAGTCCCTCAGCTGTCCGAATCGGTGGCCGAAGCCACCATGCTCACCTGGAAGAAGAAGGCCGGCGAAGCCGTCGCCATCGATGAAATCCTGATCGAGATCGAGACCGACAAGGTCGTGCTCGAAGTGCCGGCCCCCGCCGCCGGCGTGCTGGCCGAGATCGTGCAAGGCGACGGCGCGACCGTCGTGGCCGAGCAGCTGATCGCGAAGATCGACACCGAAGGCAAGGCCGGCGCCGCCGCTCCGGCCGCCGCGCCCGCCGCTGCCGCCCCGGCACCCGCCGCCGCTGCGCCCGCGGCAGCCGCTGCTGCCGCCACCGGTGGTGCCAAGTCCGACGTCGCCATGCCCGCCGCCGCCAAGCTGCTGGCCGACAACAACCTCAAGACCAGCGACGTGGCCGGCACCGGCAAGGACGGCCGCGTGACCAAGGGCGACGTGCTCGGCGCCGTGGCCTCGGGTGCCACCGCCAAGGCCGCGCCCGCCGCGATCCCCGCGCCGGCCGCCAAGCCCGCGCTGCCGCAGGTCGCCGCGCCCACCAGCGCGCCGGACCTGGGCGAGCGCCCCGAACAGCGCGTGCCGATGAGCCGCCTGCGCGCCCGCATCGCCGAGCGCCTGCTGCAATCGCAATCGACCAACGCCATCCTCACGACCTTCAACGAGGTCAACATGGCGCCCGTCATGGAACTGCGCAAGCGCTTCCAGGACAGCTTCACCAAGGAACACGGCGTCAAGCTCGGCTTCATGAGCTTCTTCGTGAAGGCCGCGGTGCACGCGCTCAAGAAGTACCCGGTGATCAACGCCTCGGTCGACGGCAACGACATCCTGTACCACGGCTACTTCGACATCGGCATCGCCGTCGGTTCGCCGCGCGGCCTGGTGGTGCCGATCCTGCGCAATGCCGACCAGATGAGCTTCGCCGACATCGAGAAGAAGATCGCCGAGTACGGCAAGAAGGCCCAGGACGGCAAGCTCGGCATCGAAGAGATGACCGGCGGCACCTTCTCGATCTCGAACGGCGGTACCTTCGGCTCGATGCTCTCGACCCCGATCATCAACCCGCCCCAGTCCGCGATCCTCGGCGTGCACGCCACCAAGGACCGTGCCGTGGTCGAGAACGGCCAGATCGTCATCCGCCCGATGAACTACCTGGCGATGAGCTACGACCACCGCATCATCGACGGCCGCGAAGCCGTGCTGGGCCTGGTCGCCATGAAGGAAGCGCTGGAAGATCCTTCGCGCCTCCTGTTCGACATCTGATCGGAGGCACGAACAGATGGCCAACAAACAATTCGACGTCATCGTCATCGGCGGTGGCCCCGGCGGCTACATCGCCGCCATCCGCGCGGCGCAGCTCGGCTTCAACGTTGCCTGCATCGACGAGTGGAAGAACGGCAAGGGCGGCCCGGCACCGGGCGGCACCTGCACCAACGTCGGCTGCATCCCCTCGAAGGCACTGCTGCAGTCGTCGGAGCACTACGACCAGGCGAACCACCACTTCGCCGACCACGGCATCAAGGTCGAGGGCCTCGGCATCGACCTCGCCAAGATGCTGGCCCGCAAGGACCAGGTCGTGAAGCAGAACAACGACGGCATCCTGTACCTGTTCAAGAAGAACAAGATCAGTTTCTTCCACGGCCGTGGCGCGTTCGAGAAGGCCGGCGACGCCGGCTACGACATCAAGGTGACCGGCGCCGCCGAGGAAACCATCACCGGCAAGCACATCATCGTCGCCACCGGCTCCAACGCCCGTGCGCTGCCCGGCGCGGCCTTCGACGAGGAGAACATCCTCTCGAACGACGGCGCCCTGCGCATCGGCGCGGTGCCGAAGAAGCTGGGCCTGATCGGCTCGGGCGTCATCGGCCTCGAGATGGGCTCGGTGTGGCGGCGCCTCGGCGCCGAAGTCACGGTGCTCGAAGCGCTGCCGACCTTCCTCGGCGCGGTCGACGAGCAGATCGCCAAGGAAGCCAAGAAGGCCTTCGACAAGCAGGGCCTGAAGATCGAGCTCGGCGTGAAGGTCGGCGAGATCAAGTCGGGCAAGAACGGCGTGAGCGTGGCCTGGACCAACGCCAAGGGCGAGGCCCAGACGCTCGAGGTCGACAAGCTGATCGTGTCGATCGGCCGCGTGCCCAACACCATCGGCCTGAACGCCGAAGCGGTGGGCCTGAAGCTCGACGAGCGCGGCGCCATCGCCGTGGACGACGACTGCAAGACCAGCCTGCCGAACGTGTGGGCGATCGGCGACGTGGTGCGCGGCCCGATGCTCGCGCACAAGGCGGAAGAAGAGGGCGTTGCCGTGGCCGAGCGCATTGCCGGCCAGCACGGGCACGTCAACTTCAACACCGTGCCGTGGGTGATCTACACCAGCCCCGAGATCGCGTGGGTCGGCCAGACCGAGCAGCAGCTCAAGGCCTCGGGCCGCGCCTACAAGGCCGGCACCTTCCCGTTCCTGGCCAACGGCCGCGCACGCGCGCTCGGCGACACGACCGGCATGGTCAAGTTCCTGGCCGACGCGGCCACGGACGAGATCCTGGGCGTGCACATCGTCGGCCCGCAGGCCAGCGAACTGATCTCCGAAGCCGTGGTGGCGATGGAGTTCAAGGCCAGCGCCGAGGACATCGCGCGCATCTGCCACGCGCACCCCTCGCTGTCGGAAGCCACCAAGGAAGCCGCCCTGGCGGTGGACAAGCGCACGCTGAACTTCTGATCCAGCGGCGACCACGCTGCGGGCGGCCATTCGCTGGCCGCCCGCAGCCCCCAACACCTAGCATTTCGATCCCTTGAGCGTCAAACAGGCCTACGAAGCGGAACTCGCGACACGCGGGTTCAAGAGCGATCCCGCGCAGCTGAGGGCCGTCGAGGCGCTCGACCGCTGCGCCACGGAATGGGCCGCGTACAAGTCGCAGCGTTCCAATGCGCTGAAGAAGCTCATCAACCGGCCCGAGCTGCCGCGCGGCGTCTACATGTACGGCGGGGTGGGGCGCGGGAAGAGCTTCCTGATGGACCTCTTCTTCAACGCCGTACCGCTGCGGCGCAAGACGCGCCTGCACTTCCACGAGTTCATGCGCGAGGTGCACCGCGAGCTGCGCGAGCTGCAGGGCACCGTCAACCCGCTCGACGAGCTGGGCCTGCGCATCTCGAAGCGCTACAAGCTGATCTGTTTCGACGAGTTCCACGTCGCCGACATCACCGACGCGATGATCCTGCATCGGCTGCTGATGGCGCTGTTCGAGAACGGCGTGGGCTTCGTCACCACTTCCAATTTCAAGCCCGACGACCTCTATCCCGGCGGGCTGCACCGCGACCGCATCCTGCCCGCCATCGAGCTGCTGAACCAGAAGCTCGAGGTGCTCAGCGTGGACAACGGCACCGACTACCGGCGCCGCACCATGGAGCAGCTGCGCATGTACCTGACGCCGAACGATGCCGGCGCCGAGAAGGAGATGCGCAAGGCCTTCGAGAAGCTGGCCGAGACGGCCGACGAGAACCCGGTGCTGCACATCGAGTCGCGCGAGATCCGCGCGCGCCGCAAGGCCGGCGGCGTCGTCTGGTTCGACTTCAAGACGCTGTGCGGCGGGCCGCGCTCGCAGAACGACTACCTCGAGATCGCGAGCCAGTTCCACACCGTGCTGCTGTCCGACGTGCCGCACATGCCGGTGCGCATGGCTTCGGAGGCGCGCCGCTTCACCTGGCTGGTCGACGTGCTGTACGACCGCCGCGTCAAGCTCATCATGTCGGCCGAGGTACCGGCCGAGGCGTTGTACACCGAGGGGCCGCTGGCGCACGAGTTTCCGCGCACGGTCTCGCGGCTCAATGAGATGCAGTCGGCCGAATTCCTCGCGCTGGAACGCCGCATCGTCGACACTCGCCTCACATGAAGAAAACCCTCGTCCTTGCCCTGTGGATGTCGTTGGCCGGCCTGCCGGCCTGGGCCCAGTCCAGCGCCGCCGCCGGCGTCGCCGATCTCGAGGCCGAGCGCAACCGCCTGGCCAGCGAGCGCGCCGCCATCGAGGCGCGCTACGAGAACGAGCGCAAGGCCTGCTACGCCAAGTTCGCGGTCGAGGACTGCCTGCGCGACAGCCGCGCGCGCCGCCGCACCGAGAACGACCACATCAAGCGCCAGGAATCGTCGATCAACGACATCGAGCGCCAGCGCCGCGGCGCCGCCGAGTTGCGCAAGCTCGACGAGAAGAAGACCACCGAACGCCCGCAGGATTCCGCGCAGCAGCGCGAGCAGTCCCAGCAGAACCAGCGCGAACGCGAACAGCGTGCCGCCGACCATGCCGAAGGCCGTGCCGCGACGGCCGCGGAAGCGCCCGAGCGCCAGCGCCAGTTCGACCAGAAGCAGAGCAACCAGGCCGCCGAGCAGGCCAAGGCTGCGCAGCGCCGCGCCGAGGCGCCCGCGCAGGCCCAGCGCTACGAGGAAAAGCAGCGCAAGGCCGAGGAGCACCGCGCCAGCCGCGAGCGGCAGAACACCAACCGCACCAAGCCGCGTGGCGCGCCCCTGCCGCCCGCGGAGCCGGCTGCGAAGCCCTGACCGCCGCGCACCGGCCCGCGCGGGCCGCGGAGATTTCAGGCGGCCGGCAGGGGCTCGAGCTTGAGCACCGCGATCGAGATGTTGTCGCCGGTGCCATGCGCTCGGCGGCGTGCTTCGCCCACCAGGATCTCGACCGCATCGCGCGGCGGCTGCGCATGGAGCACGCTCGCGAGTTCCTCGGGAGTGAAGTAGTGCCACAGGCCGTCGCTGCAGGCCATCAGCAGGTCGCCGGGCTGCATCCTCGGCACCTGGTCGGGTGCGATCGGCGGCGGCGTCGAGCGCATGCCCAGGCAGCCGAGCAGGATGTTGCCCTGCGGATGCACGTTGGCCTCGGCCTCGGTGATCTCGCCGCGGTCGATCAGCGTCTGCACGTACGAATGGTCGCGCGTGCGCTTGATCAGCCGGCCGTCGTGGAAGTGGTAGATGCGCGAATCGCCCGCGTGGATCCAGGCGCAGTCGCCGGTCGGGTTCATGAGGAAGGCGGCCAGCGTGCTGTGCGGTTCCTGCTCGCTCGACACGGCCGTGAGCTTGATCACCGTGTGCGCGTCCTCGAGCAGCTGGCGCAGCAGCGCCTCGGCTTCGTCGCGCGCCGGGTTGTAGCGCGCGAAGAGCTGGCGCGCGGTCATCAGCACCTGGTCGGAGGCCTTGCGTCCGCCGCTGCGCCCGCCCATGCCGTCGGCCACCACGGCGAGCACGCAGCCCGGCGTGCGCGGATGCGCGATCAGCAGCACCTGGTCCTGCTGGTAGGGGCGGTCGCCCTTGTGCAGTCCGGTGGCGGCAACGAGTCGAAAGCCTTGGGTCATGAGCGCGAATGCGCCGATGCAGCGCCGCCTGTCTTCTCTGGAGTTCGGATCACGACGTATTATCGAATGAACCCGAGCCCGAGCCGCGCAGAAGATGCGTCCGCTTCTCCCACGTTGGACTCCAATCTCCACTCCCTTTCCCGCCAATTGATCGAGTTGCGCATCGAGCATGCGGACCTCGACGCGTCCATCGACAGCCTGAGCGAGGTCGCGCCGCAGGACGAACTGCTGCTGCGCCGCCTCAAGAAGCGCCGCCTTGCGCTGCGCGACCAGATCGTGCGGCTCGAGAACGCGATCGATCCGAAGGAGCCGGCATGAGCGCGGTGGGCCTGGAAGACACGCTCGCATCGAAGGTGCTGGACGCTTTCTCTGAGGGCGGCGTGCTGTCGCGTGCGGCCGAGCAGTTCCGCGAGCGCTCGGGCCAGACCGAGATGGCGATGGCCGTGGCGCGCACCATCGAGCAGGGCGGCATGCTGGTGGTCGAGGCCGGCACCGGCGTCGGCAAGACCTTCTCGTACCTGGTGCCCGCGCTGCTGAGCGGCGAGCGCGTGCTGCTCTCGACCGCCACCAAGGCGCTGCAGGACCAGCTCTTCGGCCGCGACCTGCCGCGACTCGTGGAAGCGCTGGGCCTGCCGGTGCGCACCGCGCTGCTCAAGGGCCGCGGCAGCTACCTCTGCCTGCACCGGCTCGACATCGCGCGCCACGATGCCTCGCTGCCCGAGCGCGGCAGCCTGCGCACGCTGGCGAAGATCGAGCAATGGTCCAAGGCCACGCGCACCGGCGACCTCGCCGAACTGCCGGGGCTCGACGAGCGCTCGCCGCTGATCCCGCTGGTGAGCTCGACGCGCGAGAACTGCCTGGGCGCGCAGTGCCCGCAGTTCAAGCCCTGCCACGTCAACCTGGCGCGGCGCGAGGCGCTCGCGGCCGACGTGGTGGTCATCAACCACCACCTGTTCTTCGCCGACCTCGCGGTGCGCGAGACCGGCATGGCCGAGCTGCTGCCGAGCGTCAGCGTGGTGGTGTTCGACGAGGCGCACCAGCTCAACGAGACCGGCGTGCAGTTCCTCGGCACCAACCTCGGCACCGGGCAGGCACTCGACTTCGCGCGCGACGTGCTCGCGGCCGGCCTCACGCATGCGCGCGGCCTGGTCGACTGGCAGGGCATCGTGGCCGGGCTCGAGCGCGCGGCGCGCGAGCTGCGGCTGGCGGTGGGCAAGCAATGGCCGGGCGCGAAGCTGCGCTGGGCCGGGCCCTCGCCCGAGGGCATCGGCGAGCACGAATGGCAGGGCGCGCTCGACACGCTGCAGATCGCCTTCGAGGAGGCGGCCGAAGGCCTCGACACGGTCAGCGAGCTGTCGCCCGATTTCGTGCGGCTGCTCGAACGCGCGCGCGAACTCGCGAAGCGCGCTGCCAAGTTCGCGCGCGCCTGCGCGCCGGAATCGGTGCGCTGGGTCGACGTGGGCACGCAGCTGCGGCTGGTGGAGTCGCCGCTCGACATCGCCGAGGCGATGCGCACGCGCGTGCTCAAGATCGCCAAGGCGCCCGAGGCGCAGCCGGACGCGCATGGCGACGAGACGCTGGGGCGCGGCGCCCGCGAGGCCGTCGACGAATACGACGCCTGGCTCGATGCGCAGGGCGGTGGCGATGACGACGACGACGAGCCGCCGCGCGCGCAAGAGCAGCCCGAGGCCCCCGAGCGGCGCCGCCGCGCCTGGGTCTTCACCTCCGCCACCCTGGGCGACGATCCCACGCTGCGCTGGTTCACCGAACCCTGCGGCCTCGAGGACGCGGAGGTGCTGCGCGTGCGCAGCCCCTTCGACTACGCCGCGCAGGCCGCGCTCTACGTGCCGCGCGCCTTCCCCAAACCCAACGAGCCCTCGCACAGCCTGCGCGTGGCGCAACTGGCCGCGCGCGGCGCCGGCGCGCTCGGCGGCCGTACGCTGGTGCTGACGACCACGCTGCGCGCGCTGCGCACCGTGGGCGACGAGATCCGCCAGCAGATCGAGCGCCTGGGCATCGAGCGGCGGCCCGAGGTGCTGGTGCAGGGCGAGCTGCCCAAGCGGGTGCTGATGGACCGCTTCCGCGAGGGCGACACGATGGGCCGCCCCGGCTGCGTGCTGGTCGCCTCGGCCTCGTTCTGGGAAGGCTTCGATGCACCCGGCGATGCCCTGCAGCTGGTGGTGATCGACAAGCTGCCGTTCCCGCCGCCCAACGATCCGCTGGTCGAGGCGCGCTCGCAGCGGCTCGAGGCGCAGGGCCGCAGCTCCTTCGGCGACTACTCGCTGCCCGAGGCCGCGGTGGCGCTCAAGCAGGGAGCGGGGCGGCTGATCCGGCGCGAGACCGACAGCGGCGTGCTGGTGATCTGCGACACGCGGCTGGTCGCGATGGGCTATGGCCGGCGTCTGCTCGGGGCGCTGCCGCCGATGCGGCGGCTCGAGACCGAGGCCGATCTCGACGCGGCGATCGCGGACCTGGCCGTGCCGGTGCAGGACTGAAGCGCGCGGGCCGCGGGCGATAAAAAAGCCCGAGGGCTCGCGCCGTCGGGCTTTCGTGTCGGGTCAGCCGAGCCGGCCGGCCGCCATCACCACATCTTCCACCAGGGATCGTCCTTGGTCTTGAAGCCTTGCGAGAGGTAGGTGCTCTGCGGGTAGTTGGAGGTCAGCACGCGCTGCGCGTCGTCGCGCAGGTCGTTCATGCCGAGCGCGTCGTACGAGCGCACGATGATGTAGAGCGCTTCCTCGACGGCGGGCACTTCGCGGTAGTCGGCGATCGCGCTCTGGGCGCGGTTGATGGCCGCCAGGTAGGCGCCGCGCGAGTAGTAGTAGCGCGCCACGTGAACCTCGTACTGGGCGAGCGAGTTCACGATGTAGTTCATGCGCTGGCGCGCATCGGGCGTGTAGCGCGAGTCGGGGAAGCGCGTGATCAGTTCCTTGAACGACTCGAACGACTCCTTGGCCGCCTTCTGGTCGCGCTCCGACAGGTCCTGGCGCGTGAGGAACGCGAACATGCCGAGGTCGTCGTTGAAGTTGACCACGCCCTTGAGGTACAGCGCATAGTCGAGCGCGGGGCTGGCGGGGTGCAGCTTCAGGAAGCGATCGATGGTGGAGACCGCGGCCGCCTTGTCGCCGCCCTTGTACTGGGCGTAGGCCTTCTCGAGCTGGGCCTGCTGGGCCAGGGGGGTGCCGGCGGCGCGGCCCTCGAGCTTCTCGTACAGCGGCACGGCCTTGTCGTAGGCGCCGGAGCCGGCTTCGTCCTTGGCTTCCGCGTAGATCCGGTTGGGGCTCCAGGTCGCGGTCTTGTCGTCCTTGGTGCTCGAACAGCCGGCGAGCAGCGCGAGGGCGCTGAGCGCCATCCAGGCTGGGACCGATAATTTGGCGCGAATCATCACATGCGGCTTTCGTGAAACAGTTGCCCTCAATTATATCGACCGACCCCCGCGACAACTCCCAGGAGGCGGCCGAGCTCGACGAGGCCGCCGATCCGTCCGAAGCCAGCGAGTGGCGGGATTTCGTCGTCGACCCCGCGCAGCACGGACTGCGGCTGGATCGCGCGCTGGCCGCATTGGTTCCCGAGTTCTCGCGCAGCTACCTGCAGCAGCTGATCGAGGCTGGCGCCGTCGAGCTGCAGGGCCGCGCCGCCACCAAGGCCTCGGCGGCCGTGCGGGCGGGGCAGGCCGGGCGGGTCGAACTGCGCCCCACGCCGCAGAGCCAGGCGTTCCGGCCCGAGCCGATGGAGATCGTCACCGTCTACGAGGACGAGCACCTGCGCGTGATCGACAAGCCGGCCGGCCTGGTGGTGCATCCCGCCCCCGGCCACTGGAGCGGCACGCTGCTCAACGGGCTGCTCGCGCTCGATCCCAAGGCGCTGCTGCTGCCGCGCGCGGGCATCGTGCACCGGCTCGACCGCGACACCAGCGGGCTGATGATGGTCGCGCGCACCCGCGCCGCCATGGACGCGCTGGTGGCGCTGATCGCCGCGCGCGAGGTCAAGCGCCAGTACCTGGCGCTGGGCCACAAGCCCTGGACCGGCGCGGCCGCGCGGCAGGTTGACGCGGCCATCGGCCGCGATCCGCGCAACCGGCTGCGCATGGCGGTGGTCGACCTGCAGCAGCACGCCGGCAAGACCGCCCGCACCCTGATCGAGCGCCTGGACAGCGAGGAGCGCGGCTGCGTGGTGCGCTGCACCCTCGAAACCGGCCGCACGCACCAGATCCGCGTGCACATGGCGTCGATCGGCCATCCGCTGGTGGGCGACACGCTCTATGGCGGCACGGCCGCCGTGGGCCTCGCGCGGCAGGCGCTGCATGCGTTCCGGCTGGCCTTCGTCCATCCGGTCACCAAGGCGCCGATCGCGCTGCATTCGCCCGTGCCGGCCGATCTCGCCGAGGCCTTGCGGGCCTGGGGGCTGGACTACAATCGCGCCTGACGGCCTCCAGGGCCGCCTCGCCGGCCGCTTGGTGCCGGCCCCGCGTTGCACTCGCCGCGTGCCGGCAACGCCTCCTTCCATCCTTCTGAACAAAAAAAGCGTCCCCCAAGGCGCCTTTTCCCGGACAACGCGAACCATGAATACGGCGGATGCCAAGCGCATTCTCGAAACCGCCTTGATCTGTTCGAGCCAGCCGCTGCCGGTGCGCGAATTGCGCGTGCTGTTCGACGACGCACTGGGCGTGGATACGATCAAGTCGCTGCTTCTCGAGCTGCAGGAAGACTGGACGCAACGCGGCCTCGAACTGGTCAGCGTGGGCAGTGGCTGGCGCTTCCAGAGCCGGCCCGAGATGCGCGACCACCTCGACCGGCTGCACCCCGAAAAGCCGCCGCGCTACACCCGCGCGGCGCTCGAGACCCTGGCCATCATTGCCTATCGCCAGCCGGTCACGCGCGGCGACATGGAAGACATCCGCGGCGTCACCATCAACTCGCTGATCCTCAAGCAGCTCGAGGACCGCAACTGGGTCGAGGTGATCGGCCACCGCGAGACGGTCGGGCGCCCGGCGCTGTACGCGACCACGCGCCAGTTCCTCGACGACCTCGGCCTGGCCTCGCTCGACCAGTTGCCGGTGATCGAGACGCCAGCCCAGCAGGCGGCACTGGTCGACTCGCTCGAGCGCGCGGGCGGCGGCAACCAGCCGGCGCTGCCGATCGACGAGCCGCCGGCGGAGGCCGAGCCGGCGCCGGCCGCCGACGAGACGGCGGTTGCCGTCGCGGCGGAAGAGGCGCAGACTGGGGCACACCCCTCGGAACAACCCGAAGTCCAGCAGGCGATCGCGGACGATGCATCGCTGGCCGACGAAGCGATCGCCGACGAGATCGTGGCGACCGACAGCGCGTCGGTCGAGCCGGACATGGCTCCCGAGCCGGGCGATGCCGCCGCCCTCGACGAGCGAGGCGACGACGCCGAACAGCCAGCCCCCGCGGAAGCCCAGGCTTCCGCCGATACCGAACCCTCCGAAGAACCCCGCATCGATCCCGACGCTCCGCCGCCGGACGCGACCGATCCTGACGCAGTCCTCCCCGGAAAGACCTCATGAGCTCATCCGACCCCGACCAAGCGGCGATCCTGCCGATCGACCCCTTGTCCAATGAAAACACGCCGGAAACGACCGGCCAGTCCACGGGCGATGCTGCGAAAGCCGTAGCGACGGCGAAGGAGGGCGCGGCGCCGAAGCGGCGTCCGCGGCGCAAGAAGGAGGCCGTGGAGGCCACCGAGGCGCCGGCCGCGGCCGAACCCGAAGCGGCCGTGGCCGCCGAGAGCGCCGGGGAGCCGGCCAAGCCCGCCAAGCCGAAACGCCCGCGCAAGCCGAAGGCCGTGGTCGAAGCGGCGCCCGAGGAGCCCGCAGCCGAATCCGAGCCGCCCGCGCTCGAAGCGGCCCCCGAGCCCGTCGCGGCACCGGTGCCCCAGCCGGCGCCCGAACCCGCGCGTGCCGAACCGGCGCGCCTGCAGCCCCGGGACGAGGAAGATTCGGACGACCGTTCCGAGGACGAAGAAGACGAGGAAGACCCCGACGACGAGGAGGACGACCTCGACCGCGCCCGCCGCGCCGCCGAGCGCGAGCAGCGCAATGCGCCGCCGCCCGAGCCGATCCGCTTCGCCGACGTCATCTCGGGCCAGTTCGATGCCGACGAGGACAGCCCCGAAGTGCCGCCGCTCAAGCGCGTGCTGCTGCCCGAGGCCGATTCGCCCAAGCTGCACAAGGTGCTGGCGCAGGCTGGCCTCGGCTCGCGCCTCGAGATGGAGCAGCTGATCCTGCAGGGGCGCATCTCGGTCAACAACGAGCCGGCCCACATCGGCCAGCGCATCCAGTACGGCGACCAGGTCAAGATCAACGGCAAGCCGATCCGCTACCGGATCGCGCCGCCGCCGCCGCGCGTGATCGCCTATCACAAGCCCGTGGGCGAGGTCGTCACGCACGACGATCCGCAGAACCGCCCGACCGTGTTCCGCAAGCTGCCGCGCCTGCACCAGGGCAAGTGGCAGTCGGTCGGCCGGCTCGACCTGAACACCGAAGGCCTGCTGCTGTTCAGCAGCTCGGGCGACCTGGCCAACCAGCTGATGCATCCGCGCTTCGGCCTGGAGCGCGAGTACGCGGTGCGCGTGCTCGGTGCGATCAGCAGCGAAGAACGGCAGAAGCTGCTCGACGGCGTGCGCCTCGACGACGGCATGGCGCAGTTCGGCACCATCGAGGACGGTGGCGGCGAGGGCTCCAACTGCTGGTACCGCGTCACCATCTCCGAAGGCCGCAACCGCGAGGTGCGCCGGCTGTTCGAATCGGTGGGCCATGCGGTCAGCCGGCTGATCCGCATCCGCTACGGCGCGATGGTGCTGCCGCGCGGCCTCAAGCGCGGCGCCTGGATGGAGCTCGACGAGCGCGACATCCGCGCGCTGTTCCAGGCCTCGGGTGGCGCGCAGGCGCGTCCGGGCCCGCCGCAGCAGCGCGGCCAGGGTCCCGATGGCGGCGGTGGCGGCCGGAACGGCCGCAACAAGAAGCGCCGCGGTGGCCGCAACGGCGGTGGTGCCCAGGCGCGCGACGACAACCGCGAGCCGCCGATCCCCAGCCCGCTGGGCGACGGCCGTCCGCCGCGCGGCCCGCGCAACAACCGCGGCCCCGGCGGTGGCAACGGCGGTCCGCCGCAGCAGCAGCAGGGCCGGCGCAACAGCGGCAACAACAACGCCGGCAACCGCAACCGGCAGGGCGGCGACGACCGTCCGCCGAGCGGTGCCAACCAGCCCGATCCGATGAAGACCTCGCTGGGCTACATCGGCGCCGACAGCTTCACGCGCCAGCGCAAGGAACAGCGCCAGGGCGGTTCCGGCCGCCGTGGCGGTGGGGGCGGCGGGGGCGGTGGTGGAGGCGGCGGCTTTGGCGGGCAGGGCGGCGGCGGTGGCCGGCGCCGCGGCCGCTGAACAAAAACAGCCGCGCCCGCGCGGCCTTTCGCGGGGTTTTCACCAAGGTGGTGAATCCCGCCGGTTAAAATCGCGGGCTTTGTCGGGATACAGCGCAACAATATCGTTGCAGTTGTGACAAAAAACTTCAGAATCAAGCAAGCTCAGAAAGCACTTCCATGGCTATCGAACGTACCCTCTCCATCATCAAGCCCGACGCCGTCGCCAAGAACGTCATCGGCAAGATCGTTTCCCGCTTCGAGGCCGCCGGCCTGAAGATCGTGGCCGCCAAGCTGGTCCACCTCTCGCGCAACGAAGCCGAGCAGTTCTACGCCGTGCACAAGGAACGTCCCTTCTTCAAGGACCTGGTCGAGTTCATGATCTCGGGCCCGGTGTTCGTGCAAGTGCTCGAAGGCGAGAACGCGATCGCCAAGAACCGTGACCTGATGGGCGCCACCGACCCGAAGAAGGCCGCCGCCGGCACCATCCGCGCCGACTTCGCCGACAGCATCGACGCCAACGCCGTGCACGGTTCGGACGCTCCCGAAACCGCCGCCAACGAAGTGGCGTTCTTCTTCGCCGGCCTCAACGTCTACGCACGCTGAAGCCGCATCTCGACCGAATCCATGACCACGGCCAACCTGCTCGATTTCGATCTCGAGGGGTTGGCTGCGTTCTGCGAAAAACTCGGCGAGAAGAAATTCCGCGCCACGCAGCTGTTCCGCTGGATCCACCAGCGTGGCGCCAGCGACTTCTCCCAGATGACCGATCTGGCCAAGTCGCTGCGCGAGAAACTCGCGACGACCGCGCGCGTCGAGGCGCTGCCGGTCATCACCCAGCACGAATCCAAGGACGGCACGATCAAGTGGCTGTTCGACGTCGGTGACGGCAATGCCGTCGAAGCCGTCTTCATTCCCGAGGACGACCGCGGCACGCTGTGCGTGTCGTCCCAGGCCGGCTGCGCGGTCGGCTGCCGCTTCTGCTCGACCGGCCACCAGGGCTTCAGCCGCAACCTGAGCACGGGCGAGATCGTCGCCCAGCTCTGGTTCGCCGAGCACTTCCTGCGCAAGCACCTGAAGCGCGACGAGCGCGTCATCTCCAACGTGGTGATGATGGGCATGGGCGAGCCGCTGCAGAACTATTCGGCGCTGGTGCCCGCGCTGCGCACCATGCTCGACGACAACGGCTACGGCCTCTCGCGCCGCCGCGTCACGGTCTCGACCTCGGGCGTGGTGCCGATGATCGACCGCCTGGGCACCGACTGCGCGGTGGCGCTCGCCGTCTCGCTGCACGCACCCAACGATCCGCTGCGCGACGACCTGGTGCCGCTGAACCGCAAGTACCCGATCGCCGAGCTGCTCGAGGCCTGCAAGCGCTACCTCGCGCACGCGCCGCGCGACTTCATCACCTTCGAGTACTGCATGCTCGACGGCGTCAACGACCAGCCCGAGCACGCGCGCCAGCTGATCGAGCTGGTGCGCACGCACGGCGTGTCGTGCAAGTTCAACCTGATCCCGTTCAACCCCTTCCCGGCATCGGGCCTGCTGCGTTCGCCGCAGCCGCGCGTGCTGGCCTTCGCGAAGATGCTGAGCGAAGCCGGCCTGGTGACCACGGTGCGCAAGACGCGCGGCGACGACATCGACGCCGCCTGCGGCCAGCTGGCCGGCGACGTCAAGGACCGCACCCGCGCGGCCGAGCGCATGGCGCAGCGCCGCCTGGCGTCTTCTGCCTCGGGAACGGAGCGAACGGTCGTGTTGCATCCGGTCCGCAAGGCCGCTTCCACCGCCTCCCAGGAGCATTGAACCGATGAGCATGGCTTTTCCGACGGCGAGCGCCGGGCTGCAACGCGTGCTGGTGGCCAGCTTCGCGGGCCTCGCGGCGCTGCTGCTCTCGGGGTGCGTGAACACCCGCACCACGACCACCAGCCTCGATTCGGCCAGCTCGTCCTCGGGCCCGCAGCTCGTCACCGAGTCGGACGAGTCGAACGCCCGTCGCCGCGCCCGCCTGCGCATGGAACTCGCGGCCGGCTATTTCGAGCATGGCCAGAACACCGTCGCGCTCGACGAGATCAAGCAGGCGCTCAACGCCGACCCCAGCTATGCCGACGCCTTCGCGCTGCGCGGGCTGGTCTACATGCGCATGGAAGACGCCGGCCTGGCCGAGGACAGCTTCCGCCGCGCGCTGGCGCTCAATCCGCGCGACGGCAACACGCGCCACAACTACGGCTGGCTGCTGTGCCAGCAGAACCGCTACCGCGACGCCGCCCAGCAGTTCACCGAGGCGCTGGCCACGCCGGCCTACACCGAACGCGCCAAGACGCTGATGACGCAGGGCCTGTGCGAGATGCGCGCGGGCCAGCCCGTCGAGGCCGAGCGCTCGCTGCAGGCGGCTTACGAGATCGATGCCGGCAATCCGGTGGTCGGCTTCAACCTCGCCTCGCTGCTCGCGAAGCGCGGGGAATGGTCGCGCGCGCAGTTCTACGTGCGCCGCGTCAACAACGGTCCCTCGGCCAACGCCGAAACCCTGTGGCTGGGGATCAAGATCGAGCGCAGTCTCAACAACCGCGAGGCGGTCGCGCAGCTGGGCGGGCAGCTGCAGCGCCGCTTCCCGCAGTCGCGCGAAGCTTCGGCGTTCGAGCGCGGGAATTTCAATGACTGAACGGGTTTCCGAATTCGGCACTTCCGCGGTGATTCCGCTCGAGGAAGCCGACAACACGAACAAGTCCGCCGGCACCATGCTGCGCGAGGCGCGCGAAGCGCACGGCCTGCACATCGAGATGGTCGCGGCCGCGCTCAAGGTGCCGGCGCAGAAGCTGCTGGCGCTCGAGGCCGACGACATCGCCGCCTTGCCCGATCCGGTGTTCGCGCGCGCGCTGGCCAGCAGCGTCTGCCGCGCGCTGCGCGTCGATCCGGCGCCGGTGCTCGCCAAGCTGCCGGGCGCGCCCAAGGCCGCGGTGGCGGTGGCCGACCGCAATCTCAAGACCCACATCGTCTCGGGCACCTCGCGCTGGGGCAGCGGCCGTTCGGGTGGGCTGCCGTCGCGCGCGCTGCTGACCGTGGTCGCGCTGCTGCTGGTCGGCGCGGCCGCGATCTTCTGGCTGCCGCAGTCGGTGTTCGACCGCATCGGCAGCACGGTGTCGCGCATCACGGCGCGCGGCGCGGCCGAGATCGGACCGAACGCCGGCGAGGCGCCTGCCGCCCCCGGCACCACGCCGGGCGTCGCGACCGAGAACGTGCCGGTCCCGGCCGCGGCCGTCGGCACCGCCACGCCGGCACCGGCCGTGGCGGCTGCACCGGCGACGCCGGCCGCGGCAACGCCCGCCGCCCCCGCGACGACCACGCCGCCGGCTGCCGCCGACGCGAGCGGCCAGGCGCTGGTCTTCGTGGCGCGCGAGGAATGCTGGATCACCGTCACCGATTCGGCGGGCAAGCAGTTGCTGCGGCGCAGCCTGCTGGCCGGCGAAACGGTCGCGCTGTCGGGGGCGCTGCCGCTCTCGGTGGTGGTCGGGCGCGCATCGAGCGTCGATGTGCAGGTGCTCGGCAAGCCCTTCGATCTCAAACCCTTCACGCGCAACGGCGGCGTTGCGCGCTTCGAGGTGAAATCGTGAGCGAACCCCTGCCGATCGAATCCGCGGCGCCCAAGGCGCGCCGCTCGCGCCAGGCCCGCGTGGTCTGGGGCCCGCGCGTGGTCACGGTCGGCGGCGATGCGCCGGTGCGCGTGCAGTCGATGACCAACACCGACACCGTCGACGCGATCGGCACCGCGATCCAGGTCAAGGAACTGGCCCAGGCCGGCTCCGAGATGGTCCGCATCACGGTCAACACGCCCGAAGCCGCGGCGCAGGTGCCCTACATCCGCGAGCAGCTCGACCGCATGGGCATCGACGTGCCGCTGGTCGGCGACTTCCACTACAACGGCCACCGGCTGCTGACCGACTATCCGGCCTGCGCCGAGGCGCTGAGCAAGTACCGCATCAACCCCGGCAACGTGGGCAAGGGCGACAAGAAGGACCGTCAGTTCGGCCAGATGATCGACGCGGCCATGCGCTGGAACAAGCCGGTGCGCATCGGCGTGAACTGGGGCAGCCTCGACCAGGAGCTGCTGGCCAGCCTGATGGACACCAACAGCCTGCGCGCGCAGCCCTGGGATGCCAAGCAGGTCATGTACGAGGCGCTGATCACCTCGGCCATCGAATCCGCGAAGCTGGCCGAATCCATGGGCATGGCCGGCGAGCAGATCATCCTGTCGTGCAAGGTCAGCGGCGTGCAGGACCTGATCTCGGTCTATCGCGAACTCGCGCGGCGCTGCGACTACCCGCTGCACCTGGGCCTGACCGAGGCCGGCATGGGCACCAAGGGCACGGTGGCGTCGGCCACCGCGCTGTCGATCCTGCTGCAGGAGGGCATCGGCGACACCATCCGCGTGTCGCTCACGCCGCAGCCGGGCGAGTCGCGCACGCAGGAGGTGGTGATCGCCTCCGAGATCCTGCAGTCGCTGGGCCTGCGCATCTTCGTGCCGAGCGTCACCGCCTGCCCGGGGTGCGGCCGCACCACCAGCACCACCTTCCAGGAACTGGCCAAGCAGATCGACGACTACCTGCGCCTGCAGATGCCGGTCTGGCGCAAGAAATACCCGGGCGTCGAGACGATGAAGGTGGCCGTGATGGGCTGCATCGTCAACGGCCCTGGCGAGAGCAAGCACGCGGACATCGGCATCAGCCTGCCCGGCACCGGCGAGGCCCCCGCCGCGCCGGTCTTCATCGACGGCGAAAAGGCCCTCACGCTGCGCGGCGACAATATCGCCAACGAGTTCCACCAGCTCGTCGAAACCTACATCGAAAAGCGCTTCGGCCAGCCCCAGGCTGCCGACGTCGCCTGACCACTCTTCTCCCATGGCTGACAAGATCAATGCCGTCAAAGGCATGAACGACATATTGCCGGCGAGCGTGCCGCGCACCGACCGCCTGCCCGACTCGGCCCTGTGGTCGTGGTTCGAGCAGACGGTGCGCGGACTGCTCGGGCGCTACGGCTACCAGTACATCGTGACGCCGGTGGTCGAACCCACGGCGCTGTTCGTGCGCGGCCTCGGCGAGGTGACCGACATCGTCGAGAAGGAGATGTACTCCTTCACCGACTCGATGAACGGCGACAAGCTCACGCTGCGCCCCGAGGCCACCGCCGGCATCGTGCGCGCGATGGTCGAGCACAACGCGCTCTACAACGGACCGCTGCGCCTGTGGACCCTGGGCGCGATGTTCCGCCACGAGCGGCCGCAGAAGGGCCGCTACCGCCAGTTCCACCAGCTCGACGTCGAGGCGCTGGGCTTCGCCGGTCCGGACGTGGATGCCGAGCTGATCCTCATGGTGCGCGCGCTGTGGCGCGAGCTCGGGCTGCTCGAGGGCCAGCACGTGCGGCTCGAGATCAACAGCCTGGGCCAGCCGGCCGAGCGCCAGGCGCATCGCGAGGCGCTGATCCGTCACTTCGAGGCGCATGCCGAGCTGCTCGACGCCGATGCGCAGCGTCGCCTGCACAGCAATCCGCTGCGCATCCTCGACACCAAGAATCCCGCCATGCAGGCGATGGTCGAGGCCGCGCCGCAGCTGATGGACTTCCTCGGCGAGGAGTCGCGCGCGCACTTCGCCGCGGTGCGCGCGGTGCTCGACGCCGCGGGCCTGGGCTACCGCGTCAACCCGCGCCTGGTGCGCGGCATGGACTACTACAACCTGACCGTGTTCGAGTGGGTCACCGACCAGCTCGGCTCGCAGGGCACCGTGTGCGGCGGCGGCCGCTACGACGGCCTGATCGGCCAGATGGGCGGCAAGCCTGCGCCGGCCGTGGGCTTCGGCCTGGGCATCGAGCGGCTGCTGCTGCTGATCCAGGAACTCGGCCTGCCGGTGCCCGGCAGCGAACCCGCGGCCTACGCCATCGTGCCCTCGGCCGCGGCGCTGCCGCAGGCGATGGTGGTGCTCGAGCAGTTGCGCGCGGCCGGCGTGGCCGTGGTGCAGCATGCGGGCGGCGGCGGCATGAAGGCGCAGTTCAAGAAGGCCGATGCGAGCGGGGCGCGCTTTGCGCTGATCTTCGGCGAGGACGAACTCGCGCGTGGCGAGGTCACCGTGAAATCCTTGCGCGATGGCAGCGGTTCGCAGGTGGCCCGCCCGCTCGCGGACGTGGCCGGCTGGGCCGCCACCCTACAATCGCCGGCTCCCGGGGAATCATCGGACTGTTCCTGAGTCTTTCAGCCTCACGGAGGCACAGAATCAAAACACACGGGCGCACCCGGCGCACCGCGGCCTCGAGTCCTTCCAACCACTGACAGCGCATGGCAACCCATCTCGATCTCGAAGAACAGGAACAGCTCGACCAGCTCAAGCATTTCTGGAACACCTACGGCACCCTGATCACCTGGGTCGTGCTGCTCGTCGCCGGCGCCTTCGTGGCCTGGAACGGCTGGCAGTATTTCCAGCGCACCAAGGCAGCCCAGGCGGCGGCGCTGTACGACGAGGTCGAGCGCAGTGCCCAGTCGGGCGACGCCGCTCGCATCGAGCGCGTGTTCAACGACATGAAGGAACGCTTCGCGGGCACCGCCTATGCGCAGCAGGCCGGCCTGCTGGCCGCCAAGACCCTCTACGACAAGGGCAATGCCGAAGCCTCGCGCGCCGCGCTCGGCTGGGTGGCCGACAAGGCCACCGACCCCGGCTACCAGGCCATCGCCAAGCTGCGCCTCGCGGCCGAACTGCTCGATGCCAAGTCCTACGACGACGCGATCAAGCAGCTCTCGGGCAACGTGCCGAAGGAATTCGAGCCGCTGGTGGCCGACCGCAAGGGCGACATCTACCTGGCCCAGGGCAAGCGCGACGAGGCGCAGGCCGAGTACCGCAAGGCCTGGACCGGCCTGGGTGCCGCTTCCGAATACCGCCGGCTGGTCGAATTCAAGCTCAATGCGGTCGGCGTCGACCCCAAGAGCCTGGCGCCCGCTATCACCGTCACCCCCGCAGTTCCTGCCAAATCCTGATCGCCAGCCATCATGAATTTCATGCGTTTCATGCCTGAATCGACCGCCGTGCGTGCGGGGTCCGCTCTTGTTTTGGTAGCGGTCCTGGCCGCCTGCTCGGGCACCTCCAAGCCGAAGCCGGCCGAACTGCCGACCAATGCCTCGCTGATCGGCGTGCGCCAGGCCTGGAGCGTGAAGATCCCGGCGGTCAAGTTCCCGCTCACCACCGACATCAGCGGCGACATCGTGACCGTGGCGGCCGCCGACGGCACCGTGGTCGGCATCGATGCCCGCGCGGGCCGCGAAACCTGGCGTGCCAGCGTCGGCGCACCGCTCACGGCGGGCGTGGGCAGCGACGGCAGCATCACCGCGGTGGTCACCACCAACAATGAACTGGTCGCGCTGCAGGGCGGCAAGGTGATCTGGAAGCAGCGCCTCACGGCGCAGGCCTTCACCGCGCCGCTGGTGGCCGGCCGCCGCGTCTTCGTGCAGACCGCCGACCGCAACATCAGCGCCTGGGACGGTGAGAGCGGTCGCCGCCTCTGGTCGCAGCAGCGCACCGGCGAGAACCTCGTGCTGAAGAAGCCGGGCGTGCTGCTCGCCGTGGGCGACACCCTGGTGGCCGGCATCGGCGGCCGCCTCGCGGGCATCAACCCGTCGAACGGCACCTCGCGCTGGGAATCGCCGATCGCGGCGCCGCGCGGCACCAACGACGTCGAGCGCCTGGTCGACCTGACCGGCAGCGTGAGCCGCGTGGGCGATACCGTCTGCGCGCGCGCCTACTACGCCAGCGTCGGCTGCGTCGACACGCTGCGCGGCACCCTGGTCTGGAGCAAGGCGGCCTCGGGCGCCGAAGGCCTGGGTGGCGACGACGGTTTCGTCTACGGCACCGAAGCCGATGGCAGCGTCACCGCCTGGCGCCGCGCCGACGGCGAACGCGCCTGGCAGACCACCACCTTCAAGAACCGCACGCTGACCGCGCCGCTGGCCGTGGGCCGCTCGCTGGTCATCGGCGACAGCACCGGCCTGCTGCTGTTCGTCTCGCGCGAGAACGGCGGCCTGCTGAACCGCGTCACGCCCGATGGCTCGGCCATCGAAACCGCTCCGGTGGTCGTGGGCAACACGGTGGTGGTCGTCACGGCCAACGGCGGCGTCTTCGGCTACCGTCCAGACTGATATTTTTTCCAGGGCATGGCCATGAATTGCGAATCCGCGAAGGAGCGGCCATGAAACCCGTCATGGCCCTGGTGGGCCGTCCCAACGTCGGCAAGTCGACCCTGTTCAACCGCCTGACCCAGACGCGCGATGCCATCGTGGCGGACTTCGCCGGGCTGACGCGCGACCGCCATTACGGCAATGGTCGGCTGGGCAAGCACGAGTTCATCGTGATCGACACCGGCGGCTTCGAGCCCGACGCGGGCAGCGGCATCTTCAAGGAGATGGCCAAGCAGACGCGCCAGGCCGTGGCCGAGGCCGACGTGGTGGTGTTCGTGGTCGACGCCCGCGAGGGGCTGTCGGCGCAGGACCACGACATCGCCAACGAGCTGCGCCGTTTGGGCAAGCCCTGCATCCTGGTGGCCAACAAGTCCGAAGGCATGCACGACGGCTCCAAGCTGGTCGACTTCTACGAGCTGGGTCTCGGCGAGGTGCATGGCGTGTCGGCCGCGCACGGGCAGGGCATCCGCGGCCTGGTCGAACTCGCGCTCGAGTCGCTGAACCTGCCCGAGCCCGAAGAGGACGAGGACGGCGAAGACGACGTCAACAAGCCGATCAAGCTCGCGGTGGCGGGGCGGCCGAACGTCGGCAAGTCCACGCTGATCAACACCTGGCTCGGCGAAGAGCGGCTCGTGGCCTTCGACATGCCCGGCACCACGCGCGACGCGATCTCGGTGCCCTTCGAGCGCAACGGCCAGCGCTTCGAGCTGATCGACACCGCCGGATTGCGCCGCAAGGGCAGGGTGTTCGAGGCGATCGAGAAGTTCTCGGTGGTCAAGACGCTGCAGGCCATCGAATCGGCCAATGTCGTGCTGCTGCTGCTCGATGCCACCCAGGGCGTGACCGACCAGGACGCCCACATCGCGGGCTACATCCTCGAGAGTGGCCGCGCGGTGGTGATTGCCATCAACAAGTGGGATGCGGTCGACAGCTACCAGCGCGAGCAGATCCAGCGCCAGATCGAGACCCGGCTGGTGTTCCTCAAGTTCGCCGCGCTGCATTTCATCTCGGCCATCAAGCGCCAGGGCCTGGGGCCGCTGTGGCAGGCGATCGCACAGGCCCACAAGTCGGCCACCCGCAAGATGTCGACGCCGGTACTGACCCGGCTCTTGCTCGAGGCGGTGCAATTCCAGACCCCCAAACGCACCGGCATGTTCCGGCCCAAGCTGCGCTATGCGCACCAGGGCGGCATGAATCCGCCGCTGATCGTGATCCACGGCAATTCGCTCGAGCATGTGACCGACGCCTACAAGCGCTTTCTCGAGGGGCGGTTCCGCAAGGAATTCGACTTGGTGGGTACACCATTGCGAATCGAATTCAAGAGCTCCCACAATCCCTACGCCGACAAGGACGAGTGAGTCTTGGGCACCGTTGGCGGCCGATGAGCGGCCGCCGGAACGGAAGTTCCGTCTTTTGAGAACCGTTATTTTTCAAAGGCTTTTGGCGCGGAATGCTGCAGCGCGGGAGGCCTGTGTTAAGGTCCCTTTTCCAACAACTACTCTTGAACACGGAGAATATCGTGAGCAATAAAGGGCAACTTCTACAAGACCCGTTTCTGAACACACTGCGTCGCGAGCATGTGCCGGTTTCCATTTATTTGGTGAACGGTATCAAGCTGCAGGGTCAGATCGAGTCTTTCGACCAGTACGTCGTGTTGCTTCGCAACACGGTGACACAGATGGTCTACAAGCACGCCATTTCCACCATCGTGCCGGGTCGTGCCGTCAACTTCTCGGCCAACGAGAACGACGACGCCGCAGCCTGATCGGCGCGGAGCGCGGCGGTGTCAAACCCGCCGCGCTTTTCCCCTTTTCTGATACCGCTTGTCTGAACTGAATTCCCGCCAGGAAGGCGCCGTCGTTCTCGTCGGCGTCGACTTCGGGCTGCCCCATTTCGACAGCGAACTCGAAGAACTCGGCCTGCTCGCGCAAACCGCGGGCCTCTCGCCCGTGGCGCGCCTCGTGTGCAAGCGCAAGGTGCCCGACGCGGCGCTTTTCGTCGGCAGCGGCAAGGCCGACGAGATCAAGGAGCTCGCCGCGATGCATCGCGCGAGCGAGGTCATCTTCGACCAGTCGCTGAGCCCGGCCCAGCAGCGCAACCTCGAGCGCCAGCTCGACGTCGCGGTGTACGACCGGACCTTCCTCATCCTCGAGATCTTCGCGCAGCGCGCGCGCTCGCACGAAGGCAAGCTGCAGGTCGAGCTCGCCCGCCTGCAGTACCTGAGCACGCGCCTGGTGCGCCGCTGGTCCCACCTGGAGCGCCAGACCGGCGGTGCCGGCGTGCGCGGCGGTCCGGGCGAGAAGCAGATCGAGCTCGACCGCCGGATGATCGCCGAGTCGATCAAGCGTACGCGCGAGCGCCTGGCCAAGGTGCAGAAGCAGCGCGGCACGCAGCGCCGCCAGCGCGAGCGCCGCGAGACCTTCAACATCTCGCTGGTGGGCTACACCAACGCGGGCAAGTCCTCGCTGTTCAATGCGCTCGTGAAGGCCCGTGCCTACGCGGCCGACCAACTGTTCGCCACGCTCGACACCACCACGCGCAACCTCTACCTCGGCGATGCGCGCCGGCAGGTCTCGATCTCCGACACCGTGGGCTTCATCCGCGACCTCCCGCACGGCCTGGTCGACGCCTTCAAGGCCACCCTGCAGGAAGCGGTCGATGCCGACCTGCTGCTGCACGTGGTCGATGCCTCGAACCCGCACCATCCCGAGCAGATGGCCGAGGTGCAGACGGTGCTGCGCGAGATCGGCGCCGACACCGTGCCGCAATTGCTGGTCTTCAACAAGCTCGATGCCCTTGAAAGCACGCAACGTCCGCTGCATCTGCAGGACGACATGGACATCGACGGCGTGCAGGTTCCGCGCATCTTCCTGAGCGCCCGCAGCGGCGAGGGCTTGCCCCTGCTGCGCGCGGAGCTGGCCCGACTCTCGGGCTCGATCGCCGATACCATGACCCCTGAGGGTGACGCTGAATTGCACGGTGCCACCCATTGATTGGGCACAATCCCGCCACTGACAAGAGAACGACGCGAATGAATGCAAAGCCAGTGTGGAAAGGGTTCTTGGGCATGTTCAACCTGAACGATGGCCGATGGGGGCGTGGCGACGATTCGTCCTCCTCCAACGGCGATCGCCCTTCGGGCAACAGGCCTCCCGATGCCGATCCTCCGGGTGCCCCCACGCCCCCGCCTTCGGGCAACAACGGCAACAACAACCGCCCGCGCGGCCAGGGCCCGAACCAGGGTCCGCCGGACCTCGATGAACTCTGGCGCGATCTCAACCGCAAGCTCGGCGGCTTCTTCGGCGGTGGCCGAGGCAACAACAACCGTCCCAGCGGCGGCAACGGTGGCGGCAATGGCTACAAACCCGACATGAAGAACGCCGGCTTCGGCATCGGCCTGGTGGCCATCGTCGCCGTGCTGATCTGGCTCGGTACCGGCTTCTTCATCGTGAACGAAGGCCAGCAGGCCGTCATCACCCAGTTCGGCCGCTACAAGACCACCGTGGGCGCGGGCTTCAACTGGCGCCTGCCGTACCCGATCCAGCGCCACGAGACCGTGGTCGTCACGCAGATCCGCTCGACCGACGTGGGCCGCGACGCCATCGTGCGTTCCACCGGCTTGCGCGAATCGGCCATGCTGACCGAGGACGAGAACATCGTCGAGATCAAGTTCGCCGTGCAGTACCGCCTGAGCGATGCGCGCGCCTGGCTCTACGAGAGCAAGACGCCCGCCGACACGGTGGTGCAGGTGGCCGAGACCGCCGTGCGCGAAGTCGTCGGCAAGATGAAGATGGACGCGGCCCTCGCCGAGGAACGCGACCAGATCGCGCCGCGCGTGCGCCAGCTGATGCAGAACATCCTCGACCGCTACCAGGTTGGCGTCGAAGTGGTCGGCATCAACCTGCAGCAGGGCGGCGTGCGTCCGCCCGAGCAGGTGCAGGCCGCCTTCGACGACGTGCTCAAGGCCGGCCAGGAACGCGAGCGCGCCAAGAACGAGGCGCAGGCCTATGCCAACAACGTGGTGCCGCTGGCCACCGGTACCGCTTCGCGCCTGAAGGAAGAGTCCGAAGCCTACAAGGCGCGCATCGTGGCCCAGGCCCAGGGTGACGCCGGCCGCTTCGCCTCGGTGCTGACCGAGTACCAGAAGGCGCCGCAGGTCACGCGCGACCGCATGTACATCGACGCCATGCAGCAGATCTACGCCAGCACGACCAAGGTGCTGGTCGACAGCAAGCAGGGTTCCAACCTGCTGTACCTGCCGCTCGACAAGCTGATCCAGCAGACCGGCAGCAACCAGTCCACCCCGGTCGATGCCGCCAGCCCGAGCGTCGCCGGCACCGCGCCGGTGCAGTCCTCGGTGATCCCGGTCGCGCCGACCAACGACATGCGTGCCCGCGACGGCCGCTCGCGTGACCGCGACGTGCGTTGAACCTGGAAGGCAACAAGAACATGAACAGAATCGGATTCATCGCCTCGTCGATCCTCGTGCTGCTGGTGCTGCTGAGCTCGACCCTCTTCGTGGTCGACCAGCGCCAGTTCGGCGTGGTCTACGCCCTGGGCCAGATCAAGCAGGTCATCACCGAGCCCGGCCTCAACTTCAAGCTGCCGCCGCCGTTCCAGAACGTGTCGTACATCGACAAGCGGCTGCTCACGCTGTCCAGCCTCGACACCGAGCCCATGCTCACGGCCGAGAAGCAGCGCGTGGTGATCGACTGGTACGTGCGCTGGCGCATCACCGACCCGCAGGCCTACATCCGCAACGTCGGCCTCGACGAGAACGCCGGTGCCATGCAGCTCAACCGCGTGGTGCGCAACGCGTTCCAGGAAAACATCAACAAGCGCACCGTGCGCGACCTGATCTCGGTGCGCCGCGAGGCCCTGATGGCCGACGTGCAGCGCGAGGTGCTGACCGTGGTGAAGGGTGCCAAGCCCTGGGGCGTCGACGTGGTGGACGTGCGCATCACGCGCGTCGACTACGTGGAAGCCATCACCGAATCGGTCTACCGCCGCATGGAAGCCGAGCGCAAGCGCGTGGCCAACGAGCTGCGTTCCACCGGCACGGCCGAAGGCGAGAAGATCCGCGCCGACGCCGACCGCCAGCGCGAAGTGATCGTTGCCAACGCCTACCGCGACGCGCAGAAGATCAAGGGCGAGGGCGATGCCCAGGCCGCTTCGGTCTACAGCGAGTCCTTCGGCCGCGATCCGCAGTTCGCGCAGTTCTATCGCAGCCTCGAGGCCTACAAGCAGAGCTTCAACAAGAAGAGCGACGTGATGGTGGTCGATCCCTCGTCGGACTTCTTCCGCGCGATGCAGGGCGCGGGTTCGTCGGCCGGCGCGCCGCGCCGTTGACGCCTGCGTTCGCAGCAGTTTCGGGAACGTGAGTTCCGACACCTTCTGGAGCGCGCTGGCGCTGGTGCTGGTGATCGAGGGCATCCTGCCCTTCGTGTCGCCCGGCGGCTGGCGCCGTGGCTTCGGCCAGCTGATGCAGCTGCGCGACGGGCAGCTGCGCTTCTTCGGCCTGTGCTGCATCGTGCTCGGGCTGTGCCTGCTCTGGCTGTTGGCCTGAGGCCGGCAGCGCCGCTTTTCGACCGCCTCGCCGCCCGCTTCGAGCGGGCACCGCCGGGGCGTTTTTCGGCTGCCGGTAGAATTCCGGTTTAACCACGCCCCCGATCCCCATGTCCGCCTGGGTCCTCCCGGATCACATTGCCGATGTGCTGCCCTCCGAGGCGCGCCACATCGAAGAACTTCGCCGCCAGTTGCTCGACACCGCCCGCAGCTACGGCTACGAGCTGGTGATGCCGCCGCTGCTCGAGCATCTGGAGTCGCTGCTCTCGGGCACCGGCGAGGCGCTCGACCTGCAGACATTCAAGCTGGTCGACCAGCTCTCGGGCCGCTCGATGGGTCTGCGGGCCGACACCACGCCGCAGGTCGCGCGCATCGATGCCCACCTGCTCAACCGCGACGGCGTGGCACGGCTGTGCTACTGCGGCCCGGTGCTCCACACCCGTCCCGACCGGCCGCACGCCACGCGCGAGCCGCTGCAGTTCGGCGCCGAGATCTATGGCCACGCCGGCCTCGAGGCCGACACCGAAATCCTGCTGCTCGCGCTCGACTGCCTCGATGCGGCCGGCCTGCACGAGGGCGTGATCGTCGACCTCGCCGATGCCCGCATCGTGCGCGCGCTGTTCGCCGGCGTGCCGGTCGACGCGGCCGTGCTGGCGCGCGTGCATGCGGCGCTGGCCGCGAAGGACGCGAGCGAGCTGCGTGCGCTGACGCGCGATTTCCCCGCGGCTTCGCGCGAAGGCCTGCTGGCCCTGATCCAGCTCTACGGCGACGCCGCCGTGCTCGACGAGGCCGCCCGGGCGCTGCAGAGCACGCCCGCGGTGCGCGCGGCGCTGTCCGACCTGAAGCTGCTGGCCGCCGGCCTCGACGGCGTGGCGGGGCGCAAGATCAGCTTCGACCTGGCCGACCTGCGCGGCTATGCCTACTACAGCGGCATGCGTTTCGGCATCTACGTGCCGGGCGCTGCCGATTCGCTGGTGCGCGGCGGCCGCTACGACGAGGTGGGGGCCGTGTTCGGCCGCAACCGTCCGGCAGTCGGCTTCAGCCTCGATGTGCGCGAGCTGGTCGGCGTGCTGCCGAAGCGTCCGTTGCGCGCGGCGATCCGCGCGCCCTGGAGCGACGAAACCGGCCTGCGTCAGGCCATCGCCGGGCTGCGCAAGGCCGGCGAAACCGTGGTGTGCGTGCTGCCGGGCCATGGCAGCGAAATCGATGAGTTCCACTGCGACCGCGAGCTCGTCGAGCAGGCCGGCCAGTGGCAAGTCCGAACGATCTGAATTTTTAGCAATGGAACGAGCATGAGCGTAACCACCGGAAGAAACGTGGTCGTCGTCGGTACCCAATGGGGCGACGAGGGCAAAGGCAAGCTGGTCGACTGGCTGACCGAGAGCGCCCAGGGCGTGGTCCGCTTCCAGGGCGGCCACAACGCGGGCCACACGCTCGTGATCAACGGCGTGAAGACCGCGCTGCACCTGATCCCCAGCGGCATCATGCGTCCCGGCGTGAAGTGCTACATCGGCAACGGCGTGGTGCTGTCGGCGGCCAAGCTGTTCGAGGAGATCGAAGGGCTCGAAAAGGCCGGCGTGGAAGTGCGTTCGCGCCTGCGCATCAGCGAGGCCTGCCCGCTGATCCTGCCGTTCCACTCGGCGCTGGACATCGCGCGCGAGGCCTACCGCGAAAAGGGCGGCGTCGAGAAGATCGGCACCACCGGCCGCGGCATCGGCCCGGCCTACGAAGACAAGATCGCGCGTCGCGCGCTGCGCGTGCAGGACCTCAAGCACCCCGAGCGCTTCGCGGCCAAGCTGCGCGTGCTGCTCGACCTGCACAACCACGTGCTGACCGAGGTGCTGGGCTCGACCGCGATCGACTTCGACACCGTGTTCGACGAAGCCATGCGCCACGCCGCGCTGCTCAAGCCGATGATGGCCGACGTGTCGCGCGAACTGAACGACGCCCATCGCGACGGCGCCAACCTGCTGTTCGAAGGCGCGCAGGGCACGCTGCTCGACGTCGACCACGGCACCTACCCCTACGTCACCTCGAGCAACTGCGTGGCCGGCAACGCCGCCGCCGGTTCGGGCGTGGGCCCGGGCATGCTGCACTACATCCTCGGCATCACCAAGGCCTACTGCACGCGCGTGGGCGGTGGTCCGTTCCCGACCGAACTCGACTGGGCCACGCCCGGTACCCCTGGCTACCACATGAGCACCGTGGGCGCAGAGAAGGGCGTGACCACCGGCCGCAGCCGCCGTTGCGGCTGGTTCGACGCCGCGCTGCTCAAGCGCTCGGCGCAGGTCAACGGCCTGTCGGGCCTGTGCATCACCAAGCTCGACGTGCTCGACGGCCTCGAGAAGCTCGAGCTGTGCACCGGCTACGAGCTCGACGGCGAGACCACCGACATCCTGCCGATGGGCGCCGACGAGATCGAGCGCTGCACCCCGATCTACGAAACCCTCGAAGGCTGGAGCGAAAGCACGGTCGGCGTGACGCAGTACGACAAGCTGCCGGTCAACGCGCGCCTGTACCTGCAGCGCATCGAGCAGGTCACCGGCGTGCCGATCCACATGGTGTCGACCAGCCCCGACCGCGATCACACGATCATGATGCGCCACCCCTATCTGGCCGACTGATTTCCCGGCTCGACGACAACCCCAAAAAAGAAGCCCCCTGCGCCCGCTGACCCGGGCGACATCCGCTATTCATCCAGGAGCCCATCCCCCATGTTGACCGAAGACGGCAAGCACCTCTACGTGAGCTACGACGAGTACCACAACCTGATCGAGAAGCTCGCGATCAAGGTGCACCAGTCGGGTTGGGAGTTCGACACCATCCTGTGCCTGGCCCGTGGCGGCATGCGCCCGGGCGACGTGCTGTCGCGCATCTTCGACAAGCCGCTGGCGATCATGTCGACCAGCTCCTACCGGGCCGATGCCGGCACCATCCAGGGCCATCTCGACATCGCGCGCTACATCACCACGCCCAAGGGCGAGATCGCCGGCAAGGTGCTGCTGGTCGACGACCTGGCCGACTCGGGCCACACGCTGCATGCGGTGATCAACATGCTGCGCAACAACTACGCGCCGATCACCGAGCTGCGCAGCGCGGTGCTGTGGACCAAGGCGCTGTCGACCTTCACGCCCGACTACTCGGTGGAGTTCCTGCAGACCAATCCGTGGATCCACCAGCCCTTCGAAGGCTACGACTCGCTGCGGCCCGAGAAGCTGATCGAGAAGTGGTCGGTCTGAGGCCTGCCTCCGATCTCGACCAGAGTTTGACGCCCCGGCTTGCCGGGGCGTTTTTCATGGCGCGTCAGCAGGCGCCGCTGCCGTTCTCGAACATCGCCGTGTAGCGCCGCTGCATCTCCTCGGGCGACAGCTTCTCGATGCTGTGGCCCACGTTCCAGCGGTGGCCGAAGGGATCGCGGAACACGCCCGAGCGCTCGCCGTAGAAGCGGTCCTCGGTCGGCATCTCGAGCGTGGCGCCAGCCGCCACCGCGCGCGCGACCACCGCGTCGGCATCGTCCACGTGCAGGTGCAGGGTGACCGCGCTGCCGCCCAGCGTCTTCGCGCTCGGGATGCCGTACTCGGGGTACTCGTCCGAGATCATCAGGATCGCGCCGTTGTGGAAGTCGAGCTCGACATGGCCGATGCGGCCGCTGGGCTCGACCAGCCGGAAGATCTCCTTGACCTGGAACACCTCGCAGTAGAAGTCGACCGCGGCCTTGGCATCGTGGACGCAGATGTAGGGGAAGAGCTCGTGGATCGCCATGGGGTGCCTCTCGTCGTGGTTCGTGGAAGAAATCGCGTGTCGGCGCCGATTCTGGAAGGCTTCAGCGCGGCCGTCTTGAACGAATTTGACCGGGGGCGGCGTTCCCGGGCACCGCCACGTGGCGCGGCGACGTGGCCCCCGTGCGTCGCCAGGCCTGCGGCGCCATGCCCGCGAGCGCCGAGAACTCGCGGCTCAGGTGCGCCTGGTCGGCATAGCCGGCCTCGAACGCGATCTCGGCCCAGGGCCGCGCCGGATCGGCCGCCAGCGCCAGCGCGCGGTCGAAGCGCATCACGCGCGCGTACTCCTTCGGCGAGAGCCCGATGGCGCCGCGGAACAGCGCGATGAAGCGCCGGTGGCTGTAGCCGCTCTCGGCCACCAGCGCGCCGATGGCCGGGTTCTCGCCCGCGAGCGGCCCGAGCGCCGCCGCGATCGCCGGATGCAGCCCGCGCAGGCCGGCGCGCAGCGCGAGTGCCAGCCGCGCCGACAGCATCGCCTCGAACAGGGCGAGCTGGCGCGCCAGGTCGTCCTCGGCATGCAGCCGCTCGAGCGCATCCGCCGCCTCGCGCGCGCCCCAGAGCGCGTCGAGCGGCGTGTGCTGGCCCGACAACGCGTCCTCGGGCGCGCCCAGCAGCACGCGCGCCGCGCCGGGCTGCAGCTGGGCGCCGACCGAACGCGTGGCCACCGAGACGTCGCGCAGGTAGAAGCTGCTGCGCGCGCCGCCGACGATGGCATGGCCGTAGGTCTGGCCCTCGGTGTCGGCCGCGTGGCCGAACAGCTTGAGCGGCGGCCCCGAGAGCCGGAACACCAGGTGCATGCCGCCCGTGGGCAGCACATGCTCGCGCGCGCCGGGGCGTTCGGCACCCGCGCTCTCGGCGCCCGGCGCCCAGGCCCAGACCTGCCGCACGAAGGGCCGCAGGTGCGGCACGGGCGCGCGCGTGAGCTGCCGCATCTCAGGCCTGGGCCTCCGCGTGCAGCGCGTAGACCGGGTCGGGCCAGCGCTCGGGCGTCATGCCGGCCAGTTGGGCCGCCAGTTGCTCGACGAAGCGCATGTCGACATCGGGGGCCGCGCTGGCCGGCCCGCGGCCGAAGGCCTCGCGCAGGCGGCGCACGGCATGGGCGGTGCCGCGCAGCACGCCTTCGGGCTGGCCGGACTGCTCGAAGACCCGCACGTTGGCCAGCAGGTGCAGGAACGAGGCCACCACGGTCGCCTCCGTGCGCTGCGTGCCGTCCAGCGCCGCCATCACCAGCTCGAGCCAGTCGACCACTTCCTGCGGAATGCCCTGGGCCGCCAGCGCGGCATAGGTGGTCGGCCAGGCGTTCGGCGGTGCCTTGCGCAGCCAGGCGGCGAGCGCGCGCGGCGTGCCCGCCGGGGCCATTGCCGCGGACTCGGCCGCCGAGTTCGCCTGCATCTTCATCATTCGGCAGGGCGCGCCACCGGCGGCGGCCGCCATCGGCATGCCGCGCGTGCGCATCAGCATCGGCGCCGACGCCGGTGCCGCGAGCATGGCGTCGAACTGCACGGAGCCGGCGCCGCCCCAGCCCGCCGGCACCATCTGCGCCACCTTGCGCAGTTCGGGCATGTCGGTCGCGCGCTCGCCCTCGGCGCGTTCGACCACGAGCAGGTAGTTGGTGAGGTCGGTCACGAGCTGGTAGGCCACGGCGATGCGGCGGGCTTCCGCCACGTACTCTGCGCCGAGTTCGGCCACCCGTGCGTGCGCCGCGATCCGGCCGAGCGCGTCGATCGGTTCGCTCACGGCATTCACGCGCGCGCTGCCGATCGCTTCCTCGGCCGCGTCGCTCTCCGCGCGCACGCCGAGCAGCCGCACTTCGCCCTCGGGCACCGCGTCGAACAGCGCGAACACGTTCACCGTGTCGGCGCCGAACACCGAGACCGGCAGCGCCGACGTCCATCGCGGCCGCGCGTCGCTCGGCCATGCGACGCGCAGCGCGTCGAGCCGCGGCGAACGCAGGCGCGCGAACATGCGCAGCACGGCCGGCTCGACCGCCTCGCCGGGCGCGACGAAGTCGCAGGCCCCGCCCGTGGCCTCGGCCAGGCGCCGCAGGTGGCTCTCGGCCGGGCTGCTGCCGATGCCGACCACGAACACGCGATGCCCCGAGGCGCGGGCCGATTCGACGGTCGCGTCGATGGCGCTGATCTCGCCGTCGGTGACCACCAGTACGTCGCTCGACGCGCCGGTGCCCAGGGCGAAGGTGGAGGCCAGCGCGCTTTCCATCTCGGTGCCGCCCAGGTCGGCCTGCAGCGCGCCGATCCAGCGCTGCGCGGCCAGCCGCGTGACCTCGGTGAGCTGCCACAGGCCGCGCGAACGGTGCTCGACCGTGGTGCCGAAGCGCGAGAGCGAGAAGCGGTCGCCCGCGCCCATCTGCGAAACGATCGATTGCAGCGCGCGCCGGGCGGCATCGATGCTGTCGCCGGCCATCGAGCCCGAGCAGTCGACGAGCAGCTGCACGTCGGTGGTGGCCGGGCCGCGCGCCGGCACCCGCGGGCAGAAGCTCGCGAGCGCGACGATGCCGCCGGGCGCGACGCCATCGGGCGCCGCCACGGCCATCGAGGCCTGCGCCAATTGGTCGACCACCAGCACGAAGTCGCGGTCGAGCGCGCCGCGGCGCGCCAGCGACACCTGCAGCAGCCCGCCGTCGGACCGCATCGCCACGCCCACCGGATGGCTGGGCGAGGCCACGCGCGCTCGTGCCAGTTCGCCATGCAGGCGCAGTTCGATGTCGAAGGGGTAGGCCGCCACCGGGCTGTGCACGGGCGCCTGGTGCGGCTGCAGCCCGCCGTCGGCGACCGGGTCGCCGTAGCGCGGCGCGATCACCGTCGGGATCAGCAGGCGCAGGCCCTGCTGTTCGAAGGCCAGCGTCTGCGCGTAGCGCAGGGTGACGATGCAGGCCTCCTGCGCCGCGAGGTTGCCGAGGTTCAGCGTGTAGCTGCGGTCGTGGTTCTTCTCCAGCATGATGGCCGTGTGGCCCTCGGCCAAAGCGCCTTCGTAGGCCGCCTCGGCTTCGGCCTTCTCGACCACCGTGCCGCACAGACGCCGCTCGCCGAGCTTCACGTCGACGCCCAGCAGCACCGCGCCCCACGGCAGCGGAAAGCCGTAGACCACCTCGACGTTCGAGGCGCTCGGGTTGCGGAAGCGCTGCTCGACCGTCATCTCGAGCAGCACGCCGCGCAGGTCGCCGCTGGCCTTCACGCCCTCGAGCAGCATGCTGTCGCCGTTCGCGGTCGTCATGCGTGCGTGTTCCTGATAGCTCATGGGATTGCCCTTTCCTGTGTCGTCAGTTCTTCTTCGGAACGTCGGCGGCGGGGCCGTCGACGGGGGAGGGGGCGCAAGCCGCGGCGAAGGCCGCCATCACGCCCTGGATGAAACCGCGCACCTGCTCCGGCGACAGCCCGGCCCGGCCGGGTTCGATCACCACCTCGACGCCGTCGGCCACCGTCAGGTGGCTGCGCACCTCCACCGAGCCGGCCATGCGCGGGCGCGCCGGCACCGGCGCCTCCTGGCCCTGCAGCAGCTCGCGGATGCGCTCGAGCGAGACGCCGGCCGCCGTCCACTTCCTGATCAGCAGCAACTGCTCGAGGTGGCGCGCGCCGTAGCGCGCCGCGCGGGTCTCGCCCTCGGGCCGGTCGACGATGCCGATCTGCACGTAGTAGCGCACCGTGCGCGGCGGCAGGTCGGCCAGCACGCACAGGTCCGCGAGCGCATAGGAGGCCGCCGGGGAGGGTGGGTTCGATTTCATACACTTGATTTAAACACAAGAACTGTTTTTATAAAAACGCACAAAAACCCGGCCCGCGAGGGCGCGCTAGCATCGACCGCATGAGCAAGCCTTCCACGACCCTGATCCACCACCCCTACGTGCCGCCCGCCACCTTCGACGCGCCCCAGCCCGGCGTCTACAAGGCCTCGACGGTGTTCTTCGCCGACGTGGCCGCGATGCGCGCGCGCGACTGGAAGACCAAGGCCGGCTACACCTACGGCCTGCACGGCACGCCCACCACCTTCACGCTCGAGGAGCGCCTGGCCACCCTCGAGGGCGGCACCGAATGCCTCTTGGTGCCCAGCGGCCTGGCGGCGATCTCGCTCGTGGCCTTCGCCTTCCTCAAGACCGGCGACGAGGTGCTGATCCCCGACAACGCCTACGGCCCCAACAAGGCGCTGGCCACCGGCGAGCTCGCGAACTTCGGCATCGCGTACCGCCTGTACGACGCCATGAACCCCGAGGACCTCGCGGCCAAGATCTCGCCGCGCACGAAGCTGGTGTGGCTCGAGGCCGCGGGCTCGGTGACGATGGAGTTCCCGGACCTGCCCGCGCTCGCGGCCGCCTGCCGCGCGCGCGGCGTGCTCAGCGCGCTCGACAACACCTGGGGCGCGGGCCTGGCCTTCGCGCCCTTCGACTTCAACGGCAGCGGGCAGGGTGTCGACATCTCGGTGCATGCGCTGACCAAGTACCCGAGCGGCGGCGGCGACGTGCTCATGGGCAGCGTGGTCACGCGCGACGAGCGGCTGCACCGCGCGCTCAAGCTCACCCACATGCGCATCGGCTTCGGCGTCGGCGTGGGCGATGTCGAGACGCTGCTGCGCTCGCTGCCGAGCATCGGGCTGCGCTATGCGGCGCACGACCGCGCGGCGCGCGAGCTCGCACGCTGGCTCACCGACCGCGACGAGGTCGCGCAGGTGTTGCATCCGGCGATCGAGAGTTCGCCCGGCCACCGCCACTGGCGCGCGCTGTGCGGCGAGGCCGACCTCGCGGCGGGCCTGTTCTCGATCGTCTTCGACGAGCGCTACGGCACCGAGCAGGTCGACCGCTTCTGCGACAGCCTGCAGCTGTTCCGCCTCGGCTACTCGTGGGGCGGGCCGATCAGCCTGGTGGTGCCCTACGACATCGGCCTGATGCGCGACCCCGGCGTGGCGCCCTGGCCCTACAAGGGCACGCTGGTGCGCTTCTCGATCGGCCTGGAGGACGTGGACGACCTGCGCGCCGACCTGCAGCAGGCGCTCGCGCGGATGGCCTGACCGGCCTTCGCAGGAGGCGCTCCGGTTATCGCTTACAGTACCCCGACGCGCAGTCGTTCGACTGCTTCGCCTGAAGGAGAGATCAGTGGCAACACCGAATTACGGTTACGAGAAGCGGCAGAAAGAGCTGGCTCGCAAGAAGAAGAAGGAAGAAAAGCTCCGCGAAAAGGCGAACCGCAAGCTTTCCCCGAGCAGCGACGGCCTCGCGCCGGGCGATCCGGAAGACGACGTGGCCTCGCTCGAACGCGATCCGCCGACCGTTCCCGAACTGCCGACCAAGAACGGTTGAACGCTGCACCGTCCGGATTCTTTCCGTTCTGAATGACGAAGCCGCTGGGGGCCTGTCGGTCCCGCAGCGGCTTTTTGTTGGCGCGCGATCGGCGCAGGGCCCGGCCCTTCGGCCCTATTTGGCGGCGAGCAGCTTGCGCAGTTCGGGCCAGACGTTGTCGAGCAGTTGCGGCTGCGCCGCCGCTGTCGGATGGATGCGGTCGGCCTGGAACAGCGACATCGCGTTCGGCGCGTCGGCCACGCCCTTGAGCAGGAAGGGCACCAGCGCCGACCTCGTCGTGGCCGCCACCTTGGCGAACACCGCCTCGAAGCGCCGCGTGTAGTCGCCGCCGTAGTTGGGTGGCACCTGGATGCCCACGATCAGCACCTTGGCGCCCGCGGCCTGCGCGGACTGCGTGATCTGCAGCAGGTTGGCCTCGGTGTCCGTGAGCGGCAGGCCGCGCAGCGCGTCGTTGGCGCCGAGCTCGAGCACCACGTGGCTGGGCTTGTGCTGCGCCAGCAGCGCCGCGAAGCGCGCGCGTCCGCCCGAGCTGGTGTCGCCGCTGATGCTGGCGTTGACCACGGTGGCATCGACCTTCTGCTGCGCGAGGCGCTTCTCGAGCAGCGGCACCCAGCCTTCGCCGCGCTTCAGGCCGTACTCGGCGCTCAGCGAATCGCCGAGCACCAGGATCACCGGCTTGCGCGCGGCGGCGCTCTGCGCCATCGCCCCACGCCATGCCCCGGAACTGCCGAGCGCGGCAGTGGTCAAGATAAAGTCACGTCGATTCAAAACCAAAGCCTTTCCATGTCCCAACCCCCGTCCCCAGCGATTGTCACCGTCGAGCATGTGTTCAAGTCCGTCACCGACTCGACCGGTACCCTGGACATTCTGCAGGACATCGATTTCACCCTCGGGGCACGGGAAACCGCGGCCATCGTGGGTGCCTCGGGGTCGGGCAAGAGCACCTTGCTGTCGATCGTCGCCGGGCTCGATACGCCCACGCGCGGCACTGTGAAGCTGGCCGGCGACGACATCTTCGCCATCGACGAGGACGACCGGGCCGCCTTGCGCGCGCAGCGCGTGGGCTTCGTGTTCCAGAGCTTCCAGCTGCTGGGCAACCTCAGCGCCCTCGAGAACGTGATGCTGCCGCTGGAACTGGCCAACCGCAAGGATGCCCGCAAGGCCGCGACCGAAATGCTGGGCCGCGTCGGCCTGGGCCAGCGGCTCAACCACTATCCCAAGGTGCTGTCGGGCGGGGAGCAGCAGCGCGTGGCGCTGGCGCGGGCCTTCGTGGTGCAGCCCGCCTTGCTGCTGGCCGACGAACCCACGGGCAGCCTCGACTTCGCCACCGGCGAGCAGGTGATGCGGCTGATGTTCGACCTCAACCGCGAGCTCGGCACCACGCTCGTGCTGGTGACGCACGACCGCGGCATCGCGGCCCAGTGCGAGCGCCGCATCATGATCGAGGCCGGCCGCGTGATCCTCAACGAGAAGAACGCCGACGCGCCAGCCTGAAGGCTTCGGGTACAACCGGGCCTGCAGGAGGAGATTCAAGATGCAGGACGAGCTACCCCCCGATGCCCGACTCGCGCTGCAGCGCGGCAACCTGATCGAGGCTATCAAGATCGTGCGCGACCGCACCGGCCTCGGCCTCAAGGAGTCCAAGGAACTGGTCGAGCGGCATGCCAACGCGGTGGAGGGCGAACCCGCGCCCGAGGCCGACGAATGGAACCGGCTGCTGAGCGGCGGCGCGCAGGGCCTGCCGGCCGAGGCGATCGCGGCGCTGGCGCAAGGCCGCAAGGTCGAGGCGGTGAAGATCGTGCGCGAGGCCACCGGCCTCGGCCTGGCCGAATCGCTGAAGCGGGTCGATGAGCACATGCATGGCGAGCGCGGCCAGTCCGCACCGCACGGTGCCTTCGACCCGATGGCCGAGCCGGGCCGCGTACCTTCGGGCGGCGGCGTCAAGTGGCTGGCGATCGTGCTGGTGGTCGCGGTGGCGGCCGCCGTCTTCTTCTTCGTCAGCGCCTGAGCCCGATGATCGTTCCGCAGTTCTGGGCCGAAGGCCGCCTCCAGCAACGCATCGATGGTCGCCAGATCACGGTGCGCCGCTTCGGCTGGTCCGACGACAGCCCGGTGGCCGCGCAGGCCCATGCCGACCAGCGCACGCGCGAGGCCTTCGAGCGCATCGCCGGCGGCGAGAAGCTCGAGCGCCGCGAGCGCAAGGTGGCCTACAACGGCGCCGATGGCATGCCGATCCGCGAGGAGATCGTCGAGCGCCACGGCGAGGACATCGTCACGCGCAACGGCTATGGCGCTCGCTGCCTCAACACGCCCGACGTGCTGTTCGTCGACGTGGACTTCGACGACCCGCGGCATGCCAGCGGCCGCGGGCTGACCATCATCGGCGCGGCGCTCATCGGCGCGCTGGTCGCGGGCTATGCCACCCAGTCGTGGCCGCTGGCCGTGGTGGCTGCCGTGCTGGTGGCGGGCTTCGGCTTCTGGCGCGTGCGCGCCGAGGGGCTGCGCCTGGCCGAACCCCAGGGCGACCCGCTCGCGGCCGTGCGCGCGCGCATCGAGCGCTTCATCCACCAGCATCCCGACTGGCACCTGCGGCTCTACCGCACGCCCGCGGGACTGCGCGCGCTCGCCATGCACGACGTGTTCACGCCGTCCGATGCCGCGGTCGCCGACGTCTTCCAGACGCTGGGCGCCGACAAGGTCTATGCGCGCATGTGCCGCAACCAGAACTGCTTTCGCGCGCGCGTGAGCGCCAAGCCCTGGCGCATCGGCATCGGCGATCCGCTGCGGCCGCGCCCGGGCGTCTGGCCGGTGGCGCCCGAGCGGCTCGCGCAGCGCGAGGCCTGGGTGGCGCGCTACGAGCAGATGGCCGATCGCTTCTCGGCCTGCGAGTACCTCGAGAGCGTGGGCGACGCGCAGCGCGTGCATCCGCGCGCGCTCGCGGTGCAGACGCTGCACGACGAGCTGGCGCAGGCGCGCGCCGGCCTGCCGCTGGCCTGAAGCCGGGCGAGGGCGGGGTCCCTCGATAATCGGCGCATGTCTTCTCCCAAAGTGATCTTCGGCTTCCATGCCGTGGGCGTGCGCATCAAGACCGCGCCCAAGTCCGTGCTCGAGGTGCTGTTCGACGCCAGCCGGCGCGATGCGCGCATGAAACAGTTCATGGCGCGGGCCCAGGATGCCGGCGTGCGGCTGGTCGAGGCCGACGGCGCGCGGCTCGCCAAGCTCAGCGGCAGCCACGGCCACCAGGGCGTGGTGGCGCGCGTGGAGCCGGCGGCGCAGATCCATTCGCTCGACGAACTGCTCGAGGGCCTGGAGGAGGCCGGCACCGTGCCGCTCTTGCTGGTGCTTGACGGCGTGACCGATCCGCACAACCTCGGCGCCTGCCTGCGCGTGGCCGACGGCGCCGGTGCCCATGCGGTGATCGCGCCCAAGGACCATGCGGCCGGCATCAACGCCACCGTGGCCAAGGTGGCCAGCGGTGCCGCCGAGACGGTGCCCTATTTCATGGTGACCAACCTCGCGCGCACGCTCAACGAGCTCAAGGAGCGCAGCATCTGGTGCGTGGGCACCAGCGACGACGCGCCCGGCACCATCTACCAGAGCGACTTCAAGCGCCCGCTGGCGCTGGTGCTCGGTGCCGAGGGCGAGGGCATGCGCCAGCTCACGCGCAAGACCTGCGACGAGCTGGTCAGCATCCCGATGGCGGGCGCGGTCGAGAGCCTCAACGTCTCGGTCGCCAGCGGCGTGTGCCTCTACGAGGCGATGCGCCAGCGCGGCGCCTGAGCGCCGCGCCGCGGCCTTACTGCGACGGATCCTTGCCGCGCGTGCGGCCCACCGCGCTGAAGATGCCGATGCCCAGCAGGATCAGGGAGCCGATGCCGATGTAGAGCGTGGGCACGCCGGCCACCGAGGCGCCCCAGATCAGGCCGGCCATGAAGATCAGAAAACCGATCATGTAGAGCGCGAACGACATGCGTGTTCCTCCGAAGCTGTGATGTCTCGCAGTATCTGGAGCATGCTCGTCGCCCGCACCGGCCGGTGCCGCCTGCGGCTGTGGGAGCGGGCCTACCGCGGACGCAGGTCCTGGTCGGCCACCAGCAGGTAGCGGCAGCCGCCGTCGCCCAGCGCCTGGAACACCAGCGCCCGGTCGACCCCGAAATCCAGGCAGTCGCCCGGTGCGAGCCGGAAGCGCTCCTCGCCATAGTCGACCTGCAGTTCGCCCTCGAGCAGCCACAGGCATTGCCGGTACGGCTTGCCGCTCCAGCGCGGATAGCCGACCTGCGCCGCGCGCGGCAGCTCCACCTCGACCAGCTCGATGCCGCCGGCCGCGCCGCGCTCGAGCACCTGCCGCCGCAGGTAACCCGCGCCGGGATCGCGCCACACCGCCTGCGCGGCGCGGGTACGCAGGCGCTGCGTGTCCCGGCCTTCGTCGTCCTGCGTCAGCAACTGCGCCAGCGGCACGCCCAGCCCTGCGGCCAGCCGGCCCAGCAGCACGGCCGTGGGGCTGCTCTGCGCGCGCTCGACCTTGGAGATCATCGCCTTGCTCACGCCCGAGCGCTCGGCCAGTTCCGCGAGGCTCAGGCCCTGCGCCTGCCGCAGCGCCAGCAGCCGCCGGGCGATCAGCGCGTCGATGGGCTCGCCGGTTTCAAGGTCCGAGGGGGATGCGTCGTTTCTCATAAGAGACTATTATTCTCCTATAGTGAACAACCGCGCAATGCTGCAAAGGAGCCCCATGCGCCTGATCCCCTGCACCGAGGAAGCCCACGCCGGCACCATCCTCGCGATCCTCAACGACGCCATCGTCACCTCGACCGCGCTCTACGACTACAAGCCGCGCACGCCCGAGCAGATGGCCGGCTGGTTCGCCACCAAGCGCGCCAACGGCTTCCCGGTGATCGGCGCGGTGGACGATGACGGCCGGCTCATGGGCTTCGCGAGCTACGGCACGTTCCGCGCCTTCCCGGCCTACAAGTACACGGTCGAGCACTCGGTGTACGTCGATGCCGCCGACCGCGGCAAGGGCCTGGGCCGCACGCTGCTCGAGGCGATCGTGGCCGAGGCGCAGGCGCGCGAGGTGCACGTGCTGGTCGGCGCCATCGACGCCCAGAACGCCGGCAGCATCGCGCTGCACGAGCGCCTGGGCTTCGAGCACGCGGGCACGGTGCGGCAGGCGGGCTTCAAGTTCGGCCGCTGGCTCGACGTGGCCTTCTACCAGCGCATCCTGGCCACGCCCGCCGAGCCGGTCGACGGCTGATCCTCAGTTCACGGCCCAGAAGCGCATCACCACCTGGGCCGGCCGGCGCACGCCGGCGCCGAGGAACAGCCGTTCGGCGATCCAGGCCAGCGCGGGCGAGGCGGTCTCGAAATGCGGCGTGCAGCGGAAATACACCTGCGCCGGATCGACCGGCTCGCCGCGCAGCAGCCGCGCCATGGTCTCGCGCGAGGCGCTGCGGATAGCGTGGTTCTGAACGTAGACGAGGTCGCCGGCATCGGTCTCGAAGCCGTAGCGCGCATCGAGCACCGAGAGGGTCTCGCCCACGATCAGCTGGAAGTCGCTGCCGCCCGGCAGCACGCGCGCGGTCCAGCCGTGGCCCTGCGCCTGGCCGCCGGTGATCGGCACCACGCGGCGCAGGCCGCCCGGCCCCTGGCCCAGCACCTGGGGTTCGCCGACCTCCACGCGCAGGTCGGCGAAGTGCTCGAGCGAAGGCGCCGCGATGGCTTCGACGTCGCTCATCGCCGCGTCCTCAGGCGGCCGCCTTGCCTTCTTCCTCGCTCGCGCGGTCGAGCATCGCGATCGTGCCCGCGTCGAGCTTGAGCTGGGTGGCGGTCACCAACTCGTCGAGCTGAGCGATCGAGGTCGCGCTCGCGATCGGCGCGGTCACCGAGGGCCGCGCGATCTGCCACGCGATCGCGACCTGGCCCGGCTTCGCGTTGTACTGCTGCGCCACCTTGTCGAGCGCCTCGAGGATGCGCAGCCCGCGCGGGTTGAGGTACTTCTTGGTGGTGCTCGCGCCACGCGCGCTCTTGGCCGCATCGGCCTCGGTGCGGTACTTGCCGGTGAGGAAGCCGGCGGCCAGCGCGTAGAAGTTGATCACGCCGACCTCGCGCTTCAGGCACAGCGGCTCGAGCTCGTCCTCGAACACGGCGCGGTCGTAGAGGTTGTACAGCGGCTGCAGGCTCTCGTAGCGCGCGATGCCCAGGCGCTCGGAGACGTCGAGCGCCTCGGCCAGCCGCGGCGCCGTGAAGTTCGAGGCGCCGATGGCGCGCACCTTGCCGGCCTTCACGAGGTCGTCGAAGGCGCCCAGCGTGTCCTCGAGCGGCGTGTTGGCGTCGTCGTCGTGCGACTGGTAGAGGTCGATGTAGTCGGTCTGCAGGCGCTTGAGCGAGGCCTCGACCGCCTCGCGGATGTAGGCCGGCGAGAGCCCGACCTTGCCTTCGCCCATCGACTTGCCGAGCTTGGTGGCCAGCACCACGCGGCTGCGCTTGCCGCTCTGCTTGAGCCACTTGCCGATGATGGTCTCGGACTCGCCGCCGCTGTGGCCCGGCACCCAGTACGAGTAGACGTCGGCGGTGTCGACGAAGTTGAAGCCGGCGTCGAGCCAGGCATCGAGCAGCTTGAACGAGGCGGCCTCGTCGACGGTCCAGCCGAACACGTTGCCGCCGAAGGCGAGCGGGGACACCTGGAGGCCGGAGCGGCCGAGGGGGCGAAGTTGCGACATGGGAAAGCTCCTGAGGAAGGAAGAAGAGGGTGGACGAAGAAGGGGGCGAAGTTCAGACGAAACCGATGGCGCCGAGCGCCGCGCCGGCGCCCAGCAGCCACAGCAGGTGGATGCGCGTGCGCCAGACGATGAGCGCGGCCACGCCGGTCAGGAGCCACAGGTGCCAGGCCGGTGCGTTGCCCACGTGGTTGCCGGCGGCCAGCACCCAGCCGGTGGCGATCAACAGGCCCACCACCACCGGCGCCATGCCCTGCTTGAAGGCGCGCACGCCGCGGCGGGTGCGGTTGCGGTGGCCCCAGCGGGTGGCGAAGTAGGTCAGGGTGGTGCTCGGCAGCATGATGCCGACCATGGTCACGGCCAGCCCGAACAGGCCGAGCAGCCAGGCCGAGGGCCCGGCGCTGATGCCGCCGCCCGCGTTGAGGCCGACGTTCCAGCCCATGAGCCCGACGAACAGCACGTTGGGCCCGGGCGCGGCCTGCGCGATGGCGACCGAGGAGGTGAACTGCGCGTCGGTGAGCCAGCCGTGCTGCGCCACCAGGTAGCGGTGCATGTCGGGCACGGTGGTGATGGCGCCGCTGATCGAGAGCATCGACAGCAGCATGTACTGGCCGAACAGCGCGAGCCAGTCGTGCCATTGCATGACGATGGTCATTGAAGTACCTCCGTGCTTCGCACGGCGGTGCGAGCTTGCGTGGGGCGGCCCGGCGCGGCGCTCATGGCGCGATCCTCTTCCAGGTCCAGCCGCAGGCCACGCCGCCGAGCACCAGCAGCACCCAGCCCAGCGGGATGCGCGCCCAGGCGATGGCGCCGAACACCAGCGCCACGAACGCCAGGCAGGTGGCGAAGCCCAGCGGATGCTTGCGCAGTTGCGGGATCAGCTTGATGCCGGTGGCCGCGATCAGCCCGCCCGACACCGCGCCCATGCCGCGCAGCGCGCCCGCGACCTGCGGGTTGCCCGCGTAGTGCGCGTAGAGCACCGCGAGCGCGAGGATCACGAACAGCGGCACCGTGAGCATGCCGGCCACCGCGGCGAGCGCGCCGCGCAGGCCGAAGTAGCGGTCGCCGATCATCAGCGCGAGGTTGATCACGTTGGGCCCCGGCATCACCTGGGCCACGGCCCAGTCCTCGAGGAACTGCTCGGGCGTGAGCCACTTCTTCTTCTCGACCATCTCGCGCTGCACGATCGCCAGCACGCCGCCGAAGCCCTGCAGCGCCAGGAAGGTGAAGGACACGAAGAGGTCGCGCGGCGACTGCGGGTGCGAGGGCGCGGACGGCGCCGCCGCGCCGGAGGCTGGGGGAGACGGTTGCATGTTTCAGCGATTATCGTAGGCAGACGGCAAGATGCCGGGTGCCGCTCCGACAGGACGGTGCCGCCACCGACAGGAGACTTTCCGCCATGTATTTGCGACCCCTCTTCGATCTCTGCCGCCGCGCCGTCGCGTCCTGGTCGAACGACTACGCCCCGAGCATGGGCGCCGCGCTCGCCTACTACACCGTGTTCTCGATCGCGCCGCTGCTGCTGATCGTGATCGCCGTCGCCGGGCTGGTGTTCGGGCAGGAGGCCGCGCGCGGCGAGATCCTCGCGCAGCTCTCGGGCCTGATGGGCGAGCAGGGCGCGGCCGCGGTGCAGAGCATGCTGCAGGCGGTCAACAAGCCGCGCGAGGGCATCGTCGCCACCCTGATCGGCATCGCGCTGCTGGTGGTCGGCGCCACCACCGTGTTCGGCGAACTGCAGGACGCGCTCGACCGCATCTGGCGCGCCCCCGCGCGTGCCAAGAGCAGCGGCATCTTCAACCTGCTGCGCGTGCGCCTGCTGTCCTTCAGCATGGTGATGGGCATCGGCTTCCTGCTGATGGTGTCGCTGGTGGCGAGCGCCGCGCTGGCCGCGCTCGGCAAGTGGTGGTCGCCGATGTTCGGTGCCTGGGAGACGCTGGCCCAATGGGTCAACTTCGGCTTCAGCTTCGGCATGGTCACCGTGATCTTCGCGATGATCTACAAGATCATGCCGCGCGCGAAGGTGCAGTGGCGCGACGTGTGGGTGGGCGCGGCGGTGACGGCGCTGCTGTTCACCATCGGCAAGCACCTGATCGGCCTGTACATCGGCAAGAGCAGCGTGGCCTCGGGCTACGGCGCCGCGGGCTCGCTGGTGGTGGTGCTGGTGTGGGTCTACTACTCGGCGCAGATCTTCCTGCTGGGCGCCGAGTTCACCTGGGTCTATGCGCGCAGCTACGGCTCGCTCAAGCACTCCGACGTCGGCATCGGCGCCGGCAAGGACGACCATGTGCCGGCGCGCACGCGCTCGGGCGGCGATCTCTGAGCGCGCTCAGCCCTTGAAGCCGCCCTCGGCGAGAAACTTCTCTTCCTCGGGCGTGCTCGCGCGGCCCAGCATCCGGTTGCGGTGCGGAAAGCGGCCGAAGCGCGCCACGATGTCCCGGTGCAGCACCGCGAAGCGCTGGGTGTTGGCATCGAGCGCGCTGCAGTGCACGACCGAGCGCTCCTGTTCGGCCAGCACTTCGGAGTGCATGAAGGGCATGTAGAAGAAAGGTCGCAGCACCTCCTCGAGCTGGCGGTCGAAGCCGGCGTCGACCGCATGGTGCGCGACGGCCAGCGCCTTGCCGTCGGTGGCCAGCATGTGGGCGTTGTCGCGCCAGGTGTTGCGCGGCAGCTGGTCGAGCAGTACCAGCAGCGCGAGCGTGCCTTCGGCATCGTCCATCCAGGCATCGAGTTCGCCGCGCGCGGCGGCATGGTGGACTTCGACGAAGCGATGGGCGAACTCGGCATCGAAGGCCTCATTCTTGGCGAACCAGCGCTTGGGGCCGGCCTCGCGCCAGAACTGCACCACATCGCGGGCCGAGGGCAGGGTGGAGGACGGGGTGGAAGACGAAGAAGATTCGGTGGCGGAAATCATCGCGGCATTGTCTTCTTTCAATCGGCTTTCAATGCCAGGGCTGGCGCCGCGTGCACGGCGAATTCGAGGTGGTGGCCGACAAGGGATTGCGAATGCCCTGCCTATGCTGGTCCGCATTCATTCACGATCAGGAGACTTCACATGAACCGATACGGCACCCTCTTGCGCGCCGCCCTCGTCGCCGGCGCGGCCAGTGCGGCACTGGCCGGCTGCGGCATGATGTCCAAGGCCAATGTCGCGAGCTTCAGCGGCACCATGAACGCGGCCAGCGAGGTGCCACCGAACATGACGCGCGGCAGCGGCATGGCCGAGGCCTGGCTCAACCGCGACACCAACGTCCTCAAGTACAAGATCACCTACACCGGCCTCAGCGGCCCGGCCACCGCGGCCCACTTCCATGGCCCGGCACCGGCCGGCGCCAATGCCGGCGTGGTGCTGCCGTTCTCGAACGCGGCCAGCCCGATCGAGGGCGAGGCCACGCTCACGCCGGCGCAGGCCGCCGACCTCAGCGCGGGCAAGTGGTACGCCAACGTCCACACGGCCGCGAATCCGGGCGGCGAGATCCGCGGGCAATTGCTGCCGAAGATGTGAAACAGGTCCGCTGAACGCGGCTTCGAGTGCCCCCTGGTCAGTCGGGGGTCACGGGGCTGATGTCAAATGGCCGCATGACGACGTCCCCGAAGAAGCCCCGTTCCCCCTCTGTCCCGACTCCCTCCCGTTCCCCGTCTCCCCCCGCTCGCCGCAAGAGCCAGGCCGCTTCCGCGGCGCGCAAGCTCGAAGCCTTCGCGGCGCGGCGCGAGGACATGCGCTCCGCGCGCAAGGCGCTGGTGCTGCAGGGCGGCGGCGCGCTCGGCGCCTACCAGGCCGGGGTCTACGCGGCGCTCAGCGAGACCGAGCTGCAGCCGCACTGGATCGCGGGCGTGTCGATCGGCGCGATCAATGCCGCGCTGATCGCGGGCAATGCGCCCGAGCACCGGGTCGACCGGCTGCGCGAGTTCTGGCATCTCGTGTCCTCGGGCCCCTCGCAGCGCCTGCCGTCATGGTTCGGCGATCGCAGCACGCAGAACCAGTGGAGCGCGACCATGGCCTCGCTGGTGGGCATTCCCGGCTTCTTCGAGCCGCGCTATTCGCCGGCCCTGCTGCTCGGCGGCGCGGCGCCGCTGCTGAGCTACTACGACACCTCGCCGCTGAAGGCCACGCTCGAGCGCCTGGTCGACTTCGACCGCATCAACCACTGCGAGGCGCGCTTCAGCGTGGGCGCGGTCAACGTGCGCACCGGCAACTCCGTGTACTTCGACAACACGCGCCAGCGCATCGGCCCCGAGCACATCATGGCCAGCGGCGCGTTGCCGCCGGGCTTCGCGCCGGTGCACATCGACGGCGACGACTACTGGGACGGCGGCATCGTCTCGAACACGCCGCTGCAGTACGTGCTCGACCTGCATCCGCGCAGCGAGCCGCTGGTGGTGCTGCAGGTCGACCTGTTCAATGCGCGCGGCGAGATGCCGCACACGCTGTCGGGCGTGATGGAGCGGCAGAAGGACATCACCTATTCGAGCCGCACCCGCATGAACACCGACGCACTGGCGGCCAACATGAACCTGCAGCAGGCGATCGCCGACCTGATCGAGAAGCTGCCGCCGCACCTGCGCCGCGACCCCGCGGTCGAGGCGGTGCAGGCCGAGCTCACGCACCACCCGATCGACATCTTCCACCTGATCTACCGCGACAAGCCCTACGAGCTCGAGTCGAAGGACTACGAGTTCTCGCGCGCGGCGGTCGAGGAGCACTGGGAGTCGGGCGCGCGCGACATGCGCCGCGTGCTCGCGCATCCCGAGACGCTGCGCAGCGACGCCGCGGTCAACGGCGTCACCACCTTCGACCTCGGCGAGGGCGGCAGCGGCCGCGTGAAGCGGCCCGGTCTGTCACGCTGACGAGAAGAATCGCCCTCACGATTCAGCCCCGGCTAAGAAACCGGCACGAGACTGGTTGCCGGATTCAAGATGCTTCAAAGGAGGAATGTCGTGAACATTGAAGACGTGCGGCGCCAGGCTTTCGCCATGCCGCTGACCAGCCCCGCCTTTCCGCCCGGACCGTACCGCTTCATGCGGCGCGAGTTCATGGTGATCACCTATCGCACCGACCTCGACGCATTGCGCGCCGTGGTGCCCGAGCCGCTCGAGGTGGTCGAGCCGCTCGTCAAGTACGAGTTCATCCGCATGCCCGACTCCACCGGCTTCGGCGACTACACCGAGTCGGGCCAGGTCATCCCGGTGCAGCTGCGCACCGCGCGCGGCCTCGAGCAGGGCGCCTACGTGCATGCGATGTACCTCAACGACCATCCGCCGATCGCGGGCGGGCGCGAGCTCTGGGGCTTTCCGAAGAAGCTGGCCTCGCCGCAGTTCGACTACGAGACCGACACCATCGTCGGCACCCTCGACTACGGCAAGCTGCGCGTGGCCAAGGCCACCATGGGCTTCAAGCACCGCGCGCTCGAGCCCGGCCCGATCCTTGCAGGCATCGCGCAGCCCAACTTCCTGCTCAAGATCATTCCGCATGTGGATGGCACGCCGCGCATCTGCGAGCTGGTGCGCTACCACATGGTCGACGTCACGCTGCACGGCGCCTGGACCGGCCCGGCCTCGCTCGAGCTGCATCCGCATGCGCTCGCGCCGGTGGCCGAGCTGCCGGTGCGCAAGGTCGAATCGGCCGTGCACTACATCGCCGACATGACGCTCGCGCTCGGCACGGTCGAGCTCGACTACCTCGCTGCTTCCTCTTCTTCGTCTTCTTCGCAACCCTAACCCAAGGAACCACCATGCAACTCAAGGACAAGGTCGCCTACATCACCGGCTCGGCCAGCGGCATCGGCAAGGAGATCGCGATCCTCTTCGCGCAGGAAGGCGCGAAGATCGTCATCGCCGACCTCAACAAGGACGCCGCCGACGCCACCGCGGCCGAGCTCAAGGCCACGGGCGCGCAGGCCATCGGCGTGGCGGTCGACGTGACCAACGAGGCACAGGTCGACGCCTCGGTCGAGGAGGCCGCCAAGGCCTTCGGCGGCATCGACATCCTGGTGAGCAACGCCGGCATCCAGATCGTGCATCCGGTCGAGGAGTTCAGCTTCGCCGACTGGAAGAAGATGCTCGCGATCCACCTCGACGGCGCCTTCCTCACGACCAAGGCCTGCCTCAAGCACATGTATGCGCAGGGCCGCGGCGGCAGCGTGATCTACATGGGCTCGGTGCACTCGAAGGAAGCCTCGCTGCTCAAGGCCCCCTACGTGACGGCCAAGCACGGCCTGATCGGCCTCGCGAAGACGGTGGCCAAGGAAGGCGCCAAGCACGGCGTGCGCGCCAACGTGATCTGCCCGGGCTTCGTGCGCACGCCGCTGGTCGAGAAGCAGATCCCCGAGCAGGCCAAGACGCTGGGCATCAGCGAGCAGGAAGTCATCAAGAACGTGATGCTCAAGGAAACGGTGGATGGCGAATTCACCACCACCGACGACGTGGCGCGCGTGGCGCTGCTGTTCGCGGCCTTCCCGACCAATGCGCTCACCGGCCAGTCGCTGGTGGTGAGCCATGGCTGGTACATGCAGTGAGTCTTTCTCCCTCCCCCGCTGGGGGAGGGCAGGGGTGGGGGCACGGGCGCTCGCAAGGCGCCGCGGTGGTGGAAAGGCCCGGTGCCCCCATCCCGACCTTCCCCCAGAGGGGGAAGGAGCAAGGCAGGATCAGAGCTTCAGCGACCAGGTCTCGCCGACCAGTTGCTGGCCGAAGCCCTCGTAGGCTTCGGTCTTCTCGAGTTCGAAGCCGCGCTTGGCGTAGATGGCACGCGCGGCCGAGAGGCAGCTGTTGGTCCACAGCACCATCTTGCGATAGCCCTTGGCGCGCGCGAAGGCGATGCACTCGTCGGTGAGCCGGCTGCCCAGGCCCAGGCCGCGCGCGGCGGGCGTGAGCAGCAGCAGCCGAAGCTGCGCGGTGGTGGCCGACTTGCGCACCACGAAGATCGCGCCCACGCGCTCGCCGTCGAGCTCGGCGATCCAGCCCTTTTCCCATTCGGGCTGGAACTTGCGGATGTACTGCGCCACGATCTCCGCGACCAGTGCCTCGAACTCGCTGTTCCAGCCGTACTCGCGCGCATAGAGCTCGCCGTGCTGCTGCACCACCCAGCCCATGTCGCCGGGCTTGGGATCGCGCAGCACCACCGTGCGCGTGGGCGCGCGCGGCGCGGTGGGGTCGAGCAGGCGCTCGATCCATCCCATGGCCTCGACCACCTGTTCGCGTTCGCGCGGCGGCAGCGGCGCGAGCAGGGCGGCGGCTTCCTCGCGCGACTTCTGCTGCAGCGGCGCGAAGGCGGCATGGCCGGCCTCGGTCAGGGTCAGCAGGCTCTGGCGCGCATCGCGCGGGCTCGGCGAACGCACGATCCAGCCCTCGGTCTCGAAGCGCTTGAGGATGCGGCTCAGGTAGCCGCCGTCCAGGCCCAGTTCGCGCGCGAGATCGGTCGCGACCAGCGCGTCGCGGTGCGCGAGTTCGTAGAGCACGCGCACTTCGGTCAGCGGCAGCGCGCCGCCGAGGTAGGGCTCGAGCACGCCGGCCTGGCGCGTGAAGAAACGGTTGAAACGGCGAACCGCCTTGACGGCTTCGACAGGAACAGCGGAAACGGCAGGGGATTCGGTGGTCGGCATGGGGCGACTATCCGTCAATTGATTGACAAAAGCAAGTAATTGAATGACTGGAGCTTTCAATGCCGGCAGGGCGAAGGGGTGCCTTCCCTGGGCCGATGCCCCTAATCCCGAAGCCGCGCCACCGCTTTCACGGGACAGAAAGGGTGGAAAACCCTAAAATCGCGGGTTACCCATCGCAGCCGCATCTCTCGTTTCCGTTCGAGGCCGCCTGCCGCACCACCCCCATTTGATGAACGCCCCCGTCGACGTCTCCTTTTTCGCGCGCGCCGCCAAGCCGCTGACCAGCTACCGCAAGTACTGGGCAGCCCGCTTCGGCACGGCGAAGTTCCTGCCGACCTCGCGCCAGGAGATGGAGGCGCTCGGCTGGGACAGCTGCGACGTGGTGATCGTCACCGGCGACGCCTACGTCGACCATCCGAGCTTCGGCATGGCGGTGATCGGTCGCATGCTCGAGGCGCAGGGCTTCCGTGTGGGCATCATCGCCCAGCCCGACTGGCAGAGCGCCGAGCCCTTCAAGGCGCTGGGCAAGCCGAACCTGTTCTTCGGTGTGACCGCCGGCAACATGGATTCGATGATCAACCGCTACACCGCGGACCGCAAGATCCGCAGCGACGACGCCTACACGCCCGGCGACGTCGGCGGTTCGCGGCCCGACCGCGCGGCCATCGTCTATTCGCAGCGCTGCAAGGAAGCCTGGAACGACGTGCCGATCGTGCTCGGCGGCATCGAAGGCAGCCTGCGCCGCATCGCCCACTACGACTACTGGCAGGACAAGGTCCGCCGCTCGATCGTGGTCGATTCCAAGTGCGACCTGCTGCTGTACGGCAACGCCGAGCGCGCCATCGTCGAGATCGCGCACCGCCTCGCCGCGCGCGAGCCGGTGCACCAGATCGACGACGTGCGCGGCACCGCCTACGTGCGCCGCGAAACGCCCGAGGGCTGGTTCGAGATCGACTCCACCAGCGTGGACGAGCCGGGCCGCGTCGAGGCGCACGTCAATCCCTACCTGATGGTCTCGGACCAGGCCAAGGCCAACGGCGCGAGTTGCGCGCGCGAGGACGAGGCCGAGGCGGTCGCCAAGGCGGCCGAGGTCGCCGGTTCGCCGGCCGCCGCGGCAGCCGCCGCCGCGGTGGTCAACCCCGCCATCAAGCCGCTGCAGTTCGTACCCAACCCCGCGCTGCAGGGCCGTGGCAAGACCAAGGTGCCGCCGCGCGACCGCTCGGTGATCCGCCTGCCCTCGTATGAGCAGGTGCGTGCCGACCCGGTGCTCTACGCGCACGCCAACCGCGTGCTGCACCTCGAGACCAACCCCGGCAATGCGCGCGCGCTGGTGCAGGCGCATGGCGAGGGCACGACCGCGCGCGACGTCTGGATCAACCCGCCGCCGATCCCGCTGACCACGGCCGAGATGGACCACGTGTTCGACCTGCCGTATGCGCGCAGCCCGCATCCGCGCTATGCCGACGAGAACGGCAGCCACGACGGCGCGACCAAGATCCCGGCCTGGGAGATGATCCGCTTCAGCGTGAACATCATGCGCGGCTGCTTCGGCGGCTGCACCTTCTGCTCGATCACCGAGCACGAGGGCCGGATCATCCAGAGCCGCTCGGAAGACTCGATCATCAAGGAGGTCGAGGCCATCCGCGACAGCGTGAAGGGCTTCACCGGCACCATCTCCGACCTCGGCGGCCCCACGGCCAACATGTACCGCATCGGCTGCAAGTCGCCCGAGATCGAGGCCGCCTGCCGCAAGCCCAGCTGCGTGTACCCGGGCATCTGCCAGAACCTCAACACCAACCACGATCCGCTGATCAAGATCTACCGCCGCGCGCGCGCGCTGCGTGGCATCAAGAAGATCCTGATCGGCTCGGGCCTGCGCTACGACTTGGCCGTGCAGTCGCCCGAGTACGTGAAGGAACTGGTGCAGCACCACGTGGGCGGCTACCTGAAGATCGCGCCCGAGCACACCGAGCAGGGCCCGCTCAGCAAGATGATGAAGCCCGGCATCGGCAGCTACGACAAGTTCAAGCAGATGTTCGAGAAGTACTCGGCCGAGGCGGGCAAGAAGCAGTACCTGATCCCGTACTTCATCGCCGCGCATCCGGGCACCAGCGACGAGGACATGATGAACCTCGCGATCTGGCTCAAGAAGAACGGTTTCCGCGCCGACCAGGTGCAGACCTTCTACCCGAGCCCGATGGCCACGGCCACGACCATGTACCACAGCAATCGCAACCCGCTGCGCAAGATCACGCGCGAGAGCGAAACGGTGGACATCGTGCGCGGCGAAAAGCGGCGCCGGCTGCACAAGGCCTTCCTGCGCTACCACGACGCCAACAACTGGCCGCTGCTGCGCGAGGCGCTCAAGGCCATGGGCCGCGCCGACCTGATCGGCAACGGCAAGCACCACCTGATCCCGACCTGGCAGCCGCTGACCGACGGCGGCTACACCAGCGCGCGCCGCAAGAACTCGACCAGCGCACCCGCGGCGAAGACCGCCAAGGCCGCGCCGTCGGTGAAGCTGCCGATGGTCAAGCCCTCGAAGGGCCGCATCCTCACGCAGCACACCGGGCTGCCGCCGCGCGACACCGGTTCGGGCCGCCCCTCGGCCAAGCCCGCCGGCGCCAAGCCCTCGGCGCGCAAGGTGCGCTGAAGCGGCGGGCGATCCGGCTCCGGCGATCGCCCCGGCCGCCATGGCACAGCAACGCATCCTCCTGGTCGCCGACCCGCGCTGGCGCGTCGAACGCGTGCGTTCGCACGCGACCGCGCCGCAATGGAGTCCCGTCTACACCGCGCCCTCGGGCCGGCTGGTGCTGCCCTTCGATGCCGCCGCGATGGAGTTCCGCGGCGACGACGGCCACGGTGCCTGGATCGATGCGCTGACGGCCCTGCGCGTGGCGCCCGCGCAGCGCTACCAGTTGCGCCCCCAGGCGCGCGAGCCGCGCTGCAGCGTGGTCGTGAGCGCCACCGACGGCGTGGCCGATGCGCCCTGGACTGGCGACGGCGCCCAGCGCCTGCTGTCGCCACGCGCCCTGTACCGGCTGCGCCTGCACTGGCGCCGCCTTGAGGCGGGGCTCGATGCCGTCGAGGCCACGCCGCAACTGATCGCCGAGGCCCTCGCGGCCGGCGGCACCGCGCACAGCGAGGGCGCGGTGGGGCGCGCGCGGCGCTGCCTGGCGGCGGAAGCCGTCGACGGCCGTGCGCTGTCGCTGCACGAACTGGCCGAGGCGGCCAGCAGTTCGCCGTTCCATCTGGCGCGCAGCTTTCGCCGCCGCACCGGCCTGAGTCCGCACCAGTACCGGCTGCACCTGCGGCTGGCCGCGGCGCTCGCGCAGCTCGATGCCGGCGAACGCGACCTCGCGGGCCTGGCGCACGCGCTCGGCTTCTGCAGCCAGAGCCACCTCGGCGCGCTGTTCCTGCGCGAGGTCGGCATGACGCCCGGCGAGGCGCGCCGCGCGCTGCACGCCGCCTAAGTCCGCACGCAGCTGCGCAGGATCTTGATAGCGCCGCCAGGCGCACGCGGCCAGACTGGCCGCATGAACCGATCCCTTCCCTGGACAGGCGTGCTCGCCGCGCTCGCCACCGCGCTGATCGGCAGCGGCTGGCAGATCGCCTCGCGCCATGGCGTCACCACCTCGCTCGGTCCGCTGGAGCTGGCGGTGCTGCGCTATGCGATTCCCGCGCTGGTGCTGCTGCCGGTGGCGTGGGCCTCGCGCGCGGTGCTGTGCGCGCTGCCGGCGCGGCAGGGCGCGCTGCTGGTGCTCGGCGGCGGCCTGCCGTTCGGGCTGGTGGTGATGGCCGGCGCGCAGTGGGCGCCGGCCGCCCACATGGGCGTGTTCGTGGCCGGCAGCGTGCCGCTGTTCACCGCGCTCGGCGGCTGGTGGCTCGATGGCGAGCGGCCCGCGCGCTCGCGCTGCCTCGGGCTGGCGCTGATGGCCGCGGGGCTCGCGGTGTCCGGCCTCGGCGGGCTGGCCGCGGCCGCCTCGGCATGGCGCGGCGACCTGCTGTTCCTGCTCGCCGCGCTGCTGTGGTCGGGCTACACCCTGGCGCTGCGCCGCAGCGGCCTCACGGCCTGGCAGGGCGCGGCCGCGATCAACCTCGGCTCGACGCTGTTGCTGCTGCCGCTGCTGTGGTTCGCGGGCGCGCCGAAGCTGGTGAGCGCGCCGCTGCGCGAGGTGGCGCTGCAGGCCGTGGGGCAGGGGCTGTTCGCGGGCCTGCTGGGGCTGGCGCTCTACGGCCTGGCCGTGGCGCGGCTGGGCGCGGCGCGCGCCTCGCTGTCGGGCGCGCTGGTGCCGCTGATGACCGCCGTGGGCGCGGCCTGGCTGCTGCGCGAGCCGCTCACGGTCTCGACCTGGATCGCGCTCGCGCTGGTGCTGCCGGGCGTGGCATTGGCCGGCGGCGCCTGGGCTACGCGTACTGCATCTCTCCGTTTCCGAACGACCAGTTCTCCTTGACCACCTCGACCAGGCTGATGAACACGTCCTCGCGCCGGATGCCGAGCTTCTCGTGCAGCCCGTCGGCCACGTGCCGATAGAAGGCCTTCTTCATCTCGATGCTGCGGCCCTGGTTCAGCGTGATCTGGATCAGCACGAAGCGCGCCGAATACTCGATGCCCAGGTAGCTGCGCGGATGCACGAGTTGCCCCGGCGGATGGCGCGCGATGACCTGGAACTTGTCGTCCTTGGGGACGTTGATGGTCTCGGTCATCACCTGGTAGATGAGATCGCCGATGGCCGGGCCGAGCGTCTCGGGGGCGGTGTCGGGGAGGTCGATGCGGACGAGGGGCATGGTGTCTTCCTTGGCGAGCGGGAGGCGCTCGGCGCGATTGTGGGCGCGTCCGCGCTGGCGTGCATGGGCAAGGGCGCGGGAAGCGCCCGAGCACGCGAAAGGCCGCGCCGTTGTATGGTGTGGTCCGATGAGCATTTCGTTCTACCGGCCGGGCCCCGGCATGTTCTCGCCAGCGCGGCACCTGCGGCGTGCCTGCGGCGCCGCCCTGTGCGGCTGGCTGCTGGCGGGCAGTCTCCAGGCCGGCGCCGCGCCCACGGCCAGCGAGCCGGCGGCCGGCGAAGCCCGCGCGCAGGCCCTGCGTGCCCGGCACAAGCAGATCAAGGACAAGCTCGAGCGCAGCAGCTTCGGCCGTCCCATACAGCTCGATTCGATCGAGACGCCCGACGGGCTGCAGGGCGACGTCTACGCGGTGGTCGAGCATCCGCTGTCGGAGGTCGGCAGCGCGCTCAAGGGCTCTGCCAACTGGTGCGAGCTGATGCTGCTGCACGTCAACAACCGGCGCTGCCGCGTGAGCGGCGCGCCGGGCCGCGAGACGCTCACGCTCTACGTGGTGCGGCGCTACGACAAGCCGGTCGACCAGGCCTTCGAGCTGCCCTTCGCCTACCGCGTGGCGAGCGCGACACCCGAGCACCTGATGATCGACCTGTCGGCCGCCAGCGGCCCGTTCGGCACCAGCAACTACCACGTCACGCTGGAGGCGGTGGCGCTCGACGAGCACAAGAGCTTCCTGCACTTCAGCTACAGCTACGACCACAGCATGATGGTGAAGCTCGCCACCCAGGCCTACCTCGCGACCTTCGGGCGCGACAAGGTCGGCTTCACCGTGGTGGGGCAGGCGCCCGACGGCAAGCCCGAGTACATCCGCGGCATGCGCGGGCTGGTGGAGCGCAATGCGATGCGCTACTTCCTCACGCTCGACGCCTACCTCGCGGCCGATGCCAAGGGCCAGTCCGAGCAGCGGCAGCGCCACTGGTTCGCGGCCGCCGAGCAGTTCCCGCGCCAGCTGCACGAGATCGACCTCGACACCTACCTCGCGCTCAAGCGCGAGGACCGGCAGCGCGAGGGGCTGGGCCGCTGACGCTGCCTGCCTCGCTTTCACTTTCCTGTCACACGCGCCGGGGCTAATCGCCCGGCCCGCGCGCAACCCGCGCGCGGCCATGACACGGAGATGAAAGACACATGACGAACAAGATGCAGAGGGCGGCCGCGCGGCCGGGGATCGGATGGCTGGCGCTCGCGGGCGCGAGCGCCTTGCTCGCGGCCTGCGGCGGCGGCAGCGGAGGCGGCGGGGGCTTCGTGTTCCAGCCGGGCAGCGGTGGCGGCAACAACCCGCCCGCCGCGCAATCGAAGACCGGCACCTTCCTCGATGCCGCGGTCGAGGGCCTGGATTACGTGGCCGGCGGCGGCGCCAAGGCCGCCACCAATGCCAACGGCGAATTCACATGCAAGGACGGCGAGACCGTGAGCTTCTCGGTCGGCGCGCTCGCCATCGGCAGCGCCGCCTGCGGCAGCACGGTCACGCCGCTGAACCTCGTGGGCGGCAGCGACGTCAAGGCCGACGCGGTGGTCAACCGCCTGCTCGCGCTGCAAAGCTTCGACGAGGACCTCGATCCCTCCAACGGCATCCGCCTCGCGCCCGCCCTGAAGGCCGCGCTCAAGGCCGGCTCGCTCGATTTCGCGGCTTCGGCCGAAGCCTTCAACACCGCGCTCAATGCCGTGCTGGCCGGATTGCCCGCGCCCTACGCGAGCCGCAGCGTCGATGCCGCGCGCCGCATGCTCGCGCGCGAGCACTTCGAGAACACGCTGGCCGCGCGCCTCAACGCGCCCGTGACCGAGGCCTTCACCCAGTCGAACGCGCTCGGCAGCATCGGCGCCAGCGTCACGCGCTACCAGCTGCAGGCCGACGAGAAGTTCAACGTGCCCTACGAGGGCGCGAACCCGAAGGTGCAGGCCGATTTCCCCAAGGGCTTCCTGCCGGCCTACGGCTCGGGCCTGGCCTTCAAGGGCAAGGCCGACGACGGCGCGCTCGAGTTCTACGCCATCACCGACCGCGGCCCGAACGGCGACGGCCCGAACGCGCCGATCCCCGGCAGCGACACGCTCAGCATCAGCAAGGTGTTCCCGGCGCCGTCGTTCGCGCCCAGCTTCGGCCTGATCCGCATCGGCAAGACCGGCGCGGTGCTGAGCTCGAGCGTGCCCCTGCGGATCGACGCCAACCGCAAGATCACCGGCCTGCCGCCGCGCTCGGGCATCGGCTCGACCGGCGAAACGCCGCTGACCGACCGCTACGTGTTCGACGAGGCCAAGGCCGGCTACGACGCCAACGGCCTCGACCCCGAGACGCTGGTGCTCGACAAGGCGCGCAACGTGCTGTGGACCAGCGACGAGTACGGCCCCTTCATCGCGCGCCTGAACATCGCCACCGGCGTGGTCGAGAAGAAGTATGCGCCCGGCGCCTCGGCGCACGACCTGCCGCTGGTGCTGGCCAAGCGCCGTCCCAACCGCGGCATGGAAGGCCTGACGCTCGATGCCGCCAGCGGCCGGCTGCACGGTTTCCTGCAGAGCCCGATCGATCCGCGCGACGAGAGCGGCAAGTCGATCAAGGCCAAGCCGCCCGGCGGCAGCAACACCGACGTGCGCCACATCGCGAAGTTCACGCGCTGGCTCGAGTTCGATCCCGCGACCGAGACCTCGAAGCTCTACGCCTACCCGATCGACGGCAGCCAGTACGACAAGGATCGCACCGGCAACGCCAAGCTCGGCGACGTGGTGAGCCTGGGCAACGGCCGCTTCATCGTGATCGAGCAGGGCGCGCGCAAGAGCGACGCCAAGGTGGTCAACAAGCTGATGCTGGTGGAGCTGCCGGCCAACGCGACCGACATCGCGGCGCAAGGGCACGAGCTCGAGATCAGCAGCATCACGCAGGCGCCCTCGGGCACGGCCGACTATTCGAAAGTCGTGACGATGCGCAAGACCGAGCTGCTCGACCTCAATGCGCTGGGCTGGCTGGCCGAAAAGGCCGAGGGCCTGACCATCGTGGACGACCAGACGCTGGCGCTGGTCAACGACGACGACTTCGGCCTGCGCACCATCCTGCTCGACGCCAACGGCAACACCGTGGCCGGCAGCGTCGAGGACTGCACCGTGAACGCGGCCGGCGCGATCGTGAGCGGCTGTCCCGAGGGCGTGACCGGTGCGCGCCTCACGCGCGGCACCGACCTCGAGCGGCCCACGCGGCTGTGGCTGATCAAGCTCGATAAGAAGCTCGGGGCGCTGCGGCTGCCTTCCTGAGTTCCGGCGCCGGCGGCATCCGCAGATGCCGCGTGGCGCCGGCCGTGCGCATCACGGCCGACAGCAGCGAGCGGAACCACACGTGGCCCGGCGCGCGCTGGTGGCGCGCATGCCAGAGCTGGTAGAAGCGCATCGGCGGAAAGTCGAGCGGCGCCGGCACGATCGCCAGCGGCAGCAGCGCGGCATAGTGCTGCGCGAAGTGCCGGCTGGTGGTGAAGATCAGGTCGGTGCCGGGCAGGAGCTGCGGCGCCATCGAGAAGTAGGGCACCGTCACGGTCGGCGTGCGCGCCAGGCGCAGCGTGGCCAGGTGGCTCTCGACCACGCCGCGCTGCAGGGTGCTGTAGAGCTGCGGCACCACGTGGGCGCCGTGCAGGTAGTCGCTCAACGCGAGGCCCTGCGCGCCCGGGTGGTCGCGGTCGACCAGGCAGACGATCTCGTCCTCCATCAGCAAGGTGGTGTGCAGGTGCTCGGGCGGCTGCGGCCAGTTGCCCACCACCACGTCGAGCGAACCGTCGGCCAGCGCGGCCTCGACATCGAACTCGGGCCCGAGCGGATGCATGAACAGGCGCGCGCCCGGCGCGGTGCCGCGCAGGTACTGCACGACCGCGGCCATCAGCGGCGGCGCCAGGTAGTCGGGCGTGCCGAGGTGGAAGGTCAGCCGCGTGGTCGCGGGATCGAAGCTGTCGGCCGGCGCGAGCAGGGCGTCGATCTCGCCGAGCACCACGCGCACCGAGGCTTCGAGCCGCAGCGCGCGCTCGGTCGGCACCATGCGCTGCTTGTCCTTCACCAGCAGCGGGTCGCCGAAGATCTCGCGCAGCCGCTTGAGCGCGGTGCTCACGGCCGGCTGCGACTGGTTGAGCCGGGTGGCGGCGCGCGAGACGCTGCGTTCGGCCAGCAGCACGGCGAAGACGCGCAGCAGGTAGGTGTCGAAAGGATCGTTGGCGCGGGACATGGAGGGAAGGGCGCTGCACAGCTTTGGTGCCAAGCCATCGTGCAGGCCCGGCGCTTTGCTATGCCGCGCATAAGGCGCTAGCGATTGGCGTGCCATGGGCGCGTTCCTAGAGTGTGGGCATCGCTCTTGCTGGACCGCGCCATGACCTCCACCGCCCCCTCCCTTGTCCATCCCACGCGCCGCGGCGCACTGCAGCTGCTGGCGGCCGGGGCCGCCGCGCTCGCGCTGCCGGCCTTCGCGCAGTGGCCCGACCGGCCGATCAGGATCGTCGTGACCTTCCCGCCGGGCGGCTCGAGCGACATCCTGGCGCGCGTGATGGGCGAGCAGCTCGCGCGCCGGCTCGGCCAGGCGGTGGTGATCGACAACAAGCCCGGCGCGGGCGGCACCATCGGCGGCGCCCAGGTCGCGGCCGCGGCGCCCGACGGCTACACGCTGATGCTCGCCAACACCACGCCGATCGCGCTCGGGCCGTTCACGCTCGACAAGCAGCCCTACGACCCGGTTGCCGCCTTCAGCCACATCGCCGCGCTGGGCTCGGCGCCACTGGTGGTGATGGCCAGCAAGGGTTCGCGCATCGCGAGCTTCGCCGACCTGGAAGCCCGCGCGCGCAAGGACGGGCGGCTGGACTTCGGTTCGGGCGGCCCGGGTTCGATCGGCCACATCCACGGCGAGCTGATCCGGCGCGTGACCGGACTACACCTGGAGCATGTGCCGTACCGCGGCGGCGCGCCGATGACCACCGACCTGATCGCCAACACCATTCCCGTGGGGATCGACGTGATCACCGCCTACGTGCCGTACTTCAAGAGCGGCCAACTGGTGCCGCTGGCGGTCACGGGCAGCGCGCGCTCGCCGCTGATGCCCGAGGTGCCGGCCATCGCCGAGGTGGGGCAGCCCAAGCTGGTGCTCGAGAACTTCTTCGGCCTCAGCGGCCCCGCGAAGCTGCCGCCCGAGGTGGTGGCGCGCCTCCATGCCGCCTGCAACGAGGTGCTGGCCATGGCCGAGGTGCAGAAGAAGCTGATCGAGCTGGGCATCGTCGCCAAGCCCGAGACGACGGCCCGCTTCGAGGGCATCGTGAAGGAGCAGGTGGCGGTGCTCGGGCCGACGGTGAAGGCGGCGGGCATCAAGCTCTGAGGTCCGCCGGCCCGGCGGGATTCAGTCCGCCAGCGTGAGCAGCGGCACGTCGCGCTCGCGCGCCATCGCCTCGAGTTCGGCGCGGCTGCGCTGTGCGATCCAGGCCGCCACGCCCTCGTGCGTGGCCGGCGCCATCATGTCGCGCGAGGCCAGGCCCGCGGCCTCGCACAGCCGGTTGGCGAAATGCGGCTCGAGCGCGGCCACCGCCACGCGGCCGTCGGCGCAGGGATAGACGCGGTAGCCCGCATGCGCGCCGCCGACCGCGCCCTGCGGCTGCGTCAGGCCCCAGGTGCGCGGCAGCGCGAGCCAGTCGGCCGAGACATTGAGCGCGACCTCGAGGTACACGCCCTCGGCCGTGGCGCCGCGCGCGCGCAGCAGCAGGGCCTTGAGCACCGCCTCGCTCGCGAGCAGCGCGCCGCCCATGTCGGCGAACAGCGTGGCCGGCAGCGCGGTGCCTGTGACCAGGCCGCTCTCGGCGAGGTAGGTCAGGTCGTGGCCGGGCTCCTCGGCGCGCTCGCCGTGGGCGCCGACGATCGCCACCTGCGACAGCGCCGGATGGCGCGCATGCAGCGCGTTCCAGTCCAGCCCGAGCTTGGCCAGCGCCGAGGGACGGAACGAGGTCAGCAGCACGTCGGTGCGCGCGAGTGCCTCGTGCAGCGCGCGCTGGCCGGCCTCGCTCTTGAGGTCGGCCGTCTCGATGGCGATGCCCTCGTGCAGCGCGGCATAGGCCGCCTGGTTGTAGAGCGCCATCGGGTCGCCCGCGGGCGGCTCGAGCTTCAGGCAATCGGCGCCCATGCGGCGGCAGCGCAGCAGCGCGGCCGGGCCGGGCAGGTTGAGCGCGAGGCTCAGGATGCGCACGCCGGCGAGCGGCTGCGAGGAGGCGTCGATGGAGTCGGACATGGGTGGCGAGGGGCTCGGGGCAGTCTGCGGAAGCGGCCATTCTCGCCCCAGCCCCGCGTCGCGCCCGCGACCCGGCCCCCGATGCGCGCGGCGCCCGCCGCGCGTAGCATGGCCGCCGTCAGGCAAACCTCCAGGAGACGACGCATGTTCCAACCTTCCCTCATGAGCGGCCAGCGCATCCTCGTGACCGGCGGCGGCACCGGGCTCGGCCGCGCGATGGCCGAGCGCTTCCTCGGCCTGGGCGCCGACATCGCGATCTGCGGCCGGCGCCAGTCGGTCTGCGAGGAGACCGCGGCCGAATGGCGCCAGCAGTTTCCCGAACGGCGCATCGACACCTTCGGCGTCGACATCCGCGTCGCCCAGAGCGTGGACGAGATGGTCGAGAGCCTCTGGCAGAGCGGCGGCCTCACCGGCCTGGTGAACAACGCGGCCGGCAACTTCGTCTCGCCGACCGAGAGCCTCTCGCCGCGCGCCTTCGACGCGATCGCGAACATCGTCTTCCACGGCAGCTTCTACGTCACGCAGGCCGTGGGCAAGCGCTGGGTGGCCGAGGCCAAGTCGGGCCAGTGGAAGGCCGGCGATGCCTTCCGCAGCGTGATGAGCATCATCGTGACCTGGGTCGACAACGGCAGCCCCTACGTGGTGCCCTCGGCGATGAGCAAGGCCGGCATCGAGGTGATGACCAAGTCGCTCGCGGTGGAGTGGGCGCGCTACGGCGTGCGGCTCAATGCCGTGGGCCCGGGCGAGATCCCGACCGAGGGCATGAGCAAGCGCCTGAACCCCGGCGAGGAGCCCGGCGCGCGCACCATCGCGATGAGCCCGATGGCGCGCACCGGCCGCATGAGCGAGCTGCAGAACATCGCGGCCTTCCTGATGTCGCCGGGCCAGTGCGACTGGCTCACGGGCCAGAGCATCATGATGGACGGCGCCAACGCGCTGGCCAACGGCGGCAACTTCTACGAGCTGCGCCAGTGGAGCGACGGCGACTGGCTGGCCGCGCGCGAGCGCATCGAGGCGCAGAACCAGAAGGACAAGACGCAGCGCTGAGCCGGCGCGCTACTTCCTCGGCGGCTTCGCCGCGTGCACGGTGACGTGCTTGTTCACGGGGCTCGACAGCACCAGCGAGGTGGTGACCGCGCCGTCGACCGCGAGCGCGTCCACCACGCGCTCGAGGTCGGCCGGCTCGGCGATCGCGCAGCGCACGATGAAGCAGTCCTCGCCGGTCACGCGGTCGGCGCTCAGCACCTCGGGCATCTGCTCGAACAGCTTCAGGTAGCGCGCGATGCCCGCATGCGTGGTGTCGATGCGGATGATGGCCTGCAGCCCCACGCCGAGCGCGCGCAGGTTGACGCGCGCGCCGTAGCCCTCGATCACGCCCGCGTCCTCGAGCTTGCGCACGCGCTCGCTCATGGCCGGCTGCGACAGGCCGATGCGCTTGCCCAGCGCCGCGAGGCTCTGGCGCGCGTCGGCCTGCAGGGCTTCGAGGATCAGGCGGTCTTTCTTGTCGATGTCCATGCGATGAGAAGAGGGGCACCGATGGTCCATCGGCCGGGAGCGTCGATTTTCGATGAATGCCCGTGGCCCGCGCGCGGGGACGCCGCTAAGGTCGTGGCTTCGTTCAAGACCCAAGGAGGAACCTTCGATGCAACTCGTCGGCATGCTCGACTCGCCCTATGTGCGCCGCACCGCCGTCTCGCTGCGGCTGCTGGGCATTCCCTTCGAACACCGCTCGCTCTCGGTGTTCCGCACCTTCGAGCAGTTCCGCGCGATCAACCCGGTGGTCAAGGCGCCGACGCTGGTGCTCGACGACGGCGCGGTGCTGATGGATTCGACCTTGATCGTCGAGCACGCGGAGTTCCTCGCCGGCCGCAGCCTGTGGCCGGCCGAGGCGGCGGCGCGGCTGCGCGCGCTGCGTCTCACGGGGCTCGCGCTCGCGGCTTGCGAGAAGACGGTGCAGATCGTCTACGAGCGCAACCTCCGGCCGGCCGAGAAGCTGCACCAGCCCTGGGTGGACCGGGTGCTGGGGCAATTGCTGGCGGCCTATGACGAACTCGAGCGCGAGGTGGCGGTGGCGCCATGGACCGTCGAAGAAGCGGCGCTGACGCAGGACGCCGTCTCGGCGGCCGTGGCCTGGTCGTTCACGCAACTGATGCTGCCCGAGCTGGTGGCGCCCGCGCGTTGCCCGGCACTGGCGGCCCATGCCGCGCGCGCCGAGGACCTGCCGGTGTTCGCGGCGCTGCCGCAGGTCTGATCAGGCCGCGATGTCGGCGCCGCGCTCGGCCAGCAGGCCGCGCAGCAGCGAGCGGTGGCAGCGCGACTCGTCCTCGCAGTAGCAGCCCACGGCCAGCGCGGTCTGGTGCGAGAGCGCCGCGAGCAGGTCGAGGCTGCGGCTCGCGTCGGCCTCGGCCATCTCGGCCTTGTACTTGCGCATGAACACATTCCACTCGGCCGGCGTCTGCGCGGCCTGGCCCAGCTTCATGGTCTCGGTCGAGGGCGCGAGGTTCGGGTACCAGACGTCGTACCAGTCCTGCGACGCGAATTCGCTCTTGGGCACGCCGCGCGGCGGGCGCCGCACGGTGCCCACGCGCAGGCCTTCGCCGGGGCTGCGCGGCGTGCCGAGTCGAACGATGCGGATGCTCATGGGGGTCTCCTCTAGGTACCGACGATGCCGCCGTCGCGCCGCCGGATCACCAACGTGGCCGAGCGCGGCCGCGCGCTGCCCGGTGCGGTGCCGTCGGGCCAGGCGCTGTTGTGGGTGGCGCTGCCGTCGTCGCGCGACTCGCCCGGATGCTGGACGTTGACGAACAGCGCGCGGCGGTCGGGCGCGACCACGCAGCCCGTGATCTCGCAGCCGCTGGGTCCGGTCAGGAAGCGCTTGATGCGGCCCGTGGCCGGGTCGGCCACCAGCATCTGGTTGTTGCCCAGGGCGGTGTAGGGCGGCTTGCCGATCAACTGGCCGCTCATGTCGGTCTGGATCCACAGCAGGCCACCGCTGTCGAAGTGCAGGCCGTCGGGGCTGCCGAACAGGTCGGCATCGGCGCTCGGGTAGCGCGCGCCGCTGCCGGGCTGCGCGGTGTCGCCCGCGAGCACGAAATGCTCCCAGGCGAAGCCCGGGCTCGCCGCGTCGCCGTCGTCCTCGCGCCAGCGCAGGATGCCGCCGAACAGGTTGTCTGCGCGCGGGTTCGCGGCATCGGGGCCGGGCTTGCCGAGGTCGCCGCGCTGGCTGTTGTTGGTGAGCGTGACGTAGACCTCGCCGCCGGGGCTGATCGCGATCCACTCGGGGCGGTCCATCTTCGTGCCACCCACCGCGTCGGCCGCGAGCCGCGCATGGACCAGCACCTCGGCCTGGTCGGCGAAGCCGGCCGCGGCGTCGAGCCCGTGGCGGCCGTGCACCAGCTCGATCCAGCGGCCGCGGCCGTCGGCGTCGAAGCGCGCGACGTACAGCGTGCCTTCGTCGAGCAGCCGCGCATTGGCCGCCGCGCGCGAGCCCTCGCCGGCGGGCGCGATGCGGTCGGTGCTCAGGTACTTGTAGATGTATTCGAAGCGCGCGTCGTCGCCCATGTAGACCGCCACGCGGCCGTCCCTGGTCACGGTGCAGGTCGCGCTCTCCTGGCGCTTGCGGCCCAGCGCGGTGCGCTTGACGGGCTTCGCGGCGGGATCGAAGGGGTCGATCTCGACCACCCAGCCGAAGCGGTGCGGCTCGTTGGGATGGCGGCTCAGGTCGAAGCGTTCGTCGAAGCGCCAGTACTCGACCCATTGCGAGCCCGCCACCGTGCCGTAGCGGCGCTGCGCGGGCGTAGCCTCCTTGGCCGCCTCCTTCGGGCCGCCGAAGTAGCCGTGGAAGTTCTCCTCGCAGGTGAGGTAGGTGCCCCAGGGCGTGACGCCCATCGCGCAGTTGGCGAAGGTGCCGAGCACCTCGGTGCCGGCAGGATCGAGCGCGGTGCGCAGGCGCGGCGAACCCGCGGCCGGGCCGGCGATGCGCATCGGCGTGTTGCCATGCACGCGGCGGGCATAGGGCGAGGGCAGTACCTGGCGCCAGCCGCCCTCGGGCGTGCGCGCGATCTCGATCACCGACACGCCCATCGCATGCAGCGACTTGCGCACCTTCTGCGCATTCCATTCCTTCGCGCCATCGGCATGCAGCAACTGTTCGTCGGTGTACTCGTGGTTCATCACGAGCAGCGCGCGCCCGGGCGTGGCGAGGGGAAAGAAATGCATGCCGTCGTGGTGCATGCCGGCCTGCAGCGCCTGGTCGGCCGCGCTGTTGCCGCCGTCGGGCGCGAAGGCGGGCATCGGCTGGCCCGCGATGCCGGTGGGCGTGCCCCAGGGGTAGAGCAGCTGCCATTCGTACTCGGGCGGCACCACGACCGCGTCGCGCAGCGAGGCCGGCACGGCCGTGAAGCCCAGAGCTTCGCCAGCCTCACCGGACACCGTGGGCTCGGTGGCCCCGGCAGGATGCTGGGCCAGCAGCGCCACCACGGCGGCGGTGCCCGATTGCAGGAAGCGGCGGCGGTCGAGGGACATGGACGGCGGTGCGGGTGTTGGGTCGGCGACAGCCGCCATCATCGCCGAGCACCGCGGCGCGCGATACTTTGCCAACGACCCCAGGAGACACACCGCATGACCGAACGCATCGAAACGATCCGCCACCCCGACGGCGTGGTGGAACTGCAGCTGGACCGCGCCGACAAGATGAACGCGCTCGATCCCGCGATGTTCGATGCGCTGATCGCCGCCGGCGAAGCGCTGCGCGCGGACGCCACGGTGCGCGCGGTGGTGATCGCCGGGCGCGGCAAGGCCTTCTGCGCGGGGCTGGACATGGCCTCGTTCCAGCGCATGGAGCAGGGCGCGGCCGGCGAGGTGCTGGGCCAGTCGGCCGGCGGCGCCGGGCTGGTGGCACGCACGCACGGCCTGGCCAATGCCGCGCAGCAGGTCGCGATGGTGTGGCGCGAGGTGCCGGTGCCGGTGATCGCCGCGGTGCACGGCGTGGCCTTCGGCGGCGGCCTGCAGGTGGCGCTGGGCGCGGACATCCGCATCGTCGCGCCCGACACCAGGCTGTCGGTGATGGAGATCAAGTGGGGCCTGGTGCCCGACATGGGCGGCATGGTGCTGATGCGCGAGCTGGCGCGCAGCGACGTGGTGCGCGAGCTGACCTACACCGGCCGCGTGTTCTCGGGCGAGGAGGCGCTGCAGCTCGGTTTCGCCACGCGCCTTTCGGCCGATCCGCTGGCCGAGGCGCTCGCGATGGCGCACGAGATCGCTGGCAAGAGCCCCGATGCGATCCGCGCCGGCAAGCGGCTGCTCAATGCCTCGCTGGCACACAGCGCGGCCGAGCTCTTGATCGCCGAGTCGGTGGAGCAGCAGGCGCTGATCGGCAGCCCGAACCAGGTCGAGGCCGTGCGCGCCAACATCGAGCGGCGCGCGCCGCGTTTCACCGCGCCCGACTGAGCGGCGCCGGGCCCAGGCGCCGACAGCGCACGTCCGCTTCGCGCGGCGCGCGGCCCCGCACGCCCGCGGCTGCCGTCGAGCCCTTCCGCGCGCACAGCAGCATCGCCATTGCAGGTACGTGACGAGGCCGCACCGTGGCGGCGCGGTCGCGCCGGCGCGTCCCGGCGCGTGATGACAAGGTCATGAAACGTGCATGCGTCACATCTTTACGAATGAATTAAGTAACAAATGGACGCCTTTGCGACACAAAGATTTACGAACATGTAAAATGTAAGTATTCGTTTTGCATGCGACGGGGCTGTTTGGGACGGTTTGTGTGCAGAAGGTCACGGCTGGATGCCGTGAACTCTGCCGTCATGGGAAATCCTTCGCATCACACTTATCAATTATTAAGAAGCCTTGCCACGGCAGCGATCCTGCATGTCGACGACCACGTTTTTCTGCAACCTCAACGTCCCCATCCTGGTGGGCGAGGATCGCTACAAGTACGTCCCGATCGTGGGGGTGTTCCGCACCATCGCGATGGACGACGTCGATGCCTGGGTGATGCATGCCGACGGGCGTCCGCGCAGCGATCGCGAGCTCGCGGCCGAGGTGCTGGTCGAGATTCGCAAGCCGCTGGGCGCCACCGGCCGCACCGCGCCGCATGCCTTCGACGTGGCCGACATCCTGCAGCTCGACCGCGCGGCCGCGATCGTGGTGTCGACCTACCTGGCCGCGCTGCCGCGCGTCTGAGCGGCCGTCTTCCTCTTCTTCTTCTTCAGCGCTTCCCGCGCGCGTCCACCGGCCAGATGGCGACCAGCGTGTCGTCCTCGACCACGTGGTAGACGTCGTGCAGGTTCACCGTCGGGTCGCAGTGCGGCGTCACGAACTCGACACGCGCGCCCAGCGCCGGGCGCTCGTCGGCCGGCACCAGCAGCTTGCCGTGCTCGTCGCCGAAGAAGGCATAGCGGCTGCCCGTGCCGGCGCCGCGCGCCACCAGCGGCACGCCGCTGTCGGTGGCGAAGCACTTGCTGCCGCCGTCCACCGTCACCCAGTCGGCCGCCTGCGTGCTGACCACCGCGGTCTGCACGAACAGCGAGACCTCGAACTCCTGGCCGGGCGCATTGCCGGCCAGCACCTGCGCGTACTCGGCGTCCATGAACACGTACGAGCCGGCCTGCAGCTCGGTGAAGCCGTCGCCCTGCGCATCGAGGTCGTGGGTGCCGGTGCCGGCGCCGGTCACGATCTCGAAGCGGATGCCCTGGCGCCCGGCCGCGGCCACGATCCGTGCCACCGTTTTGCGCAGGCCCGCGGCCGAGGCGCTGCGGTGTTCGCGCTCCACGATGTGCTGCAGGTTGCCCGCATAGGCCTGGAGTCCGCGCAGCCGCAGCCGCGGTTCGGCCGCGATCGTCTCCGCCAGCGCCAGCACCTGGGCCTCGGTGGCGGCGCCTGTGCGGTTGTAGCCCGCGCCGTAGTCGACCAGCACGTCGAGCGGATGGGGCAGGGCGGCGGCCGCGCGCGCGAGCTCGGCGGCATTGCGCGGATCGTCGATCACCACCATCAGCCCGCCGGGGCCGGCCTGGCGCGCGAGCTTGAGCACGCGCGCGATCTTGCTCGGCGTGACCGCGGGCGAGGTCAGCAGCACGCCCGGGATGCCGCCCGCGACCATCACTTCGGCCTCGCCCACCGTCACGCAGCTCACGCCGATGGCGCCGGCCGCGACCTGCATGCGCGCGATCGCCACCGACTTGTGCGTCTTCACGTGCGGCCGCAGGCCCACGCCGCGCGAGCGCGCGAAGGCGGCCATGCGCTCGATGTTGCGCGTCATCGCGCTCAGGTCGATCAGCAGCGCCGGAGTGTCGAGCTGCTGGCGGCCGCCGGGCACGCCGATCAGCGGCGCATTGACGGGGGAGTGGGTTTCGAGGGACACGGGATGTCTCTTTCTGTGGAGGGTCGATGTGCCGCGCCGGAACACGCGGGCGAATGCCTTGTGAAATGATCGCATCGAAATGAGCGCGCCTTCCATCGTCCCCACCGATCCCCCAGCCTTCGACGGGCGCGCGCCATGAAGGCGCTCGACATCGAGGCCGTGCAGGCCTTCGTGCTGGTGGCCGACCTGCGCAGCTTCACGCGCGCGGCCGAGGCGCTCGACGGCACCCAGTCGGCCGTGAGCCTGCGCATCAAGCGGCTCGAGGACGGCCTGGGCCGCCGGCTGCTCGAGCGCACGCCGCGCCGCGTGCGGCTGTCGGCCGAGGGCGATGCCTTCCTGCCCTTTGCACGCAACCTGCTGGCCGCGCACAGCGGCGCGCTCGATGCCTTCGCGGCGCCGCGCCGCAGGCTGGTGGTGGGCCTGAGCCACCACATCGTCGGCGCCGAGCTGCCGCTGCTGCTGCGCCGCGTGAAGCAGGCCGAGCCCGGCGTGGTGATGGAGGTGCGCATCTCCACCTCGCGCGAACTGCTCGAGGCCTTCGACCGCGGCACGCTCGATGCCGTGCTGGTGCTGCGCCACGACAGCCGCCGGCTCGACGGCGAGGTGCTGTTCGAGGAGCCCTTCGGCTGGATGGCCGCGCCCGACTTCGTGTACCGCTCGGGCGAGCCGCTGCCGCTGGCGACGCAGGCCGAGCCCTGCAGCGTGCGGCAGATGGCCATCACGGCGCTGGCGCAGGGCGGCGTGCCCTGGTCCGAGGTGTTCGTGGGCGGCGGCATCCTCACGGTGGGCGCGGCCGTCTCGGCCGGACTCGCGGTGGCCGCGCTCGGGCGCCGCGTGGCGCCGGCCGGCACGATCGAGGTCGGCCCGGTGCTGGGCCTGCCGCCGCTGCCCGCGCGCGACGTGGTGCTGCACGCGGGCGTGTCCGATGTGCGGGCGCGGCGCGCCCTGAAGTCGCTGTCGGACGCGATGCGCGCGACGGCCGGCGGCCTCACGCGCTGAGCGCGCGCAGGGCGATGGCCGCCACGGCGGTGGCCATCGCCAGCACGGCGGCGCTCGAGAGCACGGCCAGCAGATGGCCCGCGAGCAGGTCGAAGGCGGTGCTCATGGCAGCGTCTCCAGGCCCGGCTTCGCGAGGTGCAGCACTTCGTAGATCGCATCGCCATCGCCCACATCGGGCGCCTCGGGCGCGTCCGTCAGCAGCGTGAAGCGCACGATCCGCCAGGCGGTGAGGTCGAGCGCGCTCCAGGTCGCGACCACGCCTGTCTCTGGCTCGCGGGCCTGCGCGGCGAACACCGCCGCGCGATCGGCATCGGCATCGAGCGCGTGCTCGCTGCGCCGCAGCCAGGCCGCGCGTTCGGTGCGCGCCGCGCCGGCGCGCGCATCGAGCGGCAGCCAGCTCTCCACGCGCGGCCGGCCGAAGCTGTCGATCACGTTCTGGAAGCGCTCGCCCATCAGGAACGAAGCCGCTGCCGCCGGCTCGCGCCACAGGTAGACCGAGGCGTAGAGGTGGCCGACGGCACGGTGCCGGCCGCGTTCCTGCGCGACGAAGGCCTTGAACACCAGGCCTTCGGTGTGGTCCCACAGCGGACCGCGCTGCGCCGCGCGGCGGCGGATGGCTTCCATGTCGTGCCCGGCCGGCAGCCGGTGCGAGTACTGCATCGCGAACATCGTGTCGCTCCTTGCATGCTTTGTTGAAGATGCAGCGAGCTTGCGATGCCGGGCGCGCCGGTTGAAGAGGCCGCGCGATATAGCTGTGATGTGGCGGCGCAATCGCCGCGTCGTTGCCGCGTAGTCAGGCGCGGCGCTTCGCCGCCTTCGGCGCCTGCGCGCGCAGGCCCTCGACCAGCAGGCGTCCCGTGGTCTGCAGATGCTCCGTGATCAGCGCCTGCGCGGCCTGCACGTCCTTGCTGAGCACCGCGTCGACCAGCGCCTGGTGTTCGCCGCGCACGTCGCGCCGGTCGCCGCCCAGCGGCGCCGACAGCTGCCGATAGCGCTCGCTCTGCTGGTAGAGCATCAGGTGCATGCGCAGCAGCCAGCCGTTGGGGCAGCCGCTCACCAGCGCATGGTGGAACTCGGCATGGGCGGCGGTCCAGTCCTCGCTGAGCAAAGTCTGCGGCAGCTCGTGCTGCAGCTCGGCCAGCCGCGACAGCCGGTGGTGCGCCGACACCACGCGGCCTTCCCATTCGAGGCCGCCATGGCGGATCGCCTCGGCCAGGCAGAGCTTCTCGATCTCGATGCGCGCCTGCACCAGGTCCTCGAGCTCGGGCTCGGAGATGGGGCTGACCCGGAAACCGCGCGCGGGCTCCGACACCACCAGCGACTCGGCCTCGAGCATCGCCAGCCCCTCGCGCACCGCGCCCGCGCTCACGTCGAGCTCCTCGGCCAGCGCGGCGATGTTGAGCTTGGCGTCGGGCAGCAGGCGGCCACCGACGATCGCGGCGCGCAGGTGGGTGAACACCAGCCGGGTCTGGCTCATGCCCTTGGTCTTCTCGTTCATCGCGTCCTTTCGCGCCGTGGCGTTGCTTCGGCCCAGATCATACTTGGCAGGCTTTTAAATCTATGATTCAATAAATAATATATTCTTCGAATAAGAAACCACGGATCCACCCGTCCACCGGAGACAAGCCGCCATGACCGCTTCCTCGCTTCGCACCGTCAAGAACCCGCCGCGCGCCGCGCTGCAGGCCGTGCATTCGCTCGACCGCTTCGTGTTCACCGTGCCCGACCTCGCCGAGGCCGAGCGCTTCTATGCCGCCTTCGGCCTGGCGCCGCGGCGCGATGGCGACCGGCTCGACCTCCACACCGTCGGCCATCCGCAGGCCTGGGGTTCGCTCTACGAAGCGCCGGGCCGTCCGAAGAAGCTGCAGTACCTGCGCTTCGGCTGCTTCGCGGAGGACTTCGACGCCATCGCCGCGCGCGCGCAGCAGCTGGGCCTGCCACGCTGCGAGGCCCATCCGCTGAGCGCGGGGCAGGGCGGCGAGGCCGGTCTCTGGCTGCTGCATCCCGATGGCTTCCCGGTGCAGGTCGTGGTGGCCGCCAAGAGCTCGCCCGAGGCCGCGGGCGAACGGGTGCTCGCGCCGCGTCCGCCGCCGGGCGTGGGCGCGTCGCTCAACCGCGCGCGCATCCCGAAGGTGCACCCGCGCCGGCTCTCGCACGTGCTGCTGTTCAGCGCGAAGGTGCCCGAGGCGGTGCGCTTCTTCGAGGAGGCGCTGGGCCTGCGCGTCTCCGACCGTTCGGGCGACCTGATCGTGTTCATGCACGGCGTGCACGGCAGCGACCATCACCTCGTCGCGATGGCCAAGTCGGGCGGGCCCGGCCTGCACCACCTGAGCTGGGACGTGGCCGACATCGACGAGGTCGGCCGCGGCATGGAGCAGATGCTGGCCGCCGGCCATGTGCGCGGCTGGGGCGTGGGACGCCACGTGCTGGGCTCGAACTACTTCCACTACGTGCGCGACCCCTGGGGCAGCTACTCCGAGTATTCGTACGACATCGACTTCGTGCCCGGCGACTTCGACTGGCCCGCCGCCGACCATCCGCCCGAAGACTCCTTCTATGCCTGGGGACCGCGCGTGCCCGAGGACTTCGTCACCAACTTCGAGATCGAGCCCGCGCCGCCGGCCGCCGATCCCGCCGCCTGATCCTTTCGCGTTTCTCTTCCTCTTTCACCCACCACAAGGAACTCCCATGCGCCTCCTGGCCTTTCAAAGCAGCGGCAAGCCCGCCCTCGGTCTTCGTCTTGGCGACGAAGTCGTGAACCTCAGCGCCGAAGGCCTGCCCGCCACGCTCGACGAGCTGCTGCGCGCCGGCCCCGAGGGCCTGGCCGCCGCGCGCCGCGCCGGCGAGAGCGCGCGCAGCCGGCTGCCGCTGGCCGGCCTCGACTGGCTGCCGCCCGTGCAGTCGCCCGCCAAGGCGATCGCGGTCGGCCTCAACTACATCGACCATGCGGCCGAGAGCAAGTTCGACCCGCCGACCTACCCGGTGCTGTTCCACCGCTTCGCCTCCTCGTGGGTGGGCCACGGCAAGGCGCTCGAGCGCCCGCACGTCTCGACCCAGTTCGACTACGAGGGCGAGCTGGTCATCGTGATCGGCAAGGCCGGCCGCTACATCGCCAAGGACCAGGCGCTCGACCACGTGGCCGGCTACTCGGTGTTCAACGACGGCTCGATCCGCGACTACCAGTTCAAGTCGGCGCAATGGATGATGGGCAAGAACTTCGACCGCTCGGGCTCGTTCGGCCCCGAGTTCGTGACCGCCGACGAGCTGCCCGCGGGTGCCGCCGGCCTGAAGCTGCAGACCCGGCTCAACGGCCAGGTGCTGCAGGACGCCAACACGCGCGACATGATCTTCGACGTGGCGACGCTGGTGTCGGTGTGCTCCGAGCCCTTCGCGCTGCAGCCCGGCGACATCATCATCGCGGGCACGCCCTCGGGCGTGGGCCTGGCGCGCAAGCCGCAGGTCTTCATGAAGGCCGGCGACGTCTGCGAGGTCGAGATCGAGGGCGTGGGCCTGCTGTCGAACCCGGTGGTCGACGGCGCCTGAGCCGGGGTCCGGGCGCGCTACACCGAGCAGTAGCGCTCCTGGATCTCGCGGTCGGCCAGCAGCTCGGCCGCGCCCGCGTGGTGCGCGATGCAGCCCTGGTCGACGATGTAGGCGCGGTCCGCGATCGACAGCGCCAGCTCGACGTTCTGCTCCACCAGCAGCAGCGTCTTGCCGGCGCGCTTCCAGGCCGCGAACAGCGCGAACATCTCGTCCACCAGCACCGGCATGATCCCCTCGCTGGGCTCGTCGAGCATCACCAGCTTGGGGTGCGCCACCATCGCGCGCGCGATCGCCAGCATCTGCTGCTCGCCGCCCGACATCGTGACCGCCACCTGCGCGAGCCGCTCCTTGAGGCGCGGAAAGGTCTGCGCCACCTCGTCGATCAGTTCCTGCTCGCGCGCGCGCCGGCCCGAGGCCAGGATGCCCAGGCGCAGGTTCTCGAGCACCGTGAGCCCGGGCACGATGCGGCGTTCCTCGAACACGTAGGCCAGCCCCTGGTGGAAGCGCCGGTGCGGCGGCAGGCCCAGCAGCGACACGCCGTCGAACAGCACGCTGCCGCGCGTGCGGCCCATCAGGCCCATGATGCTGCGCATGATCGTGGTCTTGCCCGCGCCGTTGCGCCCGATCAGGCAGACGATCTCGCCCGCGTGCACCTCGAGGTCGATGCCCTGCAGGATGTGGCTGCGGCCGTACCAGGCCTCGAGCTTCTGCACCGCGAGCAGCGGCGGTTGCGTTGGGGTCATCGGTGTTGCCCTCCGTGGCCGAGGTAGACGCGCTGCACGTCCTCGTTGGCGCGGATCTCCGCGGGGCTGCCCTGGGCCAGCAGGCGGCCCTGGTGCAGCACCACGATGCGGTCGCTCACGCCCATGATCAGTTTCATCTTGTGCTCCACCAGCGCCACCGTGCGTTCGGCCACCAGCGCGAGGATCAGGTCCATCACCGAGCGCGTCTCCTCGGGGCTCATGCCGGCCGTGGGCTCGTCGAGCAACAGCAGCTTCGGGTCGCTCGCCAGCGCCACCGCGATCTCGAGCGCGCGCTGCTCGCCGTGCGAGAGCCGCTCGGCGCGAAAGCCGCGCTTGTCCTGCAGCTGCACCCGCTCGAGCAGCCGCTCGGCCTTCTCGATCCAGTCGCGGCGCGCGGCGCGCGGGCGCCAGCAGTCGAAGCCGCTGTCGAGCGCCTGCACCGCCACGCGCACATTCTCCAGCACCGTGAGGTCGGGGAACAGGTTGGTCACCTGGAACGACTTGGCGATCCCCAGGTGCGCGAAGCGGTGCTGGGCCAGCCCGGTGATGTCGCGGCCGTCGAAGCGGATCTCGCCCGCGCTCGGCGCGAAGGCGCCCGAGACCATGTTGAAGAAGGTCGACTTGCCCGCGCCGTTGGGACCGATGATCGCGGTGAGTTGCCCGCGCGGGAAGCTCACGCCGATGTCCTCGTTGGCGGTGAACTGGCCGAAGCGCTTGGTGAGGCCGCGCGTCTCGAGGATGGCGTCCCGATGCGTGGTCGTCATCGTTCCATCCTCGCGAGCAGCGTGCCCCAGATGCCCTTCGGGAAGAACAGCACCAGCGCGATGAAGATCACCCCGACGATCAGCTGCCAGCGCTCGGTCACGGCCGTCAGCGCATGCTCCATCGCGAGGAACACGCCGGCGCCCACGAAGGGCCCGAAGAAGGTGCCCATGCCGCCGAGCAGCGTGACCATCATCACCTGGCCCGAGGTGTGGTACGACAGGGTGTCGATGCCCACGGTGGCGAGGTTGATCGCCGTCAGCGCGCCGGCCAGCCCGCAGAACAGGCCCGAGATCACGAACGACAGCAGCTTGGCGCGCTCCACGTCGAAGCCCGAGGCGCGGGCGCGCTGCTCGTTCTCGCGCACCGCCTCGAGCACCGCGCCGAACGGCGACTGCAGGATGCGCGACAGCAGCCACACGGCCAGCGCCACGAAGCAGAGCATGAAGTAGTAGCGGTTCAGCGGCTGCAGCAGGTCGACCTGCCAGCCGCCGAGGCGCAGCGTGGGCACGTTCACGCCGCGCAGGCCGTTGTCCCCGCCGGTCAGCGAGGTCGCGTGGAAGGCCGCGAAGTACACGCACTGCGCGAGCGACAGCGTGACCATCGCGAAGTAGATGCCGCGCGTGCGGATCGCGAGCGCGCCGATGGCCAGCGCCACCAGCCCGCCGAGCGCGATGCCCGCCGCCACGGCCAGCGGCCAGGGCAGGCCGTGGCTGGCGATCAGGATGCCGCAGGCGTAGGCACCGCTGCCGTAGAAGGCCGCGTGGCCGAACGACAGCTTGCCGGTGTAGCCGAAGGTCAGGTTGTAGCCCGCGGCGAACAGGCCGAACAGCAGGATGTTGATCGCCATCGCGTGGAACGGAACGACCAGCGGGAACAGCGCGAGCACCGCGATGCTCAGCGGCACGCGGTGGCGCGTGGCCGCCTCGCGCAGCCGTCGCGCGCCCGGGGCCGCGGCGGCTTCGGCGCGCGGCGCGCGCAGCGGGGGCGGGGAGGAGGAAGTGGTGGTGGACATGGTCTGGAAAGCGTTGGAAGCGAAGGGCGCGCCTTCAGTCGCGCGCGCCGAACAGCCCGTTGGGCCGCAGGATCAGCACCGCGGCCATCAGCGCGAAGATGGCGAGTTCGGCGAGCTCGGGCTGGAACAGCGTGGTCATCGCCACCACCACGCCCACCAGCAGGCCGGCCACGATGGCGCCGACCAGCGAACCCATGCCGCCGATCACCGTGACCACGAAGGCCTCGATCAGCACCGAGCCGCCCATCTCGGGATTCACCCCGCGCAGCGGCGCCGCCAGCAGCCCGGCCAGGCCCGCGAGCGCGGTGCCGAGGCCGAAGATCAGGAGCCACACGCGGCCCACGTCGATGCCCAGCACCTTGAGCACCAGCGGGTCGCGCGCACCGGCGCGGATCACCAGGCCCAGGCGCGTCTTCTCGATGAACAGCCACAGCGCCAGCAGCAGTGCCGCGCACAGGCCGAGCAGGAACAGCCGGTAGAGCGGGAACACGCCGAAGCCCAGGTCGACCGCGCCGCGCAGCGCCTCGGGCGTGGCGAAGGCCTCGCCCTGCACGCCCCAGACCATGCGCACGCCGTCGACCAGCACGTAGGCCAGCCCGAAGGTCAGCAGCAGCGGGTAGTCCACGCCGCGGCCGTACAGCGGCCGGATCAGCCAGCGCTCGGCCACCAGCCCCAGCAGGCCGACCGCGAGCGGCACCAGCAGCAGGCACCACCAGAAGCTGCCGGTGAGGCCGTAGGCGTAGACCGCCACGTAGGCGCCCAGCATGTAGAAGGCGCCGTGCGCGAAGTTGACCACGCCCAGCAGCCCGAAGATGAGCGACAGGCCGACGGCCACCAGCACGTAGATGGCACCGAGCGCCAGGCCCACGAAGAGCTGCTGGAGCAGCAGGGAGACGGAGAGTTCCACGGCGAGGCTCTCAGGCGTGGCCCAGCTCGGCGCAGCTGCGCATGCGCGCCTCGTCGGGTGCCTCGGTGGCGACGATGCGGAAGATGTCGTCCTTGCCCTTGGCCTGCGCGGCGGGCTTCGACTCCACGATCAGCACCGACTGCACCGACTGGTGGTCGCAGGCGCGGTAATAGGTCGGCCCCTTGTAGGCGTCGCTCCTGAGGGCCTGCAGCGCCTCGGCCACGCGATCGCTGTCGGTGCTGTTGGCCTGCCTGGCCGCGGCCAGCAGGTTGCGCACGCCCGCATAGCCCAGGCCCGCGTAGTCGGTCGGCGCGGTGCCGCCGTTGGCCGCGCGAAACGCCGTGTTGAAGGCGCGCGCCGAGGGCGTGCTCTCCTCCATGCCCCAGTAGTAGCCGGTGCCGCCGATGATGTCGGCATACACCTCGTGGCCGTCGACCATCCGGCCCGAGTGCATCAAGAGCGGCGCGATGATCTTCGACTTCTGCTTGACGCCGAAGTCGCCGGCCTGGCGGAAGGCGATCGACTGGTCGCGGCCGAAGTTGCAGACCACCAGCACGTCGGGCTTGAGCGCGAGGATGCGCGGGAAGTAGCTCGAGAAGTCGGTCTGGCCCAGCGGATGGCGGATGTCGGCCAGCACCTCGATGCCGAAGGCCTTGCCGGCCGCGAGGAAGCCGCGCGACATCTCGTGGCCGTAGGCGTAGTCGGCCGTGAGGAACACCACGCGCTTGCCCATCTTCGGGAAGGCGTAGCGCGCCACCGCGCCCGCGGTCATGTGCGGGTTCAGGCACTCGTGGAAGGTGTCCTTGCTGAAGTCCTTGGCCTCGTTGATCGAATCGGATTGGCTCACCGAGTTGTAGATGATCTTGCGCTGCCTGGTGGCGTTGTTGACCGACAGCTGCACCGCCGCCGACACCGAGCCCACGATGAAGTGCGCGCGGTCCTTCTCGATCAGCTCGACCGTGCGCGTGACGGCCTCCTGCGGGTTGAGCTTGTCGTCGCGCACCAGCAGCTCGGCGCGCCGGCCGCCGGCCGCGTTGAATTCCTTGACCGCGAGTTCGGCGCCTTGCTGCACCGCGCGCGCCTCGGCCGCGAAGGGGCCGGTCAGCGGAATCGGCAGGCCGACGCGGAACGGTTCGTTCTGCGCCAGCGCGCGCAGCGGCAGCGCGGCGCCCGAGGCCAGCAGGGCGCCGCCGGCGGCCTGCAGCACGGTGCGCCGGCGCAGCGAGGGGGAGGGAAGGTCGAGGGGCGAGGTCATGGCGTGTCTCCTTGTCGTTCGGGTCAATGCAAGCGATGAAGGCGCGGGCCCGGGGGCGCCCGCGCGGCCGGGGATCAGATGCGTCCGAGGGCGCGCAGCACTTTCTCGGGGGTCACGGGCTGTTCCGACACGTGGGCGCCGAAGGGCCGCAGCGCGTCGTTGATCGCGTTGAGCACGGCGGCCGGCGCACCCGCCGTGCCGGCTTCGCCCGCGCCCTTGGCGCCGAGCTGCGAGGTGCGCGTGGGCGTCTCGATGTGGGCCACCTCGATGTCGGGCATCTCGAAGGCCATCGGCACCAGGTAGTCGGCCATGCTGCCGTTGCGCATCAGGCCGTGGTCATCGTAGAGGCATTCCTCGTAGAGCACGCCGCCGATGCCCTGCACCACGGCGCCGCGGATCTGCTCGTCGACCAGCATCGGGTTGAGCACGCGCCCGCAGTCCTCCACCACCCAGTGGCGCAGCAGCCGCACGAAGCCGGTGTCGACGTCGACCTCGACGTACGAGGCCTGCACGCCGTTGGTGAAGACGAAGGGATAGTCGCGTTGCGCATAGTGGCGCGTGACCACCAGCTCGGGCTGGAAGCCCGCGGGCAGCAGGTCGGGGCGGAAGTGCGCGAGCCGGCCGAGCTCGGCCAGGTCGGACAGCGTGTCGCCGGTGGCCAGGCAGCGCACCTCGCCGTGCGCGATCGTCAGGCCCTCGGCCGGCCGCTTGAGGTGCGCGGCCGCCAGCGCCAGGATGTGGCGGCGCAGGTCGCGGCTCGCGAGCAGCACGGCCTCGCCGCCGATGCCCGCGCCGCGCGAGGCCCAGGTGCCGCCGCCGTAGGGCGTGGCCGCGGTGTCGCCGGTCAGCACGCGCACCGAGGCCATCGGCAGGCCCAGCGTGTCGGCCACGATCTGCGCGAAGATGGTCTCGGTGCCCTGGCCCTGTTCGCCCACGCCGGTGGCGCAGTGCACCACGCCGGTGGGGTCGAGCCGCACGGTCGCGCCGTCCTGCGCCGCGATGCGCGCGCCGCCCACGCCGTAGAAGGCCGGGCCGGGATTGGTCAGCTCGATCAGCGCCGCCAGGCCGATGCCGCGGTGCACGCCGCGCTCGCGCAGCGCGGCCTGCTCGCGGCGCAGCGCGCCGTAGTCCATCAGCGTCTCGATGCGGTCCAGGCAGGCCTGGTGCGACAGCCCCTCGAGCAGGATGCCCGAGGCACCCTGGCGCGGATAGCTGCCGTCCTCCATCACGTTGCGGCGCCGCAGTTCGAGCGGGTCGATGCCCAGCTTCGCCGCGGCGAGATCGACCAGCCCCTCGGTCACGGTGCAGGCGATCGGATGGCCGACGCCGCGGTACTGGCTGGTCTGCACCTTGTTGAGGAAGGCGACATCGAGCGTGGCCTTGTAGTGCGCGTGCTTGTAGGGGCCACCCGTGATGTTGATGACCTGGTTGCCCTCGATCGCGCTGGTGCGCGGGAACATCGAGAACGGGCCGATGCCCGTGAGGTCGTCGATCTGGAACGCCAGCATGCGGCCGTCGCGCGCCAGCGCGAGCCGTGCCTTCACGCGGTGCTCGCGCGCATGCACGTCGGTGACGAAGGACTCGAGCCGGTCGGCGACGAACTTGACGGGCCGCCCCAGCAACACCGACAGCGCCACCGTCGCGAAGTCGTCGGCATAGGCATGCACCTTGATGCCGAAGGAACCGCCGACGTCGCGGCAGACCACGCGCACGTCGGCCTCCTGCAGGCCGAGCTGGCGCGCATAGAGGTCGGCCATCATGTGCGGCGCCTGGTGCGAGTGGTGCACCACGAGGCGCCGGCCGGTGGGCGTGAAGTCGGCCAGCACGGCGCGCGGTTCCAGCGTCACGCCGGTGTGGCGGCCGAAGCGGAACTCGTCCTCGACCACCACGTCGGCGCCCTCGAACACCGCCTCCACGCCGCCGGTGTCGATCTCGCGGTGGAAGCACAGGTTGCTGCCGAGCTCGGGATGGATCACCGGCGTGGCGGCATCGAGCGCGGTGTCCATGTGCACCGCCGCGGGCAGCGGCTCCCATTCGACCTGGACCGCGTCGAGCGCGTCCTCGGCCAGCGCGCGGGTGCGGCCGAGGATGGCGAGCACCGCCTCGCCCTGCCAGGTGGCGCGCTCGATCGCCAGCGCATGCTGCGGCGGCGAGCGCATGCCCGCCAGGTGCTTGAGCGTGCCGACCCAGGGCGCGCAGACCGCCGCGAGCTGGCGGCCGTCGACGATGGCCGCGATGCCCGGCATGCGGCGCGCCGCCTCGGCATCGATGCGCACGATGCGCGCATGCGCATGCGGGCTGCGCAGGTAGACCACGTGCAGCATGCGCGGCAGCTCGAGGTCGTCGACGTAGTTCGCGCGGCCCTGCGTGAGCCGCTGCATGTTGGGCCGCTCGACCGACTGTCCGATGTAGCGCTGCGCCTCGATCTCGCGCACCGGCGCGGGGAGGGTGAGGTCGTTCATGCCGCGCTCCCCGCGGCGCCGGTACAGCCGCCGCAGCGTGCCTGCCGTTCCTGCCCGGCCAGCGCGATCGCGTCGACGATCGCGTGGTAGCCCGTGCAGCGGCAGTAGTTGCCCGAGATCTGTTCGCGGATCGTTTCGCGGCTCGGGCAGGGCGTGCGTTCGAGCAGCGCATGCGCGGTCAGCAGCATGCCCGAGGTGCAGGCGCCGCACTGCGCGGCATTGCGCGCCGAGAAGCTGCGCTGCAGGTCGGCGAGCGTGCCGGCGTCGGACAGGCCCTCGATGGTCTCGATGTGCCGGCCGTCGGCCTGCACCGCGAGCACCAGGCAGCCGCGCGCGATCTCGCCGTCGATCAGCACCGTGCAGGCGCCGCACACGCCGTGCTCGCAGCCCACGCGCGTGCCCTTGAGGCCGAGCTCGTCGCGCAGCCAGTCGACCAGGTGCTGGCGCGGCTCCACGCGGCAGGCGTGCACCTCGCCGTTGACCTCGATGCGCACCGCGAGCTGGAGGTCGTGGGTGTCGGTGGTGTCCATCACTGGGCGGTCTCCGGTTGCAGCACGCGCTCGACCGCGCGCCGCAACAGCACGCCGGCCAGGTGGCGCTTGGCCGCGGCGCTGCTGTGCAGGTCGGCGTCGGGCTGCATGTCCTCGTCGAGGCTCAGCACGGCGGCCTCGAGCGTGCTTTCGTCGGCCTGGGTGCCGGCCAGCCGGGTCTCGGCGCCGAGCGCGCGCATCGGCGTGTTGCCCATGCCGAAGAAGGCGATGCGCAGGTCGGACAGCCGGCCCGCGTGCACGTCGGCGGCCAGCGCGATGCCCACGATGGCGTAGTCGCCATGGCGCCGCGCGAGTTCGGCGAAGGCGAAGCGGCGCGCCGGGCCCGGCAGCGGGAACTCGAGCGCCACCAGCACCTCGTGCGCGCGCAGGTCGGTCTGGTAGAGGTCGATGAAGAAGTCGCCGGCCATCACGCGGCGCTCGCGCTGGCCGTCGCTCACGATCAGCTCCGCATCGGCCGCGAGCGCGCAGGCCGGCCATTCGGCCGCGGGATCGGCGAAGGCGATCGAGCCGCCGAGCGTGCCGCGGTTGCGGATCGCCGCATGCGCCACGTGCGGCGCGGCCTGGGACAGCAGCGGCAGCCGCTGCGCGATCAGTTCCGAGCATTCGATGTCGACGTGCCGCACCAGCGCGCCGATGCGCAGGAAGTCGCCGCGCAGTTCGATGCCGCGCAGCTCGGGCAGGGCGGCGATGTCGATCAGCAGTTGCGGCTTCGACAGCCGCATGTTGAGCGTGGCCAGCAGGGTCTGGCCGCCGGCCAGCACGCGGGCCGCGTCGCCGTGCTCGCGCAGCAGGGCCGAGGTCTGGGCCAGGCTCTGCGCGCGCAGGTAGGAGAAGGCGGGGGCTTTCATCGCGGGCTTTCCTGGCTCAGAACGCGCGGCTCGCGAGCCAGCCGATGCCGCTGCCGATCGCGAGCCACAGCAGGCGCTGCAGTTCGCCGGACCAGGGGCCGAAGCCGGCCGATGCGGCGGCGGCGCGAGGTGCCATCAGTGCCGCCGGCGCGGAGGCGGTTTCGCGCCGTGCCTCGGGCCTGTCCGCCGCGGCTTCGAGCACCTGCGCCGCGGGCTTGGGCGCGAGCTGCTCGTTGAGCGCGAGAAAGAACTCGTCGGCCATCTTGCGTGCCGAGGCATTCACGAGCCGGCCGCCGATCTGCCCGAGCTTGCCGCCGACGGCCGCCTCGACCGTGTAGGTCAGCCGCGTGCCGTTGCCCTCGGTGGCGAGCGTGACACGCGATTCGCCCTTGGCCATGCCGGCCGCGCCGCCGCTGCCCTCGAAGGCGATGCGGCAGCTCTGCGGCTCGACCACGTCGAGCCGGCGGATGCGGCCGCTGAAATGCGCGCGCACCGGGCCGATCTTGGCGAGCAGCCGCGCCTCCATCTCGTTCTCACCGAGCCGGCGGATCTCCTCGCAGCCGGGTACGCAGCGCGCCAGCAGCTCGGGATCGTCGAGGGCGCGCCAGACCGTCTCGCGGCCCGCGGGAATCCACTGTTCGCCTTGCAGTTCCATCCGTCGTCTCTTTCTTCGGTGGCGCACCGGGAGCCGGTGCCGTTCGCATGGGGTGGAGTATTTAACGATTGGTCAATAAGATCATTGGTACTTACCATGAGGTAAATTGCGACCCTCCAACGACAACACCGAAGACAACAGCCGTTTCATGAAAGACGCATCCGAAGACCCGAAGAACGTGGCCGTCAAGCCCGCGCGCCAGCGGCTCTCGACCGAGGACCGCGAGCGCCAGATCCTCGACGGCGCGATCGCCTTTTTCTCGGAGCGCGGCCTCGACGGCCAGACGCGCGAGCTGGCGCAGCAGATCGGCATCACGCATCCGCTGCTCTATCACTACTTCCCGAACAAGCGCGCGCTGATCGAGCGCGTGTACGAGGAGGTCTACCTCGAGCGCTGGCAGCAGGAGTGGGAGGCGTGGCTGTCCGACCGTTCCACGCCGCTCGAGGCGCGGCTGGTGCGCTTCTACGGCGCCTATGCGCGCGCGATCCTCACCAAGGAGTGGGTGCGCATCCTGGTGTTCTCGGGGCTGTCCGACGGCTACGTGCCGGGGCAGTACATGGAATTGCTCAAGGAACGGCTGTTCCCGCACATCTGGCGCGAGATGCGCCACGAGCTCGGCCTCGCGGGGCGCGCCAAGCCCACCGAGCGCGAGCGCGAGCTGATGTGGGGCATGCACGGCGGGATCTTCTACATCGGCGTGCGGCGCTGGATCTACGCCGAGGCCATGCCCGAGGACCTCGACGCGGTGCTGGCCGACCGCGTGCGCGCCTTCATGCTGGTGGCGCCCGAGGTGTTCGGCCGCAAGGGCGCGAAGCCCTCGGCCTGATCGCGCCGAAGCGGCAGCCGCTTTCAGATGCATTGGTCATAGCCATATCGCAAACGCTTCGTTGGTGAGCGCGCGGCGACTCCCTAAAGTGCGGCCTGCACTTTTCACAAGGAGTTACGCATGTCGATCCTGAGCCGCTGGTGGCGAGCCGCCTCCCTTGCCACGCTGACCTTCATCGCGAGCGCCCCCGTGGCCGTCGCCCAATCCACGGCCGAAGCCGGCGAGGCGCTGGTGTCGACCGAATGGCTCGAGAAGAACCTCCGGAACGCCAAGGTGCGCGTGATCGAGGTCAGCGTGAACCCCGGCCTCTACGAGCGCGGCCACATCCCCGGCGCGGTCAACTTCTCGTGGCACAACGACCTCAACGACCGCGTGCGCCGCGACATCGTGAGCCAGGCCCAGTTCGAGAAGCTGCTGTCGGCCGCGGGCGTCGACAAGGACACCACCATCGTGCTGTACGGCGACAACAACAACTGGTTCGCGGCCTGGGGCGCCTGGGTGTTCGAGCAGTACGGATTGAACAACGTCAAGCTGCTCGACGGCGGCCGCAAGAAGTGGGAGGCCGAGAACCGCACGCTCGAGAACCGCACGCCCGAGTACGCCGCCACCGCCTTCAAGGCGAGCCGGCCCGACCCGGCGCTGCGCGCGCGCCTGACCGACGTGGTGGCGGTGGCCGACGGCAAGTCGGACACGCGCCTGGTCGACATCCGCTCGGCCGACGAATACAGCGGCAAGATCTTCGCGCCGCCGGGCGCGGCCGAACTCGCGGTGCGCGCGGGCCACATCCCCGGCGCGGCCAACGTGCCCTGGGGCCGCGCGGTCAACGAGGACGGCACCTTCAAGTCGCCGGCCGAGCTGAAGGCGCTCTATGCCGCCGCGGGCATCGACGGCAGCAAGCCGGTCATCACCTACTGCCGCATCGGCGAGCGCTCGAGCCACACCTGGTTCGCGCTGCACCGCATCCTCGGCTACAAGAACGTGCGCAACTACGACGGCTCGTGGACCGAGTACGGCAACGCGGTCGGCGTGCCGGTGAACAACCCGAGCGGCACCGTCTGGGCGTCGAAGTGAATCGAGGAGAGAAGAAGAACGAGGAGGGTGCGTGAGTCACCAGGAGTTGGGTGGCCGTCCGCCGGAAGCGCGGACGGCATTGGGCGAGCCTTCGGGCTCGTTTTTTTTGGATGGCACGGGCGCGGCGCGCTGGCCCGCGCTGGCCGTGGCCTCGGTCGTGCTGGTGCTGCTCGCGGCCGGCGTGCACCTGCTCGGCGAGCGCAGCGGCGGCCGCGCGCTGGCCTTCGCGCTGGGCATCGGCGCGGTGCTCGGCATCGTGCTGCAGCGCTCGCGCTTCTGCTTCTATTGCCATGCGCGCGACTACTTCGAGCGCGGCGACGCGCGCGGCCTGCTCGCGATCGTCGCGGCGCTCGCGGTGGGCACGCTCGGCATGCACGTGGTGATGAGCGGCTGGCTGCCGGTGCCGCAGCCGGGCCGGCTGCCCCCCGATGCCCACATCGGCCCGGTGAGCTGGGCACTGGTGCTCGCGGGCCTGGCCTTCGGTGCGGGCATGGTGGTGTCTGGCTCGTGCATCAGCGCGCACTGGTACCGGCTCGGCGAGGGCTCGCCCACCGCGCCCTTCGCGCTCGCGGGCGCGGCACTGGGCTTCGTGCTCGGCTTCAATACCTGGAACCCGCTCTACAGCGCGACCATCGCCACCGCGCCCGTGCCCTGGCTGCCGCATCACCTCGGCTATGCGGGCTCGGCGGCGCTGCAGCTCGCGGTGCTCGCGCTCGCGAGCGCGCTGCTGTGGCGACGTCTGCCGCCCGCGCGGAACGCCGCGGTGCCCGCGAGCTTCGGCGCCGCGCTGCGCGCGCTGCTGCAGGGGCGCTGGCCCTACGTCTGGGGCGGCCTCGCGGTGGGCGCCATCGCCGTGATCGTGGTGCTGCGGCTGCGGCCGCTGGGCGTGACGGCCGCGCTCGGCAGCGCGGCGCGCGCGGCCGGCGAAGGGCAGGGCCTGCTGCCGCAGCGGCTCGAGGGCCTCGACGGCTTCGCGGGCTGCGTCACGGCCGTGGCGCAGAGCCTGTGGCAGACGCCGAATGCGCTGCTGGTCGGTGGCCTCGTCGCCGGCGCCTTCGCGGCCGCGCTCGCGAGCGGGCAGTTCAGGCCCGTGTGGCCGCGGCCGGCGCAGGTCGCGCGCGGGCTCGGCGGCGGCCTGCTGCTCGGCTGGGGCGCGATGACCGGCCTGGGCTGCACCGTCGGCAACCTGCTGTCGGGCACCATGGCCGGCGCCCTCTCGGGCTGGGTCTTCGGCGCGGCCGTGCTGCTGGCGGTCTGGGCCGGGCTCAAGCTGCGACTGGGTACCTGAGCGGCATTCCAGGGCCGCGCATATCGAAGCACGCATTCCTTCTTTGTGCCGCGTCCGCGCCGTTGATACGGTCGGTCCTCTTTTCTTTCTTTGCAGCAGAGGACACGCGACATGGGCGCCAGGGATTTCGAGCGGCAGCTTCTTTCGGGCGCCGATGGCGGCACGCGCCACGAGGCCGACGTGCTGGTGATCGGCGGCGGCCCGGCCGGCGCCTGGGCCGCGGTGAGCGCGGCTGCGCGCGGCGCGCGCGTGCTGCTGGCCGACAAGGGCTTCTGCGGCACCTCGGGCGCCACCGCGCCTTCGGGCACCGGCCTGTGGCACGTGCCGGCCGAAGGCACGGCGCGCGAGGAGGCCAAGGCCAGCCGCTTCGCGATGGGCGGCCAGCTGGCCGAGCACGCCTGGATGGACCGCGTGCTCGAACAGACCTGGACCAACGTCGAGACGCTCAAGGAATGGGGCTATCCGTTCCCGGTCGACGACCAGGGCGCGCTGCGCTGCACCTCGCTGCAGGGCCCCGAGTACATGCGGCTGATGCGCAAGCGCGTCAAGGCCGCGGGCGCGCGCATCCTCGACCACAGCCCGGTGCTCGAGTTGCTGGTCGACGAGCACGGCACCGTCTGCGGCGCCACCGGCGTGAACCGGCAGACCGGCGAAAGCTGGGTGGTGCGCGCCGGCGCGGTGGTCATCGCCACCGGCGGTTGCGCCTTCCTGAGCCGCGCGCTCGGCTGCAACGTGCTGACCGGCGACGGCCAGCTGATGGCGGCCGAGGTCGGCGCGGCCCTGTCGGGCATGGAGTTCTCCAATGCCTACGGGCTCGGGCCGGCCTTCTCGTCGGTCACCAAGTCGCTGTTCTACAACTGGGCCACCTTCTACACGGCCGACGGCGTGGCGATCGAGGGCGCGGGCTCGTCCAAGGGCCGCGGCGTGATCGCGCAGACGCTGCAGGCGCAACCCGTCTATGCCTGCCTCGACCGCGCCGACGCGCAGATCCGCGCCTGGATGCGCACCGCGCAGCCGAACTTCTTCGTCTCCTTCGACCGGCAGGGCATCGACCCCTTTAAGCAGCATTTCCCCGTCACGCTGCGGCTCGAGGGCACGGTGCGCGGCACCGGCGGCCTGCACCTGGTCGACGACAGCTGCGCCACCACCGTGGCCGGCCTCTATGCCGCGGGCGACGCGGCCACGCGCGAGCTGATCTGCGGCGGCTTCACCGGCGGCGGCAGCCACAACGCGGCCTGGGCGCTGTCCTCGGGTTTCTGGGCCGGCGCCGGCGCGGCCGATTTCGGGCGCGATGCGCGCGCGCGTTCGCAACGCATCGCCCTGCGTGCCGGCGGCGTCGCGCTGTCCACGCGCGGCGCGCAGGCCTGGGACAGCCAGGCCGTGGTGCGCGCGGTGCAGGCCGAGGTCTTCCCCTACGAACGCAACTGGTTCCGCGAAGGCGACGCGCTGCGCGATTCGCTCGCGCGGCTCGACGACCTGTGGGAGCGCCTGCGCCAGGGCGCGCCGGCGGCCAGCGCGGCCGACGCGGTGCGCGCGCGCGAAGCGGCCGCCATGCTGGCCACCTCGCGCTGGATGTACCGCAGCGCGCTGCAGCGCACCGAGACGCGCGGCATGCACCGCCGGCGCGAGCATTCGGCCATCGACCCGACCCAGCGCCATCGCCTCTTGAGCGGCGGGCTCGACGAGGTCTGGGTGCAACGCCACGCCGTGCAACGGCGCGCCGAGGAAGAGGTGGCCGCATGATCGAGCTCATCAGCGCCGAACGCTGCACCGCCTGCAACATCTGCGTGAGCGCCTGCCCGACCAACGTGTTCGAGGCCGTGCCCGGCGGCCTGCCGCGCATCGCGCGCCAGGACGATTGCCAGACCTGCTTCATGTGCGAGCTCTACTGCCCCGAGGACGCGCTCTACGTCGCGCCGATCGCCGACCGCGGCGCCACCGCCGAGGAGCGCGACGTGGCCGCGCAGGCGCTGATGGGCAGCTACCGCCGCGACATCGGCTGGGGGCGTGGCCGCCAATCGACGGCCTCGGCCGACGCCAGCTTCGAACTGCTGCGGCGCGCGCACTGATGACGGCGCCCGTCGATACCGGCCGCCGGCGGCTGCTGCGCGGCGCCGTCGCCGCTTCCGCGGCCACGCTGCCGCTGTTCTCGATTGCGCAGGGCGCATCGGGCGCAGGCGTGCTGCGCCTGGGCTACATCGGTCCGGGCAGGAAGCCCGCGGCCGCCACCGGCTGGGCGCTGCGCCAGGGCCTGTTGCAGCGCGAGCTCGCGCCGCTGGGCTTCAAGGAGGTGGTCACACGCAACTTCCCGAACGGACCTGATCTCAACGAAGCCTTCATCTCGGGCGTGCTCGACGTCGGCATCTACGGCGACACGCCCGCCGTGGTCGCGCGCTCGCGCGGCCTCGATGCGCGGCTGATCGGCTTCGACACCGTGGGCATGAACGTCTGGCTGCTCACGCCGCGCGACGGCGTGCGCAGCGTGCGCGAGCTCGAGGGCCAGGCCATCGGCGTGGCGCGCGGTTCCTACATGCACCGCTACGTGCTGGGCCTGCTCAAGGAGCACGGCCTGCAGAAGTCGGTGAAGGTGATCCACATGTTCCCGCGCGACGGCGAAGCCGCGCTCGACCAGCGCTCGATCGCCGCCTTCGCGGCCCAGATCGACGTCGGGCCGCTGCTCGCATCGCGCGGCTACCCGGTGATCGACGAGGCCGATCGCCATCCCACCCTGCGCGGCACCTCGGTGATCGTCGCCTCGTCGAAGCTGCTCACCACCGCGCCCGGCCTGCCGGCCGCCTGGACCCGCGCGCGCCGCGCGGCCATCGCCGAGATGCGCGCCGACAGCGCGGCCTACTACGCCTTCCATGCCGAGGTCAGCGGCTTCCCGCTCGAGGCGGTCAAGGCCTCGCATCCGCTGAGCCAGTACCCCGAGGCGGCCTATCCCGCCGAGGGGCTGGGACTGATCGAGGAGGTGAAGAAGTTCCTGCTGGCGGAGAAACTGGTGACGCAGGACTTCGCGTTGGCGCAGTGGCAGTGGGCGGGTGAGGGTTAGAAGGCGGGCAGCCGAACGCAGAAGTCGCGAAGGTTTCGCAGAAGTCGCAGAAGGAAATCCAGAAATGGCTTTTCTTCTGCGACTTCTGCGCTGCTTTGGTCTTCCTTCTGCGTTCGGCTGTCCGCTTTCCGTTCCGCTCACGAGTGGCAGACCAACCCATCCTTCAACAAGGTGATCTCGAACTGCAGATTCCCCGCACGCGCCCCCCGCGCCTGCGCCAGCGTGCCATCGGCGCGCCAGCGCCGCAGCGCGGCCGCGATGTAGTCGCGCGACGCCGTGTCGCCCGCCGCGAGCCGCACGGCCGCGTCGGCCGGTGCGCGCAGGTCCTGCGCGACCGGCTTGTAGAAGCGCCATTCCTCGTTGCCCATCAGTCGCTCGAGCACCTGCGCGTCTTCGGCCAGCGCCGCGCATTCGCCGGCCATGAAGGCCGAGGCCGCATGCACCGCCGAGGGATAGTTGCGCGGCTGGGCCCCATAGCGCAGTGCCACCGCGCCCGCGTAGCCCGAGCCTTCGCCGACGCAGACCGAGGCGCCGCGCAGCGCCTCTTCGTCCTGCACGCGGCCGCGGCGCAGCGCGACCACCTGGCCGCGGCCGGTGTCGTAGCTGCCGGGCGCGGCATCGATGCCGGCGCCGCCTTCGTCGGTGCGCGCGCCCTGGCCCTGCGTGGGCACGCCGGCCACCAGCAGGTCGACGCGGCCGTCGCGCAGCGCCTCGTCGCGCTCGTCGGGCGCGAGGCCGACCAGCATGGCCTTCACGCCCAGCGAGGCCGCGAGCTCGCGTGCCAGGGTGGCGTCGAAGGCATCGGGTTCGGGCGGCGTGGGCGAGCCGGGCGGGGCAGGGCGCGGATAGCGCCGTACGCCGACGACCAGTTCGCCGCGCGCGATCGCGCGTGCGAGCACCGGGCCCTTGGGCAGTTGATTCAGCGGCGTGGCCAGCGCGGGCACGGCCAGCGGCGGCAGCCATGCGAGCCAGGTCGCGGGGCCCGACAAGCCACGCTCGCGCGGCGCGTTGTCGGCATTCGGCCAGGCACCGCCGGCGGCGGCCAGCGCGGCGACCACCGCGAGCACCGGCCCGGCCGCGACCAGGCTGGGCCAGCGGCCGACGCCGTCGAGCAGGCCGGCCACGGCCGAGGAGGAAGAAGGGCGCGGGCTCTCACTCATCGAGGCTCAACCCGCGCCGCCAGCGCAGCAGCCGGCGCTCGAGCAGCGCCAGCAGGTAGTTCAGCAACAGCCCGAGCACCGCCAGCAGCAGGATGCCGGCGTACATGGTCGGGATCTGGAAGGTCTCCTGCGAGTTGAGCGTGAGGAAGCCCAGCCCCGAATGCGCGCCGATCATCTCGGCCGCCACCAGCGCCGTGATGCTGTAGGCGCCCGCGAGCCGCACGCCCGTGAAGATCGAGGGCAGCGAGGCCGGCAGCACCACCTTGAAGAAGACGAAGCGGCGCGAGGCGCCCATCGACAGCGCGGAGTTCACGAGCAGCCGGTCGACCTGCTTCACGCCGCTCACGGTGCTCAGCAGCACCGGCCAGAACGAGGCCCAGAAGATGATCGCCACCTTCGACAGCTCGCCGATGCCGAGGAACAGGATGAAGACCGGGAACAGCGCGAAGGCCGAGGTCTGGCGGAACAGCTGCAGCACCGGGTCGACGATGGCCGCGAGCCGGCGGAAGCCGCCGATCAGCAGGCCCAGCAGCACGCCCGCGCTGCTCGCGAGCACCAGGCCCCAGAGCGAGCGCTGCAGGCTCGCGGCCACGTGCTTCCAGAGCTGGCCGTTGTCGAGCAGCTGCCCGATGCTCGCGAGCACGGCCGAGGGCGGGCTCAGGTAGGCGTCGCTCACGATGCCCAGGCGCGGCAGCGCTTCCCACAGCGCAAGGAACAGCACGATGCCGGCGGCGCGCTCGGCGAAGCGGCCCGCGAACCGGGCGAAGCGCGCCAGCGTGCGGCGCGGCGCGGGCGCGGCGGGCGCGCCTTCGAGCACCGCGCTCACGAGACCACTCCCAGGTTCACGCCTTCGAGCGAACGCGGCTTCAGCCCGATCTGCACCTCGTCCTTCAGCACCTCCCAGGCGCGCTGGCGCAGGGCCGCGAACTCGGGCGAATGGCGCAGCTCGGCCGAGCGCGGCCGCGCCAGCGGGATGTCGATGATCGCCTTGATGCGGCCGGGCCGTTGCGTCATCACGGCCACGCGGTCGGACAGGTAGACCGCCTCCTCGAGGCTGTGCGTGATGAAGACGATGGTCTTGCGGTACTGCTCCCAGATGCGCAGCAGCTCGCCCTGCAGGATCTCGCGCGTCTGCGCGTCGAGCGCGGCGAAGGGCTCGTCCATCAGCAGCACGTCGGGCCGGTAGGCCAGCGAGCGCGCGATCGCCACGCGCTGCTTCATGCCGCCCGAGATCTCGTGCGGATAGCGTTCGCCGAAGCCGTGCAGGCCCACGAGCTCGAGGTATTCCTGCGCGGTGCGGCGGCGCGCGGCCTTGCCGATGCCGCGGATCTCGAGGCCCACCGCGATGTTGTCGAGCACCGTGAGCCATGGGAACAACGCATAGCCCTGGAACACCACGCCCTGGTTGCGGTGCACGCCCGCGACCGGTTGGCCGTCGATGGCGATGCGCCCGCCGGTGCGCTCGGTGAGCCCGGCCAGGATGCCGAGGAAGGTCGACTTGCCGCAGCCCGAGGGGCCGAGCACCGAGAGGAACTCGCCCTCGCGCACGTCGAGGTCGAAGCCCTCGAGCACGCGCACGCGCTCGCTCGCGCCGCGCGCCGCGTAGTCCATGCGCACGTCGCGCGCCGAGATCTTGATGCCGCTCATGCGCGCGCCGCTCAGGTCTTCGCTGCGGCGGGCTGCGAGGGCGCCTGCGCGTAGGGGTTGAACTCGTTGGTGTAGACGTCCTTCACCGCCACCTTGCCGGCCGGGATCTTGCCCTCGGACTGCAGGATGTCGACGTAGTACTCGATCGGCGGCTCGGTCACCACCAGGTCCTCGACGTAGGCGTAGCGGTCCACGTTCTGCAGGTCCATGTTGATGCGCTTGGCGACCAGCTTGCGCGCTTCCTCGGGATTCGCGTTGACCCAGTTGCCGGCCTTGGCCAGTGCCGTCACCACGTCGCGCACCGCCTCGGGATGCTCGCGGATGAAGCGGCCGTGCGCGCTGTAGGGCGCCATGCCGCCGAGGCCGCCGTCGAGGTCGAAGTCGCTCCACAGCCGCACCAGCGCGTCGGCATGGTCGGCGCGGCCCGAGAAGGGCGCGTGGATGATCGCGAGGTCGGTGTTGCGCGTGACCAGCGTCTGCTCGGCCTGCTCGTCGGGCACCACCACGAAGTTGATCTTGTTCACGTCCACGCCATGCTGGCGCAGGTACTTCTTGGTCACGAACTCGGCGCAGGCGCCGAAGCTGTTGAAGCCGATGGTCTTGCCTTCGAGGTCCTTGGGCTTGAGGATGCCCGAGTCCTTGCGTACGAAGTACTTCATGTGCGGCGCTTCCTGCAGCGTCTTGCCGCCGGCCGCCACCACCTTGAGGTCGGCGCCCGAGGCGATGGCCGAGATCACCAGCGGCACCATGCGGCTGCCGAAGTCGATCTCGCCGGTGCCCACGAGCGGAATGATCTGCGGCGCCGCGATCTTGCCCACGTACTGCGGCCGCGTGTTCGTGCCCTCGAAGTAGCCGAGCTGGTCGGCCAGGTAGATCAGGTCGAACGAGGGGTTGTCGGGGTACTTGAACGCGACCTTGTCGCCGGTCTTCCTGACGATGGCCGGCGCGTCGGCCGAGGCCGACTTGGCCTCGTCGCGCGAGCAGCCCACGAGCGCGGCCGCGCCGAGCCCGCCGAGGCTGCCCACCGTGCCCAGCGAGACGAGGGTTTGCAGCAGGCCGCGGCGCGAGGGCGCGCGCAACGCGACGGTTGCGGATTCGCGGGAGGGGGAGAGCTTTTCGATGGACATGGCGACCGGCAGCGGAACTGCCTCTGAACAGGGATGGCCGATGCTAGGAAGCGGCCGGTGCCGGACCAACGAAGAAATCCATGCATGGATATGCGGGGAGTGGGGAAAGCGGGGGCGCCCGGCGGCGTCGACTGGAGGTATGGTGCGCGGCATGCGCGTCTTCCTGCTCGCCCTCATCCTTTTCTGTCAACTCGCCATGGCCGCTCCACCTTCGCCTTCCACGCCGCCGGGCCCCCAGGCCCGGGCGCTGTCCGCGTTCATCGCCAAGAAGAAATTCATGCCGGAAACCCTGTACCCGGGCGCGATGAACGAGCCGGAGCGCCTGCGCTTCGAGGCCACGATCAATGCGCTGGCCGTGCAGTTGCAGCCGCTCGCGGACCGGCCGAATCCCAAGGAGAAGCTCATGGCCGCGTTCAAGGCGGCCTATCCCGCCTGGGAGAACGAGGACACCGAGGAACGCGAGCGCGCGGTGGGTTACTTCGAGGAGTTGATGGGCATTCTGGGCGTGAAGAGTTCGAACGGCGTGCTGAACCGCCTGCTCTACGGATTCGATCCGGGGCAGTCGCCGGCGGCGAGGAATGCGCAGGCCCTGGCGGCGATGACGGCCGAGGAGCGGGGCTTCGCGGCGAAGCTCGAGGCGCTGCGCGTCGAGAACGCCGAGGCTTTTCTCGTGGCCGCCCTCGGCCCGCCGACGACCGTGGCGGGTGGCATGCAGCTGTGGATGAAGCCGAACGATCCGGGGTTCATGCTGTCGTTGACGAGGCAGCCGAAGGGGGCGATCGTCTGGATGGTGAAGGATCGCTTTCTCTATACGAAGGCCTTGTGAAATCCGAGCGCTGGGGTGCTCGGCGCGGCAGCTTCCTTCCGCGCCGGCGGTCGCTTCGCATTGCTTGCGAAAATGCGGCATGCACAGCCTTCTCGCTTCCGACCCGGCAGCCGCTTCTTCCGCCCCCGACCCCCTCGTACTCCAGACGCTGCTCGAGCAACGCGGCTCGACCCGCGGCTTCACCGACCAGGCCCTGCCCGAGGGCTGCCTCGAACAGCTCCTGATCCAGGCGCGCCGCGCCCCGAGCGGCGCGAACCTGCAGCCCGGCGAGTTCATCTCGCTCGAAGGCGATGCCCGCGCGCGGCTGAGCGCGGCGCTGGTGGGCGCATTCCGCAACGGCGAGCAGGAAGCCGAGGACTACAGCTACTTTCCGCGCCCGATGCCCCACAGCCTGCGCCGGCGCCAGGTCGCGGCGGCACAGGCGCTCTATGGCGCGCTGGGGGCGGCACGCGAGGACCGGGCGGCGCGCGATGCGCAGTTCGAGCGCAACTTCCGCTTCTTCGATGCGCCCGTGGCGCTGCTGGTGGTGATCGATGCACGCATGGGCAGTGGCTGCTACATGGACCTGGGGATGTGCCTGTTCGCGCTGATGATGGCCGCGAACGCCCAGGGCATCGGCAGCTGCGCGATCGGCGCGATCGCGTCCTATCCGGGCCTGGTGCGTTCGACGCTGGGGCTGGGCGACGAGCACCACATCGTGTGTGGGATGGCCCTGGGCTATGCCGATCCGCAGGCGCCCGAGAACGCCGTGCGGACCGCGCGGCGGCCGCTCGACGACTTCTTTCGCGTGATGCGCTAGAGCCGCTGCACCAGCCCCGCCGCGCCCAGGCCACCCGCGCCGGCAATGGCCGCGAGGCCGTGCGCGCCCGACGGGGCATCGTGCTGCATGTCGGCGAGCAGGCGCACCAGGCTGACCGCGCCCGAGGCGCCGATCGGATGCCCGCGGCCCAGGCCGCCGCCGCCACGGTTCAGGCGCGAGGGCTGCAAGCCCAGTGCCTGGATGAAAGACAGCGCCTGCACGGCAAAGGCCTCGTGCAGCTCCGCGCCCCAGAGTGCGCCCGCATCGAGGCCGGCACGGCGCAGCAGCGCATCGGCGGCGGTGGAGGCGCCGAGCATCGGCATCTCCGGCGCCACACCGATCGAGGTGCCGCCCAGCCAATGGAAGCGCGGCGCGATCTTCAACGCGGCCGCGGCCTGCGGCGTGGCGAGCAGCACGAAGGCGGCACCGTCGGCGCGCGGCGCGATCGCGAGGCGGCTGACGGCCATCTCCAGCGCAACGGCCGGGTCGGACAGCGTGTCCGCGACCGCCTCGATCGGCATGCGCGCCATGCGCGAGACCGTGAGTTCGCGCGCGTAGCTGTCGTGAGTGGCAGCGCCGATGGGCACGATCTCCTGCGACATGCGTTCGCGCCATGCGAGCGCTTTCGCATGGCTTTGGGCCGCGAAGTCATCCTGCTGCGCGCGGCCGATCGAATGCAGCGCGGCATGGCGCGCGGCGGCGAGCAGCAGGTCGGGATCGCGCGCCGGATCGGGCGCGAAGGCGGGGCGGTCGTAGGGCACGGGCGCCTCGTCGGCATCGCGCGGGCGATGCTGGCGGATCGGTGCGCGGCTCCAGGCCTCGACGCCGCCCGCGATCGCGATGGCGGCATTGCCGCTGGCCAGCAGGCCGGCGGCCAGGGTCAGGGCATCGAGGCCCGCGCAGCACTGGGTGTCGACCGACAGCGCGGCGACGTGGTCCGGCAGGCCGGCGGCCAACGCGACCATGCGCGCGGGATTGCCGCCCGCGCCCAGCGCGTTGCCGGCGACGACTGCATCGACCGCTTGCGCCGGAACACCGGCGCGTGCCAGCAGCGCCTGCAGCACTGGCGCGCCGATCTCGTGCGCCGCCAGCGCGCCGAGTGCGCCGCCGACCGGTACCACCGCGCTGCGGGCCCAGCCGAGGATCACGGGCGGATTCACAGCCGGCTCCATGGCGCCGCGGACGCATCGGCCAACTGTCGCGCGAGCGCGGCGTGATCCGTCTTGCCGCTCGGCGTGCGAGGCCAGGCGTCGACGCGGTAGAAGCGCCGCGGCAGCTTGAAGGGCTCGAGCCGGTCACGGCACCAGGCCTGCAGTTCTTCGCGCGAGAGCGGTGCCGACAGCGCGAGCAAGGCCACGGCCTCCATGCCGCGCAGCGGATGCGGCAGCCCCTGGATCGAAGCGGCCGCGATGGCCGGATGCCCGGCCAGCACGTTCTCGACTTCCTCGGGGAACAGGTTCTTGCCCTGCACGAGCAGCATGCGCTGCTGCCGGCCGACCAGGTGCAGGAAGCCTTTCTCGTCCACATGGCCCATGTCGCGCACCGAGAGCCAGTCGCCGTCGCGCAGCACGGCAGTGCCGTCTTCCTCGGCCGTCAGCGTCACGTAGTCGTTGAACACCATCGGGCTGCGCACGTAGATCAGTCCGGGCAAGGGCGGCTCGATCCTGAGCTCGACATTGGCGAAGGGCCGGCCGACCACGTCGTCGGGCAGTGCCTCGTCGCTGTCGGCCCAGGCGATGAACGAGGTTTCCGACGCGCCATAGAACTCGACGATGCGTGCCTCGGGAAACAGCGCGCGCAGCGCCGCGGTGCGCGCGCGCGGCCACGGGGCGCCGCTGATCATCACGAGGCGCGTGCCCGTCACGGGCGCCAGGCCGTGGCGCTGCGCATGCTCGAGCATCAGCAGCAACTGGCTGGGCACGGCGACCAGGCTGCCCGCGAGACCGCGCTGCAGCGTGTCGAGCGCGGCTGCCGCCGAGAACTGGCGCTGCAGGCGCATGCCCGCGCCGGTCCACAGGCCCAGCAGCGCGCCGAACAGGAACAGCGAATGCGAGAGCCGTCCCGGCACCAGCACGGTGGTGCCGGTGGCGGGGCCGAAGCTCTGGACGCAGATCTCGAAGCTGTGGGTCCACGATCCGTGCGTGCGCCGGAAGCCCTTGGGCACGCCGGTGCTGCCCGAGGTGAAGCCGATGTAGAAGGGCGTGCTCGCGTCCGCTTCCTCGATGTCGGCGGCCGCGCCCAGGTGCTGCGCCATGCGCGCCTGCACCTTGTCCCTGATGGGCTGCGGCCAGTCGGGATCGCCGACGGCCGCCGTGCGGTTGCTCGCGAGGATCGCGAGGAAGCTCGCGAGCTGGTCGGACGGCGAGGCGCTCGCGCTGGCCCAGGCGACCGTCGGCGTGGCCGCCTCGTTCAATGCGGCGGCTTCCGTCGCCACGCGTGCCGCGAGCGCGGCGAAACTCAGTCGCGTGTGGCCATCGTCGAGCGCGAGGGCATCGGGCGTGTGCCGCGCCCACCAGGCGAGCGGCGCATGGACGGTCCGGAAATCGGGCGCCGGGCCGGTCATCAGTCGCGATCGAGGCGCCAGCTCGGAAGGCCGCGCGCCACGGTCTGCACCACCAGCGCGCAGACCACGCACTTGACGAGGTCGCCCGGCACGAAGACCAGGCTGGCGAGCGCCGCCTTCTGCAGCGGCAGGTGGGCCACCAGCGACAGCCCCGCGATGCCGAACAGGTAGACCACGACGATGCCGCCGATGAACGAGGCGGCCAGCGCCGCGGCGAACAGCGTGCGTCCGCGCGCGGCGGCGAAGCGCCGCATGATCCAGCCGCAGGCGAAGGCGCCGAACAGCCAGCCCACGAGGAAGCCGGCGGAGGGCGTCACGAACGCGCCCGGTCCGCCGCGGCCACCGGACAGCAGCGGCAGACCGAGCGCCACGCCCACGAGCAGCAGCGCCACCGCGAGAAAGCCACGGCGCGGGCCGAGCAGGCAGCCCGCGAGCATCACGCCGAGGGTCTGCAGCGTGATCGGCACGCCCAGGGCCAGGTCGATGCGCGGAACGGCGCCCAGGGCGGCGATCAGCGCGGCGAAGAGCGCGACGTAGGACAGCGTGCGGGAGGAGGTGATCGGGGTGGAGGTGGACATGGAAATGGAATGTCGGGGAAGGTTGCGCTGCAGGCCGTGGCCTTGGCTTCCTTGCGTGGCGGACGGGCCGCGGGTGGCTGGGCCTTTTTTTACTGCCTGCGCGGCGGCGGGCAGGAGGGCGCCCGAGAGCGTAACACCGTCGCCGCCAGGCCCGCGCTGGTACGCTATCCGTCCGATTTCGAACCCAGGCGCGAGGAGGCGCCGCCCCATGAAACAACAGATCTCGCGACTCTCACCGCATCAGAACGGCAAGGTGTTCGGCGTCATGATGGCGGTCACCTCGCTGGTGTTCCTCGTGCCCTTCGCGCTGCTGTTCGCGCTGGTGCAGCCGGCCGGCAAGAGCGGGCCGTCGCTGCTGCTCCTGCTGCTCGCGCCGCTCATGTACCTGGTCTTCGCCTACTGCGCGGTGGCCATCGGCTGCCTGATCTACAACTTCCTGCAGAAGTTCGTCGGCGGCATCGAGTTCGAGACCTCGACCCCCGCGAATTCGCAGTAGGCGCAGGCCCGATCCAGGGCCCGGCGGCCGAACGAAGGCCTCAGGCCTTGTCGGCTTCCGACTTCTTGTCGATCGCCGCCTGCAGCTCCCGGGCATAGGCCAGGAGCTGGTCGCGCATGGCATCGGCGCCCTGCAGCAGCGCATCCGACGTGGGCTGGCCCAGCAGGATGCCCGCCTGCTGGTTGCCGAATCGTTCCATCCGGTCGAACAGCAGCCTGGGATTGGGGTGCGAGGACATCAGAGCCAGGCAGAAGCTCTTGAGCGCGGCCACTTGTCCCTGGAGGTAGTCGAGGCGTTCTTTGTCGGTCATGGGAGAGGAGTGCGGTTGCAGAGGAGCCGTGGTGGACTCGGGCAGGGACCCCGGGGTTCCGGGTCCGGCGACGGGCCGCATTATGAGCCGCCGGCCGGCGTGGCCGGATGACGGGCGCGCCGCCTACGCGCGGCTGCGCCAAGTGCTGCCGCAAGTGCGCGCGGGGGACACGGAGACTTTGCCGTCCCTTCCCGCAACCCCTCAGCCCGATCACCCACACGCCATGGCCGACACCCCTCACGCTACGACCCCCCTGACGGTGCTCGAAGGCACCGCGCACCCGCTGGGCGCCACCTTCAATGGCGACGGTGTCAACTTCGCCGTGTTCTCGGCCCATGCCACGCGGGTCGACGTCTGCATCTTCGACGAGGCCGGCACCACGCAGGTCGGCTGCGTCACCCTGCCCGAGTACACCGACGAGATCTGGCACGGCTTCGTGCCCGGCCTGCAGCCCGGCGCGCGCTACGGCCTGCGCGTGCACGGTCCCTACGAGCCCGAGAAGGGCCATCGCTTCAACCACCACAAGCTGCTGCTCGACCCCTATGCCAAGGCCTACATGGGCGAGCTGAAGTGGGGCCCCGAGCTGTTCGGCTACACCGTGGGCCATGCCGATGGCGACCTGAGCTTCGACGAGCGCGACAGCGCGCCGCTGGTGCCCAAGTGCGTGGTGGTCGACTCGCGCTTCGAGTGGACGCAGACCGATGCGCTGCGGGTGCCCTGGCCCGAGACCGTGTTCTACGAGACCCATGTGCGCGGCTTCACCATGCAGCATCCGCAGGTGCCCGAGCAGTTCCGCGGCACCTTCGCGGGCATGGCGCGCGACGAGGTGCTGGCGCCGATCCGCGCGCTCGGCGTGACCAGCGTGGAGCTGCTGCCGGTGCAGATGTTCCTGAACCAGTCCTCGCTGCTCGAGAAGGGCCTGACCAACTTCTGGGGCTACGACACCATCGGCTTCTTCGCGCTCGATCCGCGCTACATGGACGGGCCGCAGATCGACGAGTTCAAGCACATGGTCGACCGCTTCCATGCGCACGGCCTCGAGGTGATCCTCGACGTGGTCTACAACCACACGCCCGAGGGCAACGAGCTCGGCCCCACGATCTCGTTCAAGGGCATCGACAACGCGAGCTACTACCGGCTGCTGCCCGACACGCCGCGCTACTACATCAACGACACCGGCACCGGCAACACCGTGAACCTCAGTCATCCGCGCGTGCTGCAGATGGTGACCGACAGCCTGCGCTACTGGGTGACCGAGATGCGCGTGGACGGCTTCCGCTTCGACCTCGCGACCATCCTCGCGCGCGAGCCGCATGGCTTCGACGAGGGCGGCGGCTTCCTCAAGAGCTGCCGGCAGGACCCGGTGCTCTCGAGCGTGAAGCTGATCGCCGAGCCCTGGGACATCGGCCCCGGCGGCTACCAGGTCGGCGGCTTCCCGCCCGGCTGGGCCGAGTGGAACGACCAGTTCCGCGACACCGTGCGCGCCTGGTGGAAGGGCGAGGAGGGCACCGCGGGCAAGCTCGCGCAATGCCTCACCGCGAGCGGCGAGCGCTTCAACCACCGCGGCCGGCGGCCCTGGGCCAGCGTCAACTTCATCAGCGCGCACGACGGCTTCACCTTGGCCGATACCGTGAGCTACAACGACAAGCACAACGAGGCCAACGGCGAGGACAACCGCGACGGCCATTCGGACAACCGCTCGTGGAACTGCGGCGTCGAGGGCCCGACCGACGACGAGGCCGTGCTCGCGCTGCGCGCGCGCCAGCAGCGCAACCTGCTGGCCACGCTGCTGCTGTCGCAGGGCACGCCGATGCTGCTGGCCGGCGACGAGTTCGGCCGCACCCAGCAGGGCAACAACAATGCCTACTGCCAGGACAACGAGATCTCGTGGGTCGACTGGGCCGCGGCCGGCGGCGAAGCAGGGCGCGCACTGAGCGACTTCTCGGCCCGCCTGCTCGCGCTGCGAAAGGAATTCCCGGTGCTGCGGCGCAACCGCTTCCTGGCCGGCGCCTGGTTCGAGGACATCGGCGCCAAGGACTCGACCTGGTTCACGCCGGCCGGCGAAGAGATGCAGCCCTCGCACTGGGACGACCCGCAGACGCGCTCGTTCGCGCTGCTGCTCGACGGCCGCGCGCCGGTGTCGGCGATTCCGGTGGCGGCGCACGACGCGAGCGTGCTGCTGGTGTTCAACGCCTGGCACGAGGCCGTGCCCTTCACGCTGCCGGCCGCGCCCGCCGGCGCGTGGACGCTGGTGCTCGACAGTGCCGACCCGGCACTGGGCGTGGGCGATGACGCGGCGCGCGGCGACTATCTGGCGACGGGGCGCTCGGTGCTCGTGTTCACGAGCCGCTGAGTTCGTGACGTTTCGGTGACGGAAGGAAGGGCCGCGCGCGCCCTCGCGGGAACGCGCGCGTAGCACTTCCACGGCCGCGCTGCGCGGTGAAAACCCTCGGTAAAAAAAGCACATCCGGTTGAACCTTCGGTTCGTACTCATCCAGAGCCGACGTTTTCGTCGGACGAGTCGTGCCCGCACATCCACCATTTACACCGAGGTGACGCCGATGAGATTCTCCCTACCCCCCGCAAGGGCCTGTGTCTTCGTGCTCAGTGCCGTGACCGCCGTGGGTGCCATCGCATCCAGCCACCGAGAGGCGCCGTCGATCGCGGGCATGCCCAAGCTCGATGCCACCGACTTCTACATGTTCCGCAGCTACGAAGCCGGCCGCCAGGACTTCGTGACGCTGATCGCCAACTACCAGCCCGACCAGAGCCCGTATGGCGGTCCCAACTACTTCACCATGGACCCGAACGGCCTGTACGAGATCCACCTCGACACCGACGGCAACGCGGTCGAGGACATCACCTTCCAGTTCAGGTTCAAGAACACGCTGCGCGACATCCAGCTGCCGATCGCGGGCAAGCAGGTGTCGATCCCGCTGGTGCAGGCCGGCGGCATCAGCGGGCCGAACCAGGCCACCAGCAACCTGCGCGAGACCTACACGCTGAACATCGTGCGCGGCGATCGCCGCAAGGGCAAGGTCGAGGCCGTGTCCAAGGCGGGCGGCGGCACCGAGTTCGACAAGCCCACCGACAACATCGGCGACAAGACCTTCGGCGGCCCGACCGGCTATGCCACCTATGCGAACCAGCATCTCTACACGGTCAACATTCCGGGCTGCGCCACGCAGGGCCGCGTGTTCGTCGGCCAGCGCAAGGATCCGTTCACCGTGGCCCTGGGCCAGGTGTTCGACCTGATCAACCTCAATCCGCTGGGCTCGAGCTCGGCCAACCCCGACGCGCTGGCCGACAAGAACGTGACGACCATGGCGCTCGAGGTGCCGATCTCGTGCATCACCACCGCCGGCCATCCGATCGTGGGCGGCTGGACCACGGCCAGCGTGCGCCAGGGGCGCCTGATCGCCAGCCCGCCCAAGAGCGGCCACGGCACCACCGCGATCAACGGCGGCGCCTGGGCCCAGGTCTCGCGCCTGGGCATGCCGCTGGTCAACGAGGTGGTGATCGGCCTGAAGGACAAGGACCGCTTCAACAGCTCCAAGCCGCAGGACGACGCGCAGTTCGCCGACTACGTGACCAACCCGACCTTGCCGGCGCTGGTGCAGACGCTGTTCTCGGCGCCCGCGCCCACCAACTTCCCGCGCACCGACCTGGTCGCGGCCTTCCTCACGGGCGTGGAGGGCGTGAACAAGCCGGCCAACGTCAAGGCGTCGGAAATGCTGCGGCTGAACACGTCCATCGCGCCCACGGTGAAGGCGAACCAGAGCAACCTCGGCGTGCTCGGTGGCGACAACGCGGGCTTCCCGAACGGACGCCGGCCGGGCGACGACGTGGTCGATGCCGAGCTGCGCGTGGCCATGGGCGTGCTGTGCGTGGCCACCGGTGCCAGCGACACGCTCAAGGTCGGCTGCAAGCCGGCCGACGCGCCCGCGGGCAGCGCCGCGCTGACCGATGGTGCCGCGCAGAGCCCCACGCAGTTCCCCGATGCCTTCCCGTACCTCAACACGCCGCTGCCGGGTTCGACCTCGGCATCGGCCGCGCGCTGAGGAGGATGCCGGCATGAACCGCTACATCCCTCGCATCGCCGGCCTGCTGCTGGTGACCGCCTTCCTCGCCGGCTGCGGCGGGGGCGGCGGCGGTGGCGCCGTGTTCTATCCGTTCCCGCCGGTGAGCGGCAACCCGCCGGAGAACCCGCCGCCGCAAGCCGACGCCTACGACAGCTTCATCGCCTACGTGCAGTCGCTGGTCGCCTCGGTGCTCGACACGGCGGAGCCGGCCAACGTGGCCGCCTTCGATCCGGCGCCGACGTCGGAGACCAAGGACCCCGTCGCCACGCAATGAAGCAGGCGCAGCGTGCCGCGCGGCGGGCCGCGAACCGGCTGGCTCGCGCGGCGGCGCTGTTGTTGTTGCTGGGTACGGCCGGGGCGGCGCTCGCGGCGCCACGGGTGCCGGCCAGCGACGACGAGGTGGTCGAGAAACTGCCCGTGATCGCCGGCTGGCTCGATGCGCAGCGCAAGCTGCGCCGCGAGCTGGCCCAGCGGCCCGGCGACGAGGCCACCGCGATCGAGGCCGCGACCACCTACCTCGACCTCGCGCGCTCGCAGGGCGATGCGCGCTATGCCGGCCAGGCCGCGGCCGCGCTGCAGGCCTGGGACGCCACGCCCATCGCCCACACACCGCCCGCGGTGCTGGTGATGCGTGCCACCGTCGCCCAGTTCCTTCATGACTTCGATGGCGCCGAAACCCTGTTGAAGGCGGCGCTGGCGCGCCGGCCCGCCGATCCCCAGGGCTGGATCACGCTCGCGACCGTGCTGCGCGTGCGCGGACGCTACGACGAATCCGATGCTGCCTGCCGCGCGCTGGGCCGCGTGGGGCCGGCGCTCTATGGCGTGGCCTGCCTGGCGGAGAACGCGGGCCTGCGCGGCAACCATGCCGCCGCGCGCGACGCGCTGCGAGGCCTGTTGGCCGATCCTTCGCTGGCCGGTGCGCCACAGGCCGGAACGCGGCAGTGGCTGTGGACCTCGATCGCCGAGATCGAGGAGCTCGCGGGCCGGCCCGCCGAGGCGGATGCCGCGTACCGCAAGGCGCTCGCAGCCGAGCGTTCGGGCTATCTGCTGCTGGCTTACAGCGATTTCCTGCAGCGTGCGGGTCGGTTGCGCGAGATCCCTTCATTGCTCGCGAAGGAAGCGCGCAGCGATGCGGTGCTGCTGCGGCTGGCCATCGCGCACACGCCGGCGGGCAAGCCGCAGGCACCGCGCGCGGTGGTTCCCGAGGCCGAGGAACTGCGCGAGCGTTTCGAGGCCGCCGCGCTGCGGCCCGGCACCACCGCGCAGCACGCACGCGAGGAGGCGATGTTCGCGCTCGATGTGCAAGGCGATGCGAAGCGCGCTGTCGAGCTGGCCCGCCTCAATGTGCGCCTGCAGCGCGAACCGATCGACCTGCTGGTGTTCGCGCGCGCGGCCTCGGCCGCCGGCGATGCGGCCGCGCGCGATGAAGCGAAGGCGCTGATGCGCGAGATCGGACTGAAGGACGCACGTGTCGATGCCATTCCCTGAACGTCGCCGCATCGGGCTCGCCGCCGTCCTGGTGTTCGCGCTGGCGCTGCTCCTGGCGCTCGCACCGGGCGCCGCGCACGCCCACAAGGCCAGCGATGCCTACCTGCAGATCCAGCGCGATGCCGAGGGCCTGGACCTGCGCTGGGACATCGCGCTGCGCGATCTCGACGCGACGCTCGAGCTCGACCGCGATGGCGACCGCCGACTGCGCTGGGGCGAGGTGCGTTCGCGGCTCGACGACATCCGTGCCTATGCGCTCGCGCGGCTCCAGTTGCAGCAGGGCCGGTGCGCGCTGGTTGAGGCCCGGCCGCCTGCGATCGAGGACCGCGTCGATGGCGCCTACCTCGTGCTGCAACTGCACGCGCGATGTGATACGGGGTCCACGCTCGAGATCGACTACCGGTTGTTTCGCGAGATCGATCCGACGCATCGCGGTTTGCTGCGGATCGCTTCGGACGGTGGTGCTTCGCCGGCAGTCCACTCGCTCGATCCCGCGGCCGGCAGCGTGACGCTGCCATGGCCGGGCGCGGTGGCGGGATCTTCTACGCCCGCAGCGAATGCCGAGAGCGACAGCCCCGGCTTCTTCCGCGACGGCATCCATCACATCCTGATCGGCTACGACCACATCCTGTTCCTGCTGTGCCTGCTGTTGCCCGCAGTGCTGCTGCGGCGTGGCGATGGCGGCTGGACACCGGTGAGGCATTGGCGCGACGCGATCTGGCCGATGCTCGGCATCGTCACCATGTTCACCATCGCGCACTCGATCACGCTGGCGCTGGCCGGACTGAAGATCGTCAGCCTCTCGCCGCGCATCGTCGAGCCGGGCATCGCGATCACGATCATCCTCGCGGCCGTGGACAACCTGCGGCCGTTGCTGCGCGGCCGGCGCAAGCTCTTCAGCTTCCTGTTCGGCCTGATCCATGGTTTCGGCTTCGCGGGCGCGCTCGGCGAACTCGACCTGCCGCTGCGCGGCTTCGTGCTCGCGCTGCTGCAGTTCAACCTCGGCGTGGAAGCGGGCCAGCTCATGGTGGTGGCCGTGGCGCTGGTCGTGCTGCTGTCGCTGCGCGGCTGGCGCGGCTATGCGCCAGTGGTGCTGCGCGGCGGCTCCGTCGTGGCCGTGGCGGTGGCGGCCATCTGGTTCTGCGAGCGCGTGTTCGACGTGAAGATCCTGCCGTTCGCTTGAGCGGGAGGCCGTGGCGCGGCCGCACCGCGTGAAAGAAAAAAGCCCCGATCGATGTCGGGGCTCCGGCGCGTTTCGAACCGTCCGCGCAGCTTGCGCGGGCGGGTGCGCGATGGATTACTTGGGCAGCAGCACCTTGTCGACGACATGGATCACGCCGTTCGACTGGTACACGTCGGCGATGGTCACGGTCGCGGAGCCGCCCTTCTCGTCGGTGATCATGACCTTGCCGCCGCTGGACTTGGCCGTGAGGTTGCCGCCGGCCACGGTCTTGAGCGTCGCCGAGCCCTTGCCGTCCATGATCATCTTGGTCAGCGCGGCCGCATCGATCTTTCCGGGCACGACGTGGTAGGTCAGGATGCCCGTCAGCATCGTCTTGTTCTCGGGCTTCAGCAGCGTATCGACGGTGCCCGCGGGCAGGGCGGCGAAGGCTGCATTCGTCGGCGCGAAGACGGTGAACGGGCCTGGACCCTTCAAGGTCTCGACCAGGCCCGCTGCCTTGACGGCGGCGACGAGCGTAGTGTGGTCCTTCGAATTCACTGCGTTGTCGATGATGTCCTTGGTGGCATACATCGGTGCACCGCCGACGGTGACCTGCGCGAGCGCGGCGAACGAGCCCAAGCTCAGCGAGATGGCCAAGGCGACCGTGGCCATGCGATTGAATCTGTTCTTCATGCGAGTACTCCTGGTGAGGATGCCGGCGCGAATTGCGCATCGACTGCTGCAACTACGGGCCGGGCCACGATGCAGATTCAATCTCGAGGCAAGGCGCGCGCTTTCTTTCGTTCAGAAGGTCCAGCGTGCGCTGACCCGCGCGCTGCGCGGCTCCATCGGATGGATGTGGCGCCCGTCGATGCCGTCGCCGCAGGCACCGCGCGCCACCTCGCCCGCGCTGCACGAGGCATAGAAGTACTCGATGTCGTTGCCCTTGCGGCCCGCGAGGTTGAACACGTCCAGGCCCAAGGTGAGCTGCTTGTTGACCGCATAGCGCGCGCCGAAGTTCAGCAGCGTGGTGGCGCGCGAGCGCACCGTGTTCAGCGTGTCGAGCGCGCGCGGGCCCATGTAGCGCAGGCGAAGCGAGGCCGTCAGTGGCCCTTCGGTGTAGATGACACCGGCCGCGAACACGCGCTCCACCGCGTTGTCGATGTAGTTGCCTTCGCCTTCAGGTGCGAGGCCCCGGAAGCGCGCGCGCGAGATCGCCGCATCGGCTTCGAAGCGCCAGCGCGAACCGAGCTTCCAGCGCAGCGTGGCCTCGATGCCGCGGCGGCTGCTGGCGCGGCCGGGCTCGGTGGTGCCGGCGTCGCCGACGTAAACCAGCTCGGAGTCGAGCCGCAGCTGCCAGAGCGCTGTGGTGAGGCTGAAGTCCTCGCTGGGCTGGAAGCGCCAGCCGATCTCGGCACCGCGCCCCTTCACGAGCGCGGGCACACGGTCCGCGGGCAGGCCGTTCGTCGGATCGACATTGATCGTCGCGCCGCGCACGTCGTTGCTGTGGAAGCCCGTGCCTACGTTGAGGTAGAGCTCATGGGCCGGCGTCACGGTGAAGGCCAGGCCGGCCTTCGGGCTCACGAGCGAGTCGTGGCCGCGTCCGCTGTTGACGGGGCCATAGAGCGGTTCGCGCCCCTGCACGTCGTAGCGCAGCAGGTCGCCGCGCAGGCCCACGTAGCCGCGCCAGCGTTCGCTGAAGTTCACGAGCTGCTGGGCGTGCATGGAGAACAGGTCTTGTTGCACCTTGTCGTTGCGCACGGTCGAGATCCGCTCGCGGGCCACCGTGTTGTACAGGCCTACCTCGCCGATGCGGTCACCGCGCCAACTGCCTCCGAAGCTCAGGACGCCATCGAGTCCTCCAATCTGATTGGGACGGCTGTGCGTGCCCTGCAGCCCGAAGACCCGACGACGATCGGTCTGCTCGAACTGGTCGCCCTGCTCGGGGTTGTTGAGGAAATAGGTGAAATCGGAGAACAGGTCGAAGCGGTAGTCGATGACATAGCCGCTCAGTTGCGTCTGCCCCTCGGGGCTGTTGTCGAACCACTTGCCCGACAGGCTGAGGCGGCGCGTCTTGCCGCCGTCGGTGGTGTTGAGCGAACCGAAGCGCGAGAGCTCGCCACTGTCGACCAGCCGTTCGGGGATCTGGTCGGTGGAGTTCCAGCGGCTCTGGTAGGCCATGGCCGTGATGCTGAG